>CAYNGB010000010.1:0-106071 GCA_964396795.1 uncultured Occallatibacter sp. | reverse complement strand
CCGATTTTGGTCGATTTTTGAGCAAAAAACACCACCTTTTCGCATCAAAACGAGGAATCTATGGCCTTCTCGCTGCTGAAAGCGGTACTGACATCGTCGCGCCAATCTCCGCGCACACTGCTGCGGTGACCTCGGCCGTCGTGGCTGTGCCGCCCAGGTCGCGCGTGTGCAGTTTGGGATTCGCCGTCACGCGTTCGATGGCTGTCATCACCTGCTCGGCAGCGCCCCTCTCGCCCAGGTGCTCCAGCATCATTACCACCGACCAGAAGGTGCCCACCGGGTTGGCCAGTCCTTTGCCCATGATGTCGAATGCCGAACCGTGGATGGGCTCGAACATTGACGGGTAGATGCGCTCGGGGTTGATGTTGGCGGTGGGTCCGATGCCCAGGCTTCCAGCCAGGGCGGCGGCCAGGTCGCTCAATATGTCCGCGTGCAGATTGGTAGCCACAATGGTGTCGAGCGACGCCGGCCGGTTCACCATGCGTGCAGTCGCGGCGTCCACCATTTCTTTGTCCCACGTCACATCGGGAAACTCCGTGGAGACTTGCGCCGCAATTTCGTCCCACATCACCATGGCGTGGCGCTGCGCGTTGCTCTTGGTCACCAGCGTCAGCAGTTTGCGCGGACGCGATTGCGCCAGCCGAAAGCCAAACCGCTGAATGCGCTCCACTCCTGCGCGTGTCATTACGGATAGATCGGTAGCCACTTCGATGGGGAGTCCCTGGTGCACACGGCCACCCGCCCCGGAGTACTCCCCTTCGGTATTCTCGCGCACGATCACCCAATTCAAATCTTCCGCTCTGCAGCGCTTCAATGGCGCGTCGATGCCGGGAAGAATCCGTGTCGGACGCACATTGGCGTACTGGTCGAGGCCCTGGCATATCTTCAGCCGCAAGCCCCACAGCGTAATGTGGTCGGGAATGCGCGGGTCTCCCGCAGAGCCGAAGAGAATGGCGTCCTTGGTGCGCAGCGCGTCGAGCCCATTGGCAGGCATCATCTCGCCATGCTTGCGGTAGTAGTCGCCCCCCCACCCAAAGTTCTCAAATTCAAATTGGAAGGAACTCTCCGTAGCGGCAAGCGCTTCCAAAACTCTTTGCCCGGCGGGAATAACTTCCTTCCCGATTCCATCACCCGGCACCATCGCGATTCGATATGTTTTCATCACGCGATCTCCACTCGATTATCGCCAAGTCAACTTACTAGGCCCTTAGGAGGAAGTTAGCCTCAACCTATCTATCCAAGAAACATCCCCGCAATTGACGCGGAGATCAAGTTAGCCATCGTTCCCGCCAGCATGGCGCGCACGCCAAGTCTGGCCAATTCGTTGCGCCTCTCCGGCACCAGCGCACCAATTCCCCCAATCTGCATACCGATCGATCCCAAGTTGGCAAACCCGCACAGCGCAAAGGTGGCAATGGTAAACGAGCGCGGAGAGAGGGCGGCCCTTTGCGTGCCCAATGCGATGTAGGCCACTACTTCATTCAGCGCCATGCGCGTGCCCAGTAGATTGCCGATCACTCCGCAATCGTGCCACGGCACACCGATCAGCCACGCCACCGGCGCGAACACAAAGCCCAGAATCTGCCCCAGGCTGCCCGGAACCCACCGCATCCCGTTGTGGAAGTGGATCCAGCCCAACAGGCTGTCGAGCAGCGCAACCAGGGCAAGAAAACTAATCAGCATGATAGCCACATTGAAGGCCAGCTTGCCGCCGTCAATGGTGCCGCGAGCAATGGCGCCCACCAGGTTCTCATCCTTGTGCAACTCGTCCCTGGGGATCACGACCTTGCCCTCGGTGGCCGGCACTTCCGTCTCCGGCACCAACATCTTGGAAATCAGAATAGTGCCCGGTGAAGTCATGATCACCGCCGCCAACAAGTGCTTGGCCGCCACGCCCTGGGCAATGTACATGGCCATGATGCCGCCTGAAACGTGGGCCATGCCGCTGGTCATAATCGTCATCAATTCGCTGCGCGTAGCCTTGGACAAAAACGGCCGGATGGTAAGCGGCGCTTCGGTCTGGCCCATGAAGATTGATGCCGCTACGTTCATGCTCTCTGCGCCCGAGATGCGCATGGTCTTCAGCATCACCCACGCGAGCCCGCGAATGATGATCTGCATAAGTCCAATGTGATAAAGCACAGCGAAAAACGCGGAGATGAAGATAATCGTCGGCAGTACCTGGAAGGCGAAGATGGAGCCCAGCGAAGTGTGCGGCGTGCCCAGCGCGCCAAACAACACCGTGGTGCCTGCGGCGGTCGATGCCAGCATGTTGTTGACCACGTCGCCAGCCCAGGCAATGGCACGCTGGCCGTAGTCGAAGCGCAGCACAAAGAAGGCAAATACCAGTTGCAGTCCCAGTCCCCACGCCACCGTGCGCCAGCGGATATGCTTGCGATCGGTCGAACCCAGCCACGCCGCGGCCAACACGGCCAAAATCCCCAGTACCCCGGTATATCGATCCAAGTCGATCTCTCCTCGGAAAACAGCTATTAGTTTTCAGCTTCCGGCTTGTTTTTGTAGCACGAGAGTGCTCGCATCTCTCACGGATTCGCACTTTGCCTCAAGATTCAAGCTTAGAAGTTAGAGGTTAGCAGCTGGAAGCTAGGACCTAGAAGCTGTTCTGCGACTACCTTATCGCATCGCGTAGAAATGCCTCAGCATTTTCGCGGGTAAAGATGTGGCTCACCAGAGGCACAAATTCGGGCGGAACATCACCAATCACGATGGCCTTCTTCATCAGATCCATTGGCTCCGCCATCAACTCAGCCCGGGTGGCATACAGCGTAGCCAGAGGCTCACCCTGCGCCACCTTCGCGCCGCGCCGTGCGTGGAATTCAATGCCCGCATGCGGGTCAACGGTTCCGCCTGCCACCTCGCGTCCTGCGCCCAGGCGCTGTACTGCCCAGCCCAGCGCGGTGGTGTCCATCTCCACAATGAATCCGCTCCTCCAAGCATTCAGCGCGCTTGTCGCTCCCGGCTTGTGGAACCCCTTCAGGTCATCGAAGACCGCGACATTCCCTCCCTGGGCATCGACCATCTTGCAGAATGTGGCCAGCGCCGCGCCATCTGTCAGCGCAGCTTCGGCCATGCGGTAGCCTGCCTCGTGCGTCTCCGCCTTGCCGCCCAGCATGATCATCCAGCCGGCCAGCGTCAACGACAGCTCGCGCAAGTCCTCGCTGCCGGCCGGCCGCTCGCCGCGGAGTAGCTCCACGCACTCCACCAACTCGATCCAGTTACCCGCCATACGTCCCAGCGGTTGCCCCATATTTGTCATCAGTGCAACAGTGCGCGTTCCTGTGGCCTCTGCCGTGGCCACCATGAGCGCGGCCAGGTATTCTGCGTCTTCGCGCCGGCGCAGAAACGCACCCGAGCCCGTTTTCACATCCAGCACAAGCGCATCCAGACCGGCGGCCAGCTTCTTGCCCAAAATTGACGCGCAAATGAGCCCCGGACTCTCCACCGTCCCGGTCCGGTCGCGCAGCGCATACAGCACGCGGTCGGCGGGAACCAGCGCTGGCGTCTGGCTCACAATGGCAGCTCCGCACCGAGTCAGGACGGTCTCGAATTCCTCGAGCGAGAGCGCTGTTCTGAAACCGGGAATCGCCTCCAGCTTGTCCAGAGTTCCGCCCGCGTGCCCTAGGGCACGTCCGCTGATCATAGGTACCGCGAGGCCGCAGGCCGCGGCTAGAGGAGCCACCAGGAAGCTGGTCTTGTCGCCGACGCCGCCCGTTGAATGCTTGTCCACGGCCACCTTGCCCAGTCGGGACGGATCGAACTTTTCGCCCGAGTCGCGCATGGCAACGGTCAAAGCTCGCGTCTCCTCCACCGTCAGTCCCTGCAGCCACGCCGCCATCAGCCACGCCGCAAGCTGTTCCTGCGGAATCGCTCCGTCCGCCGCTCCGGTAACCAGGAATCCGATCTCGCGCGCGTCGAGTGCCTCGCCATCGCGCTTCTTACGGATGAGATCGATCATGTGTAACGGCGCAGCGGCATGCGCAGACATCATCGATTGGCTCCTCGATTTCCGGGCTGTTGGCGTTATCGCAAGGTGAAGCATGGCCCACTTACGGAACTACTTCAACTTCATCTCGAATGCCAGCGGCATCACTGCGGAAAAGGGCATCACCCGCACGTCTTCTGCGGTGGGAAACACCACCGGCGCTTCGGGCAATATGAACTCTGCCAGTACCTGCCGGCATGCGCCGCAGGGTGGGCTAGCGGCCTCATTTAGATTGGCGATGGCCACTGCCTCCACGCGAATCTGCGGCCCAAACTCACTCACCGCCCGCACCAGGGCCGCACGCTCAGCACAGATTGTGAGCCCGTAGCTCACGTTCTCCACGTTAGTCCCAGTCACCGTCTCACCGTTGGTGAGCCGCAGTGCCGCCCCCACTCTGAAGCCTGAGTACGGCGCATAGCTGTGTAGAGCTGCCTGGCGTGCGAGGCTCAGCAGGTTCTCCAGCTCCGCATCCAGCGGCTCACCGGACTGGCTTGTATTTTGATCCGCAAGAACCATGAACCATGAGGCTATCGCATTCCCGCTCCTGCTGTACATGCTCGGGCGAAAGATGTAAGGTCCTCTGTCCCCCTGATTTCTAATCTCTTATCTCGTTTTCTCACCCCGAGCGGGCGTTGTCGATGCAGCGATCTCAATTGACCTTTGCTGACATATTGGTTTTTCTCGCCTGTGGGGGATTAGTACCTTGGTTCTCAACTTCATAGCCCTTATTGCCAAGGCGGGACTGACCAAAGGTAAACTGCACAATAGAAAATCATTTCCCAGGCTGGGGCGATGGAGTCTGTGCTAAAGTTGAACCTCCAATCTCCACCGGACCCATGGATTGTCCGGCGCATTCAGGCGGGAGAGCAGCATGAGCCCACTCAGTAAATGGATCAAGCCTTCGTATGCTCGTAACGGAAGGCCCAAACGACGGCCCGCGCCTGGCCTCACAGCTTACAAAACAAGCAGCTCCAATCCGGTGGCTGCTCCTGTCAAGGACATCAGTTCGACAGGGGTGTACGTTGAGACCCCTGAGCGCTGGATACCGGGCGACCTAGTCTCGTTGTCCCTGCAGAAGGATGGCCCGCCGGATCCGAATCCCGACCATCACTTTGACGTAAAGGCAAGAACTGTACGGTGGGGCAATGATGGCATCGGTCTTGCGTTCGTCTTGCCCTCTGGCATGAAAGTACATCTCTGGGAAGAAACCTCAGAATTTGAGGAGGATGCACCCGATCCGGAAGACGTCGTCAGGGAGTTCCGGATCGCCGAAGCCGGTGCTTTTTTGCATTGCATTTCCCCGGATGCTGCGGACAGAGTTGAGCAGTCGATGCGCAAGGGGCTGAGTCGTCAAAGATGCTCGAGCGCGCTGGCCATTGCCCTCAAGGTCGAAGAGTTGCTGGCATTTGGATCGCTCACCGACAAAATGCGCGTCCATCCTGACATCCTGCTGCGGGTCTTCGAAGACGGGTCATGGGCTGAAGCTCGGTGGCTGCAGCATTTTTGGGCGGGACTCCTGGCTACATCCTGCACCTTGGGTGATGTTAGCTTATCGAATCTGGCGTTAATTGATGTCTTTAGTCAGCTCACACCCATTCACGCACGTATCCTCGCCATTATCTGCGACAAGGCAGCCAAGGCAATGGCCGAGCCGGGGTGGGCGGGCCTTCATCCACCTTCCAGCTCAATCGCAGGAATTATAGAGATGATGGATACTCGCGAACTGGTTCGCATCGATCGGGATCTCGGGCATCTGGAAAACATGGAGCTGATTCGGAAGATTGAAATGTCCTCACGCCTCGAGGCCTTCAGAGACGCCCCTGTCACTCCCACAGATTTCGGCCTGGAACTGTACGCACGCTGCAATGCGTATCGGGGAGACGTACAGAATTTCTATCGTCCGGCGACCTTTGAGACCACCGCCAAAGTGGAATGAACCGGAAGACCGTGAGGCGGATGGGGTGGAATTTTTACTACTGCAGGGGCCAGTCCTCGTAATGTGCCAGCGCATTTAATTGGCGCCTGACCCAAAGTGCGCGCGAACAGAAACTTACAGATCACGTGCCTAAAGTAACTTGCCTTCTACTACAAAAGTGGGATTTACAGGAGTAAGATTCTCTGAAGGCGAGGTCACTCGCAGGCTTGGCGGACCGTAGCGGCACAGGGTCAACTTCCCACGACTTCCCCGCTTTTCAAGATTTCGCGATTTCCAAATGGGAGCAGTATGAATCCATCACTGGCTAGGTCAGAGAAATCGACATCTCCGAATCAGCAAAGACCTGAACGGCGCACCGTGCCGGGACTGGCTGCTTACTATTGGACTGGTTCGGCTCCGAAGCAAAACAGCATTCGTGACATCAGCTCCACCGGAGTCTACCTGCTGACCGAAGAACGCTGGGCTCCTGGTGCACTGGTCTCGCTGACATTGCAGATGATTGGCCCGCCGGAGAGAAGTCCTGAGCGCCGCATTGCGGTGCAGGCTCGGGCCATACGGTGGGGCGAAGATGGCGTCGGTTTGTCATTCGTCCTGCCCCCGGGCACGGATTTGCATCTTTGGGAGAGTCGACTCAAGACTGCGGACGATCTGACCGATCCGAGTGATGTCCTGAGGGAGTTCCGGGTCGCTGAAGCGCTCGCATTTCTGCGCCGCATATCGCCAGATGTAGAGGAAGACGCGCGGCGATTGTTCCGCGAAGGATTGAGCAACTATCGTGTTGAAAGCGCACTGGAGATCGCCGCCAGAGCCGAAAAGCTGCTGGGATCCGCGCCAGATGCGGCCAAGATGCGCGCTCGTGCTGATCTGGTCTTGCGCATTCTCGAAGACGGATCATGGGCCGAAAGTGAATCGATACAGCAAATGTGGGCCGGGCTTCTGGCCACGGCGTGCACCCCTGAAGGTAATGACGATTCGAATCTGGTCTTTGCCAACTTGCTCAGTCAACTGACACCGATTCACGTTCGTATGCTCGCTACTGCATGTGCCAAGGGGGTCCGAGGTTTTTCAGGCATTGGACGGATTTCTCCACGCGCGTTCGCCTGCACACCCGAAGAGATGATGAAGGTGACAGGCTCACGCGAGATGTTGAAGCTTGATCGGGACCTCGAGCACCTTTCCGACCTAGGTCTGCTTGAGAAGAGAATCAAGTCTTCACGCTTTACACCCATAGAAGACGCCAACATCGCTCCCACCCCTCTCGGTCAACACTTGTACGCGCGCTGCAGCGGCCATCGGGAAGGGTCCACTGGGTTTGTTGAAGTCGCACCTGCTGCACCATTTTTTGCCAACGAGCCTCAACCTTAAAGCTGTCGCCGGGTGAGCTCGTCCATATGTGCGGGCCACCCCGGTTGATCCTCTTTAGGCCCTCTGCCCGGCCCAGTTTTTAAGCGGCCAGGACTTTCTTTTTGGTGAGCGCGCATTGTTGTTTATATACATAAGTGGCGCTGGTAACCCTAAAGTGGCACCATCGTGCCTGTAAGTAACTTCCCTGCGACAAAAGTGGGATTTACAAGAGTAGGATGCTCCTCAGATAAAGTCTTTAAACTGTCAGCAGCATTGGAATGTCGGTTAGGGCCGAATGTGCCTACCGCAGCGGTTGGATTCGGTACGTGGATTTTTCCGACAGAGGGCGACATGACCGCACTGAGTAAATGGATCAAGGCCTCTTCTTATTCGGGCCCACCAAGGCCCGAGCGCCGAACCGCTCCCGGACTCGCTGCGTATCATTGGGCAGGCTCGGGCCCGCGGCAGTTCGATATTCGGGATATCAGTTCGACCGGGGTTTACCTTCTGACCCGTGATCGTTGGGTCCCCGGTGAAGTGGTCTCGCTCACGCTCCAGCGCCACGGCCCGCCTGAGAAAGTCTCTGAGCGCCGGTATTCGGTGCAGGCCAGGGCTGTGCGCTGGGGCGACGACGGTATCGGCTTCTCCTTTGTTCTGCCCGCCGGCATGGACGTGCGTCTTTGGGAAACGGATGCCAAATCAGAGGAAGATGCGGCACCTGGTCCGGACGACATTCTCAGGGAATTCCGTAAGGCCGGAGCACTAGCGTTTCTAAGTCGAATCTCGCCCGAAGCCTCGTCAGAAATCGCGAAATTCATGCACAAGGGAACGAGCGACTTCAGAGTTTTGAGTGCGGTGGAGATTGCGCTCAAAACCGAAGAGCTGCTGGCGTGGACACCGGAATCCTCACGCTTACTGGCTCATCCTCATGTCGTGGTGCGCGTGATTGAGGACGGATCATGGGCTGAGGCCGATTGGCTGCAGCATTTCTGGGCGAATCTCCTCGCTACCTCTTGCACGGTCATGGGAAACGACGAATCGAATATGCCTTTGGCGTACGCGCTCAGTCAACTCACACCCATACATGCTCAGATTCTGGCCGTCGTATGCTCCAAGTCCACCGAGCCCCGGACCGAACATGGGTGGACGCCTTCGCATCCGCCTTCCTGCTCTGCGCAGGAAATCATTATGAGGACAGACCAGCGCGAGCACGTTAGGATCGATCGCGATCTCGGACATCTTACCAACCTTGAGTTGATTGAGAAGAGTGAGAAGTCGTCGCGCCTTGCGACCCTGGAAATTGCTGATATAACTCCTACGCGTCTCGGTCTTGAACTTTACGCGCGCTGCAATGGCCATCGTGGACCGGTGGAGTCTTATTACGCGGCATTCTCTACCAGCCTTTACGACTTAGCGAACGAGTAACGAGGCCACAGATCGGATAGTGCTGCACGGCGGGGCTGGCAACGATCAAGGCCGGCCTTTGCTCCACCCTTATCCCCTCTTGGGTGGGTCGATTCCCTGGTTCTGGCAGTGCCGAATGAACCCTTCCGCATTCTTGACTCCGCATTCCATCCCCCGAAAGCGGTTCATCTCCTCATGCTGGGGCCAGAAGTCCGTTTCAGGATGCTGACTTGCATGAGCGAAGCATGCTGCCTGCTTGCGGTTCAGGGTTGTGGAAATGTCGACGTAGTGTGTCGGATGGAAGATCTGGGTCTGTTCTCCTTGCTCGACTTCAAAGTAATAAAGATCGAATTTCCTGCCCGCCGTTAGCCAGGCGTCATAGGCCAGCAGGGACGCAACCCGATGGTCACGGTGCGTATCGATAGGCCAATGGGTGAAAACCAGGTCTGGATTTTCGGCGTCGAGAATCTTCTTGAAGGCCTCGTAAAGCGATGGATTCAATTCCGTGTGACCGTCAATCTGGCCTGCGAAGATGGGCCGCGCATGAAGGAGTTCGCAGGCTTTCCCGGCCTCTGCGGTGCGAATCAGTGCCGCTTCCCGCATGGTCTTTCCCTTGATTCCGCTCTCCCCGCGCGTCAGGTAGACGATCACCACTTCATGTCCCTCATCGGCATAGAGAGCGATGGTTCCTCCACAACCGGATTCAGGGTCGTCCGGATGCCCCCCCACGACCACAACTTTTGGCCTACGCGCTGTTTCAGCGGGCTCTGGATTTGCAGCCGCCAAAGGCAGTCCTGTCCCGATCGATGCCATCAACAGGGAAGAGCGTCCCAACATGTCTCTGCGGGTGATATTTCCCATAGGATCTTCTCCGTTCCTTATTGCTGGTTCTGGAATTCGAGTTGTGTGAGCACCTGAAAGGGAGCGGGCCTTACCAAGGTGCGGGCTTGCTTTTGAAGCGCACGATCCACGACCCGCCCCGGGAGCCGGCCCTGAATCTGGCGCCTTACTCGCTCAGCAGCCTCTTTACTTCGGCGTGCAGACGCGTTGTAATCTCTGTCTCGCTTTCGTCGCGTGCAAACCGGAGCGGCTCGCCGACTCGCACCTCGATAGTTCCGGATCGAAACCATCCTCGACCCTGTACTTTCAGTTTGCCCAGCCCGCGAATCGCTACCGGCAATACAGCCGTCCATGACTGCTTCGCCAGCAACCCAATCCCCGGGCGGAACAGAGCCAGCTCTCCAGCTGCCGAGCGTGTTCCCTCAGGAAACACCAGCACATTGAACCCTCGGTCTAGCGCTTCGCCCGCGTGCCGGAAACTACGCTCGAAATTTCGCCTCCGCGGCAATGGGAACACATTGAACAGGGCCGTCAAAAGCAGCCAGACCAGCGGTCCCGACAGCATAAACCGCCGCTGCCCCGGTCCGGCTTCGGGACTGCGAAAGTGCCGATAGTCCTCCAGCATCTCGCCCGACATGGCTACCGCCATTCTCCGCCGCACCGACGCCGGCAGTGCGTACTCCACCAGCGGTCCGTCATATGCCGTGACGTGATTGGCCACGATGAGCATGGGCTCCCCGCCGGTCGGCACGCGCGCTCCAGTCACCCGGGGATTGGCCAGCAGCCGCACCAGCGGCCTTGCCACCGCTACCTGAAATGCGGTCCGCAACCACGCAGCCGGCACCAGCCACGGCCAGTGGGGATAAAGGTAGGTCTCCTGCTCCACCCCCACCTCCGGATGCGCCATCCCTTCCTCAACCGGACGGCCCGTCGTTGTGGTGTTTTTGCTGTTGACACCGGAGGGGGAGACGAGGCCATCTCGACCTCGTTGCGTCTCTGCCTTGACCTGGGCAGCCGTGTAATTCCTAGTCCTTTCCGCACCATCTCCGGCGATCAGCCCGCGCAAATCCCCCAGCGTGTGCGCCTCTTCCAGCAGTCCGCTTTCCGGTGGCATTCCCAGCCGTTCCTCGATAGCCGCCGCCAGCTGCACACGCCCAAGGCTATCGAGGTGCAGGTCCTCGGCCAACCGCAACTCGTCTCCCACACCCGGTGGTGCTTCGCCGGCAATCTCTGCTATTAGTGCCAGTAGCCAGTCTCCGCCCGCTGAAAAATCTGCCTTCGCGCCGGCGCCTCCTGCCGCTGCAGTCACAATCCCATCCAGCCACATAGCTACCGCTCGCCGTCGAACTTTGCCGGTTGAGGTACGCGGCAAATCCGGCTCTGGCCACAGCACCCAGCGCCTCACCCGTTGAAACTCCGCCAGCCGCGTATTGGCATGCTCAATAGCCTTCGCCGCCTGCGTCTCCGCACCTCTCACTGCCAGCACCGCGCAAGCCTCGGGCCCGTTGATGGTCTCCATCGGCACCACCGCGCATCCCGTAACGCCCGGTTCTTGCTCTATGGCCGCTTCCAGGTCTTCAGGGTGCAGATTCACTCCGGTCGAGGTCACAATCGTCTCACTCTTGCGCCCCATGAAACGCAGTTCGCCCGTCGTCTGCCTCTCGGCAAGATCACCCGTGGCGAGCCACTCTTCTACACGCGGTCGCATCTCGCCACCGCTCCACGTCGCGCCTGAGATTCCCGGCCCGCGCACCAGCACTTCGCCGTCCGGCCCAAGTTTTACTTCGCGTCCCGGAAGCGGCTTACCCAAGGTTCCGCGTGCTACGTGGAAGGGATGATTGAGTGTGATCAGCGCGGTCGTTTCTGTCATCCCGTACCCTTGCACCACCACAAATCCAAGCCCGTTCCAGAACTGCTCCAGCGGTCCCGGCAGAGCGCCGCCGCCTGAGATCAGTGCCCAGAACTTAAACCCGAAGGCCTGATGCACGGCGCGAAAGCGCCACCACCGCATCCATGGTCCAATCCCCTGCGAGGCCGTCACCTGCTCCGCCAGCCCCGGCTGGCTCGTCTCGAGGTACGTCTTCAGCAGGGCCATGACACGCGGCACCGCCGCCAGCACTGAGATCCGTTCCCGCTTGATCGTCTCCAGCAGCCGCGGCGCCACCAGCCGGCTCTCAAAGTGGACTTCTGCCGCAAAGATTGCCGGTACCCACATGCCCATCATCTGCCCGTACACGTGGCTCAACGGCAGGGTATGCAAAAAGCGCAGCGGATGCACCAGCCGCTCGTAACGCATATACCTCTGCGCTGCTTCCTCGATGGGCCATACACTGGCGACCACGTTTCCATGCGTATGAACAATGCCTTTGGGCTCGCCCGTTGTCCCGGATGTAAAGAGAATTTGCAGCGGGGTATCCGCGCCGAGGCCCGGTACAGCTCCAGCCTCCTCGCTGGGCAATATGCCGGCCAGATCATCAAAGGCCAACTTTGGCCACGTGCCTTCAAGTTGGCTCAGCAGCAGCGCGTCGCCCACCACCAGTCGTGGTTGCACGTCCGCGGCAACGCGTGAAGCAAACTCCGCGCTTCCATAGGCATCCAGCGGAACCGCCAGCACCCCGCGCAGCATGCAGCCATAGAAGGCGCTCACCCACTCAGCGCTGTTCTCGGCCCACAGTAGAACGCGGTCCCCTGGCCCAATATCCCGCGCGGCCAACAGCGCCGCAAACCGTCCCGCCAACCGGGCAAGCTCTGCGTACGTCGTTGCCCGCCGCCGGTTTCCCCGGTAGTGAACCACCGCAATCCCGCGGTCAAATCGACGAAGGTCGTTCAGCAGTTCAGCCAGATGTTCGCGCATCGCATCTCCGGCAGCTTCATCCTAACAGCGTTGGTTTACTAGAAGTTGGATGAGCGTGGTTACGAGCCGATGCATTGATGCTGAGCGAAGTAATGAATATTTGTCACTATGGGCTCACGTTGGCTATGGGCGTTGACTCTGCCACAATCGGTCTGCGCGCGACCTTCGCGCATTTTGCGCAGGGTAAATATACGAGATTCATATGGCCCCAACATGCTGCCGCCGTGTCGAACATTCGAAGCATTGATCAAGGAGCGCGGCTGGCCGATCACCAGCGATAGAATCAAGCGCATTGGTGCTAATAAAGGAGAATCACATTGGGACCTTCGCTTGGCTACCGAGTCATGCTTTGGATGCTCTTCTTCATCATTTGTATGAGCCTGGGTTATCCGACGCTCAATCGTTATGACCCGCGGTCGATCCCGGGTCTCTCTGATTCCGTCGGATATTACTCGCTGGTGACTGGGGGCGACCAGGCTGGCGAACATTCGCACCGCGTGCTTGTTCCGTATCTGGCCAGGCCCGTCTATTGGCTGGCCAACGGACATCTAAATACCTGGAATCCAGTTTTCTTCGCGCTGTTAGTTGTGAACTCATTTTTTATCGCAACCACTGCATACGTGTTGGTAAGCGTCGGTCAACGGATTGTTGGGGATTATCCCACGGCGCTGATTGGCGGGTTTGTCTATCTGGCCGACTTCGTCGTCTCCAATTGGAACTTATCTGGGTATGTGGACTCCGCCGTAAACTGCTTGCTCTTGGTGGTGGTGTGGACGTTGCTTACGGACCGCTGGTGGCTATTGCCACTATGGGGCGTTCTTGGCGCACTCGCCAAGGAGACCTATGTTCCCCTCGCGGCTGTGCTTGCATTTGCATGGTGGCTCACATCTTGTCGACGCGGCTCACTCCGATTATCCCAACTGGCGTGGCTAGGAGCAATGGTTGCGGCCGGTTTCGTGACAGTGACGCTCTTGATGTCCATGGGCTCTTCGTCTTATTCACCCCTAAGCTTCGCGGCTTCACAATGGGCCGAATCCGGCTCCGGTCACTTGTACCTCTCAGGCCTGTACAGATGTCTCGTTGCCCGTGAATCCCTTTTTGCTTTTGCATGGCTGCTCCCGCTAGGCCTGTGCGGACTCGGACGCCTGCCAAGACCATGGGTGATAGGGTCGGTGTGCTCGGCGCTGGCAGCCCTTGTAATGGGGGCCTACGTTGATGCGATGGGCAATGTTGCCCGGCCTGTCTTTAGTGCGTTAGGTCCATTGCTGAGCTTGTCGGTTTCACTTCTACTCGTAGAGACCGGAAAGCGCGGGGTACGGCAGGATTCGCATTTGAGACCTGAGAGATTCTAGGTCTCTTTGTTCTTTCTGCGCAGGTCTTTGCCTGAGATTTCCGTTATTGAGTGCGCGCAGGTGCACGCGATTAGCGGCCCATTTCATTTCGATGAATTTTCCAGTAACCTCACAACATACGCACCGAGCATCCGCGGGCATCACTAGAGGAGCACCGAAGTTTGGGCATGACTGAAACCACCGCGCATCTACTCTCTTTGAGCTATCCCGCCGAGTTCGCACCCGGCGCCCGTTCGGCCGTCACCACCTGTCTGCGCATTGATCCTGGCGAGAAGGTCACCCTTATCACCGACCGCATCACTGAGCCCATCGCCGCTGCACTCGCTGCGCAGTTGGCCGAGTGTGGTTGCCCGTGGAATGCCTTCGTGCTTGAAGACTTAGCCCCCCGTCCCCTCATCGACATGCCCTCTGCGGTGCTGGCCGATATGGAAACTTCGCAGGTCTCCATCTTTGCCGTGCAGGCACAGCCCAATGAGTTGCATTCGCGTATGCAGATGACAGACATTGTGAATCGGCGACGCATGCGCCATGCGCACATGGTGAACATCACCCCCGAGATCATGTGCCAGGGCATGCGTGCCGACTTCATCCTCGTGGACCGGCTAAGCCAGAAAGTTCTGGACCGGGTACGCAGGGTCACCCGTATTCGCGCCACCACCGCAGCTGGCACAGACATCACTGCCGAAATGAACCCCGGCTACCGGTGGTTCAAGACATCGGGCATTATCTCCCCTGAGAAGTGGGGCAACCTACCCGGAGGCGAGTGTTTTACTGCCCCCGGCGAGGTCAACGGCACCTTCGTGGTGGACGGCGTGGTCGGCGACTGGCTCTGCGCCCGCTATGGGCTGCTGGCTGCCACCCCGCTCACCATCGAGATCGCCGCCAACCGCATCCAGAGATGCGCAAGCCGAAACAAGGGGCTTGAAGCGGACTTCTGGACCTATACCCATACCGATGAGAATTCGGACAGGGTGGGCGAGTTCGCCATTGGTACCAATATCGGTGTCGAGAGAGTCATCGGCAACATCTTGCAGGACGAAAAGTTTCCCGGCGTCCACATCGCCTTCGGCAATCCCTACGGGGAACACACCGGTGCGCCCTGGCGTTCGGGAACACACATTGATGTGGTGGGCCTCGGCTTTAATATCTGGCTCGAGTCTGAAACGGGCAGGGAGCAAATCATGCGAGAAGGTCGCTTCTTGATTCCGGCCTGAGATTTTTGTCGCTGGCAGTCCCGGTCCGGAATCTCTGCGCCGCCCTGCTCATCTAATCTGGTGTTATGACCTCCACTGCCTCGCAATCTCTTCGCACTCTTGGCAACTCAGACCTGCAACTCACGCCGATCGGCTTTGGCGCATGGGCAATCGGCGGCGGCAACTGGGAATTCGGCTGGGGCCCCCAGGACGACGATGAATCCATCGCTGCCATTCATCGCGCATTGGATCTGGGAGTCAATTGGATTGACACCGCAGCAGTTTATGGCCTGGGCCGCTCAGAAGAAGTTGTGGCCCGGGCTCTCAAGACGACCAGCCACAAGCCGATGGTCTTTACCAAATGCGCCATGCACTGGCACAGTGACCGCTCCATCTACCGTTCGCTAAAAGCTGCTTCGCTCGCCGAGGGTCTGGAGGGCTCTCTGCGCCGCCTCGGCGTCGAGACCATTGATCTGTATCAAATTCACTGGCCCATCCCCGACCCCGAAATTGAAGAGGGATGGGAAGCTTTGGCCAACTTTCGCAAGCAGGGAAAGGTTCGCTGGATAGGCGTTTCAAACTTCTCAGTCGAGCAGATGAGGCGCATCCAGAAGATCGCTCCAATCACCAGCCTGCAACCCCCGTATTCCATGCTGCGCCGGGCCGTTGAAAACGAGATTCTACCGTTCACACAAGCCAACGGCATCGGGGTGATCAACTATTCCCCGATGGTCTCTGGGCTGCTGACGGGCAAGATGACCGCGGAACGAATCGCGGCCTTGCCGGCGGACGATTGGCGGCGGCGTTCGCCCGAGTTCAACCAACCGAAACTGAGCCACAATCTTCAATTGGTCGAATTGCTACGCGAAATTGGCGATGGACACGGCGTAAGCCCCGGCGTGGTTGCCGTGGCCTGGACGCTCAATCATCCAGCTATAACAGCCGCGATCGTCGGCGGACGCAGCGCACAGCAAGTGGAAGGGATGGCTCCGGCGCTCGAGTTTCGGCTCACCGCGGAGGAGTACGCACGCATTAATGCCTTCGTAGCCGCCGGCGCAGCCTGAAAGGTGAAGGGCTAGCTCTCAAGCAAAAACCCCGGCCGAAGCCGGGGTTTTGCTTGAGAGAACCAACTGAGTTACATTGCAGCAACAAAATCGGGAACGAGGTTGGCCGCATTCTCCTGTAGCAGCTGTGTCATCCGTGCGGCCATGCCGGTGTACATCGATGCGGCACGGAAGGCATTTACTCTGACGCCTTCGCTCGCCTGGCTGCAAGCATACTGGGCAAGAGCCATCAAAACGCAAAGCCGAATCTGCATGGCATCACTGCGCAGAGTCTCAAGAAGCACGCGATCCACGGAATCGCAATTGCGAGAAGCGAAATCGGCCATCTGTAGCAGCACGCGTGCGTTCTGGTACATCGCCCACAGGCCGTGAGCGCCCTGGAGTCGTTTCCAGGTTTCCTCGGGAGTGGCGTCGTCCAGCCCTTCCTTCCAAAGGAAATGATCGCTCAACTGACGTGCGCTCCAATCAGGCCGCAGCCTGGCTAAAAGCGATTCCCAGGATTGATTGTTCTGTCGGCGTACTCCGAGTCTCCAGCGGCCCAGATAGAGCGCGACAACTGCAATTGCGGCGATTTGGAGCAGAGGCAGAATCATAGATGATCCTTAGACCGGGCATTAGCCCCGCCAGATTTCCCCCAGGCGGGCCGGTCGGTATTCACTGCACGTTCCATTAGTAACAGAAAATCATTCGTTGTGGGCAGAAATCTGGTCGCTTCGTACAACTTTCTCGTCCAGTTAGTACCCACGCAATCTGGACACATTCGTAACGTAAAGTAACTTACCGCCTGGGTCAATGATACTTTCTGGTAGCAGACCACCCTGTTTAGGGCACAAAATAGACGGCCTAACTATAGGAAATGCAAAGTTTTCCGGTTCTCCAGCGACAACACACGCATGTGAGAGTAGGCGGCTCCGGAATCTGGCACCCTGAATATAGCCGGTTCAATGGATAGGAACTGTCGGTAAGGCATCTTGCATGGCCTGATTTTGTAGAACGGAACCAAGGTTACTGTGCTCGGTTAATTGTTGAACAAGGTGCACCAACTTGGGAGACGGGCCTCCAGGATACACCGACCCCGGCCAGGCCGTAGAGCTGGTCAAAAACGCCTCACTTTCCTGGCGAACCGGCCAAAAACAACCCCCAAAATGGCGAAAAGGGGCATTTTTCGGGGGCCTCTGTTTACCATTAAGACAATGGGTCTGCTCGCAGGTACATTCATCATGTTATTTGTTCACAGTAGCTTACCCCTCTGACCGGGACGAAAGTGACCCCGGGAGTCGCCCATTTCAGGGGGGAGGGGGGGTGGGGGTGTCTTCTTGGTACGGACCTGTCACATGCCTGACAGACGGAAATGGATCGATAGCCTGGAGGTTCGCCATACCACGATTGTGCGCCTACGGGGCCTAATTCCCGGCAAAAGCAAGTGCGGCGAGCTGGAGGGGATTCGTAGCGCGGGTCCGTTGGTAGCCGCTATGAGCAGCGATGATTGGTCTGGACGAAAAGCCCGCTGCATGAGGCTCGTGCTCTCCCTTGGCGACACGACTGCGTCAAGGATTGTGCACCCGCCCATGGACTAATCAAGAGTGTGAATTCGCTCTACATCAGGGTCTGGACTTATTCACCTTGCCGGGAGAGCCCTCTTTCAATGCAATGCGACCTTCGTGTGCTGCACCAGCCATTGCCAAGAGGAAATTCTGCATCTGGGGAGTGAACTGCTGGCGTTCCGCCTCTTTCTGAGAGAAGCTCACCAACCAATAGACCATTGAACCGATGTAAGTGGTCGCCAAGATCTGGTCCAGGTATGCGTACTGGAGTCCCACGGCCTGATGGTTATGCAGGACAGAGACAGCCAAGCTGCACAGAGAATAGAACCCAAGCCCAGTGGCAATTTGCAGTTCGCGGTTGCGCCAACCAATGGAAAGCATCTGGCTAAACCCGGCCAGAGCCATGAAGATCACCACTCTAAGGATTGCAACTGTCTGCTGCATATGGACAAAGAGACGTCCGGTCTTTACGAAGTACGCGGGCACGGTCCACCCTGCAATGGGCCAAATCAGTGCGGTGGCCAGGGCAATGAGGATGGTCAGGATGACAATCGATTGGCGGGGCAGCGAAGCGCGGATTGGTCGAAGTACTGCCCAAGCCAGCTCCACCAGGACAGCAAACTGGAAGAGAGAGTCAACAATCATCTCGACCCAATAAGCCCGGAAGTACCTGTCCTGATCAGGATATAGCTGGCGGAAGAAGTAGAAGAGAATGTCGACGAACAGGCTCCATATAATATATGAGCAAAAGACCGGGATTTGGCGAAAGTTGCGCCCGCGAATCGCGAGCGTGACTACAGCGGCTTCTGCCAGGACTCCGCCTATCCAGAGGATCGTATAGAGACCCAACGGCAATCTCCTGCTTGGTCCAGTCGATGAGACGAATCCAGTCTAGCAGCGATCCGGGTCAATCATCCATTCTGCAAGCGATCTAAACCGCGTCGGTAATGTGCCCAACGGGCGGCAACGGAGCCGGGATGATGGGGCTGGCGCTGGCGATCATGTGCCCAACCGGCGGCAATGGAGCCGGGATGATGGGGCTTGCGCTGGCGGTCATATGTCCAACGGGCGGCAACGGAGCCGGAATGATGGGGCTGGCGCTGGCGGTCATATGTCCAACGGGCGGCAACGGAGCCGGAATGATGGGGCTGGCGCCGGCGATCATATGCCCGACCGGCGGCAACGGAGCCGGGATGATGGGGCTGGCGCTGGCGATCATGTGCCCAACCGGCGGCAATGGAGCCGGGATGATGGGGCTTGCGCTAGCGGTCATGTGCCCAACGGGCGGCAATGGAGCCGGGATGATGGGGCTGGCGCTGGCGATCATGTGCCCAACCGGCGGCAACGGAGCCGGGATGATGGGACTGGCGTTCGCGATAGTGACCGAAACTGCCAAAATGGACCCGAAAACGACGCTATAAAACTTCGCAGATGCTGAAAGCATTTACAGGCACTCCTTACAACTGAGGGGTATACGCACCAAAAGACTACCCCAAAAGATGCACCTTGGCTACAACAAAAGTACCTATTTTATAAATTTTCCATTTCAAAGGGCGTTTTTTGCCATTAGAGACAGGGTGGAGAGGTCAGAGCATGACTCATTTTGCTGCCGAGACTTCATTCAACGTGAGTTGCATCACATCTACCCGACCTTTTCCGACACGGGTAGGTTGATTTCTGGGCAATGCTGAGACTCTAGCCGTCTATGCCCGGCTGAGGTTATCTTTAGCCTGGCGAAGAGCCACCATTGGGAGAGGGGCAAACAATGATTCCAGAGCTGCGCAATCGTTTCAATCAACGGTTTACGGCCGAGCGTTATGCTGCCCTTCTGGGGCTGCTTGAGACGCGCTGCAGCGCGGAGGTTGAATTCCGGGTGGCGGAAACGCCGATTTTTGTGCCGCAGTCACTTTTGGATGAAATGGCAAAAGCTGGGGCGGAATTGGCGCGCAGTTTGATGGCAGACGCGGACTACCTAAATGCGGCCCGGAACGCCATTCCGCTGGGCTATTGTGTTGCGAACGAGACGGCCCATCCGCACTTTCTGACCGCCGATTTTGCCCTGGTGAGTGCCGAAAACGGCAATCTGGAGCCCAGGTTGGTCGAAATCCAGGCGTTTCCATCGGTTTTTGGCTATCAGGCTGTCTTGAACGCCGCGTATCGCGAGATTTTTGACCTGCCTGGATCGCTGGGCGCATACCTGGGCGGTTTGAACGAGGCAAGCTACTGGGAGCTACTGGCGCGCACAATCCTCGGCGGCAAGAACGCCGAGAATGTGGTTCTGATCGACGTAGACCCCAGGCATCAGAAAACGCGGCCCGATTTCGAGATCACAGCAAAAAAACTGGGCATTGCAGTGGTAGATATTCAGCGGATTGAACCCGCTGGTAACAAGCTGCATTACCGAAACACATCCGGCCGGATTGTGCCCATTCATCGGATCTATAACCGTGCCATAGCTGACGAACTCATCTCCCGCAATGTACATCTTCAGTTTGATCTGACTCGCCGCTGGGAGGTGGAGTGGGCAGGCCATCCAAACTGGTACTTCCTCATCAGCAAGTTTTCTCTTCCGTGGCTGTCGCGTCCGCTCACTGGATTCAAGGTGGTTCCTCCTGCGACCTTTCTTGGCGACTTTCTTGCCGGTCCAGGGCGTTCGTTCCTAGCTACCTCAGGCGTTCCCCTCCCGGCTGCGAGCGGGCCGCAGACGGTGTATAGCGAACTGCTGCTGAAGCCGCTGTTCTCCTTTGCGGGCAAGGGGATAGAGTTCGGCCCGACCCAGGAACAATTGGAGGCGATTGCGGCCGGGAGTCGAGACAGCTACCTGCTGCAACAGCGGATGCGCTTTGAACCCACAATCGAAACCCCGCACGGACTCACCCAGGCTGAGATCCGCATCCTATATCTATGGCCCGACGGCGGCAGCCTGACCCCGGCCTTATCTCTGGTGCGCCTGGGACGGGGAAAGATGATGGGCGTGGACCATAATAAGAGTCAGGAGTGGGTCGGCGCTTCATCGGCGTTCTTTCCCGAGACCAAGGCAGGTAGCTAACTCGTCACTGCACATTCTTGATTACGCCGCACTTCGCCCTTTGACGATTGGATTACCTGGTCTAAACTTTGGTGCTGTAGGTAAAACTCGAAAAGTCCGATACAGTTACGAGTACGTCCCGAAATGGTGGCAGGAAACTACTAATGGAAACCTCGAAGTTGGGTATATCACCCCGGCAGAGCCAATCGACGTTGGGTACTTCCCGCAAGGAAGTACGGTGTGCGGTGCGTTTTCCGCTCGAGTTGCGGGTGACGCTTGCCAATGACCCCGAAGAAAACCCGGCTGTCACGCGGAATGTCTCGGCCAGTGGGGTTCTCTTTGAGTTGCACGGACCCCTGAATGTGGGGCAGGACATCAAATTTGCGTTGCGCATGCCAGGAACGGTACTCGGAACCCCGCACGATGTGTTGGTTCAGTGCCGCGGACGTGTGGTACGCTGCTCAATGAACCAGGAGCATTACCAAGCAGCCGCCACCATCGATGAGTACCGATTTGTGGAGCAATGACGGCTCCCGTGGGCTTTCAGTTGCATACTATGGAACGTTCAGACGATTCTGCTGATGTTGAGGTGCTTGACGGACCGGTCAGGCCGGGGACCGTTCGCATTATTCTTGCGGACTCGCAGGCGATTTACCGTGTGGGGATACGCAAAATCTTCGCGGTAGAAGACGACCTGAGGGTGGTCGCGCAGGCAGACTCCCTAGAGAATCTCCGAACGGCCATCGAACGCTATCCCACTGACATTGTTTTGCTTGAAGGGGGCCTGTTGACGGGCACGGCCAACGCCATCCCCGACCTGCTGCGGCTTGCTCCTGATGTCAAGCTCATTGTGCAGGCTGTAGCGGCCGACGAGAACCAGACTGTCGAGCTTTATCGCCGCGGTGTTCGCGGCATCATCTCCCGCTCCATTTCGCCCGACCTGCTGGTGCGTTGCGTGCGCAGGATTGCCGCCGGCGAAACATGGATCGACAACCAATCAGTAAATTGGGTGATTGAAGCCTATCGCGCGCAAGCTGCCTCGTTGGTGAGCCCCCGCAGCCAGCCGCGCCTGTCGCCCAAGGAAATGGCTATCATTACCTGCATCACTCAGGGCAAGCGCAACAAGGAGATCGCCTTTCAACTGGGGACGACCGAGCAAGTTATTAAGAACTATCTGCGCAAGATCTATGACAAGCTGGGCGTGTCAGACCGGCTTGAACTGGCTCTCTATTGCCTGCATAACAAGATTATCCAGGCCGATGCCGATGAAGTGACTGTGGCCCAGAAAATCGTGGCGCGCTAGAGGTACCCTGCTTTTGTTCCCGGCCGCGCACAGCGGTTAGCGGGAGTTTAAATTCGTTCCGCCCATTCCACAGACTTCTCCCTCGGATTCTTTCTTGCCGGTGCAACTGACTGGATCCTGCTGGCCGGCACAATTTTTGCGCGCCAACTCTGTCAGCCGTATCAGATGTGACAGTTCAGCCTGGCCCAGATGACCCAGCAACTCTTTTTGAGCGAGACTAATGACTGGGTCCATTTGGCGCAGCAATTCCAGACCTGCATCGGCGATCTGTGTCCATACAACGCGCCGGTCGTGCCGATCGCGCTGCTGCCGGATCAGTTTAAGGGCTTTGAGGCGCGCGAGAAGACGTGTTATGTCAGGTTCGGCCGTAATCATGCGACTACCGATGGCAGAACAGGTAAGCCCCTGCGGCTGGGCGCCCCGCAGAATTCTCAGAACATTGTATTGAGTCGAGGTGATGCCCCAGTTGCGGCTCTGGCGCTGAAAGGCGCGCTGCAGGCAGTCGGCCGTCCGCAGCAGGTTCAGCAGCGCTTCCTCCTCGAGGCTTGAAAAAGGGCGCTCCTGCGCAATCTCGCGCTTCAGGCTGGCCATGGAATCTCTCCTTGCTCAAAGTACGGCGTTCAAGCAGAAGCAAGGCGGCCTGCGTCGCCTCGCCCCTATTTGAAGTGCTTACTGCTTGGCGACGTCGAGGTCGATGGAGAGCTTGACGTCGTCACCCAACACGGCGGTTGGGAATTTTGCTGCAATGCCGAAGGCTGTGCGGCTGATGGTAGTGGTGGCTGCGAAGCCGGAATGGGGCTTGTGGTCCATCCCTGGAACCGGGCCGGTGGGGCCTTCCACTTGCAGCACCACGGGCTTGGTCACTCCGTGCAGGGTGAGGTTGCCAGATACGGTCAGGCCGCTGCCGCTCTTAGCCACGCTGGTGCTAGTGAATGTGGCGGTGGGGAAGTTGGCCACGTCAAAAAAGTTCGCACTCTTCAGGTCCGTATCTCTGGGGCCTACGCCCGTGTCCACCGTGGTTACATCGATGGTGACATTGACGGTGGACTTGGTGATGTCCGCTTCATTGAGAGCAATGGAGCCGCCGATATTGCCAAAGCGGCCATGGACATTGGAGAGGCTCATGTGAAGGATGCTGAAGTCGACCTCGCTATGCGCCTTGTCTGGAACCCAGGTGGAGGTTTGCGCGAGGGCTAGAGGAGTAGCCAGCGACAGAATGCCTAATGCAATTGCTAATCGTTTCATTGATGAGGTCCTTTCGATTTCGGGCCACGGGCCGTTGGGAGTTGCCGGCAAAAGCCGACGGGCTCTGGCCGGTTGGGGATGGGGAAGCCTGCTGCACCGGTGGAACACTGCCAATAGATACCTGCAGATTGGACGCAGCAAGGTTGTTAATTGTTGCAACAAATAATTTTCTCGAAAAGCGGATCAGGCCGGCTGCCTGGAGGCGGTCAATTCAAGCGCGAACCGAAAAGGCGGTACCAATCGTCCTTCGATTTGGCGTCAGGCGATCTGGCGAACCCATTGGCTTCGCCAAGCGGGGGCCTCGAAGGGATCCGCGAAATACTGCGTTTCGTGCACGACCTTGCCATCGCGGAACTCCATTACGCTCACTGTGAATGCAGGTCGCCCCTCATAGGTGATCGTGTATTCCGTGATCCAGAGGTCACCCTTCCCGAGAATTCGCCGGACATTGAAACCTGACGGTTTGCCGGGATGATGACTCCGCAGGGATTGCAAATTGGCTCGCCCGAGGATTCGCTCGCCTGACTGGGGATAGTCGCAAACGGCGTCGTCCTCGTAAATATCGTGTTCCGCGTTGGCATCGCCGACTGCCGACGCATGCCAGTGCGCATTCAGGGCTTCACGTATTTTTTCCTCTTCCATAGATTGCTCCGGTTGTGATTGGCATGTAGTTCACGTGCCTTGTGCGATGAAACCGAGGACGCCTGTCTTTACTACTTCATTGAGCCTCTGCTTGGTTTGGATGCGATTGATCGACCAACACGTTTGGGTGTGATTGCTCTCTTGTCTCTGCCGCGAGATTGACGGCCAACAGCAAGAGGAAGACCACGTAGAGCAGGCTGAAGTCGCGCATCTCGCCGGGCGCACAGAAGAGAAAGTAGAGCGGGATGTTGATGGCCGCTGCGATTTGTCCATAGCGCCGGATCTCCAGCGGCAGCAGCCGCCAGCCGCGCCAAGCAGTCCACACAATCAAGGCAAGCGGCACCAGGGAAAAGGCCTTGAAGTGCGAAATACCGTAGGTTTGTTCCAGCCGGATGAGGTTCCGCGGATGCGACAGGAAATCCAATTGCAGTCGCCATTGATGCAGCACTGCGCCGCCGGCGTTCTGAGAAAAACGCGACCTGATCGCGAGATAGACCGCGGCACAGGTCGAGGCCAAGAGCGCGGTTCCAACCAGAGCGCCAGCCACCGTGTGACGCCTGCGGAGAAGCGGATAGAGCGTCAAGGTCACCAATAAGAAGCTCTCCTTGTTCCATGTGGCGAGCGCTACGAGCGGCAGCATCCACCACCAGTCGAACTTCAGTGCCATCCACACGGCAAGTGCGATAAACGCCAGCTCTGAAAGGTCATAAAAGTACCCGCCGTTGCTCAGGAAATAGGGAAGTAAGAGAATCATGACGACGGGGGCGAATGTGCGAGCGGCTGGAGGCATTTCGAGAGCCCGGCACACCAGATACATGGCTACGACCGAGAGCCATGCGAAGAGAAAGGTGACGAGATAGACGACCGTATAGCGAAAAGAGTACTTCGGGTCAACGGCCAGCGCCGAGACCGGTTCATACCTGCCGAGAACTCGGGAGAGAGCGTCCTTCGTCCTGGTGGACGCAGTGGAATCGAGCCAGTTTGCGATAGCTGGAATTAGCTGCCTGTACACAAACGGACGCGCGGCTGTGCCATCCAGCATGTCAGCAAGACCGAACTTGGTTTTGGCTCCGTTGATTGGATCTACACTTCCGAAGTGGCCTGGTTCGCGGAAGTGCCACTTGTCATAGTAGCCATTGAATGAGGCGGAGGCGGCCACAAAGAACAGCACGCAGCAGCAAGCGCCGCGGTAGAGTTTCGATGCAAATATCCGCCTGTCCATGTCAGTTGCGAACCTCTCAGAGGGGATTCTCGAAGGAGATATGGCGACTTGCGAAGCGAAAAGAGAAGCGGCTTTGCCTGATCGCACTTACCTGGGCGGCCGCACATAGGGAAGGCTGCTATCGGGTCGACGAGACTGCTGTGGGGCTGTGGATCGTTCTAGCTGGAAGCTCTTTTTCGACTCCGAATTTCTGCAATTGTATCGCTGCTGAGGCAGAGTGCAAGGCCAAAAAACGATTGCCCCGAAAGGGAGCCAGCGTTTGCGCGAGGAAAGCCGAGTGAGTTCTGGGCGAGTGAGCGGACGATCCGGAAATTGCCAGTCGATCAATGCCTGCCGTGGAGTGTTGTCGAAGTTATGATTTGCGGGTAGGTCACGATACACCCGGAACAACTTGCTTGGACCGAGGCTCGTTGCACTCTCATTGCCTGGATATGAGATCTATGACCCAGATGAATTGGTACTGCTGGGATTACGCCAGCCGCCGCTTGCTGCGATCAAAGTGTCTGCCTGTTTCGGCCCCCAGGTGCCGCGCTTGTAGGGGCGCACTCGGGGATGGTGTTTGAGCACCTGATCGACTACTGCCCATGCGGCTTCCACCGCGTCCTCGCGAGTAAACAGGCCACCGTCGCCTTTCATGGCGTCGCCCAGTAGCCGTTCGTAGGGCATTTCTTCTCCGGGCTGCTGTTCGAGCAAATACAGCTCTCGCTGCTCACCGATAAACTCCTGGCCTGCAAGCTTCACGCGAGCGGCGAGTCCGATTTCCGCGTTGGGAGAGAGCCGGAAGCGAAGATAGTTCCCCTGGCATTTGGCTGCCACTGCGTCTGCGAAGAGCTTTTGCGGCGGTGCTTTCAGTTCCACAAGAACCTCGGTCGCCGTATCGGGCAAATACTTGCCAGAGCGCAGATACCACGGCACACCATCCCACCGCCATGAGTCGATCGATAGCCGAAGAGCGCAATACGTCTCGACATCGGAGTTTTTCGCTACATCCTTCTCCTGGCGGTAACCCGCGTATTGACCGCGCACCATGTTGTCGGGTTTCAAAGGACGCATCGCCTTGAAGACGGTCGCCTTCTCGGTTTGCACTGCTCCGAAATTCCGGCCCGCCGGCGGTTCCATGGCAAGCAGCGCGAGGATTTGAAAGAGATGATTCTGGATGACATCTCGCAAACAGCCGGCCGACTCGTAAAATGCGCCACGCGTTCCTACGCCGAAGCTTTCAGACAAGGTGATCTGGACGCTGGAGATGTAGTTGCGGTTCCAGATTGGTTCAAGGAATGAATTGGCGAAGCGGAAGTACAGGATATTCATGATCGCTTCCTTGCCCAGGAAGTGGTCAATGCGAAAGATCGATTCTTCAGGGAAAACGGACCGCGCCACGCGGTTCAGCGCACGAGCCGAAGCCAGGTCGCGCCCAAACGGCTTCTCGACGATGACGCGCGCATTCTCAGCTAACCCGGCTGCACCCAGACCCTTGATTACAGTCCCAAAGAGCGACGGTGGGATGGCGAGGTAATGCGCGGGACGGCGCGCTCTGCCGAGCGATTCCTTGATCCCCGCGAACGTTTTGCTGTCGTTATAATCCCCGCTTACATATTTGAGCAGCGACAAAAGATGCTGAAAGGCCCGCTTGTTATCAATCCCGCCCGATTGCTTGATGCTGTGCGTGACTCGCTTCTGCAGACGCTCAAGAGACCAATTCGGAAAGGCGACACCGACGACGGGAGCGTTGAGGGCTCCGCGTTTCACCATTGCATAGAGTGCAGGGAAGATCATCTTGTGGGCGAGATCGCCTGTCACGCCATAGACCACAAGAGCATCGGAATGCGAGGTGGGCATCAGACACCCCTTGTTAACGGCCGCTATTTCCCGTTGGCCGCCGAATTTGTCTTGCAATCTCGATGATAGCGTCTTGCTGCAGAGCCATCCCCGGTTGTAAGAGTACCGGCGACTTTCAGCGAAGAAGAAGAAATGAAGAGATCTTTTCCTGCTTGGCGGTCCTCATGGAAGTTATCGAAAGGATCATGCGCATCATTTTGATTCGAGACAGGCCACATGACACAGGTACCGATTGCCAAGTAATTGTTGCCGCCGTATTCACGGCCTATGAAGTCAAAAAACTCTACCATTCTCACCCACGAGGGATGGTCGAGCGAGCCTTGTCATCAAGGGGAGGGCAGTGATTCTACTTAGGAGCCGGATTCCCGGTATCTTTGGTTTCGGTCTTCGATGCATCGGTGTCATCGGGGGGCTTGGAGAGATGGAGCTTGCTCATCTCTTTGGCTCCAACCGATGGATCCACAGGCGTCACCTTGATCATTGTTGCCATGGTTCCGGCGGTCCATTTGAAGTAATAGGTATTGCCCGCCTCCGCCTCAAACCGGGCCCGCTCGTTCTCTTTCTTTCTTGCTTCGGCCAGGGCCGCGCCAGCGGACATGATGATGCTTCCGTAGTACATCTTGGGCAATCCGGAAATGACCACAGTTCCCGGCGGCACTTCAAGGAATTCGTATTCACTGTTCAGTAGTTTGCCAAGATGAGTGTCGTTGACAAAGATTTCGTCGTGTGAAGCGGAACCTGTAAACCTGTACACGCGGTAGATGCAGACTATGGCTTTGCCGTTGGACGGCGCGGGCAGCACAGCGGGAGTTTTGGAATCCTGCGCTGCAGAGACGGGCCCTGTGAAGAGAAACGCCATCGCACTGGATGCGAGCAGAAGGCCTGCGAGTGACATGCAAGCTCCCCTGAGGCAAGACGGTACGACGCCGCCGAAAGCAGTGTTACGCATAGGAGCGTTCCTTCCCTTCGTTCGAAATCTGGGTCGGCACTGTAGCAGGTTGCGGCTGCCACCGACGTGACGGCTGCCACAGCCGTTATGGGAACAAACAAGGCGAGAAGGAGGGGATCAGGCGAGCAGAGGGTTCCGTGCCTATCCGGACAGAACCCTGGAAAGGGCAATGTCCGGATCAGCGCCACAATTAGTATGCAACCCGAGCGGAAGTCACTTGCCAGTGAGTCCGTGGCGGTAGGACATGGCTTCGAGCTCCGCGCGAATGGCGTCGGCGACAGGGATGACGGGGCGAGCTTCGAACGTGAAGGCAGGCAACATGGAGCAGAACTTATGCACTTCGAGCGGGTCGTCACACTCCATCAACATATACCCACCCCAATCACCAACGCGGATGACGAACGACTCGATTTTGAAATTGGCTGGCGCCTTCCACGGGCTGAAGACCTCCAGGATTCGCTTCTGCGCATTTTCGTACTCGATTGGCGTGCCCTGCGGGCGCTCGTTCCAAGTGATCATGTACTTCATGATTTCCCTCCTCTCACGTATTTTGTGACGATCCGCCCCGTTGCTTGTAGAGATGGCTTAGCAACTGGCCACGGGGAAATGTGGGGCAAGGATACTCTGGTCCGCACGGATTGAAACAGCCAAAACTTCGGGCGGAATGAGGGTAGGTCAAGATTTCGCGCGGCGGACCGGAGCAGGGAAAGGTCTGCTATTCTCGCGGAGATGTCTTTCGTCCGCGACTTCAATCGGCTGAGCCGCGCCCAGCGCCACACCTTTGTGGCCTCCTTTCTGGGCTGGACGCTGGATAGCCTCGATTTTTTCCTGCTGATTTTCTGCGTCAAGGCAATCGCGACAGACTTTGGCACCAAGCCTTCCGCAGTGCTAGGCGCTGTGTTCCTCACCCAGGCCTTCCGGCCGGTAGGCGCGCTGATATTCGGCATGCTGGCCGATCGCTACGGGCGGCGACCCGTGTTAATGATCAACATCCTCAGCTTTTCGGTCATTGAATTGGCATGCGCCTTTGCTCCCTCGCTGACCGTGCTGATGGTGTTGCGCGCGTTGTTTGGGATTGCGATGGGCGGGGAGTGGGGCGTGGGAGCGGCGCTGGCTTTCGAGACTTTGCCTACGGAGGGCCGCGGCGCTTTCTCAGGTATTTTGCAGGAGGGCTATGCACTGGGCTCCATCCTGGCATCGGCGGCCTTTGCCCTTTTCTTTCACGCCATCGGCTGGCGCGGACTATTTATTCTCGGCGCATCTCCAGCGTTGCTGGTGTTTTACGTGCAGGTCCGCGTGAAAGAGTCGCCGGTGTGGCTCGCGGGAGAGAAGAAGCGCCTGGCCCGTGGCGCTGCTCCTGCCATTCCGGCGAACCTGCTGGCATTTCTCCCCACATTTCTTTTCCTGGTATTGCTGATGACGGCTTTCATGAGCTTTTCGCACGGCACCCAGGATGTGTATCCGACCTTTCTGACGGTGCAGGTGGGGCTCTCAGCGCAGACGGTGGGCTTGATTGGGGTGCTCTACGGCCTCGGGTCCATTGCCGGCGGCTTTGTCTTTGGAGCGCTGTCGGAGAAATGGGGCCGCAAGCGGGCTATTGTCACCGCCGCGTTGCTCGCGATTCCGGTGATTCCGCTTTACGCCTATGGTCACTCGGCCGTAACGCTGGGCATAGGCGCGGTGCTGATGCAGTTCATGGTGCAGGGAGCGTGGGGGGTGGTGCCGGCCTATCTGACTGAACTCTCGCCCGCACCGGTTCGGGCCACAGCGCCGGGTCTCGCTTACCAACTGGGTGGGCTGATCACCTCGTGGAACGGCAAAGGGCAGGCGCTGGCCGCGGAGCGCTGGGGCAGTTATCCGGCAGTCTTGGCCGTGACGGTGGTGATTGTGGCGCTGTCGCTGGCGGGGCTAGCGCTGCTTGGCCGCGAAGCCAAGGGGCGGGAGATGAGCGCAGGATAAGATCGCGTCGGCCGAAACGGCGCATCCCCCTGTACATACGTCCAAATCAAAGGAGCCATCTGGCTTAGCGGCCGTAACGGGCCACCAATTCGGCCTGTGCCAGAATGTGCCCCTGCATCGCTGCTTCGAGTTGGTCCCGAGTCGCGCCGGGCGAGAGATTTAACTGCGTGTCGAGCGCGTAGAGGCGGAAGAAATAGCGGTGAGCGGGGCCGGGGGGTGGGCACGGCCCGCCGTAGCCGATTCTGCCAAAGTCGTTGCGACCTTGACGCGTGCCGTCGCCGAGATTCTGAACTTTCTGAACACCCATGGGCAGTTCGCGCGCTGTTGCAGAGAGGTCGTAGAGCACCCAATGGACCCAGGTGCCGGCGGGCGCATCGGGGTCGGTGACGAGCAGGGCCAGACTCTTTGTGGCTGGCGGGGGTGCTGTCCACGACAGATGAGGTGACGCATCGGCACCGTCGCAGGTGAACTGTCTCGGAATCTTGCCGTCTTGAAAACTGGAACTGGTTAACTCCATGGACGTATCCCCTTTGGCAGTTACGGTTGAGGCCGCGCGGTGACAGCCGCCCGACGCTGAAACAGCCAGTATCACCAGCACGGCTACGCCGTGCGCTGACTTCAGTAGATGAAAACCCTGGCAGATTACCTGAGAGTCTTGCCGCTGCGCGAGGTACACAAGTCTCCCTTCAGCCACACCCCATTTATGGCTTCAAGGCTCCAACCGCACCAATATAGCGCCATTGCGGGCCGATCAGCGGAGATCGGTTGCGGCGAATTTAATTATTTTGGCCGGATCAACTCGATGCGGTCGCGGGTGCGGACCCAAGTGTTGCCAGCCATGCGGCCAACCGCGTCGAGGCGGTCAGGGTCAACGCGGAAATCCTCCACTAACTCCGCGCGCACGTGAAAGCGCACCACCTGGCCCAGCACTATGACTCCGCCGCCGGGTGCGTGACTAGTGTAGATCACCTGGAGCAGACGGCACTCCATCTGCGCAGGCGACTCTGCTACACGTGGCGGCCGAACTGCCTCGCTGGCCAAGGGGGTAAGCCCGGCCAACCGAAACTCGTCGACTTCCGGCCCGACCTCAGCGGAGGTGGCATTGGACGCCGCGGCGATGGCTTCACTAACCACATTGACCACAAACTCACGTGTGTCTTCCACGTTTCGCAGGGTGTCTTTTCGCTCGCCGGGCTCCGCAGAGCCCTCGGGGCGCAGTGCCGGGCAAAACAACACTGTGGGGGGAACGGAGCCGACACCGGAGAAGAAACTGAAAGGGGCCAGATTGGCGATTCCATGAGTATCCACAGTGGAAACCAGGGCAATCGGCCGCGGCACAATAATGCCGGTCATCAGCTTGTAGACCTGGCGCTGTTGGCAGTGCGACGGGTCAAAAGTAAGCATGGAGCTTGTAGATGAGATTGTGGTGTCCATGTTCTCAGCCTACAGCGTAACCAGAGTAGATGCATACCGGAGCCGCAGCGTTGAAATTGACGCGACCAACAGTGAGCGGCACCCCCGCGCGAACCAGAACAGGACACCGTAATGTTGATTCCGCTCGAGAACAACAGCCTGGCAATTGGCCCGTCTAAAGCATTTAGGGGCCATGGAAGCCGCCGTAACAATTCTGATACGCGCCGGGAAATTAGTCTGCTGGTAACATTGCCTGGTGCACAATCAATGTTGGGGGAAAAACTGTCTTGCCGCGTATTCACTTTCAGCTGCAACTCGCCGAACTCAAGGACAAGCTCCTTGCCATGGCTGCCCTGGCGCAGCAGGCGGTCGAGACCGCGGTAGACGCCTATCTGCAGCGTGATCCGGGCCTGTGCCAGTACGTCAAGCAGAATGAAACGGCCATCAACAGTGCCCAGCGGGAGCTGGACGAGATGGCCTATGAGCTGCTGGCCAAGGAGCAGCCCATGGCCATCGATTTGCGTTTCATTCTGGCGGTGATCAAGATTAACGGGGACCTGGAACGTATTGGCGATCAGGCAATGGGCATCTCGCGCCGCACTCGGAATCTTCTCAAAACCAGTGCCGATGAGGTCGATCTGCCGGTGGATTTTGCGGCGATGGGCGAGTATTCGGGCCGCATGATCCGGACTGCCATTCAATCGCTGCTGGAAGGTGATGCACGGCTGGCTGATACGGTCCGCGAGATGGACGACGAGATCGACCGCATGAACCGCCGCGCACACACAGATCTGCTTAAACTCATCCAGGACAAGCCGCAGTTCACGCACCAGGCGATGAATGGGTTGATGGTGTCGCGCAGCCTGGAGCGCATTGCCGATCACGCGTCAAACATCGCCACGGACGTCATTTTTTGGATACGCGGCGCGGATGTGCGCCACCAGCTAAGTCTGTCGATGGATTAAGGTTCCCGGGCCTTGCTCGCCGTGGCGAACAAGACCGGGGAGATCCGGCATTGGGTCAATTCTTCCTACCGCGTGGATTCAAACAGGAACCAGGCGCGACGCTCGGCTTCGTCAATCCAAATTTCGATCATGCTGGTGGTCGCGAAATCGCCGGCGCTGCTGGTCACTTTATGGGCCGCACGCAGGCTCTCGACCAAGGCCTTGTTGTCGCCATGGAGCTCCTTCAGCATCTCGATGGGACCCACAAACTCCTCGTCGTTGTCATGAAGCCGCTGCAACCGCGCAATGTGACCGATAGAGCGGATGGTTGTGCCGCCAACCTTGCGCACACGTTCGGCGATGGCGTCGGCAATTTCTATAATTTGAGCCGCCTGCTCGTCCAGCAGAAGGTGAAAGTCGCGGAAATGCTGTCCGCTCAGATGCCAGTGGAAATTCTTGGTCTTGAGGTATAAAGCAAAGACGTCGGCAAGCAATGCGTTGAGCACGCTGGAGAGATTCTTGACATCTTCGGGAGTAAAGCCGTCTGGAACCATGATCCTGACGGCTTGCGTCTCCTTTGTGTGGGTGTGTGTGGGCATAGGGAAACTCCTCTTGCCGGGGAGGGCCATCCGGACGTCCGGAATGGAGCGCCAGTGCCTTTACCCCGTGCAGAGAGTTGGATGCCGGATTGGGTGCAAGAGTTTTGGCGGCAGAAGCCGGAGCCAGAAAGAAGGGAGCTCTTCCAGATCGGAACGGCGTCTTTGGCGTCTGTGGCAGGGAAACACTTATGAGTGCGGCTCCAGTGGGTGATTGGCGTAGTGGAGCAACACGGCCACGGCGCAACTGGTGAGGCGCGTCTCTGCGGAGTCGGCACGGCTGGTGAGGATGGCGGGGACGCGGGCACCAAGGACGATGCCGGCCAATTGCGCTCCGCCCAGGTATTCAAGCTGCTTGGCCAGCATGTTGCCGCTTTCCAGGTCGGGCACTACCAGAATGTCGGCCTGACCGGCCACCGGAGAAATCAGATTCTTGATGCTTGCGGCCTTCGCACTGACTGCGGTATCAAAGGCCAGTGGGCCATCGAGGATGCCACCGGTGATCTGGCCACGATCGGCCATCTTGCACAACGCCGCGGCGTCCAGCGTGGACTTGATCTTGGGATTGACTGTTTCCACTGCGGACAGGAGAGCCACCTTGGGTTCGGGGATGCCCAGGGCGTGGGCAAGGTCGATGGCGTTTTGCACAATATGAACCTTGTCCTCGAGTTCGGGCTCGATATTAATGGCCGCGTCAGTAATCAGCAGGGTCCGCGCGTAGGCAGGCGTATCCATCACAAAGACGTGGGTGATGCGGCGCGAGGTGCGCAGGCCGGTGTCGCGGGCCATGGCCGACTTCATCAGCTCATCGGTGTGCAAGCTGCCCTTCATCATGGCCTGGGCCTTGCCGCTGCGGCACATGGCCACACTGATCTCGGCGGCCTGAGCCTCAGTTTCGGCATTGAGGATGGGGAACGAACTGATGTCTACGCCAATCTTTGCGGCCAGCTCTTTCAGCTCAGCTTCGGGACCAACCAACGTGGGCTTGATGAGCCCCTCGGACGCAGCTTCGACAGCGCCCTTCAAAGCTACGTCGGACATGGGCCAGCAGACTGAGGTGGTGATGGCCGGCAAGGACTTACAGCGCGCTAGAAACTTGTGGAAAACGTGGTAGTCGGCCGGATGACCAACCAGGGGATCGACGGCTACCGCTTCGGCAAGGGGGGCTAGATCGCTCATGGGGTGATTCCTCGTGGCCGGCGCAGTGCGAAACCGGCGGGCTCCACGCATTCATTCTCACCCAGGGCATGGTGTGAACCTGTGCGGAGGATCACAGTCCGGGCGGGTATACCGCTTTGCGATATTCGATGTCGTCTTTCCGTACCCCAGCAACGGGCAGGGTTAGAGTCTATTGCACCGCTGCCACTCCCTGTCCTTGGCATGGCCCGAGGTGGTATGCTGCCCGCGCCGGGAAAAGCGATTTACAAAGGGGAGACAAGCCATGTGGTTCCTGGGAATGGATGTGGGCACGGGCGGGACGAGAGCCGTGGTGGTGGATGCGGCAGGGCAACTAGTCAGCGGGGCATCGAGCGAACACGCGGCTTTTCGCACACCGCACCCCGGATGGGCAGAGCAGGACCCCGAGGATTGGTGGCGCGCAGCCCAGGAGGCCATTCGCTTTGCTCTGGCCGCGGCGCCGGAGCCGCACCAGCCGATCGCGGCAATTGGCTTGACAGGACAGATGCACGGCGCGGTGATGCTGGATGAAAACGGACAGGTGCTGCGCCCGTCGCTGATCTGGTGTGACACGCGCACCCAGCCGGAGTGCGACTGGCTGCACGAGCGCATCGGCTACGAGCGATTGATCGAACTCACCTGCAACCCCGCACTGCCCAACTTCACACTGACCAAGCTGCTCTGGGTCAAGAAGCATGAGCCGGAGATATTTGCCAAGATTCGTCACATCATGTGCCCCAAGGATTACGTGCGCTACCGGCTTACCGGCGAGTTTGCCATTGACGTGCAGGAGGCTTCAGGGACTCTGCTGCTGGACGTGACCCATCGCTGCTGGTCGCGCGAAGTGGCAGAAGCTGCAGGCATTCCGCAGAGCTGGCTGCCGAAGCTGTACGAGTCTCCCGAGGTGTGTGCGCGCATCAGCGAAAGCGCGGCCGGAGTGACCGGCCTGACCGTCGGAACTCCCGTTGTAGCCGGCGCGGGTGACCAGGGAGCGGGCGCGGTGGGAATGGGCATCCTGCAGCCGGGATCAGTTTCGGCCACCATTGGCACCTCAGGCGTGGTTTTTGCTGCTACCGCCAGCCCAACCAAGGATCCCAAGGGACGCCTGCACACTTTTTGCCACGCTGTTCCCGGCTTGTGGCACGTGATGGGCGTAACCCAGTCGGCGGGGCTTAGCCTTCATTGGCTCAAGGAGACGTTCTTTGCCGGGCAGAACTACGACGAACTGACCGCTGCGGCCGCGCGGGTGCCGGCGGGGAGTGAGGGCCTGGAGTGGGCTCCATACATGCTGGGCGAGCGCACGCCGCACCTTGATCCGGAGGTGAGGGCGGCCTTTGCGGGTATTTCCACAACTCATACGGCAGCCCACTTTGTGCGTGCGGTACTGGAGGGCGTGGCTTACTCGCTGCAGGACACGTTCACGCTCTTTGCGGAGTTGGGAATCCCGGTCAGCGCCATTCGCCTTGGCGGCGGGGGCGCGCGTGGTCCGCTGTGGCGGAGGATTCAGGCGGGCATCTACGGCCAGGCAGTGGAAGTACTCGTGGCCGAAGAGGGAGGCGCTTTCGGGTCGGCGCTGATGGCAGGTGTGGGCGCGGGCAATTGGGCCGACCTGGACGAAGCTTGCGGACAGGCCATCGAGGTAGCGCAGCGCATCGAGCCAGACCCTGCGGAACTGGTTGTCTACAAGTCTGGCTACGCGCAGTGGCGAAAGCTCTATCCGGCGCTGAAAAGCCTACTTTAAGGAAGACTACAGACGCAGGTATACAGCGCGAGACGCGATGGTTTAGCCTTTGAGATTCGATTTCGAATAAGCGAGGAAGTGTAGATGCGCCACCATGTTGCTTTAGCTTCATTGTTCTTTGTGTGCGCCGGAGCCTGCGTACTAGCGCAGCGGCCAAAGCCAGTCACGCCCACGTGCGCGAACATGCACCTGGTGCCTGCACCGCGTGAGTGCACGGCGGTGAAGGAAATCCCGGTGGGAGAGTCCGGGGTGCGCGTTCAGGGTGACTCCAACGCCGAGGACGAGTTCACCAGCGGGGATTTGCAGCAATGGCTGGCGGCACGGGGAGTGGGTTCAGGGACAGGAAGTTCTGCGACCGTCCGTTTAGAGCGAGTGCATGGCGCCCATGCCAAGGATCTATTTGGCGGCAGCGACGAGGGATACACGATCTCGCCGGGTCCAGGGCGCGGCCTGGTGGTCACAGCGGAAACCTCGGCCGGCATCTTCTACGGCGCGCAGACCGTGAAGCAGCTGATTCGCGGCAGCGGGAAAGAGACAGAGCTGTTGGCTCCAACTCTGCGCGACTGGCCCGCCATGCCGCATCGCGGCATCTCCGACGACTGGTCGCGCGGACCGTTGCCCAATATGGAGTTTCTCAAGCGCGAGATTCGCACCTTGGCGGCTTACAAGATCAACATCTTCTCGCCCTATTTCGAGCATACTTTCGCCTACTCTTCCTCGCCAGTGGCGGCTTTTCCCGGCGGCGCCATGACCCCCGATGAGGCTCGTGAACTGGTGACTTATGCCGCCGAATACCACGTCACAATCATTCCCGAGCAGGAATCCTTCGGCCACCTGCACCATCTGCTCAAGTTCGAACAGTTTGGGGCGCTGGGCGAAACTCCACACGGCTCGGTGCTGGCTCCCGGAGACTCGGCTACTTTGCCGCTTATCGGCAGTTGGTTTGCCGATCTGGCCAAAGTCTTTCCCGGTCCGTACGCGCATATCGGCGCCGATGAAACCTTCGAACTGGGCTTTGGGCAGACGCGCGACGCCGTCAGACAGCGCGGGCTGGGTGCGGTTTATCTTGACTTTCTCAAGCAGATTCACACCACCCTGGAACCCAACCACAAGCGGCTGCTTTTCTGGGGCGATATCGCGGTCAACTCGCCCGAGCTTGTGACTACGCTACCCAAAGACATGATCGCCGTGCCTTGGGAGTACGACGCCAAGCCAGACTTCACTTCGCTGATTCTGCCCTTTTCCAACGCTGGCCTTGAGACCTGGGTGGCTCCGGGCGTGAGCAATTGGAACCGTATTTATCCCAACAACAACGAGGCGCTGGGCAACATCCGCGCCTTTGTGCGCGATGGCCAGAAGCTAGGCTCAAAGGGAGTGCTGAATACGGTATGGAACGACGACGGAGAAGGCATCTTCGACGAGAACTGGTTCGGCATTCTCTTTGGCGCGGCAGCCGGTTGGCAGGCGGGTGAGAGCTCCGAAGACAGCTTCGCTGCATCCTTTGGCCTGGCATTTCATGGAGACGAGACAGGGAAGATCGACGAGGCGCAGCGCGAACTGATGGCGGCGCACAACTTGTTCAAGAAGGCCGGACTGGGGGACGTTGACGACAGCTATTTCTGGGTTGATCCGTTTTCCGACGAAGGCCAACGCGTTTCCGTCAAGTTGCTGCCCGTGGCTGCGGAACTGCGCCTTCATGCCGAGCGCGCCATTACACTGCTGGCCGAGGCGCGGGCCGCTGCCAAGGTGGAGAAGCGTACGCTGGAGAACGGTGAGGCGCTGGATGCGCTCGAACTGGGTGCGCGGCGCATGGATTTCATCGGCCTTAAATTCCAGTCTGCTCAGGACTGTGTGGCGCTTTACAGCAGAGCACAGAGTCTGGCTGGCGATGCAAGCCGCTGGAGTGAGATCGAAGACATTCTAGAGACCATCGGCTCAAACAACGGCCGCCTCGAAGACATCCGTGACGGTTACACGCTGCTCGGCCAGCTCTTCAGCCAGGCATGGCTGCGCGACAACCGGCCCTATTGGCTCGATAACAACCGGGATCGCTACGACCGCGCGGCACAACTGTGGATGGGCCGCGCCGAGCGCTGGAACCAGGTGACCGGCCACTGGGAGGACACACACACCCTCCCCCCGCTGTCGGAGATTGGGTTCCCAGCGACCACGCTGCGGGGTAATTGAGAGGGTTCAAAGACCAGCCCCCACGCGAGAGAAGCAGGCGCCACAGCAGGTGTCTGCACATTGTAATGTCGGGCACCCTTACTGGAAATCTGCGAACATGAAACCATCCCGGTCGACCACTTCTCCAGCCTGCAACTGGAGAGGGGCCGCGAACATCGGCCCATCATAGACGCAGGTGTGAAACTCGCCGCGCTCGCCACACGGGTCGACCTGCGGAGGCAAATCTCGCAGAAAAGCGGCATTGAACTCGCGACCGGCAAAGGAGCCCGGCAACTGCTTTGTGTCCACGCAGGCCACCCTGGAACGCAGACCGCCTGCAATCTTGTCATGGGCCAGTGTTGCGGTTGGCAGTTGCCATAGCGGGAAAAGAGGCTCAAGCCCGGTCGGCTCGAGTTGCTTCTCCCGATAGGCACGGACGTCGGGGAGGAACAGATCTCCAAAGGCAAAAGCCTCTACATGCTCACTGACAGCGCGCTCACAAACCTCCGCCATCCGTTGTTCATAGATTTCATTGGAGCAAGGCCAGGGAAGCGGAACGATCCACAGCGGTAACTGAGCGGCCGAAGCCTGCGCTTCCAGTACCGAACGCCGAGTTCCGTGCATCGCGACACGCTGGAACTCGCTGTTAAGTGTGGTCAAAAGACCAACCAGTTCAATATCGGGCTGGCAGCGCAGGCAGTGAAGCGCCCAAGCACTGTCTTTACCGCTGCTCCAGGACAATAAGACGTGCTTCATATGGCCATCATAATCTTCGGCGAGCGGGCGGGGACCGTCAGCTCGAGGCCCCATATTCGGACACTTGGTGGTGCTGATTGTGTCCCAGCTTGCGAGACCGATCACTTGGAGTGTGCCCTATCCGAATGGGGCTGGACGAGTTATGAAGTCTGGCCCGATTTGGCTGCAAATCCTGCGCATTGAGTGCCATCCGCGATCAGTGTGTGACACGAATCACACCAGGAGGTGAATGATGTCACTGCCTTAGCGCCGAGGGCTAGCGCAGACTCGGTATCCAGCGGGCAGAAAGACATGGCGTACTCCGGGACGCCGGCGCCGAGGGATATCTGATGCAGGCTGGCGTTGTCGGCCGGGCGCAGTGCAGCTGAACGGAACGCGGTAGGTCTTCATAGGGATGACCAGCCGGGAGGCATGAATGAGTTTTGCAAACGGTTTGAAGACCATTGTCGTGGCCACCGATCTGGCTGGCCGGTCGGATGCCGCCCTGGAGTATGCCCGCAAACTCGCAGCGGGCTATGGAGCGCGGATCGTGCTTGCGCACGGCCTCGATCCGCTAGACTACGCTGCCGTGGACGGGGTTCCCGGTCGCGTCCTACAGGGATTGTCAGAGCAGGCGCGAGCCGTTCTGGAGCAGATGACAGCGGACCTGATTCGTGAAGGAATTCACAGCCACTCTGAGATTCGTCAGGGTACTGTGGCGCAGATGTTGGTGGACGTGGCGCGGCAGTATGAGGCAGGACTCATAGTCATCGGGACCGAGGGGAAGAGGGGCGCGGGACCGGTAGTGGTTGGGGCTGTCGCCGAGCAATTGGTCCGCTTGGCACCTTGCCCAGTGCTGGCGGTGGCAGCGGACTGGAACGCGGGCCAAAATCGCCCCACTCCGGGAGGCCCAATATTGCTGGCCATGGAGCGCAACGAGGCTACACAGGCGGCAGTCGCTGCTGCCAGTTCCCTTGCCGAGACTTTTCACCGAACTCTTCTGGTTGTCCATGCGCGGCGCCCAGCGGAGGCAGCGGCCTTTCTGAACCCATGCGCAACGACCCTGGAGGAGTTTGGCGTCCGGGGCAGCGGTCGCTTTCCCACGCGCTGCATCGTCAAGGATGGCAAACCGGCAGACGCCATCGCTGCGGCCATCGAGCAGTATCACCCCAGCGTGCTGGTGGTTGGCGTCAAGCGCGCCAGCGATACGCCGGGGCCGCACGGCACAGCCTTTTTAATGCTGGCCCAGTCGCGTGTTCCGGTGCTTTGTGTGCCGCTCGACACCGCGCCAGTGGTCGCAGGGCGGGCAGTATCTATCCCGGTGGCAGTCGGGTAGTCCGGTGAACATGCAGGAGTCAGAGCTTCTGACTCGAAGGCAGACAGAGAAGCGGGGAGTGGAACTCCGGCGCCTGTCTTCATGAATCGTTTTGAGAATGGGAAAACTTGGTGCTACTTGCCGCATATGGAACTTGGTTCATCGCGAGTCCGCAGTAACAGAAGCACCCGCCAGGTGATGGCCGGCAGGCGGATTGCAGGTGTAGCCCGCCGCGAGACCGAGAATCGGGCTGGAGCAAAGGGAGATGGGACCATGCAACGTGAGGCAAGCCCCGTGCGCCACGATGGCGCCTCGGCACATCCGCTGGCAGAACTGCTGGCCTGCCCGCCAGCGGTTGGGAATCTGCTGAACGCCTCGGCACAGTGCCTCGAATTCGATGCCGGGGACACGGTCTTTCGTCAGTCTGCTGCCTGCCGCGGCATTTATGTGGTGGTCTCGGGGGTGTTTGTGCGCAAAGCGGAACGCCTGGAGTCGAGGCTGACGCTGGGTGCGGCGCGAGCGGGAGACCTGGTGGAGCTGGCGGCCGCGCTGGGCGTTGGCAGCCACACCTACACCATGACCGCGCAGACTCCCGGATCGGTTCTGCTTCTGCCTATCGAGGCGCTGCACCAGGCATTTGCTGCTTATCCGCCGCTCAGGATGCAGTTGCTGGAGGAACTGGCCCGCGAGGTTTCGCGTTCGTACACCGCTTGCTTCGCTACCCGCATGGCGGGCATCCGCCGCCGTGGAAATGGGCCTTCAGTGGCGTGAAGACTGAGCTTTCGTGACGATATTTTCTCTCCTGGGGTGGGTTGTTACTCCGGGTCGGAACTGTGAAGAGAATCCCTGCCTTGCGTCCGGGAAAAGTACGATATACTCAAGTTGTTCCCCGGAACCCGTATGGCTGGACTACATTCCCATCGCCCTCCCGAAGATTGCTTGAATTGCGAGCATCGTCATCTTCGGATGTTCTGCAATCTCACAGCCGAGGCGTTGCAGGATTATGACGGAATTGGCATCATGATGAGCCACGCCCGCGGAGCGAAATTGTTCTCAGAGGGCGACCCGGCGCGCAATGTCTTTGTGATTTGCTTTGGCCAGGTAAAAATCTCCTCCACCTCCCGCGACGGCAAAACCATGATTCTGAAGATCGCCGGGCCCGGGGATGTGATGGGGCTGAGCGCCGTGCTGGCCAATGTTCCCCATGAGGTTACCGCGGAAGCTATTGAGCCCTGCCAGGTAAAGACGGTGCGGAAGCAGGAGTTTGTTGACTTTCTCGGCCGTCACGGAATTGCCAGCATGCATGCGGCGCAGTCGCTCTCAGGCGAATACCTGACTGTCTTCCATGACGCCAAGCGGCTGGCGCTCTCAGGCTCGGCTGCGGGACGGCTGGCCAGGCTGTTGCTCGACTGGGGCCGCTCGTCCGCAAATGGCAAGCCGGAAATTCGCTTCACCATGGCTCTTACGCATGAAGAGATCGCCAACATGGCGGGTACTTCGCGCGAGACCGTCACGCGGCTTCTCAACCAGTTTCGCCGCGACCAGTGGATCACTATCAAGGGCTCAAGCCTGACGATCGTGAAGCCCGACCAGCTTGAACGCCTCACCGCCTAGAGCGAAACCAAAGTTACTGTGGCCTGTTGAGTTTTGAGCTGGGATGCGTCGACTTGCGACGTGTGACTCCCGCATTCACCAACTCCGGTTCTGCTGTAGCGCTGCTCAAGAATGGCTCATCTTCTTGTCGGATTCGCCAAAATCACTCTCAAAAGCGACGAAAAGGGGCCTTTTTCAGGGGTTTCTATTTACCATTTAGACAATGGGGCCGGCAGTGGCGCCGACTATTATGTATTGATTCTAAATGTCTTACCTCTTCGTCCGGGCCCGTGGTGGCCCCGGAAATCGCCCAATGCAGGGGGGAGGGGGGTGGGGTGCCCTTAGGTGGTACGGACCGGGCACAGCCCTGGCACATTGAACCGGATCGATAACGTATAGGTTCGCCATACCACGATTGTGCGCCTGCGGGGCTTAATTCCCGGCAAAAGCAAGGGCGGCGAACTGAAGGGGAATCGTGGCGCGGATTGAGCGACAAGGATTGGTCTGGCCGAAAAGCTCACGGAGCAGGAGGTTCGTGCTCTCCCATCATTGATGCATACGGCGGCGTCGAGGAGCACCCGGCAACAGCGGTGTTCAGAAGTACCGTCCGGATTGCGACAAACCAGCAGTTGGCAAGTCAGCGACTGCCAGCTGTGTAACCAGCGCATTAATTAGAGGGCTCCCCTGCGCTTATCGACGTACACACGCTTGAATCCGGCCTCGTTACTTCAATTCAGCGTGCGGCTGCGCGACCCTGGCGTTCATGGTCAACGATCCGTCACTGAGGCCGGAGCTTTTGACGGTCAGCTTGATGGGGCCACTCTGTCTCGACGTGCGAATCACGACGAGTGCGCGCCCCTGGAAGAGCTTGCGCCGACTGTTCCGGTAAGAAGCCGGGTCCTGTCCGTCACCGTTGCCCACAGCCGCGATCACGCCGGGTCCAGTGATCTCGAAATGAACTTCCTGGTCCGCGCGCAGATCGGGCCGACCATTCGCATCCACGGCCTCGACTGTCACAAACGAGAGGTCCTCGCCATCCGCCTGGAGAACCGTTCGATCCGCCGTCACGCGCAGCTTGGCCGCCTCTCCCGCCGTAGTGAGCACGCTCTCCGCGACAACGCGATCCCCGTGCAGGCCCTCCGCCTTCAGCATGCCCGGCACGTACGCTACAGAGAACACCGCCTTGAATTCCTGCTCGCGGCCTGTGGGCTTCTCGCCGATCAGCTTGTCATTTAGGAAAAGCCGCACCTTTTCCGCGCCGGAGTAGACCTCCACTTCGAGTTCTTTGCCTTCCTGACCCGGCCAATTCCAAGTGGGAAGGGTGGGATAAGTAGCCCACATGATCGCGATGATCTTTTTGCCCTCCGGCTCGGGCAAACGTACTGTGGCGTAGACCCGGTCACCGCCGTTCCAGATGATGTCGCGATAGTAAGACTGCGGCTTGCGGAAGCCGGTCAGATCGAGATCGCCGCAGGCCGCAGCGTGCCAGGGATAAGGATGGAAGAAAAGCTCCATCATTGCCTTCGCGCTCGGATCGGAGTTGTTCTTGGCCACGTCGGCCATCATGTCCTTTCCGTTGGCCATTCCCATGAACAATTGGTCAACCATGGCCGTCCCCGACATCATGCCTGACATCCCCTCCGCCACCTTTGCCTGTTGCGGTGTGCCGTATTGCCAGGCGCCGATGCCGGATTCGCCAAGGTAGTCCATCGCGGTCCATGTGAGGTCGCCGAGAACATACGGATTGTCTTGCGAGATCTGCCATAGCGGAAAGGCCTTCGACGGCCAGGACTCGGTGGTCAACATAATGCGCGAGGGCAACTGCTCGTGGTCCTGCTTGTAAGTGGGAAGTATGTTGTAGTTGTAGCCCGTGATATCGAGTTGCGAGAACACGGCCTGCGCGGTAGGCATGGTCGTTGTGCCCGGAAACGCCAGCGTGAGTGGGCGCGTGTTGTCGAGGGCTCGCACCTGGTCGGCAAGCTGCTTGCCAAGCGCGGCGCCGCGATCCACTTCCAGTTCGGGAATCTCATTCCCTATTCCCCAGATCACAATCGATGGATGGTTGCGGTCCCTCAGCACCATAGACGAAACATCCTGCTTCCACCATTGATCGAAATCGCTGCCGTAATCGAACTTGACCTTGTGCGCTATCCACACGTCGAACGGCTCATCGAGAACCAACAGGCCGAGGCGATCGCACGCGTCCAGAAACGCAGATGACGGCGGGTTGTGTGCCGTGCGCACCGCATTCATGCCCGCGGCCTTCAACAGTTCCACTCTGCGCTCCTCCGCGCGATCAAAGGCGGCGGCGCCGAGAGGCCCATTGTCGTGGTGAACGCTGCCGCCAGTCAGTTTGATGGGCTTACCGTTCAGCAGTAGCCCCTGCTCCGCGGACCAGGCAAGCGAGCGAATGCCGAATGGGGTGGTCACCTGGTCGATGACCTTGCCGTCTTTGCGAATTGTAGAGACGGCGCGATACAGCGTGGGCGACTCCGGCGACCAAAGCGCGGGTTTCGCCACGGTGATCTCCTGCGCGGCTTCGTCTTCCTTGTCCGGCGCGATGCTCAGCTTCGATTGCGCCCTGCCAATTTTGTTCCCTGCCATGTCCAGCAGAGTTGTCTCTAATGTCACGCTCGCGGCACCAGAGGACTCATTTGCCACCCGCGTGCGGATTGAGACATTGGCCGAAATACTCGTCGCCCCCGTCGTGGTCACAAAAACTCCCCAGTGCGCCACGCGCGTGGGATTCGTCACCACGACGCGAACATGCCTGTAGATGCCGGAACCGCTGTACCAGCGGCTGTTCGGCTGGGCCGAATTGTCGACGCGCACGGCCAGCACATTCACGCCTGCAAAATTCAGCTCCGGAGTGAGGTCGAACGTGAATGCCGTGTAGCCATAGGGATGCGTTCCCAGCATGTGTCCGTTGAGATACACGGTGGCATCGCGGTATACGCCGTCGAATTCAACGCTCACGCGCTTTCCTTTCCAATCATCGGGGGCGTGGAATGTCTTGCGGTACCAGCCGATGCCTCCGGGGAAGAACCCTCCGCCTGCGCCGCTCGGATTGTCCTTGTTAGGCTCGCTCTCGATGCTCCAATCATGGGGAAGATCTACTCCGCGCCACGACGCATCCTCAAACGATTGCGACTCTGCTCCGCTCGGATCGCCAAGGAAGAACTTCCACCCGGCGTCGGCCGCGAGTTCCTGCCTGTGTGAATTGGCATTTGCCGCGCTCATCGAGACTGGTAGGAAGCACGCGAGGATGGCAGCGAGAATGGTCAGGTTGCGAGACTGAAGATTCATGAGGACCTCTTTCTGTTGCGGACTTTGCCGGCTTTCTGCATCCTTTGCGGATGACGCGGCGCCAGGGTTTCCGGGACGCGCAATCCGAGGAGGATCACGCGGATGGTTTCACGGAACAGGAGATCGATGGGCTTGCCGTATTCCTGTTCGATTTTGTTTCCCAACGAGGCGAGACGGCGCTGTGCGCCGATCACTGCGTTGATGACGGCGTGCATCGTGAGATCCGGGTCGAGGTCGCGGCGAAGAGAGCCGTCGGCGATGCCCTCACGGATCAGATCGGAGAAAACCTGAAACCCTCCGGGATTGACTTGCGATTCCAGGGTGATAAGTCGTTCCGCCGGCCAGTCGTGAGCGTACATCGCATCGAATTGCGCCATGAAGCGGATCTTCACGGGATTGTTCACGAGTTCATCGGCCATGAAGTCGAGCAGCGCTGTAAGCCGGGCGAGCGCATTGGGCGCAGCATCGACACTCTGCTTCGCGCACCCGCTGCCCTCTCGCATCGACTCGCCCAGGAGCGCCCAGACGATATCGTCCTTGTTGGCGAAATACTGATACATAGTCGAAGGCTGGACCCCGCTGGCCGAAGTGATTTCGGCCATCGTGACGCGATCGATTCCGCGCTCATCAAACAATTTCCAGGCAGCATCGAGAATCCGGTGGCGCTGACGCTCGCGGTGAGCATGGTATGCGTTTGCCGTTTTCTGCGCTTTCTTCCGGGGCATGTCTTGGTGTCTCAATTCGCAACAGTATATCAAATTCGAAATGATGTTTCGAATTTATATCTAAGCGCCTGTCGGCGTCAAAACAAGAATCTTCGAAGGAAATGGTGACGAAAGGTCGGTTAGGATCCGGCGACTTTCCGCAGCCTGGACCTTTGGTCAACAGAAGACCAAAGGACGCATTGAGCGCGTCTTAGTGATGCTGGCAACGGTTAGTCCTCGAAAACGCCGATGTCGCAGGAAATCGCCAGTTCGCGAGTCGTGGCCAAGCTGGCAGTTATTCGCGGATTTGCGACATGCACCGAGGGCCGCGCTCAGGAATGTGCGGCCAATTTGTCTTCGTCATGCGGCGCCGACTCGGAAACAGGTTCGCGCAAGGTGAGCACCGGGCAGCGCGCGTGGGCCAGGACCCGGTAGATGGTGCGGTCGCGGGCTAGATTCTGAAATCCGGACCGTTGCGTGGCGCCCAGGACGATGAGACTGGCCTGAAGTTCCACCGAGGCGGCCAGAATCTCGATGGACGCGTTGCCATGGGCCACGCGGGGCTCGACCGTTCCGCAGCAGTTGGAATATGTGGCTCCGGTTTCGGCGGCTAAAATGCGCAGTTCGTGCATGGCAGTGGAGTCAATGCCCGTCGGCAGGCCCTTCTGCTCCATCTCATCCATAGGAGGCAACACATGAAGCAGAACCAGTTTTGCCTTCTGACTGGCCGCTATCTGGCAGGCAAGGGCTGCGCTCGGGCGGGAGGCCTCTCTAAGTGTGGTGGCGTGCAGAACGACCTTTTGCTGGCCGTCGCTTGCCACTGGGAGATGAGCCTCGGGTCCCACGGTGATGACCGGGAGATTTACCGAGCGCAGCACTTGCTCAGCCACGGAACCTAGGAGCAACTTACTTACCTTGCTCCGGCTCCGGGTGCCGACAAGGATACGGTCTGCCTGAAATTGCCGGACCGAGGCGGCGATCTGCTGGGCGGCATTGCCTTCCCGCACGAGGGCGTCACAGGTAATGCCTCGTTCGCGCGCCAGGGCACACCATGGCTCCAGCGTTTTGGCGGCGAAGTCCAGTGCGCCCGAGGGGTCGTAATACGGCATCCCCACGGCATCGACTGCCATGGCTGCACCAGTTGCCAGGACATGCAGAATAATGAGCCGCGCAGCCGTTTCACTGGCCTGCCGGAAGGCGAACGGCATTAGCCGGTCCAAGTCGCTGAGATCTGTGGCGACCAGGATTACGGAAGGATGAGTCCATCGTTCCGTGCCTGCATCCGGCATTATGCACCTCGCACCGGAAAGCGTGCCACCGAAACGGCCCGGCAGATGTGCCATGGCGCACCCAAACTAGTGATTTGGATCACATTTCCGGGCTTGAAAACCGGTCGCGTTGCCAGCCCCATTCGCGTGGCAATTTCACGACATGTGAGTAAAGGGATGATCGGCAAGCCTGCGGGGCAACGGCGGAGGGACCAGACCCGCCGTCGAGGCGCTCATCACTTCAGTGAACGCCTTGCGGAAGGATGTCATCTCGTCTGGCGTACCCACGGTAACGCGCAGGCAGGTGGGCCAGGCCGGCCAGATGCGCCCGACAAACATGTCTTTCGCTGCAAGCGCTGCCTGCACTTCTTTTCCCGGGCGTCGCACATCGAGCATGAAGCAGTTGCTGTCAGATGGCGTGGCCGTATAGCCTTCGGTTTTCAGCCATGCCAAAGTGTCGCGGCGAATGTCGCCGATGATCTTTTTGCGCTTAGTCACCAAATCCGAATCCAGCAGACTGGCTTTGGCTGCGACCACGGCGGTGATAGGGAGCGAGTTTTCTCCGCCCGCCGACGTCAATTTGCCCAGCAGGTCGGGACGCCCCACAGCGAAGCCCATGCGGATACCGGCCATTCCGTAAAGCTTGGAGAACGTACGCAGTACGATCACATCCTTGCCATCCTTCACAAAGTCCAGCGAAGGCGCGGCATCGGAGAGGTGGATGTACGCCTCGTCGATCAGCAGGATGGTGCCCTTGGGCGCATTGGCCACCGCGTATTCAATGTCGGCGCGAGGAGTCACTGTGCCGGTGGGGTTGTTGGGATTGCAGATGTAGATCACGCCGGGATTTGAAGCAGCGGCGAGCATGGCCTTGATGTCGTGTGTGGCCGCGCCCCTGGGGTCGGCCAGCGGCACTTTGAGAATGGGCGCACCAGAGACTTTGGCAGCCCACATCGGCGCTTCATAGCCAGGGTCGGCGATCACCAGCGGCTTGTCCTTGCTGGTGAAGGCCAGAACTGTATAGTGCAGCGGCTCAGAGGAACCGGCAAAAGGCGCCACCGACTCCGGATTCAAGCCTTCGAGCCTGGCAAATGTCTCCGCCAGCTCCTCCTGCATGTTGAACAAATACCGCCCGCCGCGGGGAATGATGCTGGCAATCGCCTGGCGCGCCGCTTCACAGGGTCCGAGCGGATTTTCATTGGCATCGATGTGTATGCCGACATTGGGGTCGGCAAACTTGGGACGGTCGGCCAGAGCGAGGCGCGCTTCAGTGAGGATGGGAAGGCCAGCCAGGGCAGAGGCGCCAGCGGCGTAACGGAAGAAAGTGCGGCGCGAGAATTCACTACAGGCTGCGGGGTCTTCAGACGGATGCATCGGCACGGCTCCTTGCGGTGGGAATGGGCAGTACAGGGTGCTCCTCAGGATGCAGAAGAACGGGGGACAAAAGGGAGTCAGGTAGTTGGATGAAGGGGAAGAGCGGCTCCATATCTCAAGTTATCCCTCAAAGACCATGAAGACAAGGGCGAAATGCGCACCCGCCTTTTGCCGACTTGGTCAAAGTTTGCTCGGCTCGTTGTGGCGGTGGGATACCGCGCAGAGCAAGGCTGTGCAGCGCAGAAATAAGTGGTAGGCGGCTTTTGCAGGAGGCCCGGCATATTGGCTGCCAAGCCATTTTTCGTGGTGATCGGGGCGATGTTGCAAGGAGAGCAAGATGTGGTAGACTTCCGTCCGGTAAACGTTTCCTCGTTGCGAGCGCAGCCTAGTCAGGGAATCTTCCGGTTTGACTGCTGGCCCGATGTCCGATTGTTCTTTTCTGCTGCACAGCCCACCGCTTGACATGCTGTGCAGTAAACCCATTTACTTAGGGGCGAACGTCCTCATGCTTTATGGACGAAATGGCTCCTAACCAGGTGACATAATGCTCGGATTGGTCCCAGTCTCCGCCACCGCCGGTTCATTTTCTCAACTGACGGCTTTGCTGGCTTTCAGCGCTGCCCCGCTCGCACACCTCAGGGCGCTCGATATTGCAGTCATCGCCACCTACTTCGTGATGGTGATCTGGATCGGCTTCTACCTCAAGGGCAGGTCCAACACCAGCGAAGAGTTCTTTATGGCCGGCCGTGAAATGACCGCCTGGATCGCGGGTCTAAGTTTTGTTTCGGCCAATCTTGGCTCATTGGAATTGATGGGCTGGGCCGGCTCGGCATACCAATACGGCATCCTGGCCACACACTGGTATTGGATCGGCGCCATCCCCGCGATGATCTTTCTCGGCCTGGTGATGATGCCTTTCTACTATGTTTGCAAGACGCATTCGGTCCCCGGCTATCTGGATCTGCGCTACGGCGGGGCGGCCCGCAGCGTGGCCGCATTCTCCTTTGCCACCGAGATGATCCTCATGAGCGGCGTGAACATGTTCGCCATGGCAGTGGTCATGAAGGTGGTACTGGGCTGGGATATCAGCTTCAGTATCTTCGTTTCGTCGATTGCGGTGGCGATATACGTCGGCTTGGGCGGCCTGCGCTCGGCCATCTTCAATGAGGTGCTGCAATTTGTGCTCATCTGGGGCGGCGCGCTGCTGGTTCCCATCCTCGGCATGATTCAGGCCGGCGGCGTCGGTGGCCTGAAGAGGCAAATTATGGCCAACATGCAGTCGGTAACCGGCGTGCATGGAGACAGCTACTTTCACCTGTGGCGCGACACGGGCAGTTTTGCAGCTAATCCCATGGGCGTGCACTGGACCGGCATCGTCTTCGGCCTCGGTTTCGTCATCAGCTTCGGTTACTGGACCACTGATTTTCTCGTCGTCCAGCGCGTGCTGGCGGCTCACAATCTGCGTGCCGCGCGAATGGCTCCAATAATCGCCTCATTCTTCAAAATGGCTGTGCCCTTCATCGTCATCCTGCCTGGCCTGCTGGGCCTTGTGCTGTTGCAGAATCCTGATGGCAGCCGCCGCCAGCTTGTGGGTGAGGACGTGGTCGCCGCCTGCACCGTTTCTTCGGCAAGTGGCCAGATTGAGAATTCGACAGCCTGCTCGGCCGCGATGGCCAAAACCTCTCTGCCCGCCGATTACCAGCAAAAGGTGCTCTCTGCCGCGCCTGACGCGGAGTTGCACAGCTATAACCAGGCTCTCCCGCTGATGATGGTGCGTTACCTGGGCCCTGGCCTCCTCGGCCTCGGCATCACCGCCCTCATCGCCGGTTTCATGAGCGGTATGGCCGGCAACGTCAGCGCCTTCTCAACTGTGTGGACCTACGACATCTACAAACCGCTCATCAACAAGAAGGGCACCGACAGCCACTATGTGCTGGTGGGGCGTCTCTCGATTTTGATTGGCGTCGGAGTGTCCATCGGTGCGGCCTACCTGGTGATGCACGCGCACGGCATCATGGACTACGTCCAGGCGCTCTTCAGCATCTTTGTCGCGCCGCTTTTGGCCACCATTCTTTTTGGCATGTTCTGGAAGCGCGCTACGAAGTGGGCAGGCTTTCTGGGGCTGCTGCTCGGCATTATTTTTTCGGCAAGCTTGTTCATGTGGGTCAAGCTGGTTCCCTCCGCATTGGCCAATGTGGCGCTTTCGCCCGACGCCAAGCCAATGGCGGAGAATGTCTTTCGAGCACTCTGGGCATTCGTCTTTTCCGCCATCATCGTGGTCGTTGTGAGCCTGTTAACCAAGCCCCGGCCAGTGGCTGAACTCGAAGGCCTCGTTTATGGCGCCACCAAGCTGCCCACCAAGGAGCCGGTTCCGTTCTACAAGAATGAATACGCATGGGCGATTCTGGTGGCGATCATCTTTATAGCCCTCAACATTATGTTCTGGTAACGACTTGTTCGGTAGCGAGCAGAGACTCTGCCGGGAGGCGAGAGGAAGGGATAAAGACAAATGCATGGTTCCGGAATCCCAATTTGGTTCTTCATCGGAGTACTGCTGGTTATTTACGGCGGAATGATCTTCGGTTATGGCGTTTTTGAGTGGGCTACCGGTAGCTATCCGGTGGCTGTGCAGTTGACCAATCTGCATACGCCCGTCTGGTGGGGCGGTGTGCTGTTTCTTCTCGGAGTGTTCTACGTCCTCAAGTTCCGCCCGGCGCGCAGCAGCAAGTGAGTATTGCACTGGGTGCATTGAGCCCTTGGAGAAGCGATGTTTGAAAGTACGCGTTTAGCCGTCCTGGCGCGAGCAGTCAAACCCGATCCGTGTCGCGGAAGTTCCGGAATGATGACGGCCATTCCGGCTCCGGCGCGGACACTCGAGCCGTGCAAACAGTAATCAATAGAGGAGCAAAGAACATGGCAGCGCAACGAACAATGACCTTTGGTGTGGTGGTGGGCAACCGTGGCTTTTTCCCGGATCACCTGGCCAAGACCGGCCGTGAAGAAATCATCGCCGTTCTTGAGGCCGCGGGAGCAAGGGCGGTAGTGTTGAGCCCCGAGGAATCGAAGCATGGCGCAGTGGAGACATATGCAGAGTCGCAGCGTTGCGCTGAACTCTTCAAGAAGCACGCCGAGGAGATCGACGGCATTATCATCACGCTGCCGAATTTTGGCGAGGAACGCGGCATTGTGGATGCCATCCGGCTTTCCGGGCTCAAGGTCCCGGTGCTGGTGCAGGCCACGCCCGACCGCTCCGATGCCATGACCATCGCCACTCGCCGCGACAGCTTTTGCGGCAAGATGAGCGCGTGTAACAACCTGATGCAGTACGGCATCCCTTACTCACTGACTACGCTGCACACGGAGAGCCTGAATTCGACTGAATTCAAGTCTGACCTGGAGTGGTTCTCGGCGGTCTGCCGCATTGTGAAGGGCCTCAAGAATCTGCGAATCGGCGCCATCGGCGCGCGGCCCACCGCTTTCAATACCGTGCGCTACTCCGAACGCATCTTCGAGACCAGCGGCATCACCATTGAGACCATTGACCTGTCTGAGATATTCGGCCGCATCAATCGCATGAAGGACACCGATGATGCTGCCCAGGCCAAGTTTGCGGCCATCAAGGCTTACGTCAGCACCACCGGCATTGCCGACGCGGCTTTGCTGAAGATGGCCAAGCTGGGTGCGGTTATCGATGGCTGGATGAAGCAGGTCCACGTAACCGTCAGCGCCGTGCAGTGCTGGACCTCGATGGAAGAGTTCTTCGGCGTGGTGCCTTGCACGATCATGAGCATGATGAGCAACGATCTCATTCCTTCAGCGTGCGAAGTGGACGTGCCCGGAACGCTCAGCATGTATATGCTGGCCCTGGCCAGCCAGACGCCGAGTGCGTTGCTCGACTGGAACAATAATTACGGCAATCATCCGGACAAATGCGTCTGCTTTCACTGCTCCAACCTGCCAAAGCACTTCTTCAAAGATGTCCGCATGGACTACCAGGAAATTATCGCCGGCACGGTAGGCAAGGAGAATACTTTCGGCACCTGCGTGGGCCGCGTCAAGGCGGGCGCCATGACGTTTGCACGTTACTCCACCGATGACCGCCGCGGAGTAGTGCGTGGCTACACCGGGGCAGGGCGCTTTACTGAGGATCCGCTGGAAACATTTGGCGGTGCGGGCGTGGTCGAGATTCCGCAATTACAGAAGCTGCTCAAATACATTTGCCGCGAGGGGTTCGAACATCACGTTGCCGCCAACTTCAGCGATGTATCGAAAGCGGTGCATGAAGCTGCGCGCTACCTTGGCTGGGAGAGTCACTATCATCCTGCACTCGACGAGTAGACTTGAGACGTGAATCCATCGGGCGTTGACGAACACAGTCAGCGCCCGATACTCATTTGCTTTTGTTTTTAAGAGGGAAGCGCAATCATGAGTAGAAGAATTGGGAAGAGCCTGGTAGCCGGCGGAAAAACGCTGGTGACAGAAGCTGCATGGAATGCAGAGTTGGACGCAAAGCACGAAAAACTGGTGGAGTGGCTGCGGGCTCAGAAGCTTGCCGGCGTCCTCATCCGCCGCAATGAGAATATTGCGTGGCTTACGGGCGGCGCGGTTGAGGAGCGAGTGAACTCGGCCTGCGAGACCGCCGTCGTATCGCTGCTGGTCACTGCTGCAGGCAAGCGTTATTACCTGACTACGGAGAATGAAGCGCCGCGGGCCCACGACGAAGAATTTGCCGCATTGGACTTTGAGCCGGTGCTGTTTCCCTGGTGGGCGGACGATACCGCGGCCGCGGCTGCCAAGCTGGCCGGCGGGCCGCTCGGCTCCGACACTCCAGGTACGGACCTGACGACGTTGAGTCTCTATCCGTTGCGCGCCGCTTTGAGCGAGCCGGAGATTGCGCGTTATCGCTGGCTGGGCGCGGAAGTGACGGCAGCCACGGTTGAAGCGATTCACCAAGTTGAACCCGGACTCAGCGAATACGATCTTGAGGCCATGACTGCTGCCGGTTTGCTGCGCCGCGGCATTCTGCCCTCGGTCTATCTCTACGCAGTCGATGAGCGCATCCTCAAATACAAGCACGCCGCAGCGCGGGGCAAACGGTTGAAGCAGTACGGCATGTTGAATCTCTGCGCGCGCAAATGGGGGCTGGTCATCTCCATCACTCGCTTCGTTCATTTCGGCGCCTTGCCGGCTGATCTCGCTGCACGCTTTCATTCTGCAGCACAGGTCAACGCGGCGTTGCTGGATGCGACCAGGACAGGCGCGACTTCGGCAGAATTGTTCCGCGTATGCCAGGCGGCTTACGCAGCCGAGGGATTTCCCGGCGAAGAGCGATTCCACCATCAGGGCGGGCCTACCGGCTACAGCGAGCGCGAGTGGGTGGCTACGCCAAATGGGGCAGAAGTTGTGGTCAACAACCAGGCCTTTGCATGGAACCCCAGCATCCGCGGCGGCAAAGCGGAGGACACCGTGATTCTGAGGGATGGCAAGATCGAGTGGCTTACCGCTACGCCGGAGCTGCCTGTAATTCATGCCATCGCAAACGGTCACGCATATCCTGCCGCGGGAGTGCTGGTGCGCTGAGCGACAGCAGTCAGCGGAGCCAATTCTCTCCGCTTTTCCAACGAAGGATTCAACCGGTTCACTGTGAAGAGGCATGATGAAAGCTCTGGTGCTGGAGGAAAAACTTAACCTGTCGTTACGCGAGATCGATCTGCCACTGGAAATGGGACCGCACGATGTGCGCGTGAGAATTGCGCGGGTAGGAATCTGCGGCAGCGATGTGCACTATTACACGCATGGAGGCATCGGTCCTTACATAGTGAAGAAGCCGATGGTGCTGGGCCACGAGTGCGCAGGCGTCGTCGTTGCCGTGGGCAGCGAAGTGCGGGAGTTTGCGCCCGGCGATCGCGTGTGCATGGAGCCGGGTATTCCCGACCTTTCTTCACGGGCCAGCCGGGAAGGTCATTACAATCTCGATCCTGCGGTGCGCTTCTGGGCAACACCTCCTATCCATGGCTGCCTTTGTACTGAAGTGGTCCATCCGGCAGCCTTCACTTTCAAGCTGCCCAGCCACGTTTCGCTGGCCGAGGGCGCGATGGTGGAGCCGTTCGCGGTGGGGATGCACGCGGCCACCAAGGCCGGGATCAAGCCGGGCGCCACGGCGGTGGTGTTGGGCGCCGGACCAATCGGCACCATGGTTGCGTTGTCCGCGCTGGCTGCAGGCGCGGGCCAGGTGATCATTTCCGACCTAGCCGCGGAGAAGCTGGCCATCGCTGGTCAGTATGCGGGAATTCGTCCCTTCAATATCCGCAATGGCTCGTTGGTAGACTATGTGGCTGAACTCACCGGCGGCTGGGGCGCGGACGTGGTATTTGAAGCCAGCGGCAGCACGCGCGCCTACGATAAGATATTCGACTTGCTGGCGTCGGCCGGTACCCTGGTGCTGGTGGGACTGCCTCTGGAGCCGGTGGCATTCGATGTGGTGGCCGCACAGGCAAAGGAAGCTCGCGTAGAAACCATCTTCCGCTATGCCAATGTTTACCCCAAGGCAGTCGCACTGCTGGCTTCGGGGAAGGTGGATTTGAAACCACTTCTCTCGGCTACTTTTCCTTTTGAACAGAGCGTCGCCGCCTTTGAGCGGGCAGCGGAAGGCCGCCCCACGGACGTGAAACTGCAAATCGTAGTTGAGGAATCCGCCGCGTGAGCGTTCCCGGCCCGGAAGTTTCTGAGAGAGAGGTAAGCCAGGAAGGCCGTTTCGTCCTGGGGATGCCCCTGGCGCTTCTGGGCGGCTATATTGCCATCGTCTTCTGCATGACGGGTGACGGCATCGAGCAGGCGTTCCTGTCGAAGTACCTGGTCAACCTGGGCTTCACCGCCGGCGATGCTGCGCTGGTGTTTACCGTTTACGGCGCGAGCGCCGCGCTCTCCAGTTGGCTCTCCGGCGTTCTGGCTGAGGTCTTTCTGCCGCGCCGCATCATGTTGCTGGGGGTCGCATGGTGGCTTGTGTTCCACGCGCTCTTTCTTGGCTTTGGCCTGACCCACCCAAACCTGGCCCTGACGCTGATCTTCTACGGCATCCGTGGCTTTGCGTATCCCCTGTTCTTCTACGGATTCTTTGTATGGGTGGTGCAACAGAGCCGCCCGCATGAGCTTGCCTCGGCCATCGGCTGGACGTGGGGCATGTTCACCATCGGCTACGGCATTGTCGGTTCCTATCTGCCCAGCTTTACCATCCCCTGGATCGGGTACATGGGCACCCTGTGGATGTCGATGGCCTGGGTGCTCGTCGGCGGGTTGCTCATTTTCTTCTTCACCCGTGGCGTTCCGCAAGTGCCGCGCGACCATGTTTTGCGCGGTGAACCCGAATCCAGCAAACTCGCTGAGATCGGGAAATGCGTTACGCTGATCTTCAACAACCGCAACATTGCCCTGGCGCTTATCACGCGTATCATTTGCAACCTGTCGCTGTTCGGCTTTCCAGTCATCATGCCGTTGCTTTATACCTCGTCGCGTGTCGGCTTCAGCGTGCCGCAGTGGCTGCGCATCTGGGGAACCTTCTTCCTGGTCCAACCCATCACCAACGTTTGCTGGGGGCTCGTCGGCGACCGGATCGGATGGATGCGCCAAATGCGTTGGGTCGGCTTTGTCGGCTGTGGTACTGCGACGCTGCTCTTCTACTGGATACCGCTCAGGTTTCCTCACAACACGCTGGCAGCCACCGTGGCCGCTTTGTTCTTCGCGCTGACGATCACTTCGTTCGTGCCTATGGGAGCGATATTTCCAACCATGGAGCCGAAGCACAAGGGCGCCGCGGTCTCAGTGCAGAACCTGGGCGGCGGCCTGGCCAACTTTGGTGGTCCGGTGCTTGCCACGATCATTCTTCCCATCTGGGGAATTGGCGGCGTGGTCGTGGTCTACGGCGTTCTCTACTACCTGGCCGCAGTACTCACATTGTTCATTCACGTCGATCAGCCGAAGAATGTCTCGGCTGCCTCGTTGGCAACGCATTAATGTGAGCGGTTTGGAATTGGCGCGTGGTCTCTGGATTAGAACAGTTGGGTAGAAAAATGCTCTAATCCACCGCATCCACAGGCTGCAATGTCAGGCGCGCCGTCAGCACTACCAGAGCGATCCAAAGAGCGTCGGCGCCGAGCAGGTGTGCCACCTGCAGCCAAACTGGAGCCAGAAGGAAGACGTCGAGCACGCCCAGAATATATTGCGCGGCCAGCAGAAGCAGCACCAGGGCAGAGAGTCCGCGATTGTCCCAGTGTGCAGTGCGCTGCGCGGCGCGCACCAGCAACCAGATCAAAAAGATGCTGGCTACGAACGCAACGGTTGGATGCGCCCAGCGCCACCGCACAAGCCAGCCGCTGGTGGATGAAAAATCCTGTGCAAGTGCCGCGCCCAGCGAAGTGGAAGGAAAGAGTGTGTCGCCCAGCGCGGCCAGAGAGCCGGTGACGCCTACGACCATCACAACGACAATGGCGGCCACGGCACCCAGCGGCGCAACCAGCCGGATGCTACCGCGCAGGTACCCCTGCCGCCGACTGAGCAGATGCGCGGTCAGCGTGAGCGCGGCGAGCAGCAGGAGCGTGTTGGCGAGGTGCAGCGCAAGGTAGGCCGGGCGTAGCGGCGAGTGGCTCTGGGCCGTCAATCCCAGCTTCACCAGCAGCGCGCCGAGGATCGCCTCAACCAGCGTGAATGCTACGGACGCGACAGCAGCCGCGCGCGCCAAGTGGCCGCGTTCCGTGCGTGCAAAGGTCCACACCAGCAGGGCCACGGCGGAGAAGAACGAGAGTGCGCTGGTGATGCGGTGGGTGAACTCGATGATGGTGTCCAGGCGCGCCGAGTGCTGCAGCACCGTGCCGTTGCACAACGGCCAATGGTCGCCGCACCCTGCGCCTGATCCGGTGGCGCGCACCAGCGTACCCCAAAGAATCACGGCAACAAAGTAAAGCAACACCCCCCATGAAAAGCGGCGCAGTGCGGGCGAGGGCAGGCGTTGCAAGCGCACTGAAGCAGCGGCAGCAGGCATCAATGAAGACTCCGTATCGAACCTTTCAGTGTAGAACAGAGACGATTACCTCGGCGCAGCGCTTACTCCTTCAGCAGCCGCACCACGTGATTCACAATCATCAGGTCCTCAGCGGGCGGAATCACGCGAACGGTTACTGGTGAGTTCTCAGCCGAGATCACAGCTTCGCCGCGAACGTTGTTGCGCTTCGCATCGAGCACGATGCCCAGGGCCTCGAGTCCAGTGCAGATTTCAGCGCGCGAAGCAATGTCGTTCTCGCCGATGCCGCCGGTGAACACCAGCATATCGAGCCCATTCAACTCGGCTACAAAGCTGCCGATCCATTTCTGAATCGTCCAAACGAATTTATCGACGGCCAGGCGCGCTTTGGCGTTGCCATCCTTGATTGCGTCGCGAAGATCGCGCATGTCGTTCGAGAGCTCGCTCACACCCAGCAAACCGGCTCTTTTGCTGGCCACCACTTCCAACTGGTCGGCCGCTGCAGTGGCGTTTTCGGCCGTCTCGGCAATCTTGCGCAAAATAAACAGAAGCACACCCGGGTCGATATCGCCGGTGCGCGTGCCGCTGATGATGCCGCCGGTGGGGGTCAGGCCCATCGATGTATCGAGGCACCGCCCATTCCTGATCGCGGAGATTGATGCACCGTTGCCCAGGTGAGCCACGATCAGTTTCTCCGGCACATGTGGCTGCAGCTGGTAAACGATGGACTCGTAAGAGATGCCGTGGGCGCCATAGCGTCGCACGCCCATTGCGGAATATTCCGCGGGAATGGGCATGTGCTTTGCTACTTCAGGCATAGTGCGATGGAAGTAGGTATCAAGGATTACAAAGTTGGGAATGCCGGGAAACAGCCTTAGGGCCTCGCGCATGATGTAGACAGCGATGGGCGTATGCAGAGGCGCAAAGGCCGTATAGCTTTCCATCTCGTCGATCAATGCGGGCGTGATGCGCTGATTCTCGAGCACTGTTGGCCCGCCGGCAACCATGCGATGGCCGATGGCCGCGGGAGCAGGGAAATCGGCCGAGTGGAGTGCATCGGCTACGAGAGCAAAAGCAACGGCGCGGGTGGGCAACGCCGGTGTTTGATCGACGAGTTTCTTGCCCGCTGCATCCTTGATCCAGAACTTGCCCAGATCGGTGCCGATGCCGTCGACCGCTCCCTCGTGGAGCTTGCGCCGCTCGCCGTTGGCGGCTTCATAGATTGAAAATTTGATGGATGATGAGCCGCTGTTCAAAACCAATACTGGCAAAGATGACATGAAATAAAACCTCGATAGGTTGGGGCTGAATGAATCAGCGGGTTAGGTGCTCTGCGGTCATCGCCGCGGAGCAGTGCGAAATTGAGGCGGCCTAGTCTTTTGGCCAGCGCCAATCCTTCACTTCAGGCAAGTCGTCTCCGTTCTCCGCCACATACAAACGGTGGCGCTGTATGGCCTCGGAATACCACTGCTCGGCTGCGCCCACTTGTGCAGCGAGGCGAGGCACGCGCTTGATGGCGTCGAGCGCCAACTGGAAACGGTCGATGTTGTTAAGCACGCACATGTCAAAGGGCGTGGTTGTGGTGCCCTCTTCTTTGTAGCCGCGCACGTGAATGTTGTCGTGGTTGTGCCGCCGGTAAGTGAGGCGGTGGATCAGCCACGGATAGCCATGGAACGCGAAGACGACAGGAATGCCCACAGGGAAGAGTCGGTCGAAGTCCTCGTCGGGCAACCCATGTGGATGCTCGGATTGAGGCTGGAGCGCCATCAGATCCACGATATTCACCACGCGGATGCGCAGGTCCGGAATCCTGGCGCGCAACAGCGTTACAGCGGCCAGCGTCTCCAGCGTGGGCACATCGCCTGAGCAAGCCAACACCACATCGGGCGAACCTTCATCGTTGGAGGCCCAATTCCACGCGCCAATCCCGGTGGTGCAGTGGGCGATGGCCTCGTCCATGGTGAGCCATTGCGGCGCTGGCTGTTTGCCGGCCACAATCAGATTGATGTAGTTCTTGCTGCGCAGGCAGTGGTCGGCCACGGAGAGCAGTGTGTTTGCGTCGGGTGGGAGATAGACGCGCACTACGTCAGCCTTCTTATTGACCAGGTGATCGATAAAGCCGGGGTCCTGGTGGCTGAATCCGTTATGGTCCTGCCGCCACACCAGCGAACTGAGCAGGTAATTAAGCGAGGCGATGGGCTTGCGCCAGGGAATCTGCCGGGTCACTTTGAGCCACTTTGCATGCTGGTTCACCATCGAATCCACAATGTGGATGAAGGCCTCATAGCAAGAAAAGAAGCCATGGCGCCCGGTGAGCAGATAGCCCTCAAGCCAGCCCTCGCACATGTGCTCGCTGAGAATCTCCATTACACGCCCGGTCTCTGAGAGGTCCTCGTCCACGGGCAACGTCTCGGCCATCCAGGCCTTGCCGGTCCCCGTTATCACGTCGCCGAGGCGGTTGGATGCCGTCTCATCCGGCCCAAAGACACGAAAATTCTTCTGCTCCTTGTTGGCCTCCATCACGGCATGGAGCAGTTGGCCCAAAACGCGCGTGGATTCGACATCGGCTTGGCCACGGCCATCGATTTTCACCGCGAAGTCGCGGAAGTTTGGCACTCGCAGCGGTTGCAGCAGCAGGCCGCCGTTGGCGTGGGCATTCATGCCCATGCGCCGCCGGCCCTTGGGCGCCAACTCGGCCAGCTCCGCACGGAATGCGCCTTTCTCGTCGAACAGTTCGTCGGGCTTGTAGCTGCGCATCCAGTCTTCAAGCAGGCGCAGATGGTCGGGCTTCTCGCGGAGTTCGGAGAAGGGAACCTGGTGTGCGCGCCAAGTGTTTTCCACGGGCTTGCCGTCTACAAACTTCGGCCCGGTCCAGCCCTTAGGCGTGCGCATGATCAGCATGGGCCATGCCGGCCGCTCGGTGGCACCCTCTTCGCGTGCAGCCTTCTGGATGGCGGCAATGCGGTCGAGCATGGTCTCGAATACTGTGGCGGCCTGTTGGTGCAGCACGGTCGAATCATTACCCTCAAGAGTGAATGGTTCGTATCCGTAACCGCGCATCAGATCTTCAAGTTCTGCATGAGGTATTCGCGCCAAAACTGTAGGATTGGCGATCTTGTAGCCATTCAGATGCAGGATAGGCAGCACCGCGCCATCGGTGGCTGGGTTGAGAAATTTGTTGGAGTGCCAACTGGTGGCCAAGGGGCCTGTTTCGGCTTCGCCATCGCCCACCACGCAAGCCACAATCAGGTCAGGATTGTCGAAGGCCGCTCCGTACGCATGGACCAGCGAATAGCCCAGTTCGCCGCCTTCGTGGATGGAGCCCGGAGTCTCAGGCGCAACGTGGCTGGGGATTCCATAGGGCCAGCTGAACTGGCGGAACAAGCGCTTGATCCCGTCTTTGTTCTGCTCAATATGGGGATAGATCTCGGTGTACGATCCCTCGAGATAAGTGTTTGCCACAATCCCCGGCCCGCCATGCCCCGGGCCAATGACGTAAATCATGTTCAGATTGCGCTCACGGATCAGCCGGTTCCAGTGCACATAAAGAAAATTGAGTCCCGGCGTGGTGCCCCAATGGCCCAGTAGCCGCGGCTTCACGTCGTCCAGCGTAAGAGGACGTTCCAGCAGCGGATTGTCCTTGAGGTAAATCTGGCCAACTGAGAGATAATTGGCGGCCCGCCAGTAGGCGTCCATCTTCGCCAACAATTCCGGGCTCAGAGGATCGTGACTCGTCGCTTCGCTCATGTTGCACCTCGCAAAGGGGAAATTGCGTGCCACTCAAGGCTAGCAGCCAAAGGTTACAGCCAGGGGTGATTGGAGTCACGTAAGAGTGAAACTTGGCCTCGCTAAGTGAGGCAAGTAGCGCCGTTTGCGCCATCATCGTGACCCGGAGGCTTGGGCCACAATTGCCTTGCACTTTCTTTATAAAATCTTTACCTTTTCATTATCTCAGTCGAGATGTTCGCTCGCTACCTGCCACAAACCAAGCTTTTTCGCAGAACGTCAGAATCGGTCAAAGGGGGAAGGTGTATCCATGAACCGTCTGGATTGGCTTGCGCAAATGCTGTTAGCCGGCATATTCCTCTACGCAGGACTCAGCAAGATTCTTGCATTTCGGCGTCAGCCGACAGGACATGCCGGGCCCAGTCTTAGATGTGTTGAACTGCCGCGTGCGGGGGCATTTGCCATAGGCTTGCTGGAGATTGCGGGAGCACTTGGTTTGCTGGTGCCGGTTCGCTACTGGCAACCTGATGTTCTTCCGCTGTTGGCTGCAGCAGGACTAGCGCTGCTGATGGCGGTCGCTTTCGTCTATCACGTGCGCCGCAAGGAGCCGACAGATCCAATCGTGGGGTTGTTTCTGCTGGCGCTCTTTGTAATTGTCGGCCGCTTGTAGCAGAGCCGGCGAAGTACCGTTCCCTGAGCCTATATGCGCCTTCGCCGCACGCGGAGCTGGAGCCGGCCTAAAAATAGCGCTTGAGCTTGAGGATTTGCGACTCGAAGCCATACCAGAGGGCAGTGGCAAGCACAGTAGAGGCCGCCAGGCGGAAGGCTACCACTGCGACATTGCCAGCTATACCGTAGTGATCCATGCGCAGATCGAACCACCCAAAATAGATGAAGACCGTGATGTGAATCATGTAAAGGCCATAGCTGATACGGCCATAGAAGGCCAGTGGTCCGCGGCGCAGTATAGCGTTCACCGGGTTGCGCGCGCCTGTGGAGGCAATAGCCGCCAGCACCGCACCGGCGAAGCCGAGCGCGAGGGCGGAATCGAGAAATGCGGTTCCACCAGCCACGGTGGCCGCCGCAGCAATGCCCACCACCAGGCTTCCCACGCCAATCCATAACCAGATGCGCCGGGCCAAAGGAATTGTGTAGATACCCAGCGCCATAAGGCTGCCCAGGGCGATGCCGTCCAGGTGAATCAGTGTATGAGTGGGTGTGATCCAGGCGTGTTGGCCGAGGCGGAGCAGGGGGGAGCAGACCAGCGCCATAGTCAGCAGGAGGGCCAAGAGCCAGGGGCGGCGCAAGAAACGCACCGCAGGTGCCCAGAAGAAGTAGTATTGCTCCTCGATGGCCAGAGCCCAGGTGGGTCCGATCGCCGGCGGCAGGGTGAGGTGAAAGAGGTTCTGGACGAAGAAGATGTAAGCGAGCCAGGGAGCGGCTTTGATGGCCTCCAGCACGGTTGGACCGATGAACCACGGGGCGTTCAGGTAGACAAACGCCAGCACCAGCACATACAGGGGCCAGATGCGCAGTACCCTGCGCGCGTGGAAGGTGTGCAGGTAGTGCGGCTTGTCCAGCGTACCCAGCAGAATGGAAGTAATCAGAAACCCGCTCAAGACAAAAAAGACAATTACGCCCGCCCATCCCCACAGGCTGGCGGAGAAGAGCCACGTTCCCTGGAGCCGCGGATGGCAGTGATAGAGAACGACCCACAGAATCGCAAGCCCGCGCAGACCGTCCAGTTCCGGCAGGTAGTTGGGCAGCCAGGTTGGGCGTTGAATAGGCAAGGAAGTGTGTGCGCAGGTCAGCGAGTCAGCGCTGAAATCATCCCGCCGCCAGCTGCTTGGCCCTCTCCGTGGCGCGCATCACGGCCTTGATGAGCGTGACGCGCAGGCCACCTTCCTCAAGCTCGAGAATGCCGTCGATCGTGCACCCCGCGGGGGTGGTCACGGCGTCCTTCAAAAGCGCCGGATGGTAGCCGGTGTCGAGCACCATCTTGGCTGCACCATACGTGGTTTGCGCGGCCAGTTGGGTAGCTGTGTCGCGGGGCAAGCCCACCTTTACGCCCGCCTCAGCCAGCGCTTCAATGATGATGTAAATGTAGGCCGGTCCTGAGGCCGACAGGCCGGTTACGGCGTCCATGTGTTTTTCGTCTACCACCACAACGCGGCCCACCGTCTCAAAAATACGCTGTGCCAGCTCCATTTGTGCGGGGCTCACAAACCGCCCGCGGCACAGTCCGGCTGCGCCCGCGCCGAGGGCCGAGGGTGTGTTGGGCATGGCGCGAATCACACCTATCTCCAGCCCTGCCGCGTCCTCAATGGCTCTAGTCTTGACCGATGCAGCAAATGAGACGAGTGTTTTGGTTTTGTTGAGAGCGGGGAGTATCTCGGCAATCAGGTCCGGCACCTGGAAGGGCTTTACGCCCAGCAGAATCAGATCTGCCTTGCTGGCCGCAGCCAGGTTGTCGGTGCTTACGTCCACGCCCCATTGCGTACTCAGGGCCAAGGCTCGCTCGGCGTGGCCGACGGTGGCGTGAATCTGGTCTGGAGCGAAGAGATTCTGCTTCAGAAAGGCTTGCAGCAGAATGCCGCCCATCTTGCCGGCTCCGAGCACGGCCACACGGACATTGGGCAACTGCGCGGGTACTTCGGTGGCCTCAACGGCTATCTCTGCCATTTTTTCCTTATTTCCCTTGATTTAGATGAGGGGTTAGAACTATGACCAGAATACGCGCATCACCTCACCGATGCCACGACCTGAGTATATTCGGAAACAACTCGGCCAGGAAATCGCTTCATCACGAAGCGATTCTCCTGGCCGTCAAGCGATATAAGCTTGCCCTCTTCCTAGGGGGTTAGCAGTTCTTCCTCTGTCAGATAGGTCCTGAATGCCTTGTCGGCCATGGTGGTCCGCTCTTCGGGTGTCCAGGCTGCATTCCAAACCATGTAGCCGCCGGGAAGGGTGAAGGTCTTCAGCCGGTTGGCGATTCCACACAAAATTGCGGTCTGTCCGGCGTGGCTTTCCAGATCGTAGATGTCGGTTGATTTCGCGGCCGACTTGGGGGCGCGAATATCGGCGATCTGAGATCCGGCATAGGCAATGGCAATAGCCAATGTTGTGTCCTTCAGCCGGTTCTTATCGAAGGTGCAGTTGAAGAGCACGCCATCCGCGGAGTCAACGTCGCCCTTGACGTCGGATTTTGTCGAGACTTCATTGGCACCGTTGTATGCGACGAAAACGCCATTGCCCTCACCTAGTTTGGTACCGAAGGTGTTGGCGGACCGTTCAACGTCCTCACCCGCCGCATTGCCGGGTCCGAAGGCCTTAGCCACCAGGTGAATAGCCGCCAATGGGTCGCTGATTTGGGCATCGAGCGGAACCTCGCCCTTGGTGATCGGAGCGATTTTTGAGTAGTCAATCTCCTGGGCCGTCACATCGGACACCGATTGCAACACCAGCCGCGCGGGATAGGCGTTCAGATGCCCGAAGCCGCTGATGAGGGCGATTTTGCCCGACGCGTCGTGATGGAGCGCCACGTCCGCTCCGTCCAGCCGGCCCACTAATGTGGCACTCACGTTGTTGCGCCCGCATCCGATGCACATGCCGTTGCCTTTGTAGGGTTGGGCAAGCTCGGAATCGAACTGTTTGAAGTCCTTACTCTTTTCCAGGGTGACAGGCGTCCGCTCGACAGGTGCAACCGTCCCGGCGAAGTTGCGGGCGGGCTGCATTTGAACCAGAATGGCGGGTCCTGCCTTGGCCTTCGTCCCTTCAGGATAGGAAAGCCAGATGTCGCTCACGTGCTGATGGCAGCCAGTGCCCTTGATGACGAATTGAGCCAGCCCAGCCGTCACCGTTCCCTTGACGCGAACGATCTTTCCGTTGAAGGACTGCGGATTCTTTAGAATGTCGCAGACTGTTGTATCGACCACCTGCGCATGCAGGCAGCAGGAAAATGCACACACCAACCCGATTACAAGAAGGCGCTTCATGACACTCTCTCCATTGATTGCGAAACCCGCCTCACCCGCCAACAGAAGCAAACGAGCAGACTAGCTCCAGATTTGAACTTTCCAGCCTACCACGCCGGGACGGTTCGGGAAGTGTTCCCGGCCACGTTCCCGGGGGCTATTTCGTCCCAGCGGCTTTCTGGCTCACGATCCAGGCATCGATGCGGTCGCTGAGCACGTCGAGAGGCAGGGCACCCGTGTCCAGTACCTGATCGTGGAAAGCACGGATATCGAACTTGTCGCCCAGCGCCTTCTTTGCCCGATCTCGCAACTCGAGAATCTTGAGTTGGCCGATCTTGTAAGCCAGCGCCTGGCTCGGCCATGCGATATAGCGATCTACCTCGGACTGAATGCTGGTTTCATCGATGGCGGAGTGGTCGTGAAAATACTGGACCATCTGGTCGCGGGACCAGTGTTGGGAGTGGACGCCGGTATCGACCACAAGGCGGATGGCGCGCCAGATGTCGCCCTCCAGGCGGCCGTAATCAGAGTAGGGATCCTGGTAAAAACCGACATCCTTGCCCAGGCGCTCGGCATACAGCCCCCAACCCTCGGTGAAGGCGGTATAGCGCTCATGTTTGCGGAACTCGGGAATGCTGTCCAGTTCCTGGGCGATGGAGATCTGCAAATGATGGCCGGGAATGCCTTCGTGGTAGGCAATATCCTCGACCGAATAGAGGTTCAATTGGGATGCATTGTTCGTGTTGATGCGCAGGCGTCCAGGACGGCTGCCGTCAGGCGCGCCCGCCTCGTAGTAAGCCGGCGCCGCAGTTTTCTGAAGATAATCAGGAATAGGCGCCACCTCAAAAGGCGCCTTGGGTAGGCGTCCAAACAGTTGTGGCAACTTGGCCTGCATAGGCGTCAAGTAGGCGCGATAGGCGTCGAGAAGAGCTTCGGCCGAGGCGGGATGCTGCTTAGGATTGGTCTTGAGACTGGCCTGGAAACTCTTTAAATCTTTGAAACCAAGTTGCTGCGCGATGGCCAGCATCTCTGTCTCATCCCTCTTCACCTCGTCGAGGCCGATCTGATGAATCTGGTCAGCGGTCAGGTCCGTGGTGGTGGTGCGACGAATGAGGAACTGGTAATACTTTGCCCCGTCGGGAAGTGAGGAGATGCCTGGCTGCTCGCGGCCCGCGGGGACATAGGTCACCTGAAGAAAACGCGCGAAGCGCTGGTAGGCGGGCAGGACCTGCTTACCAAGTGCATCCATCATTTCGGACTTGATGCGTTCCTGTTCCGGCGCAGGGATCGAGGCCGGAAAGTGCTTCAGCGGCATGGCCATCGGCGAGTCCTCCGGCTTTTGGCCGGCCAACTGCTTCACCTGATCCAGCGCCTTCTCCAGCAGGAATTTCGGCGGAACACGGCCATCGTCGATCCCGATGGTCATGTTGGTTGTCACCTGGTCGAAGGCTTTCGGAATGGCGCGTAGCCGCGCCGTCCAATCGTCGTAGTCCTTGGCCGTGGTGAAGCTGAGTTCGGCTACCAGGCGCGGGTATTCGGTGTAGATGCCCCCCTGCTGACTCACGGGCATCTCCCACTCTTTGAATTCCGCGGATTCTTCGTCGTCAGCAAACTGACGCAGCAGCAGATCGCGGCTGGTCTTCTCCTGGTCCGTCAGGCCCACCACATCGACGGCAGCCAAGCGCATGAGAAGGGTTTGTTCGCGGGCCAGCCAATCGTTCTCGGCCTTCACAGAGTAATCGGAGATCTGGTCGTTATAACGCTTGTCTCCCAAGGTGGAGGCGAATTCGGGAGAGTGCTGGAGAGTCGCTTCCCAATATTCGTGGAAGATGTCGCTAAGGGCTCTGCGGCGATCTTCGAGGGAAGCAGGGGCCGAGTTAAGAGGCAGGGCCTGCGCCGAGACGAAGGACACGCAGGCCAACAGCAGGAAGGCGGAGGCAAGTGCAGGGAGGCAAGCTTTTCTCAACGGAGCTGTTCCTTGGGGTGAAGTTGAGGGTCGAATACGCATTCCCATCGAGTGTAGAGCAAGCGGCCAAGGGCAGCATTTCTCGGAGAAGAGAGGGCGTGGGGCTGTTGTGGTTATGTGCGGCTTTCCGTATCTTGACCCCATGCAGTTAACCCTTGCGGCTCCCCAACGCACAGCCTTGCGCGGTATGCTCTGACCATGGTGCGCTTCACGGTACTGGCGTCGGGGTCCAGGGGGAACTGCACGGTTGTGTCCGGGGGGCGCACACGCATTCTGGTGGATGCCGGGTTGAGTTGCCGGGAGCTTTTCCGGCGTATGAAACTGGCCGACGAAGACCCCACGACACTGGACGCTATCCTGATTACCCACGAACACCAGGACCACATCAACGGGCTCGCCGTTACGGCGCGCAAGCTGGGCATTCCGGTGTACTTTACCGAGGGTACCCACCGCGCCTGGATGCGCTGGCTGACGCCACGCCGGCAGATGACTTATGCCCAGTGGCTGGAACAGTGCCGCCAGCAGGCAGCCGCCCGTCAGGCGGAAGCCGATGCAGCAGCCGCCGAAGGGGAGCCGGATGAAGTAGACATTGCTGCGGAATGCGACTCGGCCGAGGTGGACTCGACACAGAGCTCTGTTGCGGAGACAAGCCCGAAAGCTGCCGAGGCCAATCCTCATGCTGCGGTCGCGAAGGTGCAAAAGGACCCAACGTGGCTGCCTTCGGTCGCTTACTTTCAGGCCGGACAACCGTTCCAGGTCGGCGATATTGCTGTGAGTCCCTTCACGATTCCCCATGACGCAACGGACCCGGTGGGCTTTGTGTTGCAGGCAGAAGGGGTGCGGTTGGGCGTGGCCACTGACCTGGGCTACATTCCGCCCAATGTGAAGGCCCAGCTCAAGAAACTCGACTTGCTGCTGCTGGAGTCGAACCACGACCTGGAGATGTTGCGCGACGGGCCATATCCCTGGGCGGTGAAACAGCGGGTGCTGTCGCGGGTGGGGCATCTATCGAACGAGGCGGCGGCGGCGTTCCTGGAGAGCGAGTACGACGGCCAGGCCGCCTACGTCATCCTGGGACATCTGTCTGAAAGCAATAATCTTCCCGATCTGGCCAGGGTTACGGCGGAGCGTGCCTTGAACGGACGGGCAAGCCTGCTGGCCAATCGACTGTTACTCGCAGAGCAACATCAGCCTATCTCTTCTATCTATTTCTAGATCGCATGGCTTAAAATGGTTACAATAGTAAGAACAGGCATCACTCTGTATCAGGTGGATTGGCACGGGACATGCCCAGGCGCTTAAGCCCTGAGGCAGTTGAGTTATTGGAACCCCAGTGAATCAAGTGCGGCTGGGGGAGCATCCAAGACGCAGGGAGCCCTTTATTGCCACACAAGCCGCGCTGACGCACAGCGAATGAGCAGAACCTTTGCAAAGTGAGTCTAAATGTCTATGGCAAGAACACGCTGTACAGATCGAGTAGTTGGCGACATCCTGGCAAGCTGGCGCTATGACATTTCGGGGATTTCTCCCGAGATGCGTAAGGACTACGAGCAACATCTAGCCGACTGCAACCACTGCAGCGCGCGGCAGAGATTTCACCGCAGTCTGGACGTGACGCTGTTTGTACTGACCTCGCTGGCGGTCTTCTTTTTCCTATTTGCGCTGGCGGTGCTGCAACACGTCAAGCCGTTGGATCATATCGCCATCAATGTCTTTGGCCTCGATATTTCCGACGTGTACCACATGCTGTTCTCGGCAGGCATTGCTGGGCTTTGTTTCTCGGTGATTGCGCTGGCACTGGTGCTGATGGCTACACCGGCTCCCGCCTATCTTGGCGGCATTGCCTCTGAGCGCGCCAAGCTGCTTGAAGAGCGTCTGCCGGACGCCATCAAGTCTCTACGCCTGCGCTAATAAAACGACATCGGTAGTAGTTCGGGGCCTCCCGCATGCGGGAGGCCCTTCTGTTTGTGTTCAAGGGCTATGCAGCGAGGAGAGGCAAATACTCCTCTTTTTGAGGCGAAGAGCGCAGTTTTTGGCTCAAAAACGGCTCAAAAGTAGCCGAAATCCGCTGGTCTTGATTACCGATCAGTTAACAGGGTGATTTTGTAAGACGTTCAATAACATATACTTGCACGAAGACAGAGGTCAGAAAACGGCTCCCCCAGAGGGGGAGGGGGTGGGTACCCTTTCGAGGTTTAGAGCGGCCACATCCCCGACCGCTCATTCCCTCATTTCGATTGTGCAGCCTCGGCGGGTTATTTTCTGCAAAGGCGGGTCGATCGCTTGTGCTGTCTCTTTGAGGACCTTGAAATCACCCGACAATCTGGCCGTGGCCGAGCCAGCGGCGCACGTAACTGAGCTGGCCCACATGGTAGGCCTCGTGAAATGCCAGGAAGGTGACCATGCCGCTGACCTTGCCGTCGAAGCTCGGCGATTTCTCAGGAGCCGGTGAGGACAAGACTTCATCCGATGCGGTCTCGATCGCGGTGGTCAGGTCTGCGGAGACCTGCTGCCAACCAAGCAGAATTTCCTCTGACGAGGGGAACTCTGACGGCGCAGGAAGCTTAGCTCCGCGCGCGAAGAGGGGCAGCCATGGCCGCTCCCATGGCGAACCAAGCAGCTTGAGAGCCATGGAGCGGGCCCAAACCATGTGTCCCAGAATCCAGAGGGCCGGATTTGTTGTCTGGTTGGGGCAGACAAGCAACTCCTCGGCGGTGAGGCCGTCAAAACTTCTTGCGAGTAATTGGCCGTTCTGGCGATAGGCATGTGCCGCGGTGTCGATGCGACTGTCGATGGTCATGATGGTATTTCTCCTTTGATGCGGATAGATGGCGTGGAAGCGGAGGCATCGGGTATGTGCGCCCGGCTAGGATTTTGCGGCGCGCTCGAGTTCGGCGATGTCCAGCTTGGTCATCTTCAGCATGGCTTGCATCGCTTTTGGGTGCTTAAGGAGATTGGAAATGCGCGCGGGCACAATCTGCCAGCGCAGGCCGAACTTGTCCTTGAGCCAGCCGCACTGAATTTCACTGCCGCCTTCGACGAGTTTGGACCAATAGTAGTCCACCTCCTGCTGGTTGTCGCAGCGCACGACGAACGAGACAGATTCGTTGAACGTGACGCTTGGGCCACCATTGAGGGCCGTAAACTGCACACCATCTAACTCGAAGGCGATGGTGAGGACGCCGCCTTTTGGACCAGGAGCGTCGCCAGTGTTGCGCAAATCATCGAGACGGCGTGAGTTCTTGAATACGGTGAGGTAGAAGTCGACCGCCTCTTCGGCGTTGGAATCGAACCAGAGAAAAGGCGTAATGCGGGGGAAGTTTTCAAGAGCGCTCATCAGAACCACCTGATCATTGAATTGGAAGAGATTTCGGGGACCGGGGAACTGTTCAAAACTGGGCATTGCTACCCAAACTCATGTAGGAATCATGCGGACTTTGTAAAAACCTTGTTCTTTGAAACGGAAGTCGGGATTCAGTATTGTCTCCAGTGAGATGGTCTCGTAGATTTTGGGAGTTTCGCCAAAGTGCCCTTCCCAAATACCGTACAACTCCACAATTGAGTCTCCAGTCGATCTCAAGAGATTGACCAAGCCTTCGCAATTCAGACGATTGCTGGCCGCTGCCTCCGCTTCATCCTCAGGGTCTTCATAGTAAGGCCAACCGCCGTTTTGGAAAATGACGTAAGGGAAGTCGCAACCACATCCAGAAGTTGACCCAATAAATTGAACCTCTGGATTGCTGAAGTGTGCTTTGACCGTGGCATCGTGTGCAGCAAGCGGTTTGACAGGTAACTGCGAAGAACCGAGTTCCCACTTTCTCCGCGGAAGCGGCTTCGAAGTTGCGGCGTAGAGTTGAAAGCACATGCTGTCATTCTAATAGGCGCTTTGCCCAGAGCCTCTGCCGGCGCGGCGTCTTCGCGCGATGGATCGTTTCAAGTTGGAAGCGAAACGAAGTTGCCGATAACAGCAAATGTAGAAGGAACACAAACTGACCCGCTACGTGACATCGATCCGCAAACGATGCGAACTGGCGCTCATTGTAAACACATTTAGATTGCAAGTTGCAAGTTAAAATGTGTAACGTATTTTTGTGGCCAGAAGACCCATCAAGAAGCCCCGCTCGGGTTGCCCAGTGAGCGTCTCGCTGGAACGCTTTGGCGACCGCTGGTCGCTGTTGATCATTCGCGATCTGATGGTGCGCGGCTACCGCACGTTCAGAGAATTTCAGCAGGCCGGGGAAGGGATCGCCACCAACATTTTGTCTGCCCGCCTCCGCAGGCTGAAGGCCGGCGGGATTGTGATGGCAGAGCCGGCAGCAGAGGACGGCCGGAGCATTCACTACCGGCTCACGCCAAAAGGTATCGCGCTGGCGCCGGTGGTGCTTGAACTGCTACTGTGGGCGGCGCGGCATGAAGAGACGGCCGTACCCTGCGGCTTTGTGGAGCAGATGGAAAAGGACCGCGAAGCCGTGCTTGCGGAGACCTATCGCCGTTGGGAACAGCGTGATCCCACGCCGCTGATTCCTCCCTTCAAAGTCCAACCTAATCGGCACAAGGAGAAATCAAGAAAATGAAGATGCACACATACCTCAACTACGGCGGAAACTGCGCCGAGGCTTTCAAGTTCTACGAGAAGCATCTAGGCGGAAAGATCGGCATGATGATGACGCACGCCGACTCGCCTGGCCCAAGCAATGTGCCGGAGGAATGGAAGAACACGGTACTGCATGCGCAAATCACCATCGGAGAGGCGCTGCTGATGGGAGCGGACATACCGAGTTACAAGCCAATGCGCAGCGCCTATCTTTCGCTGAGCGTGGATAGTGACGCCGAGGCGGAGCGAATTTACGGGGTGTTATCAGAGGGCGGCGAGATATTCATGCCGATGCAGGAAGCGTTTTTTGCGACGCGATTTGCCCAGTTGAGAGATAAGTTCGGTACGTCGTGGATGATCATTCACGAACGGCCTATGCCGAGCCAGGGGTAAGGAGTGCGCAAAGGGATTTCGCACCTTTGGGAGCCATGTTTCTGACTGCGTGATTTTGTACTTTCCCACCCTTGCGGCAAAAAACAAATACGCCGCAAGGATGGGGCACCTAAGATTGGGGGTCGTGCTATCCCACCCTTGCGACGAGAGGCTAGAACGTCGCAAGGATGGGGCACCCAAAGTTGAGGTTCGTGCTATCCCATGTCCGAAAATCCGGACATGGGGCACCCAAATCGGTGCCGCGTCAGACCCCGCAAGCTATGCGGGCCAGAGGGTAAGTACCGCGCTTATGGTGGAGACGACGGTGGCGGCTGTGGCGATGTTTTTTGTAATTTGATTGATCTCGTCCTTTATCGTTTGCAGCGTCTTGTTCACGGCATCGATCTTAGGTTTGAAAGTAATAAATAGCTGGGTGTTATTGGCAAGATCCTGCTTGTCGATTGCAGTGATGATTTCGCCCATGGCTTCCTGGGCGCCATGGATGAGATCTTTGCTGGCCATGTCGGAGGTTTCCCAATAGGCTCTGCCGAGGGCATCGTAGGCAGCCTGGTAAGTAGCGCCCGGGTCGGGATTCTGCAGAATTGGCGGTGTAGCAGGGCTGCTCATCAATATTCTCCTCAACGGTCAAGTTACTTCGTCGGCAGGGACTTATAAAAGGTTGAGAGGTCCTGGCCCGCGGCTTGAAGGTCCGCAATCTTCTGCTGAATCGATTCGGGATTGTTGCCCTGGGCTGCGGCGGCCAGCGCCTGGTGAGTGAGTGCGAGAGTGCTAAGGGCCTTCTGGAGTTTGGCGAGAAGATCGTCGTTCGCCTTTTGCTGGGCGGCGAGTTCGATGAGGTTGCCAACTTCTTCGCGGTGCTCGAAGGGGCTAACGGCTGTGCCCTCATGGCGGATGGAATGATCCAAACCAATGATCAATGACTGATAGTCGACATCGGCCTGGCGGCGCAGAATCGTGACATCGCTGTCGAGTAACTCACATAGAGCCTGGATATTCGGATTCATCGTCTGCGTGATTTTGGGAAGGGAGCCTTTGACCTTTCTTGCCGTGAGGTAATCGGCGAGAGCGAGAACCGTGGTGCTGATGGCGTTGGACTGTGCCGCACTTAGCACGGGGATGTTAGGGATGGCGGTGCTGAATTTTGTGGCGATGTTTTGATTGAGGCCCCTGAGGTTTGTGCCCACGCCAGCAGCGGCGTCGTCAAGCGCTTTTGCATCGTCCTTCGATGGCTTGCCGGTAAGCTCGACGAGAGATGCGGCGTAGGCTTTGAGGCCGTCGAGGACTTTGACGCGCGCATCAAGCTGCTCCGGAGTGAGCAGGGGTTGGACATTGAGATAGGGGCTCCAGGTGGGGTTTTTGTCGTAGTCGTTTACGGCGACTGCAACCTGCTCGTCCTGGCGGAGCTTATTGGCTGCGCGGTAGGCATCTTGAGAACCGTCGACCACTATGCCGACAGCCTGGGAAAATGCAGTGGCGTGCTTGGCCAGTGGCGAGAGGCAGCCGGTGGCGGGCAGGCACAGGCATAAGCAAAGAGTCGCTACGCCGGTGTGCGCAAGCTGCCTGGGGAGCTTTTGGGGGAAGTGGTCCTGCGGGCATCGCATTCCTGCATAAAAGACTACGACCGGTGCGTTGTCAAGACAAAATATATTGATCTTTCTAAAAGTTCGACTATTCGTGAATCGCGGGGCGTGATACAAGGTTAGGCATGTAACTTCCCCCGGAGGGTCATAATGGCCAAGCGAATCGTGTATTGCGCGGACGGAACCTGGCAGGCGCCAGTGAATAACACCAACGTTTACAGGCTGTATAAGGCGCTACTTATGAGCGCGGACCAAGTTACCTATTACGACGATGGGGTGGGAGCCGACGCCTCGGGGTTGAGCCATATTCTGGAAGGCGCGTTCGGTCAAGGACTATTTCAAAAGATACAAGACGGTTACACGAAGATAGCTCATGCATTTGAATCGGGCGACGAGATATATCTGTTTGGATTCAGCCGCGGAGCGTACACGGTGCGAAGCCTGGCGGGAATGATCGCAAATTGCGGGTTGCCGACGGGAGCGTTCAGCGACAATTGCGTAACGCAGGCATTTGCGGCGTATCGGGATCCGGTGAACAGAGCGTCGATTCTGGCAGGATTGGGGTCGTGCGGGCTGGGAGACGCAACGATACGGATGATTGGCGTATGGGACACGGTGGGCTCACTGGGAATTCCCGCGATCTTTGGCGGGATCGACGAAAATGCATATGGGTTCCTCGACACGGGTTTGCATCCGGATGTGAAAAATGCTTACCAGTGCCTTGCGATCGATGAACAGCGAGCACAGTTTCCAGCCACGCTTTGGACCTCGACTCCAGCGCCCGGGCAGACGATAGAGCAAGTCTGGTTCTCAGGCACCCATGGGGATGTGGGCGGAGGGACGACCGCAGCGGGTGGCGTGGATGCGGGAACGCAGTTGTGCGATATCACGCTGGGATGGATGGCAGCGAAGGCGCAGGCGCTGGGACTGACGATGGATCCGACGGTAGCCGCACAGTTTGCGACATTGCCTTCGCAGTACGCACTGGATGCGATCCACCAGACATGGACTCCGGTGGATGGGCCGCCCCACCTGCGGCCGATTGCAGCGAATTCGGAGGTTGCAAACAGCGTGGCCGTACGGGTGCAATACGGGTTGACCTATACGCCGGGAAACCTGACCCTGGCGAATGGCTTGCTGGGGAGTGGGTATTCGCTGGTGACGGTGGTGAACTAACGCCGCTCGGTCGCTGACCGTATGAATTCGCTCCTGAGATTTGTGGTTTCCCAGGTCTGAAAATCCAGACCTGGGGCACCCAACATTGATTCAACTTCAAGCGGTCAGGGCACTAGTGTGGCGTCACTGAAGTCCATTGCATAAGCTGAGACCCCGAACCGCAGGTCCTGCTCGGGCCGCGGCCCTAGCGGAGATCACTTCAACGGCTGGCCTTTGTCTGTCATTTGAGCCAGAAGGGTCTGGCTTTGCGCCTGGACCGGGGAAGGCAGCTTTGCATAGGAAAGCGCTTCGGCTAAGTCCTGACCCGTGGTGATGGCGTAGGCAATGAAGTCCTTGAATGCCTGCCGTTCTCCGAGGACACTATCGTCGCGCGGGATGAGCACATAGGTCATGCCAGTGATGGGATACGCGCCCCTGGCAGTTGAGGGAGGATCGACAATCGGGGCGCGAAGATCTTTCTGGAGCGCGTCATTGAACGCGATGACGGCAAGAGATGCGCTGCCGGGACTGGGAACTACAAATTCGCCTGCCTTGTTCTGGATTGAAGCGACGGGAAGTCCCGCCTCTTTGGCGTAGTTGAGCTCAAGATAGCCGATGGTGCCGGGATTCTGCTTCACGGTGTTGAGCATGTTCTTGCTTCCGTCCACACCGATACCCGCGGCCCAGGCGACCGTGAGGCCATGGCCGGATTTCTTTGCCCACTCTGGACTAACGCTGTTGAGATAGCTGGTGAAGATGCCGGTAGTTCCGCTGCCGTCGGAGCGGTGCACGACGATGATGGCTGCATGGGGAAGCCGGGCGCCAGGATTTTCGGCGGCGATGAGCGGGTCCTGCCAACTGATCGCCTCTCCTGAAAAGATGGCGGCCAAGGCCCTGCCGCTGAGCCGCAAGGGCGCGCTGAGGCCAGGCAGGTTGTAGGTAACGCACACGGGGCCGGCGGTAACCGGGATTTGCAAGATGGGCGCCATTCCCTTGAGCTGATCGTCACTGAGCGGCGCATCACTGGCGGCAAAGGTTGGGATACCCTGCTTGAGTTCGGCAATTCCGCCGCCGCTTCCGATGGGGCGGTAGTTGATCTGCACCTGGTGGAGCTTGGCGTAATCGGCAGACCAGTGGGTGATCAGGGGGTCGACGAAGGTGCTGCCAACTCCTCCAAATGTCTGTACCTGCGTGGTGACGATCTTGGGTTGATCGATCTTCCCCTCTTCTGCCATGTTGCAACCTGCAATGAGTAGCAGAGTAGCGCCAGAGGACACCAGCAGACAGGCCAGGGCGGCTCTGGAATAGCAGGGGCGTTTAGATTTCGCAGGACCGAATACAGACGTAGACGTTGCTTTCGTCATTGGGGACATGGCCACTCTCCGTGGGGTGCAACAAGGATTCTCAAAGACGAGAGAACGTTAGCATGCGGGCGCCAAAGCAAAGATGAAGGGAATGTGAATGGTGGACTGGACTACGCGGGCAGGAGGCACAGTTCGCCGTCAGTGGTGCAGGGAAATGCTGAATCAGCGCAGCAGGTCTTCGAGGGCGGTGCTGAGGTCAGTCTTTTCATCGCGGTATTTCACGATGACAGGGGCGTAGAGGCTGAGGCCCCAATCCTGGCTATCGACATGGCCCTTACCTTTGGATACGGCGCGGGAGCCGGGCACGACAACCGCATTTGCGGGGACGATAAGGGGCAGATCGCCGGAGGCACGGAGGACTGTGCCGTTGACCAGGTCAAATACGGGAGTGCCACGGGTGAGGATGGTTCCGGCGGCGAGGACCGCGCCGCGACGAACAATGGTTCCCTCATAGACGCCGCAATTGCCGCCGACCAATGCGTCGTCTTCAATGACCACGGGGCTGGCGTTGACCGGTTCAAGGACGCCGCCAATCTGGGCCGCGGCGCTGAGATGGACGCGCTTGCCGATCTGGGCGCAGGAACCGACGAGGGCGTGCGAATCGACCATGGCGCCCTCATCTACCCAGGCGCCGGCGTTGATGTACATGGGTGGCATGCAGACGACGCCGCGAGCCACGTAGGCTCCGGCACGCACCGAAGAACCTCCAGGCACGACGCGGACGCCGTCGGCCACGGCAAAGTGGTGGACTGGGAAGGTGTGCTTGTCGATGAAGGAGAAGCCAGCCGCAGAGGAGTCTACGAGCGCGCCGAGGCGAAAGCCGAGCAGAATGCCCTGTTTGACCCAGGCGTTGACTCGCCAGCCGGTGGGCGAAGCGGCGTCCGGCGAGGCGGCGCGCGCCTGACCGGACTCCAGGGTGGCACGAAGTTCGAGGAAGGCGTCCATGGCGGACTGGTCACCGATGGCGGCCGGACCGGCGGCAAAGTGGCGCTCCACGGCTTGCTGAAGCTGAGAGATGTTCATTGCATTCTGAGTCTATCAAGGCAGGGAACAGGGAACAGGGAACAGGGAACAGGGGACAGGGAACAGGGAACAGGGAACAGGGAACAGAGAACAGAGAACAGAGGCCGGAGATCGTGGCGGATTGTTTTGGCGGATGCGCGGAGTGGGGAGGGCTGGGGAGACACACGAAATTTGAGGAAATCTCGCGGGGCTCCGCCGTGCCGATGGAGAAGCGGTGAGGCGAGTAGAAACGACTCAGGCCGCGGTCCGGGGCTGCAGCCTTAACTTGGCGTGACCGTTCAACGCCATAAGTTGCAGGCGGAAGGAGTTCTTTCCTGCCGGAACCAGCGCCAGGGGAACAGGAGCGCGGTCTGGCTTTGAGTGCAGTTGCTTAGACTCAAGCCAGGCGCACAGCCGGGGGTCGTGAATCTCAGGCTGACCTTCCCAGAAGTTTGGACTGAGGCCACACTGAATTTGCAAATGGTCGAGTTGCAACTCGATGACCGAAATGCGCCTAGGAAAATAGCGGCGCACGTTGTCGACGCCGACATGGAGTCCGGTAACTCCATGACCTTTGGATTGTGTGAGAACCACCATAGATACCTGCTCTTCAATAGCGAATGAGGTCAGTTTAGGGAGACAGGCTCAAAAAAACTGCGGGGAATACGCGGAATTCGAAGTACAAATTCCTAATTTGAAACCCTTTGAAAAAGGGGCCAATTTGGGTTAATAGTGCACCCCTTTTTCATCCCTGTCAAGAACTTGTCTTGTTAATTCAACTTTGCGCGCTAGCCATAGGTTGCGAAAAGCGTCCGAGGGCGTAAAGACGCGGCTGGAAGAGCCATCAGCACGATCAAGTCATATGCGTAGATAGACGCAGGATCTCGCATTTTTGTTTGCAAGAGAATGAGTAATATGGTGCGGATTAGTTGAGGCGCAAGTTACAGCTTAGAAACATGGCGGGAAGGCAGCAAGTTACAGGGGATAACTTGGCGAAGTTATCAACGTTTACATTTGGTTGGGCGAGAAATCTAAAGAGTGCGGCGTCAATCTTATGCCGCCAATTGATGACGAATTGATTGAAGGATTTGTGCGAATGCGAAACCACGTACGCACGAGACGGATTATGGCTGTACTTCGGGCACGGGCTGGACGGTGCAGGGGACGGTCTGGAACCACGGCGCGTGGAGCCTGCCGGGGTGGAGCTGGAGACAGACCTCACTGCCGGGAGTTGTTGCGTCATAGGCGCTGGAGGAGACAGCTACCTGGTTCGGCTTTGCAATCGGTCCCCACGGCTCGAGCTGGAGGTAATAAGTGTTGGAACGACCGTGTGAAATGTGTTTGCCGATGACGGTCACGTTGTAGGCGGTGACAGGCGATTGATCGGCGAGCGAGTCGGCCACGACGGCGAGGCCGTAGCTGTACAGGCCCGCGAAAAAGAGCAAGGCGATGAGGCGGCCGAAGGCTTGAGGCGCTTTGGGCGCGGCGGCGTAAAGCAATACAGCGCAGACGATTGCGACCGCGGCGATTAGCGGCAACAGGGGCCGTATGGACACGAAATGGATGCCGCGATTGTGAAGGACGAGCCCGAATCCGGCCACCAGAAAGGCGTAGCTTAGTTCGGCACGAGGATCGGATTTCTGCTTGACGATGGCATAGAGTAGGGGCGACCGCTGCAACAGGAGCATTACAGCCACGGGCACCAGCGCGAGAACGATGGCCGAGGGTACCCGCAGGACCGCATCCCCGAAGTTCAACGCGGCCGCGGCGGCAACGGCGATCACAAGGGCAAAGATGCTCCAGGTCCGGGCCGTAGAAAGAGCGGAGAGGCGCTCTTCGGGAGTTGAGCCCAATTCCTGATCGTTGGAGATCTCCTGGAGCAGCGCATCGCGATCGCGCTTGTCGAGGTCGGTGAGTTGTTGGAACCAGGCGCGGAAGTCGTCGTCGGTCGCGAAGGAGTTGGATAGAGTGATGGAGCCGCGCCCGTCTTTGAGGTAGAGCTTCTGATAGGTGCCATTGCGAGAGCTTACGGTGCGGAAGCCCTCAATCTCGCTGAGATCGGCACTACGCTCGCGGAAGGCGCCGCGCACCTCGATCCGGGCGCCCTCGATGACCAGTCGCGAGCGCAGCACGGTAGCGAGCATGTAGGCGCTCAAGGGCAGGAGAAACAGAAACACCATCACGCTGGCAGAACCGTTGGGGTGCGATGAAGTCGAAATTGCAGCGAAGATTCCGACAGCGGCAAGTAGCAGGGCAAAGAAGAGAAGGAGCCCTTTTGGCGCGATTCTCAGCCGGTACTCGTGCCGCGTCGCGGTTGCTTGATCTAAGGAATTCATCGTGCTTCTCCGTTGCTCGCTTTTGTACCACAGAGATGGGGCTGCGTGGATGAAGAGGAGTCAAGGGAATACACAGAGCGGAAGGGAGCGTCTGGCCGCTCGCATACACTGAAGGGTTCCGCGGTTTCTGGGGCATGGGGCTGGGCCGGGCCGCTATGGAGAGGAAGTTGGGGAAAAGATTGATGCGAATTGGCGGGCAAGTGGCCCTGGCGATCCTATTGGCGACGGCAGCGAGAGCGCAGCAGCGCTATGACGCAGAGGCGATCCGGCTGAACAACCGCGGCGTGGCGCTCATGGGCCAACAGTTCACCGAGCGCGCGGCGGAAAGCTTTGCGGCGGCGTGCAAGAAGGATCCGAAGCTGGCGCAAGCGGCCATCAACGAAGGCATTGCGCTGATGACGCTGCAAAAGCTGCCGGAGGCTACAAAGGCCTTGCAGACAGCGCTCGCACTGGACCCGCAGAATGCACAGGCCTGGTACAACCTGGGCCTGGTGCAGCGCGCCGACAATCAACTGGACGCGGCGTTGGCGAGCTTTCAACAAGCGGTGAAATTCGATTCACGGGACGTGGACTCGTATTACTTTGAGGGCGCCACCTACCAGGAGATGAAGCAGTACGACAAGGCGATTGCAGTGCTGAAGCAGGCGCTGGAGATCAGCTCGCTGCATGCCTCGTCGGAGTTTGCGCTGGCGCGCGCGTTGCAGCGCTCTGGCGACACGCCGGATGCCAAGGAGCACTTCAAGCGCTTTCAGCACCTGGCGAGCACCAAGATTGGAGCGCCTATCGGACTGTCCTACGGAGAGCAGGGACACTACTCGACGGTGACGCCGGTGGAAGAGCCGCAAGCAGTGGAACGGACGATGATTCCGGTGAAACTGGTGGCGGAGGAGATGCTTGCGGAATCCCAGGTCTCAAAAGCGAGACCTGGGGCACCCGTTGGCCATATGGCACCCACGTTCTCAGGGACGGGCGGGGCTTGCATGATGGATGTGACCGGGTCGGGGAGCATGGACCTGGTTCTGATGGGGTCGGGAGCGCAGGTTATTCGCGTGCTGCATCGGCGGGGCGACGGGAGCTTTGAAGAACTGGACGCGGCGGCCACGGGGCTGAAGGCGCAAGGGCATGCGGTGGCGTGCGCGGTGGGTGACTACGACGCCGACAATTTGAACGACCTGGCAGTGGCACTGGACGACGGGGTGCTGCTGTTTCGGAATCTGGGCAAGGGGAAGTTCCAGGACGTGACGGCGGAGGCGGGACTGGGGCCGCGCAACAGGCCAACGGGGATCACGTTTGTGGACTACGACCATGATGGCGATCTGGATCTGCTGCTTACCGGCTCGGCATTGAATGCCGGTGGGCAATCGAATGTGCTGTGGCGCAACAACGGCAACAAGACGTTTACCGAGTGGACAGAAGAGACGGGGCTGGGCGGGAGCGGCAAGACGGAAGCTGTGATTCTGACCGACTTCAACAACGATCGCGCGGTAGACCTGGCGATGACCGGCGATGGGCCGTCTCCGGTGATTTATGTGAATCCGCGCGAGGGGAAGTATCCGACACAGGCGTTGTATGAAGGCGAGAAGCTGCCGCCGACGGTGGGCATTGCGGTGCTGGACTACAACAAGGACGGCTGGATGGACATCGCCGTGACGCACGCAGGCGCGCCGGGACTGACGTTGTGGCGCAACGTGGAAGGCCCCAACCACATTGGGCGGCGGTTTGAACGTGTCGCACTGCCGCTGCATGGCGCGTTGCGCGGATGGGGCGTGACGCCGATCGATATCGACAACGACGGATGGATTGACCTGGCGGCGATTGTGGAAACGAGCGCGGGGCCGCGAGTGAGGGTGTTGCGCAATCGCGGGGACGGCAGCTTTGAGGATGTGAGCCATGCGCTGGGACTGGACGGCGTGACGCTGCAAGCGCCGCGGGGACTGATTGCCGCGGACGTGGACGGAGACGGTGCGGCGGACCTGATTGTGACCCAGTTGAATGCGCCGCCGGTGCTGCTGCGCAACATTGGCGCGAACAAGAACCACTTTGTGCGCCTGGACCTGGCGGGCTATGCGGACAACAAGACCGCGTTGGGCACGAAGGTGGAGATATTTTCAAGCGGGCAGTGGCAGAAGTGGGAACTGGCGGGCGCGTCGGGCTACCAGACACAGGGGCCGCAACAACTGCTGGTGGGGCTGGGCAAGGCAGAGGGGATCGATTTGTTGCGGATGCTGTGGCCCACCGGTGTGTTGCAGGACGAGATCGACTTGCCGCATACGCCGGTGATTGCGATGAAGGAAGCCGACCGGCGGGGTAGTTCGTGCCCGGTGCTGTTTGCGTGGGACGGGCACAAATACAAGATGGTGACGGATGTGATTGGCGCGGCGGTGGTGGGGCACTGGTTTACACCGACACGGCGCAATATTCCGCACGATGGCGAGTGGATCAAGGTGGAAGGCGCGCAACTGGCGGAGGTGAACGGCAAGCTGAGCCTGCGCTTTATTGAACCCATGGAAGAAGTCAATTACATCGATCAGCTGCGGCTGGTGGCCGTCGATCACCCGGAGAACGTGGAAGTGAATCCCGATGAGCGATTCCTCGACGATCCGCCATTTGCTTCGGGGCGGGTGGTGGCATCGGCGGGCGCGCATCTGCCCAAGGGCGCGTGGGACGGCGAGGGGCGTGATGTGCTGAAAGAGCTGAGCAAGCGCGATCACCAGTTTGCCAGCGGCTTTACGCCGCTGCCGTATGACGGGTTTGCGAAGTTGCATGCGCTGACGCTGGACCTGGGCGAAGTGGACACAGGCGCGCCTCTACGGCTGCTGATGACGGGCTATGTGAACTACTTCAGCGCGACTTCGCTGTATGGCGCGTGGCAGGCTGGGGTGAAGCCGGTTTCGCCGTACGTCGAGGCGGAGTTGGCCGATGGCACATGGCGACGGATTCCGGGCGAGGCAGGTTTTCCTGCGGGGCAGGAGCGCACGATTGTGGTGGACCTGACGGGCAAGCTGCCCGCGGGCACGCGGCGGATACGGCTGGTGAGCAATCTGGAGATTTTCTGGGACCAGGTGCTGATCGATAACCAATCCCAGGGCGAAGTACGCACCACGGAAGTGCCGCTGGCGCTGGCCACAGAGCATTATCGCGGGTACCCGCTGCAGATTGAGGGCAAGAGCCCAGGGGACCTGGACTACGACTACGACCGCGTGAGTTTGACTGGGCCGTTCCAGCACCAGCGCGGCAACTACACGCGCATGGGCGACGTAACGGCGCTGGTGAAGGGCATCGACGACCGCTACGCCATCTTCGGCAGCGGCGAGGAGATTGCGGTGGAGTTCGACGCCAGCAAACTGCCGTTGGTGGCCGAGCACTGGAAGCGCGACTACTTCTTTTATGCCAGCGGATATGTGAAAGACATGGACTGGTGGGACGCATCGCCCTTCACCGTGGCGCAACTACCGTTCCACAAGATGAGCACATATCCTTATCCGTCGAGCGAGAAATTTCCGGATGACGCGGATGCATTCAAATACCAGTTGGACTGGAACGACCGGTTCGACTCGGGCGAGCCGGTGCGGTCGTACCGGTTCGATTACAAGTGGTTGCCGTCGACGCCGAAGGACGATGCGACGACCTGCGTTGGGGCAGACGGCGCCTGTACGACGAGTGGAGCGGTGCGGCCGTGAAAGATCTGACACTGGAATCGGCAGTGAAGCAATTGGAGATGTTGCGGGCGGGTGAAGTGTCCGTGGTGGAGTTGGCCGAAGCGCACCTGAAACAGATTGAACGGCTGAATCCAAAGCTGAATGCGTTTGCCGACTTCGATGCGGAGCGAGTGCGCGGGGAGGCGCGGCGGCTGGATGCGCAAAATGAAGTGCGCGGGCCGCTGCACGGGCTGCCGATGACGGTGAAGTCGTCGATTGCCACGGCGGGCTATCGGTGCGAGATCGGCAGCCTACTGCACAAGGGCGATGTGCCACGCGAGGATGCGGTGGTAGTGGCGCGGCTTCGCGCAGCGGGAGCGCTGATTCTGGGCACGACCAACTGCCCGGAGTTCCTGATGGCCTACGAGACGGCGAACCTGCTGCATGGGCGCGTGCGGAATCCGTGGGACCTGGAGCGGTCGCCGGCGGGATCGAGTGGCGGCGAGTCGGCGGCCATTGCGGCGGGAATGTCGGCGGCGGGTTTGGGCAGCGACAGCGGTGGCTCAGTGCGCGTGCCGGCACACTTTACCGGCATTTGCTCGCTCAAGCCAACGCCTGGACGCATTCCTGGACAGGGGCACCTGCCGCCGTGCGTGGGGCCGTTCTCAGTTCTGGGCGCAATAGGGCCGCTGGCGCGGACAATGGCGGATGTGGAGCTTCTGTTTCGCACCCTCAGCGGCCAGGACGCGACTGATCCAGTGAGCCCACCCGTGGCGCTGCGCGAGCGGAGTTTGGACGAGCTGCGCGGCAATACGATTGGATTTTTTGAGGACGACGGGCTGGCGCCAGTGACGGCGGAGACGCGGGCCGCTGTGCAGGCTGCGGCAGCCGCATTGCGCGAGGCTGGATTTCGCGTAGAATCTTGGCGGCCGGGGACGCTGGAACCGCTGCGCAAGTTGTGGTGGAAGTTTTTTGTGCAATGCGGAGCCATGCTGTATGCTCCCGAAATCGCCGGTAAAGAGAAGCAGTTGAGCCCCATCTTCAAGGAGTTTCTGGAGATTGCCGGCGGAGTTCCAGCACTGACCGCGACGGAGATGCTGGATGCGTGGGCCGAGCTGGATCTGCTGCGCGCGAGGACGCTCGTGGAGATGAGAGAGCATCCCGTGCTGCTGTGCCCGGTGGCGAGCATTCCGGCGTTTCGCCACGGCGAACGAAGCTGGATGGTGGAGGGCCGCGCGGTGGAGTATCTGGACGCTGTGCGGCATACCCAGTGGTTCAACACGCTGGGCGCGCCGGCGGCGGTGGTTCCGGTGGGACGTTCGCCGGAGGGGTTGCCGATTGGAGTGCAGATTGCGGCGCGGCCGTTCGAAGACGAGGTGGCGCTGGGGATCGCGGCGATTGTGGATGAGGCATTTGGGTATCGGGCGCCGGCGATAGCTGACAGTGAACAGCTAACAGTGAACAGCAGACAGTGAACAGTGAGCTGTAAGCCGCCTCGATCTGCAGGGGCTTTAGTTCCGGTCTGGGGGCGGGCCATCTCCACCTTTCGATGGAGATGAGGGCAAGTCAAGTTCATTCATCACAGACAAACGTTCATTACGCCGCTAGAAACGGAGTGGCAGATGCGGCAAGAGGCACGACGCGCATCTCCACCTTTCGATGGAGGCGTGGGCATGATCGGCAGCGATAGTCTTACGCTTCCCCGGATTGGAGCGCTGAGGGTGCGCGAAAGCTGGCAAGAACGCTTTGCCGAGACCCCTGATGTGCTGAAGAGTTCTCGGCGCCCGCAGACGATTGTGCGGGTGAGGGATATCGAGATCGGCGGCGGGGATTTTGTCACCATGGCTGGGCCGTGCTCGGTGGAGACGGAGTCTCAGCTGATGGCTACCGCCGACCACGTGCGTCGCGGTGGCGCGCGCATTCTTCGTGGCGGTGCGTTCAAGCCGCGCAGTTCCCCTTATGCATTTCAAGGACACGGTCTGGAAGGGCTGAAGATGCTGGCGCGTGCCCGGGAGTCGAGCGGGCTGGCCATTGTGACCGAAGTGATGTCGGAGTGTGACGTGCCGATGGTGGCCGAGTATGCGGACATTCTGCAGATCGGCTCGCGCAGCATGGAGAACTACACGCTACTGGAAGCAGCGGCGCGCTCGGGCCGGCCGATCCTGCTGAAGCGGGGCATGATGGCTACGGTGGCGGACTTGCTGCGTTCAGCACAATTGATTCTGGACAACGGCAATCCCAACGTCATTCTTTGTGAGCGGGGCATTCGTACGTTTGAGACTTCGACGCGCAACACCTTCGATGTGACTGCCATTGCACTGCTCAAACATATTTCGCATCTGCCGGTGATTGCCGATCCCAGCCACGCGGCGGGGCATCGCGACCTGGTGGCCGCGCTGGCGCGCATTGCCGTGGCGGCGGATGCGGACGGCCTGCTGGTGGAAGTGCATCCGGACCCGGACTCGGCTTGGAGCGACGGCGAGCAATCGCTGGACTTTGCCGGATTCGACGAGATGATGACAATGCTCGATCCCTACCTGGCGCTTCGCAGGCTTGCGCATGGCGAACCGGCCGGCGCGCGACCCCTGGAGGCTGTTGGATGAGGGATGGGGCCAAGGCTGTCCGGATTGGCGTTAGGGTTGCCGCCTGTGTTGCATTGCTGTTGCCGGTCTGCGGGTTCGCGCCCGATCCAGCACAGAGCGTTGGGGCGGACTTCATCGTGACTGCCGCACCCGCATATGAGCCGCTGGCAGCGCTGCGCGGGCAGGAGCGATTCAAAAAAGGCGCACAACTCTTAGTGGTGCACGAGGGCAAGGCGGAGCCGCTGGTGACAGGTTTCGCGGCTACCGCGGATGCCAATGTTTCCTTTGATGCGAAGAGCGTACTGTTCGCGGGCAAGCAGGGGGCAGGCGACGCGTGGCAGGTGTGGGAGCTGACGCTCAAGGATCATTCGCTGCGCAAGCTGACCACGGGCACGGCGGATGCGATTCGCCCGCTTTATCTGCCCGGCGGGCGGATGGTTTATGCGCTGCGCACGCCGCTCGGATTTCAACTGGAGTCGGCGCGTATCGACGAGCGCTTGGCGGCATTGGCATCGGAGGCGCCAGGAACTCCGACGGTACTGGCGCTGACGTATATGCAGGCGAGCGCGCTGCCGGAGAACGTGCTGACGGATGGGCGCATTCTTTTTGAAGCCGGATTTCCGCTGGGCTCGGGGACGACGCCGGAGATGTACCTGGTGTATGCCGACGGATCGGGCGTGGAGTCTTACCGCTGCGATCACGGCCAGGCGCGCTGGGGCGGAAGGCAGTTGGCCTCAGGCGATGTGGTGTTTACGCACGGAGCTTCGCTGGCACGATTCACTTCGCCCCTGGCGCACGAAGAGCGCGTGGCTGCTCCGCACGCGGAGTATGCAGGCGCGATTACGGAAACGGCGCAGGGAGAATGGCTGGTGAGCGCGCGGACGGCAGCGACTGCAGCTTACGCGATCAAGTTGTGGAAGCCGGGCGCGCCGGCGATGGAAACAGTGCTGGCCGAGAGTGGAGAGAATCTCGTGGATCCGGTGCTGCTGACGCCACGCACGTGGCCCCACCGGCATCCATCGGGGCTGCATCCGTGGGACTACGCCAACATGCTCGCTCTCGACGCACGACTTTCGCGCGACGGGAATTTGAAGGGTGTGCCTGCCCAGGTGCGTCTCGAGATGGAAGACGAGCAGGGGCATGCAGTGGCGATGGGAACGGCGCCGGTGGAGCAGGATGGCTCATTTTTTGTGAAGGTTCCGGGGGACAAGCCGATTCGCTTTGCACTGTTGGATGCGAAGGGCGCTGTGCTGCGGCATGAGATGGGATGGTTCTGGATTCGGAGCGGTGAGCAGCGCATTTGCGTAGGCTGCCACACGGGGCCGGAGCGCGGGTCGGAAAATCGCGTGCCTGCCGTGCTGCTGCGCACTACAACGCCGGCCGATCTTTCCGGTACTGCCAAGGCGCAGCAACGCTCGACGGGAGGCAATTGAAATGCGTGCATGTTTTTTGCTTTTGCTGGGGGCCGTTTCGATTGCCGCTGCACCTGGCGCGCTTGCACAGGCTACACCGCCTGCGACCGCAGGACAGGCTGCCGCATCGGCCAAGCCTGCCGACGCACAGGCTCCCGTGATTCGCTTTGAAGACGCCAGCGACAAGGCGGGCATTGACTTTGTGCACAGCTACGGGTCAGCGCAACTGGGGTCGCTGCTGGAAGGAACCGGCGCAGGCTGCGTGTGGCTGGACTACAACAACGACGGCTTGCCCGACTTATACGTGGTGAACGGACGGCCGCTGGACGATTCGATGCATCCGCATCCGCTGAAGGTGAAGCCGAATCCACTGCCGCACAATCATCTTTATCGCAACGACGGCAATGGTCGTTTTACCGACGTAACGGAAAAAGCAGGGCTCAATCCGGATATGTACTCAGTGGCCGTGACGGCTGCGGACTACGACAACGACGGTTTTGAAGATCTGCTGGTGACCGGCTACGGCAAGACGATTCTCTATCACAACGACGGCAACGGGCACTTTACCGATGTGACGGAGAAGGCGGGCATCAAGGTGGACGGCTGGGCGATCAGCTCCACATGGCTGGACTACGACAAGGACGGCTGCGTCGACTTGTTTGTGGGCCGGTACGTGAAATTCGATCCCAAGTATCGCGCCTTTTATGCCGCGGACAACTATCCGGGGCCACTGGATTACGAGGGAGAGACTAACAAGCTGTTCCATAACAACTGCGACGGAACATTCACCGACGTGAGCGAGAAGTCGGGCATCGCAGCTTTTGTGGGCCGCACGATGGGCGTGACCGCGGCGGACTTCGACGGCGACGGCTGGGACGACATCTACGTGGCCAACGACCGCACGGAGAACTTTCTCTTTCACAACAAGCATGACGGGACGTTTGAGGAGATTGGCAACGATACGGGCACGGCTTTTGGGCAGAACGGCGAATCCACTTCGTCGATGGGGCCGGTGTTTGCCGATCTTGAAGGGCGGGGAACGCTGGACCTGTGGGTGACCGACGGACACTACAACCGGCTGCTGCGAAACACCGGGAAGATGGCGTTTGACGACATGGGCGCAACCAACGGCGTGTCGCAGGCGAATGCGCAATACGTGAGTTGGGGCACCGGTGTATTCGACTTCGATAACGACGGGCAGCTCGACATTCTCATCTTTCATGGTGGATTGATTCACCTGATTCCGCAGGAGCATACGCTGTTTCGCGGGCTTGGCGGCGGGCGTTTTGCGGATGTTTCAGAAGCGGCGGGACCGGTGCTGAGCGTGCGTACGGTGGCGCGCGGTGCGTGTTTCGCGGACTACGACAACGACGGCAAGGTGGATGCGTTCTTAGTGAACCTGGGCGCCAGGGGAACGCTGTTGCACAACGTGTCGACGAATACTGGCCACTGGGTGGCGATCAAGCTGAAAGGCACGAAGAGTAACCGCGACGGCATCGGCGCACGTGTTGAAGTGCTTGCGGGCGGCAAACGCTGGACAGCGGAGCGGGTTGCAGGTTCAGGCTATCTCTCGCAAAACGACGACCGCCTGCACTTTGGATTGGGTGGGGCGGAGAGCGTAGACAAGATCCTGGTGCACTGGCCGAGCGGACGCGAGCAGACGGTGGACAAGCAGGGTGTGGATCGGGTACTCACGATCGAGGAGCCGAAATGAAGCGGCGCGGGCACAACCGGTTGCGGACTGCCGTGGTGGCAAGCCTGTGTGGGCTTGGCGCGGCGCTCTGCGGCATTGGATTGTGGACGGGCGGGCGTGCGCGCGCCGACGTGAACGGCAGGACGGGTGAGATTCTGACCTACGCTTCTCCGGTCGAAGTGCTGTTTTCACCGGACGGCACGCGGCTTTATGTGCTGTGCCAGGGGAGCGCCGAGGTCAGGGTGCTGGATGCGGCCAGTTATGCGGCGATCAAGAGCATCGCAGTGGGCCGTGAGCCGCGTGGATTTTCGCTTTCGCCGGACGGCACGCGGCTTTTTGTGGCCAATTCCTGGGACGATACGGTGTCGGTGATCGATACGGGATCGTTGGAAGTAGCGGCAACATGGCCGGTGGGCGCAGAGCCCTCGAGCGTGGTGGAAGACCGCGAGAGTAAGTACCTGTTTGTGGCCAATCGCATCTCAAACGACGTGGCCGTGCTGAATGCGCAGACCGGCGCGGAAGAGAAACGGCTGGCCGCGGGGCGTGGCGCGAGCTATATTACGCCCGCTCCTGATGGGAGCCGGCTTTACGTAACCCATGTGTATCCGAATTTCAAGGCGCGCCGGACGGGAATGGAAAACCGCACGCCACCCGAAGCGGAAATTACGGTGATCGACACAGCGCAGGCGGTGGTGACGGACCGCATTCCTCTGCACAGCATTGCGCACGGATTTCACGTGGCGTTTTCAGCCGATGGACGCCTGGGTGTCGCTGCGCAATTGCATCCCAAGAACCTGGTGCCGCTGGCGCACCTGGAACACAGCGGCGCTTTTGCGGATACGCTGACATTGTTTGGCGCGGATGTGGGCAAGCCGGTGGAGATTCCGCTGGACGAGCTGGAACGCTACGCCGTGCGGCCCTTTGGCGTGGCCATTACAGCAGACAAGTCGCGCATCTATGTGAGCTGCGCAGGCTCGGAGATGGTGACGGTGATCGATGTGCAGCGGCTGCTGCGCTTCATTCATACACACCAGGGGCCGTATGCACAGGATCTCTCGGCGAGCGCGAATTACGTGGTGGCGCGCATTGCGGTGGGGCACGATCCGCGCGGCATAGTCCTTTCGCGGGATGGCAAGCTGTTGGTGGCCAACCGGCTCGAAGACACGCTGAGCGTCATCGACACACGCAGCAACGTATTGTCGAAGACGGTTCCGCTGGCGGGGCCAAAGCAGTTGTCGGTGTTGCGCCACGGTGAGCAGACGTTTTATACCGCGCGCTACTCCTTCCAGGGCCAGATCGGCTGCGCGAATTGCCACATCGACTCCACCTTCGACGGACTGACGTGGGATTTGGAGCCGGATGGATTCGGGCGCGATATTGTAGACAATCGCCTTCTGGAAGACATCAAGGACACAGAACCCTACAAGTGGAATGGCGGCAATCCCAACCTGCCCACGGAGTGCGGACCGCGCACGGAGAAATATTTCTGGCGTGCAGAGAATTACGACGACCTCACGCTGACCGACCTGGTGGTTTACGTGCGCAGCATCCCTCTCCGGCCCAATCGCTGGAGGCTGCCGGGCTACGAACTGACGCCGGCGCAGGACCGGGGCAAGGCGCTGTTTACGCGTACAGTGGACAAGTTCGGCAATCCGATTCCCGAGAGGAACCGCTGCTCCTATTGCCACAGCGGACCCAAGGGCACGAGCCAGAAGTCTTTCGATGTGGGGACGAAGAAGGCGACAGATAATTCAGGCCTGCTGGATACGCCGCAGTTGATCAATGTGGCGCTGACCGCGCCATATCTGCACGATGGCTCCGCCGCCACACTGGAAGAGATATGGACGGTCTTCAATCCCGAGGATAAGCACGGGCGCACCAACGACCTGACCAAGGATGAATTGAACGACCTGATTGAGTATTTGAGGACGCGCTGATGAAGTGGGCATGGAACAAGTTCGCAATGGTGCTGGCCACCGGGCTGCTAAGCGTGGGCACGGTGGCGGTCGGCGCGCCTCCCAACGCGCCGAAGGCGGGCGCGGCGCCCGTTATGCCTCGCTATCGCTTTGAGAACTTCACCACCGCCAATGGACTGCCGGACAACCACGTGTACTCCGTACTGGTGGATGGGGATCGCGTGTGGGCGGGCACGGACAATGGACTGGGAGTCTACGAGAACGGCAAATGGAAGATCTACAACACGCAGGACGGCCTGGCGCACCGGGCGGTGCTGACGCTGGCACTGGATAAGCGCACCGGCGACGTGTGGGCAGGGACCATGGGAGGGCTGAGTCGAGTTTCCGGCGGACGCATCGACACCTACACGCAGTTGAACTCCGGGCTGAGCAACGACGTGGTGTACGGAGTCTCAGTGGAGGGCGAGAACGTGTGGGTGGCTACGGCTGCGGGGGCGTGCCGGTTGGACCTGCACACGGGGCAATGGTCGCTCTACAACGAGCGCAACACGCCGATGATTGAGATTTGGGTGTACGGAGTCTCGGCCACAGCCACCAAGGTGTATTTCGCGGTATGGGGCAGCGGGCTGTTGGAGTACGACCAGAGGACAGGGCGCTGGGACAAGTACGAGGACCCTGACGGCGAAAACGAGATGGTGCTATTCAAAGATCAGGGGTTGATCCACGAGATTGTCACTTCAGTCAGTTATGTAGACAATATTGTTTGGGCAGCCACCTATTTTGGAGACAGCCGATACGACGGGCGCTACTGGCATAACTTCCTGACCAAAGACAGCGGACTTCCCTCGAACTTTACAAATTTCATCAAGGGTATTGACGCTAACCGCGCCTGGTTCTGTACCGACAAGGGGCTGGCTTACTACGACGGCGTGAACTGGGCTGTCTATCGGCCCTCGCTGACCTCCGGCAAACCGGAGATGACGGTGCGTGACGCAAAAGGGAACGTAACGCAGGTGGCGGTGACCACCGCACCGGCGCACAACTACGTTCTGGGTATCGATTTTCAAGGGAGCGATATATGGGTCGCGACCGCTAAGGGATTAAGCCACGGGATTTTGCAACGATAGGAAAAATGAGGAGCCATCATGAATGCATTTGCTGAGATTCTGGAAACCATCGCACACGCACCGATCAAGAAGCGCCCCATGACCAATCATGGAGTGCTGAACGAAGCCTATGCCTACGCCAAGCCGAGTTCGTTTTCCCGCGGGATGAGGATCGACCTGAACGGCTTGACCATCCTGCTGATTTCGGGCACGGCCTCAATCGACGAAGAAGGCAAGAGCGTGCACATCGGCGACTTTCCGGCGCAATTGAAGCGTACGTTCGACAACATCACGGGCCTTCTGGAAAGCGAAGGGTGCACCTGGCACGACGTGGTGCGGACAAGCTGCTACCTGCGGGACATCGATCGGGACTACGAAGCGTTCAACGCCGGACGTACGGCCTTTTTCAAGGAACAAGGGCTCGATCCGCTGCCCGCATCCACAGGCATCGAGGCCAAGCTGTGCCGGCCGGAGTTGCTGGTGGAGATTGAGGCCATTGCCATGTTCCGGACGGAGAAGGCTTGCTGCCACAAGGAGTAGTTCAAATGTGCAAGGCATGGTTGTTGGCGGCAGCGTGCCTGTGGGCTGTTGGCGGCACTACGGGCGTTGCCGGACAGGAAGCGAGCAAGGGCGCGCACGTTTGCGAGTGCGGCGCACATCCGCCGGGGCCCCCGCGGGATCGCGAAGTTGCGCCGTATGCAGGCGAGCCAACGGACCTGAGCCCCTTTGAGAAGTTTGCCAAGCCCTACGACTTGAATTACACCCATCCGAATATCTATTCCGGCGCGGGCCGGGACATTCCAGAGCCGAAGAATGTGACCGAGGTGCGCATAGGCTTCTTTGGGCCAATCGAGCATAATCCGGAGTCGGTTTTCGGACTGCGCATGTTGCATGGCGCACAAATGGCGGTGGAAGAGGCTAATGCGCACGGCGGCTATGGGGGCAAACCCTTCAAGCTGATGCTGCACAACGACTACGACAACTGGCAGGCCAAGACGGTGTATGGCGAGGAACGGCCTACCGATCCGACCATCTGGGGTTCAGCGTCGAACGAAACGGTGAAGATGGTTTACGACGATCAGGACTGGGCGATCTTTGGCTCCATCAGCTCAGAATCGACGCACATCATGTTGCGCGTGGCCTTGCGCGCCGAAATTCCCATTGTGAACTCGGCTTCCACCGATCCGACCATCCCGGAGACATACATACCGTGGTACTTTACCGACCTGCAGGATGACCGGGTACAGTCTCTGACTTTGGCGCGGCACATTTTCACCGAACTGGGAATGAAGCGCGTTGCGCTGCTGCGCGTGAACAGCCGCTATGGGCGGTTTGGAGTATTGAAATTTCGAGATGCGGCGCGACGGTTGGGTCACCCTGTGGTGATCGAACAGAAGTTCCTGCCCGGGGATACGGACTTTACGCGGGAGCTGAAGATCATTCAGTCGTCGCGCACTGACGCCATTGTGTTGTGGACCGACGAGATCCCGGCGGCAAACATCCTGAAGCAGATGCGCGCCCTGGGCATGAAGCAGCGCGTTTTCGGCTCCTACCGCACCGTGGGGCCTGAACTGTTGACAGAGGCCGGTCCAGCGGCGGAGGGATTCGAGGCGGTGTTCCCGTACGACCCGACGCGGAAGGATCCGCGCTGGCTGGAGTTCAACCAGCGCTTCACGGCACGCTTCAATGAGCCGCCAGAGCAGTTTGCGTCGCTGGCATATGACGCGATGAATGAGCTGCTGAACTCCATCTGCAAGGCAGGGCTGAATCGGGCGCGAATTCACGACGCGCTGGCCGACATTGAGCAGTACGACGGCGTGACCGGGCATATGATTTTCGATCCCAACCAGAAGAACGTGGCGCCGATGTACCTGGGCACGGTTCATGATGGGGCTGTGACCTACCGGGTGGCCACGATGGAAAAGCCGGTGGTGGGGCTGGCTCCGATTGCGGCTCTGGGCGATGATCGCGTTCCCAGGTCTCAGAGTCGAGACCTGGGGCACCCAACACCCTATGCGCGGGTGGGGGAAGATGGGGTGGAATATCACGGGCCCGAGCGTCCGGATGTGCCGGCGGGAGCGGTGCGCGTGGTGCTCTTTGGTCCGCAGGCGGAGAAGGTAGCGAATTCGGCCGAGATGCAGGCGCAGTTAGCGGCGGGCCTGCCGAAGGGGCGAGAGTGGAAACTGCTGCCGGTGGCGAGTGACCAGAACTGGGGCGCGGCTTCAACCCAGCTGGTTCATGCGTTGATGGACGAGCACGCGTTGGCCATCGTAGCCCTGGACCGCGATGCGGCGCACCTGGCGGAGCAACTGGCGCTGAAAGCCTTTGTGCCGGTGGTGGCCCTGAGCAACGACAAGGCTCTGACTTCGACCAACGTGCCGTGGATCTTCAGGCTGCCCGCCGGAACCACGCCGGTCGCGGCTTTGCGGCTGGTGGAGGAAGCAGCGTCGCGCAGCGGGACCAATCCGGAACGGCTGCGGGATGTGCTGGCCTCAGGAGATCAGGTGGCGGGCGTGGCCTTTCTGCCCACGGGAGAACCGCGAGGGAAGTAGCTACGGAGACTCGATGGAAAGTGGCCTCGACACCACCATTTTCGAGGATTTCAAGGCGATTTGGGACCGAAAACAGGGGAAAATCGGGGCTTTCTGTTTACCGATGAGTATATAGGCGTAATTCTCAAGTTGTTCATTGCGTTCAGGTTATCTCCTAAAATTACCCCTCCCGGGTGCGGATTTATGGGGGAGGGGGGTGGGTAGGGTGTCGGCTACGGACCGGTCACATGCCTAACAGATTGAATGGTGACATCTCCGCTACATCCTCCCTAACTCCATTGTGCTCTGTCGGGGAGATATTTTCGGCAATCAAGTTCAGGGCTGTGAGCCGGACTTCTCACCCTTCACCCGCGGAGGTTAAGGAGTTTCACAACTGTTGGCGTAGGGTTTTGCGGGTTCTCCATTCGAAGCAGGTTGTCTGTGCGGAGTTGGATCACCTCAGTCCATTCGGGACGAGGAAGAATATAGAACTGCTCCCGCCTAATTGCATCGAAGACCACGTCAGCAACTTCGAGAGGGGGCATGCTTGCCTCCAAGGCTGCCTTGAATGCAGCGAGCCCGGCTTGCATTTCGGGAGACAGCGTGACCGGTTCGTTGCGCAGCTCCGCCGGCCGATGGAGCTCAGCGTTGGCGATATTTGTGCGCACAAGCCCGGGACAGAGAACCGATGCTTTGACGAGCGAGTTCCGTTGTTGAAGCGCCAGGAACAGACTCTCTGAGAGGGCCACCACCGCATGCTTGGTTACCGCGTAGGGCGCGGAGCCGCCACCGACGATGAGCCCGGCGGTCGAGGACGTATTGACGATGTGGCACTCAGTATTCTGCGCGAGCATACGCGGCGTGAACACTTTGACCCCATGAATTACGCCCCATAAATTGACACCGATCACCCACTCCCAATCGTTCCACGTTGCTTCCCACGGGGCTCCCCCGGCAGCGACCCCGGCGTTGTTGAAGAGCAAGTGCACCTGGCCAAATGTGTCGAACGCACGGCGAGCCAGCAGTTCAACGTCAGCTCGTTTCGAGACGTCTGTTTTGACACAAAGCACAGTTCCGCCCGCGGACTTCAGTTCTGTTTCCGCCTGGGCGAGATTGGCTTCATCGACGTCGGCGAGGACTACTTTTATGCCTTCACTGACACACCGTTCGGCGATGCCGCGCCCGATGCCGCTCGCCGCGCCGGTAATCACCGCGACCTTGCCTTTGAACTCTTTCATTCTGTTCTCCCCTGGATGTTGCAATTTGCGTTTGTGAGTGGGATTCGAAATTCGTTGAGAAACAACTACAGGCCCTTTGAGTCGCCTTCGCGGTGGTGGGTCAGTTTCAACGAACCTATCCCCGGGGGCTAAACAGGCTGCAGAAAGAGGGAGATCCATGAGTGAATTCCCCGGAAAGCAAAACTCCGGGGCTAAAGCCCGCCTTGATTTTTGCCCTCTGTATGCGGGGGTTGAAAACCCCCGCCTCCCTCCGCAATGCGATTTTCCGCAGCATGTGAAGCCCCGCGCTTATTCTGCCGGCTTTGTGCGTGGGTGAAGCCCCTGCCTTCCTCCGGAATGCGATTTTCCGCAGCCTGTAAAGCCCGTACCCTTCAAGGTGACCCATTGCCGATGGTTCGGGTCGCTCAGGAAGGCAACCAAATAAAGTTATCATTCGCGTAGAGTGAGTTGCTTTATTGATGCGAACTCTGGCTCTTTGGTCAGGAGCCTCTGGGAACTAATAAGAAACAGGATGAGAATTGGCCTTTGGTTAGCCTTTGTGGCCGCCCACCCATCGAGCAAAAAGACGCTCGATGGATGGGGCACAATTTCATCTTCCGTGGGTTGGCTTTGGCCGGTGGGGGACTAGAGTGAAACAGAAAGGGCAGCCCGTAGTATGGGCTGCCCTTTGGTTATGCGGTGACTGGTGCACCGGTGAGAACTATGGAAGGTAGTAGCGGAAGGTGGTCCAGAACATGTTGTCGATGCCCTTGGCCCCGACGCCGGCGCCGCCAGCGGTGATTGGAGCACCTGACCATCCTTCGCGGACCGCGTAGCCGTATTGGATGCCTTGGCGGAGACGACCGCGGTCGCCCTTGTAGATGTCATACCAGTAGCCGCCGGTGATTTCCTGGACGTCGCGGGTTTGCGCGCCGCAGGAGCCGCCGGGGTAGTAGCCGGTGGAACTGCCGTTGTAGCCGGGATTGGCGGGAGTGAGGCAGCTGGAGTTGGAGAGCAGCCGTGAACCGTATCCCACGGCAGCCGGTTTAGGTGCGGCCCATGTAGCGCCCCACGCGCCACCGTCGACCTGGGCTGTGCTGGAGAGGGTTTTGTACGTCTGGCAGCCCGGCGCGGACGGAGTGATGAAGCACGCACTGGGGGCGCTCAGCGTGGTGGCGGTGGGGGTGGCGAAGTCTGTACGGCCAGCGTAGTCGCCGCCATAGTTGAGATAGATGGTGAGGCGCGGGGTGGGCGAGGCCTCAACGGTGAACAGGCCGCTTACGTTGTGGATGGGAGCCAATTTGCCGTTGGAGTCGGCTGTGACGTCAGCCAGCGTGGAGTCGCCATAGCGGCCCATGCCAGGCCCGTAGAGTCCCTTGGCGCCGAAGGTGAGCTTGTTGGCGATGAGCGGGACACGGAGGCTGCCACCGACGCCGCCAAGCTTGATGCTGTTGTTGTAGTAGCCGGCGGTGGTGAGGGCCGGAGCTGCGAGCGTCTTGACACCGGCAGTCTGGGTGGCCAGGACGTCGGTGAGGCCGCCATAGAGGTTGCTGTTGGTGGTTTCACCGGGGTAGACGGTCTCATGTGCAAAGCCGCCAACGCCGAAGATTTCATAGTGTCCCCAGCCGGGGTCGAATGCTGCCTTGACCAGGACGTCCGGCGCCTCGTTGAAGGACAGGTTGGCGATATTGGCGCAGGAGTTCACGGTCTTGTAGACGGGAACCGCAATGTGGACCAGATCACCACTATCGTCGACCTGTTCCTGGTCGGTGTAGTTGACGATGGCGGTCGAGGGCGAGCAGGCGCTGATGCCCGCGTTGTAGTTTCCGCCGTTGGCGCCGGCGCTGCCAATTACGGCGTAGGGGGTATTTCCGGCCAGCGAGGCGGTGTAGAGAAGCTGAGGATTCTCAACTGCGAAGCCGATGGCCGCTTTATTGCCGGTCTTGACTACGCGGAAGCCGTACTGACGCGTCCATACGAAGCCCGGCACGTAGTTCGGGTCTACGGCGAGCGGAGTGAGGACGTCGGCGGGCGAACTGGAAATGCCCTTCTTTGTCTCCGTGGCCAGGGACCAAAGCTGGCCGCCCGCAAATGTCCAGTGGGAGTTGGTTTCTGCCTCGGCGTACAGGATCCGCTGGCGGAGCACGTAGCTGTTGGACTGGTTGTTGTTGGAGGAGATGCCGGTGCCCAACCAGTCAGCCTCATAGTAGCCACGCAGTCTGCCCCAGTTGGTTTTGCCTTCGGCGAGAAGAGTCACGCGCGACTGGCGGGCGGAGCCGAAGAATTCGCCGAGCGTGTAGGCGTCGGCACCCTCGTAAGGAATCGAACTGAAAGCGGTGGGAATGTCACCGCCGGTGGCCTTGGTGCGGTAGACAGTTTCAGCCGCCACGAAGCCGCCTGGTGTGATGTTGATTCCCTTGTAGTGCAGCGCGGTGGGATTGTTGATGGCCTTCTTTATGTTGGAGGTTTCGTCAGAAACCGTGGTAGCCAGTGAGACGGCATTGGCCTTGAGGTCGGTCACGGTGGATTGCAGGGTGGTGACAGCGGTGGCGTTTTCAGTAACTGCCTGCTGCTGCGATGTAGCATCCGCTTCAGCCTTGGCTGCCGCGGCCTGGGCATCGGCTGCCGTCTGCTGGGCCTGTTTCAACTGCGCGTCCTTGTTGGCCAGGTCGGTTTTCAAACCATCGATTTGGCCTTGAAATTCCTGACGCAGTGTCTCGATCTGCTCTTCTACAGTGGGTTTCGCGGGTTTCTTCGCCTTGGTTGCGACGTGCTTCTTTGCAGGCGCAGGGGGATCACCGGCGTAGACATAGGAGCCGACTAGACTGGCCGCCAGAGTTGCAATGACAGCCGCTTTGAGTCTGAAGTTCATTGGGCCTCTCTTTTTCCTCTCAAGTGGTATTAGTCCGTACTAGCGCCCGCCGATCACGCAGGCGCATCCTTACTTCCGTATCCCCGGAATTCTCAACATGGATGAAAGCCGTGTTCACATGGGAATGCAGAAGAAGCTTTCGTGGCCGCAAAAAGCCGTAACAAACGCGTAGCTTTCCCCGGCCGCACCTGAGTGTCAGGCTCGCAGAGTTTGATTAAGGTTTGACGAATTTACAGACTTTTAACGAAGCCAAGAGGCGCGAAGATATTGAACGAAAAGCTGGATAGGGGCGCAGGCGCAGGCGTTTAGCGTGATCTCTGTGTCGAGGGCCGGAGAGGCAGAGCGCATTGAACCGCGCTCAAAATGGAACTTCTAATTTTGAGGAAAACGGAATGACTGCATGAAGCACAGGGCAGGGAATCCGGCTCAGAATCCCATGATGTTGTAGCCGCAATCGACGTAGAGAGTTTCGCCGGTAATGGCGGCGGCGAGGTCACTGGCGAGAAAAAGGGCTGTGCCACCGACTTCAAGCTGGTCCACGTTGCGGTGAAGGGGGGCGCGTTCGGCGTGAGAGCGGAGCATTTCAGTGAGGTCGCCGACGCCGCGGGCGGCCAGGGTCTTGATGGGTCCGGCGGAGATGGCGTTGACGCGGATGTTGCGGGGGCCGAGGTTCCAGGCGAGATAACGGACGGTGGCTTCAAGGCCGGCCTTGGCCACGGCCATCACGTTGTAGTTGGGGACGACTTTTTCTGCGGCGTAGTAGCTCATGGTCATGATGCTTCCACCATCGGTCATGAGCGGAGCGGCGCCACGGGCGACGGCGATGAGGGAGTAGACGCTGACGTCGAGGGCGACGCGAAAGCCTTCGCGGCTGGTGTTGAGGAACTCGCCGCGGAGGTCGGCGGCGGGAGCAAAAGCGACGGCATGGACGAGGATTTCAAGCTTGCCGTATTTCTCTTTGAGGGCCGCAAAGAGGGTGTCGATTTCCTGGTCGTTGGAGACGTCGCACTGAAAGCCGGTGGCCCCAGGCAACTCGTCAATGAGGCTCTGGGCTTCCATTTTCATGCGCTCGTTCTGGTAACAGATGGCCAGGGTGGCGCCGGCCTCGTGCAATTTTTGGGCGATGCCCCAGGCGATGGAACGCTTGTTGGCCAGCCCGAATACCACGGCCGTCTTACCCGCCAAATTCATCATGCGTGCTTTCTTCCTCCATGGCCCGTACTTAGTGTGGGGAGACGCCGGACCAGCCGTCTTTTAGAATACCAGCCGGCCACTCGAATCAAGAGACTTGGCAGGTGGGGCAGGTTGAGTCTGCCGCAGGTTTCGCAATTCATTTCGACTCATCAGGCGGTAGGTCCTGCCATGTCTGATGGTGCTAATATGACCTTCTCTCGAAGTCCCACCAAGGAGGTTCCCGTCGATGGCGCCCAAACTCAGCCACATCATTGAATTCGTCTCCGATATGGATCACGCCGTGAAGTTCTACCGCGACATAGTTGGACTGCCGCTTAAGTTCCAGTCCCCGGGTTGGAGCGAATTCTCCACCGGCGAAACGGTGCTTGGACTGCATCCAGCATCTGAGCAAAATCCAGCCGGCCACATTGAACTGGGGTTTAGTGTTCCTGATCTCCAGCAGTTTCACGCCGAAATGGCGGGTAAGGGTGTGCAATTTCCCATCTCTCCACGAAAGCAGGATTTTGGCGGCATGCTTGCACAGTTTTTGGATTCCGAAGGCGCCCACGTCAGTGTCAGCGGCAGCTGATAAGGGAGGCAAGTTGGCGTCGGGCATTTTGCTGGAGCGATGCCCGCCACGCACATTTCGACACCGGGGTTAATCCACGCAGGCCTGGAATATTAGCCGCCCAGGTCGACGAGTTCGACGTTCCCCACGGGGCGGCCAAGAAAGCGGGAGCCAAGGCGCTCGAACTTGTCCACCGAGTCGGTGGCAAAGCAGCGCACTTCAGTCTCTGCAGCCGGGCCCGCGGCTGGGATTGTTGCCCGCCCGTTGAAGAGCCGGACGGCTGCCTGCGCCGCGGCTTCGGCTGAATCGATGACCTTTGCGCCGGGGCGGACGGCTTGTTCAAAGAGGGTGCGCAACAGCGGGTAATGCGTGCAGCCGAGGACCAGCGCGTCGGGGTTGAAGCCGCGCGCGGCAGCCTCGGCTCGGAGTTCATTCAGATAGATGTCGATGACCTGGGCGGTGACGGGGTGGTCGGTCCAGCCCTCTTCGACCAGCGGGACGAGCAGCGGGCAGGCTTTCTCAATGGCGCGGAGGCCGAGGGTCTGGCAGGCGGCAACATATGCGTGGCTTTGCACCGTGGCGTCGGTGGCGATGACCAGCACATCGCCGGTCCTGGAGGCGGCGCGGGCGGCTGCAGCGCCGGGCTCGATGACGCCCAGCACTGGAACAGGCACGGCGTCCTGGATGGCGTCGAGAGCCAGCGCACTGGCGGTGTTGCAGGCGATGACGAGGAACTCGGCTCCCTGTTCGCGGACCAGGAACCGCGCACTCTCGGCGGCATAGCGTGCGATGGTGCGGCGGGACTTGGAACCGTAGGGCAGGCGGGCAGTATCGCCCAGGAAGGCAAAGCGGGCACGGGGCAGGCGGGCTATAAGGGCGCGCAGCACGGTGAGCCCGCCAAAGCCGGAATCGAAAACACCGATGGTGTGTGGGGCGCTGGGAGAACTACTCACGGATTGGATCCTTCGGATGGAGCGGCCTCGGCGGCCAGGTAGGTTCGAGTGAGGTCGGCGTGGCCGGCGAGGGTGGCGCGCTGGACACCGTCCACGAGGAAACGGACCTGGGTGACGCGAGGCAGGTTGGCGTGCAGGGTGCCGCAAATGGAGAGCACGGTGAGGGTCTCGGTTTCAATGCCCGAAGGGTGGCCGGCGACAAAATTGCCGGTCAGGTTGACGACGGCGAGTTGGGCACCGGGATCCTGGGGGGCTTTCGATCCGGGAACGGCGAGGAGGAAGACCTGGGCGACGCCGGAAGCACCACCGGGCACGGGATGGGAGGAGCCAGTGGCGGCATAAAGATCCAGAAGACTGCCCAGGACAGCGCGGGCGCGAGCTCCAGGGTCAGCGGGAAGCGGCAGGGAACGGGCTTGGGCGAGCAGAGAGGCATCGGCGTCGTTGGCGACCAACAGGGTTGCCTGTTCGGCAGGAGCGACTTCAGGGGCCTGGGTGGGGGCGGAGTCTTCGCCGGCCAACAGCCGCTGATGGGCTCGCTGGCGCAGATGCCACAGCTCGCCACCCATGGCCAAGGAGGCCACAAGGAGGACTACGAAGAGCACCTTCTGGTAACGAGGAATCACGGCTGGCGAGCCTCCGTGCGCCACTGGACCAAAGCAGCAGCGAGCGCCGAGGCAACCCGCGCCTGGTAGGCCACGTCGTCGGGTTCGGCGGTGATGGCGTTATCTGAATCGCGCTCCGGTGCAATCTCTACCGCAACCGCGGGACAGGTCATACTTTCAATCACGGGAAGTGCGGTTCGGCCCAGGATTACGGAGATTCCAGCGTTGGTCAGGGACGAGTTAAGCACTCCCGACAAGCGGAGGCTGCTTGTGACCCAGGCGGATTGAGCGGTCTTCCAAGCGGTGAAGCGCGTGGACTGCGCCGGGGCTATCGAAGAGGCGTAAAGATGCGCGCCCAAACCACTCTCAGTGGCGTGCAGGCTGAGGCATACCTGGGCGTTGGCGTGGTTGGCGATTTCCGCACGGCGGTTGGGGTCCACCGTGGAGTCAGACTCGCGGGTGGTGACGACCTGCATGCCGCGCGCGGCGAGGAGCGAACGCAACCTGACGCTCAGGGCCAGGGTCACAGTCTTTTCCATCTGGCCGCTGGTGAGCCGTGCGCCAGGATCGTCGCCGCCGTGGGCGGCGTCGAGCACTACCACGAATCGATTGGTGGGGGCGGTCTGCGCGGGGACAGCCAGTGGAACGGAAGCGGCAATACCGACAGCCACGAGCACCCAAAACAGACGGCGCATCCCGTTCACAGACTTACTCCAATGCATAAATGGTGAGGCCACTGAGCAGCTTGGGATAAAAATCGGTGGATTTCTGGGGCATGACGGAGCCGGCAAAGGCCACTTCACGTAATTGCTCCATGGTGACGGGGTTGGTGAGGAAGACGATGTCGGCTTCGCCGCGGCGAACCTGATCCACGGCTTCGGCGTCGTCCCGCAGGTAGCGGATGTTGGTCTGTTCCCGGACCTTCTCGGCGTCCAGACCCAACAGCCGGTCGAGAACCAGGGTGTGGAGGTGGACCAGGTCGAGCTGGCGCTGATGCTCAGGCAGGCCGGCCAGTGCGGCAGCCGCGGCCTCGGGTTTGGAGCGCAGCAGCAATGCCCCAGAACGAGTGACAGCGACAAAGGCAGGGCCATTTTGCCCGACGAGAGTGCCGATATAGCTTGAAGAATCTGCTTCCGGCAACGCCTCCACGGTGAAAAACTGCTCTGCGGCGCGGGCAAAGGCGGCAGAATCGAAGCCGGCGAGACTGTGGACTACCCGGTGCGTGGGCAGGATCAAGAGGCCGTCGGAGTCCATGTTGACGAAAGTCATCATGACCGCTGCTTCAGGATACGCAGGCTGGGGTACCTGGGTGGCGCTGTGCTCGACGCGGGCGGAAGAGCCTTGCGCATACTCTTTGGAGTAGTTCAGCGCTGTCTCATAGCGGTGGTGGCCATCGGCGATGATGAGCTTCTTGTCAGCCATTGCCGAGGTGAGCAAGCGGATGACCGCGGGGTCGGCGACCCGCCACAGCCGGTGGAGAACGCCATACTCGTCAGTGACTTCGGCGTCGGCGGGACCACTGCCGTCGTAAAGGATTTTTTCGACACTGCCGGCAGGATCGGAGTAGAGCATGAAGATCTGACCGAAGTGCGCACGCGTGGCCTTGAGCAGGTTGAGACGGTCGCTTTTGGGCTTGGAGAGAGTGTATTCATGGCGGAAGACCACCCGCTCGGAATACTCGTGGAGTTTGCCCAGGGCGATGAAGCCGCGCCGCTCTTTGATTTCGTCAGAGCCCGGAACCCGGAAACGCTGCGAGTAGGCGAAGATGCAGGGATCTTTCTCCTGCACAAGAACGCCCTGCTCCCTCCAGGCGCGAAAATCATGTGCGGCCCGCGAGTAGACGCTTTCGCCTTTCTCGGCGTCAAAGAGTTCAGGCAGGCCCAGGATGATGCGCACCAGGTTGAACGGGCTGCGCTGGTAGTAAGCCTGCTGCATGGCAGGCGAGATCTTGTCATAGGGCTGAGTCACGACGTCGTCCAACCGGACTGAGGATGGGTTGTAACGCCAGGCGCGGAATGGATAGATGCTGGCCATGCGAACGGTCGTGCTCCCCGTTGAAACAGCGGAATTTGCGCTCGAGAGAACCGTGCGGCCCGGGCCGGGGAACCTTGCGCGCCTACGCTCGATTGTATCCCAGCCCCACAGCGCATCTGTATCCACGTCTAGGGGAAATAGCGAATTGCGTGACGTCAAAGCGATGACAAAACGGTGACACCAGGCCGTAGCGAACCGTGCTAAGATCGCCTTCAATATTTCAGGATTTGCGGCATGCAAACTCTCCCCATTCCGCGAGGTACTTCGAGCCGCCGCCACTCCTGGTTGCGGAGGCTTGGGGTGTGGACCTGCGCATTGGCTGCAATGCTGTGCGTGGCGCTTGCCCATGCCCAGGATGACCCTCTGAACAAGGTGCATGTGCCTCCCCCGGGATCGGCAACCCCGGCTACAGGCGCACCGGTGGGCGCCGAGGCCCCTGCTGTATCCGGGGCCGCTGCAATGAAGGCCCGTCCCGGGGCGCTGATCCGCATGAATGTAGACATGGTGCTGGTCCCAATCACTGTGACCGACCCCGTGAACCGCCTGGTGACGGGACTCGAGCAGGACGACTTTCAGGTCTTCGAGAACAACGGTCCGCAGAAGATCCGCACCTTTGCCAACGAGGATGCGCCGGTTTCCATCGGCATCATCTTCGACTTGTCCGGCTCGATGTCGTCAAAGCTGCTGCGGGCGCGGGAGTCGATTCTGCAGTTCATCAAGACGGCCAATCCCGAGGACGAGTTTTTTGTGATCGGGTTCAATGACCGGCCGGAGCTGATCGAAGACTTTACGAACTCCGTTGAGGACATCCAGGCGCGGCTGGTGACGGTGCGCAGCGGCCACCGCACCGCGCTGCTGGACGCCATCTATTATGGCGTGGCCAAGATGAAGGAGGCGCGGCACGAGCGCAAGGCGCTGCTGATTGTCTCGGACGGCGGCGACAACCGCTCCCGCTACACCGAGGGCGAGGTGCGGTCCCAGGTACGGGAGTCGGATGTGGAGCTCTACTCCATCGGAATCTTCGATCCGTATGCCGCCACTCCCGAGGAACGTACCGGGCCGCAACTTCTGAATGAGCTATGCGACGAGACGGGCGGCCGACTGTTCAGGGTGGACGATCTTTCAGAGATGGGCGATATTGCGGAAAAGATTTCCACAGAGCTGCGCAACCAATATGTGATTGGTTACATGCCGAAAGACCTCTCTCGTGACGGCAAGTGGCGTAAAGTGAAGGTGAAGCTTAATCCTCCCGAAGGGTTACCTCCGCTGACGGTCCATGCACGCACCGGTTACTATGCGCCTTTGCAATAACGTTGCTCTCGTTCTTCTTCTCTCAGCAACTGCGCTGCCGCTATGGGCCCAACAAGCTCCCGCGCAGCAAGCGCCTGCCCAGACTCCATCGCTTCAAGAGGACCGCGACCCGGTGCGTTCGCCGGATGCCGATACGCCCGTACCGCCAAGCGCCGCAGGCGTGCCGTTGCGCAAGGAGGGCGAGGGATATGTGCTGCACACCGACGTGGAAGAGGTGGTGTTGAACGCCACAGTGCTGGATGGCTCGCAATTGGTTCAAGATCTGAAGAAGGAGAACTTCCAGATCTTTGAAGACGGCAAGCCACAGAGAATCATCAGCTTTCAGCACAACGACCTGCCGGTGTCGATTGCTCTTGTGGTGGACAACTCAGGATCCATGTCGCGGAAGCGGCCGTCGGTGAACAAGAGCGCGCTGGACCTGATTGAAGCGTCAAACCCCGAAGACGAGGCTTTTGTGGTGAACTTCTCCGATGAGGCTTATATCGATCAGGATTTCACCTCAAGCTTGAACAAGCTGCGCGACGGGTTGGCGCATATCGAATCGCGGGGCGGCACCGCGCTCTACGACGCCGTGGTGGCTTCAGCAGACAAGCTGGTGGCCGACGCCAAGCGGCCCAAGCAGGTATTGGTGCTGGTGACCGACGGCGAAGACAACGCCTCGACCCTGAGCCTGGAGCAGACAATACGCCGCGTCCAGCAACTCTCGGGGCCGGTGATTTACTCGATCGGCCTTTTGTTTGGCGACGAGATGAGCCACGCCGAGGTACGCCACGCACGGCGAGCGCTGGAGATGCTCTCAACGGAAACCGGCGGCATGGCCTTCTTTCCCAAGAACATCGAGCAGGTGGATGAGATTGCGGCCGAAGTGGCGCGCGACATTCGCAGCCAATACACGATCGGCTACCACTCCACCAAGCCGACCAGCGAACCGGGCTTCCGCCGCATCCTGGTGACAGCCGAAGGCGAGCATCGAAACAAGCTCACCGTACGCACACGCACCGGTTACTTCCCGGTGGCGCGCGTGGCCAAGAAGTCTGCGGCGGCGGACAAAGACAAGAAGTAGGGTACGCCGGTTCAACGCGGAGTAGCGACGCTGAACAGGCTGCCGTAAAGCGGATCACTGGTGAGCGGTTCTCGCATTCGCCTGCCCACGCCAACTCCCTGGAAAATGGATTTCCTGGTAAGAAACAGGATGAGAATTGGCCGATGGTTGGCCGTTGTGGCCGCCCACCCATCGAGCAAAAAGACGCTCGATGGATGATTGCATGACAGCGTCGGCTCCCTCGACCTGAGTAGACTGGTTGCGGC
>CAYNGB010000009.1:0-112202 GCA_964396795.1 uncultured Occallatibacter sp. | reverse complement strand
CACGGTATAAACCGGTGACATCCCTGACCGCTCATTCCCTCATTTCGATTGTGCGGCCTCAACACGTTATTTTCTGCAAAAGCGGCTTGGAACGGCCGGTGAGCGGACGTGGCCACCCATTTCTTTTCGCAGGTCAGGGGTATGGCGCGGAGCTTATAGCACCCTGGCCAGCCACTTGCCGGTGTGCGACAGCAGATTCCCGGCGATCTCCTCCGGCGTGCCCTCGGCCACAATCCTGCCGCCGCCTTCGCCACCCTCCGGGCCCAGATCGATGACCCAGTCCGCGCACTTGATCACGTCCAAATTGTGCTCAATCACGATCAGCGATCCGCCGCCATCGATCAGCTTGCGAAACGCCGTCAGCAGCTTCGACACGTCGTCAAAGTGCAGCCCCGTGGTGGGCTCGTCCAGAATGTAGAGCACACGGCTGGCCTGCGACGGCCGGGCGTTGGCATTGGCGGCACGCACCTGCGACAGATGCGCGGCCAGCTTTACGCGTTGCGCCTCACCGCCTGAAAGCGTGGTGGCCGACTGCCCCAACCGCAGATATCCCAGCCCGATCTCGTCGAGCACTGCCAGCTTCTCAAGCAGCCTGGTCTGCCCGGCGAAAAAGCGCAGCGCCTCCTTGACCGTCATTTGCAGTACGTCGTGGATATTCTTGCCCTTGTACTGCACCTGCAGCACCTTGGCCTGGTAGCGGGTGCCGTTGCAGTCTTCGCAGGGCAACTCCACGTCGGCAAGGAACTGCATCTCCACTGTCACCGTGCCATCACCCTCGCAGGTGTTGCAGCGTCCACCGGGCACGTTGAACGAGAAATGCCCCGGCGTGAGCGAGAGCCGCTTGGCCTCAGGCTGCGATGCAAAAAGCTCGCGCACGAGGTCGAAGCCCTTGATATACGTGATCGGATTGGACCGCGGTGTGCGCCCGATCGGCGTCTGGTCCACGAGCACCACGTCGTTGAGCCGTTCAACTCCGCTTAAGGACGTGAAAACCCCGGAGGGGTCGCTGCCGTCGCTCTGGCCCAGCGCGCGCGCCACGGCCCGGTAGAGCACCTGGTGCACCAGCGTGGATTTTCCCGAACCGGAAACGCCGGTGATGGCCACCAGCATTCCCAGCGGAATTTCAACGTCCAGTCCGTGCAGATTGTTGGCATGGGCTCCGCGCAGCACCAGCCGCTCGCGCCCCGGCACGCGCCTTCGCGTGGGCACGGGAATGGAAATCTGCCCGGAAAGATAGCGGCCTGTGAGGGAGTTGGGATTGGCCTCGATCTCCGCGAGCACGCCCTCGGCCAGCAGCTTGCCGCCAAATTCGCCCGCGCCCGGTCCGAGGTCAAGCAAATAATCGGCCGAGCGCAACACGTCGGCGTCGTGTTCAACGACGATGATGGTGTTGCCCAGGTCGCGCAATTCCTCAAGAATGTGGATGAGGCGCGCCGTGTCGCGCGTGTGCAGCCCAATCGATGGCTCATCCAGCACGTAGAGCGCACCCACCAGGCGCGACCCCAGCGACGTGGCAAGCTGAATCCGCTGCGCCTCTCCGCCGGACAGCGTCGAGGCCAGACGGTCCAGAGTCAGATACTCCAGGCCCACGGCGTCTAAGAAGCTCAACCGCTGCCGCACCTCGTGCAGGATCGGCCCGGCGATCTCCTCCTGCATTGGAGAGAGCTTGAGCGAATCAAAAAATGCCTTGGCCTTGGCGATGGTCAACGCGGCTGCCTGGCAGATGTTGATGCCGTTGAGGCGCACAGCACGGGCCTCGGGACGCAAGCGCTGGCCGCGGCAGTCGGGGCACTCCGCGTAGCCGCGGTACTTGCTGAGCATGACGCGCACGTGCAGCTTGTACTTCTTGCGCTCCATCTGGGCAAAAAAGCCGTACACGCCCAGAAAACTCCCTTTGCCGCGAAGCACCGTCTCCCGCGCCTCTGCGGGCAGTTCATGCCAGGGCACGTTCAGCGGCAAACCCAGTTCGGGCGCCTGCTTGCGCAAGTCGGCAAACCAGGGCCGGTATTTGGGCCGATTCCACGGGTCAATGGCGCCGTCGCCGAGGCTCAGCCCCTTGTCAGGAATCACCAGGTTCAGGTCGTAGTCCACCGTGTTGCCGAATCCCTGGCAACGAGGACACGCTCCGAACGGGTTGTTGAAGCTGAAGAGACGAGGCTCCGGCTCCTTGCCCGGCCGGTGGCAGCTTGTGCACTCGAACTCGCCTGAAAACCTGTGCCGCTTGCGCTCTGCTGTCTCCTCGCGCGGAACTTCTTCAAACACCACCTCGCCGGACTCGCGGTAGGCGATTTCGCATGCATCCACAATGCGCGCGCGGTTTTCAGCGCTGACCACAATCCGGTCAAGAAGCACAAACACGGGCAGCGTAAAGTCCAGTTCGAGCAGCGACTCCGGCGTGGAAAACTCGAAGATGTTGCCCCTCTGGTAGAGCCGGTTGAAGCCCGAACTGCGCAAATCTGCCAATCGCTCCTTCAAAGCCTCACTGAGCGCCGGTTCGGCAGTGGTTTTTACCCCGGCTTTTGCTCCGGCTTTTGTCACCGGCTTGGGCACGCGCTTCGCCGCCTTGGCCGCTTCAGGCTCAGGCGAAACACGCCGCACTGGAAACAGTGCATTGAGACGCGTTCCCTCACCCAGCGCCAGCGTCGCCTCTGCCACCTCATCAATCGAGTCCCGCTTGACAAGCCCGTCGCAGGTTACGCAGTGCACCTCGCCGCAGCGGGCGTAGAGAAGACGCATGTAGTCGTAAATCTCGGTCGCCGTGGCGACGGTCGAGCGCGGATTGCGAGTGGTGTTCTTCTGCTTGATGGCGATAGCCGGCGCGAGCCCGTCGATCTCGTCCACGTCGGGCTTCTCGATGCGCTCAAGGAACTGACGCGCATAGGCCGACAGCGACTCGACATAGCGCCGCTGCCCCTCGGCGTAGATGGTGTCGAAGGCGAGCGAGGACTTGCCCGACCCCGACACGCCGCTGATCACCGTCAGCTTCCCATGGGGAATCTCGCAGGAGATGTTCTTCAGGTTGTGCGTCCGCGCACCGCGGATAATGATGGCATCGTTCAAAGGGAAGGCACCGTACAGAATTGGTCCGTCGTGCCCCTGACGCCTCAGCGAGGCCCAGAGCGCAGACAGCCATTCTTCATTATAGGGCGTACGTCAAAGGGCTCCGTCACCGCCTGGCAAGAGCCGCCAACGCAGCCTCATCCTAACCGTTTCACGCGCCATTCAGGCCGCTTGACCCATTAAACTGAGCAATGAGGTATCTCGTGCGTCGTGTCGCTTTACTGGTTCTGATGCTTTTGCCGGTGGCCGGACTCGCGCAAGCGCCCGCGCAGACTCAACCGGTTCAGGTTCCAGCAGCTCCCGCGGCTACAGAGCCCAGCCAGGCTGTGGCCGACGCGGAAGCGGCTATCGCCAAGTCTGACTGGAAGGCCGCTGAGACCAAGCTCGACTCCTGGCTCGCCGCCCACCCTGACGATGCCCGCGCACTCTTCGATGCGGGCTACGTGGCCGACGCGCAGAGCCGCCTCGACGACGCAGACGGGCTCTATCGCCGGGCCATCGATGCCAATCCGCAATCGTTTGAGGCGCATGTGTCACTGGGGTTGCTTCTGGCCCGACAGGGCAAGCAGGCGGATGCCCGACCGGAACTGGCTGCCGCGACATCGCTCAACCCCGGCGAGGCCGGCCCAGGCGCCATGGCGCAGGCGTGGCGGGCGCTGGCGCAGATTGACCGGGACAGCGATCCGGCGCAGGCGTCGATCGACCTGTTGCAAGCTCTCAAGCTTTCTCCGGAAACCCCGGCGGACACTCTTCTCTCTGCCAGTCTCGCCGAACTTGCGGGGGAATACGACGACGCGCAGGCAGCTTACCGCCGACTGCTGGCAATAGATCCCAAATCTGCCCAAGCGAACGCCGGCCTAGCGCACCTTTTGATTTTGCGAAAGCAATATCCGGAGGCAGAAACACTGCTACGGGGTGCGCTTCAGCAGACCCCGGAAGATCCGACCCTGAACGCGCAGATGGCTGCTGTGCTGGTGGCACAGAACAAGGCTGAAGCATTGCCCCTGCTGCAAAAGCTGCACGGCGCGCACCCGAACGACCCGGCCATCACCCGCATGCTGGCTGAAGTGCTGGCCGAGGCCGGCGACGCCGCAGGTTCTGACCAGCTTTATGTAACCCTGCTCAAAGCCAGCCCCGAAGACGCCGACCTGCTGATCGCGCACGGCCAGAACCTGACTCGCCTGCTCAAGTACGCTGAGGCGTTTCAAGCCTTCGACAAGGCCACTCACCTGGATGCCGGAGACGGCGACGGCTGGAGCGGTCTGGCCTTTGCGGCGTCGAAAACGGGCCAGCCCGCTATCACACTGCACGCTCTTACCATGCGATCGAAGTTCCTTCCCGAGGTTCCCTCAACCTATTTTCTGTGGGCCACATCGTACGACACATTACATGAGAACTCGGCGGCTATCACCTACTATCACCACTTCTTAGACTCAGCCGCTGGAAAGTTCCCCAATCAGGAATGGCAGGCTCGGCAACGACTCCTTTTGCTTGAAAAGAAATAGCGAGCCTGGCCAGGATGCAATAGCCGAAAGCCGCTCACTTTATCTGCTGAAAATGCCTTGGCGGGGATGCACAAGGGAGAGTACCGCTTGCACTATCTCTCCAATGGTCCTATAGTGACGGGCTACAGCAAGTTGAGGATTGCTGCGAAAGAGTTGAAGCGATTGGTCCTTTAGTGGAAGTTGGCCGGTGGTTCATCCCGGTTGCTTTTACGGCAAGAAAAAAGCATCCAGGTGTACTATCCGATACAGAACCGGAACGCTGAATTTGCTGTAATGCCGCAACAGCGGAGGCTTCCCATGCGCCGTCAGGTTCAGTTGGCAGTCCTCGTCTTCTCCATCGCCCTTGCCGTACAGGCGCGTGCATCCTCGTTCGATGACAAAACCCCATACCAGCAGAGTATTGTCGCCCTGAAAGCCAGGATCAGCCAGGCACCGCCTCGCGAGCAGTGTTTTCTCTATGCCGAGCTCATTCACCAGATGACTGAGTTCAGCCTGCAGCAGTACCAGGCAGGCGAGGTGGAAAAGGCAGGAGATCTGCTGAAAGAGATCCAAGACATTGCTCATCGAATGCATCTTGCCACCGGCGATAACGACAAGCGGCTCAAGAATGCCGAGATCCTTCTGCGTCATACCGCCTTCCGCCTGAATGAGATGCTCCACTCCAGCAGTTCGGAAGATCGCCCGCTGGTGGAGGAGACGCTGGCACAGGTGAACAAGGCCGAAAGCGAAACCATGATGCAGGTTTTCCGCAAGTAGCGCCCTCCCCATTTACTCCCACTCACTGCTTCGCTCCCCTGCCCGGGGGAGCTTTGTGCGCACAGTTTTCTTCGCCCTCGAATCTGTGCTTCAATGAATACGATTCGGAGTGGAACCATGCGTACGTTGCGCTGCCTGGTGGTGATTCTCGCCTGTTTCCTCGTCACCGCTCCCCTGCGAGCACAAAAAGAGAAGCGGGAGCCGTTGACTGAGGCCCAGATTGAGCAAATTCGCGAAGCCGGCGTGGACCCGGCGGAACGGATCAAGCTCTACACCAAGTTTGTAGACGAGCACGTGGAAACCATCAAGAAGCTCACCAACCGGGCTCGTTCTGCCGCGCGCGCACACCGCCTCGACGACGAACTGCAGGACCTGACTGCGTTGATGGATGAGATGGGAGCCAACCTGGATCAATACGCGGACCGCAAAGCCGATCTTCGCAAGGCACTGAAGCCCCTGGCTGAAGCCGCTCCGCGCTGGTTGAATACCCTGCGCGCGCTGGCCGGCGAATCGGACTTTGACCTGTCGCGCAAAGAGGCAATCGAGAGCGGGGATGACCTGGCCGATCAGGCGACGCGCCTGCTCCAGGAGCAGACCGACTACTTCAGCCAGCATAAAGATGAGGCTGGCCAGCAGCGGGCTGAACCAAAGTAGCTTGACCGCCCCCGAGGCCCACGAGTCAGACCTGAATCGACGCTCACCCAGGGTTCGTTGACCAATGCCCGCTACAGAGAATGGCAGGCTGTTGTGCTACTCTCCCTTTTGGTGGCTGTCGACTTTAATCCCATCTTTCAGGAAGAGTACCGAGCCTTGCGCCCCCGGGCGCCGATTCCACCCTTCCTGGTCCGCTTCCGCAGGTTCACCTCGTTGAACACGACCATCCGGCTGCGCGAGGGCAGGATACTGGTCAGCCTTTCCGATCTGCTTGAAGGCGCGCCGGAGACTGTGCACCGCGCCATCGCCCACATTCTGCTCGCCAAGCTCTACAGAAAGCCCGTCGAAGCCGCACAGAATCTGCGCTTCAAGCGCTTCGCATCGAGCCAAGCCGTCACCCGGCAAACCGAGATGATCCGCCACACCCGGGGCACCAAGCGCTACAGCGGCCCGGAAGGGCGCTTCTACAACCTCGAAGAAGTATTCGACACCCTGAACCTGCGCTTTTTTGGCGGCCTGCTGGGCCGGCCCGATCTGACCTGGAGCGAAGGCATGGCCAAGCGCTCGCTCGGCCACTACGACGCCGCCCATAACACCATCGTCGTCAGCCGCGTCTTCGATCGCCCGTCCAGCCCGCGCTACGCCGTGGAATACCTGCTCTACCACGAGATGCTTCACCTGAAGCACCCGGTGAGGATGAGGGGCCTGCGACGCTGTGTACATTCGCGCGAATTCAAGGCCGAGGAACAGCTCTTTCCCGAGCTGAAGCAAGCGCTCGCGTTCCTGAAGCGGCTGTAGCGGACTTCATTCTCGACAGGTAGCGTGTCCAGCCTCAACCACGTCCGTGGTGCACTTTCGCGCAGATCGAATGCAACCTCGCGCCAGTCCGTGCTCCTATGGGCTTACCAGAAACTCAATGTACGCGAAGAAGAAATCTTGTGGATTGTTGCGATCTGCAACGAAACTCGGGGTATATTAGCTAGCAATCACGAAATCACAATAGAATTTCACGCTCCACTACTTCAGGATGGGTAGAACCAAAACATGCTCAAGTTAAGAAAGTTCTTGTGCTGGTGTTTCGGGTGCGCCGCTCTGACGTTCGCATCCGTCATTGTGATTTCTGTACCTGCTGCGATCAAGCTCAACAATGCGCGTAGTCTTCGACCGTCCGCCGGGAACCCCTCTCCCGACACGCTGTCCTTCGCGATAGGTGCTGCAGCATTCCTCGTGTTGGCTGCTGTCTATGGAATGGCATGGTGGACAGTCAAGAATGGCAGACGCTGGGCAAGAGCATGGGCTATTGGGGCAAGCCTTGCGAATATTCTCTTGAGTGCGCCAGGGTTCATGGCGATCTATTTTGCACGCACCCACTCAGCGCGTCGGATGCCAGATCTCTTTGTCTTCAGCGGAATACCGCTGGCTCTCGGAATCGCCGGGCTGGCAGCTTTCGCGTCTCGCAATGCTTTGGCCACTCCCGTAGCGCCCCCGAAACCCGACCCAATTCCCGGCGATGGAACCAGCCGTCTCCTCGACACCTTAGCTCTTCTACTCGCAATCGCCGGAGTTATTGCAGGGATGTCGTTGTACATGCGCTGGGGCCATGCTCAGCATCTTCCCATAGTTCATGGGTATGTGAACTGGCTTCAGCTCGCGCTTGCCATACTATTCACCATCGCCGCACATGAATTCGGCCACGCCGCTGTGGGTATCGCCCTGGGAATGAAGCTCCGAGGCTTTATCGTCGGTCCCCTTCAGTGGCGCATTCGGGACGGCAAATGGAGGTTTCAGTTTCTTCCTGCAAAATTCTTCTCGGCGGGGGGTGCAACCTCGGTCGTTCCCACCGATCCGAATCAATCGCATTGGCGCGAGATTTGCATGATTGCGGCCGGTCCCCTTGCAAGCCTATTCACGGGCCTGATCGCGCTGGTTGTCATGCTGACAGCCAAGGGAAGACCGTATGAGCAAGGCTGGGAGTTTTTGGCGCAGGTTGCCACATTTTCCCTGATTGGGTTCGTGACAAACCTGATCCCTGTCCGGCCGGAGGCCCTCTACTCAGACGGCGCGCAGATTTATCAACTTCTCCGGGGCGGCCCCTGGGCCGATCTCCATCGGGTGATCGGCATAGCCGGCTCAACTCTGGTGACACCTTTGCGGCCAAGAGACTTCGATATCGAGGCGATCCAGCGGGCAGAAGGCTCGTTTACCCGGGGGCGACCGGCGCTCATATTGCGTTTGACAGCAGCCGAGTATTTTCTCGATTCCGGCAAGTTTCCCGAGTCATTGCAGGCGCTCGCCGAGGCTGAGTCGATCTATCTGGAATCGGCCTCCGACATCCCCGCCGAACTGCATACGGCTTTGATCTTTTTGAGTGCTTTCCTCAGCCGCAACCCAGCAGATGCGCGCCTGTGGTGGGAGCGCATGGAGGCCAAGAAGCCTACGTATTTTGGTGTCGATTATTGGCTGGCCCGCAGCGCACTTCTCTGGGTGGAAAATCGGCCGGCAGAAGCACGCGAAGCGTGGGAAAAGGTACATGCGCTTGCCCAGCAGCTCCCAGCGGCCGGAAGCTACGAGTTCGATCGATATCGCGTGACTTTGTTGCGCGGGGTGCTTGATGCCGCACCGGCGATCAGCCAGGCGGCGCCTGACTCCCCTGACGTTCGCTCAAGACTTGTTCAGACGGCGAGCAGGATTACGCCGTCGCCTCTTCAGGCAGAGTAGCCCTGTGCGCGGCGGCCCAGCAGATGAGCACCACACCAGCTACAACGGTTCCTGCGCTGGCAAGTTGTGCATTGGATAATCCCCATAAAACCTTGGGGTTGCGACGGATAAATTCAACCAGAAAGCGAGCTAATCCGCTCAGCACCAGGTACTCGCCCAGAATCCATCCTGTGGCTCTGGGTTTGTTGCCGCGCAGCCACAGCCAGCCGCCAATCAGCAGCCCCGCGCCCAGTTCATACAGTGGCGTGGGGTGCACGCGGACGAAGGTGGGTTCGATGCCGTTGGGAAAGCTCATGCCCCAAGGCAGGTTGGTAGGAATCCCATAGCATCCGTCGCCGGATAGAAAGCAGCCGATGCGCCCGATGCCATAGCCGATGGCCGCCGCCGGAGCGGCCAGGTCGAGTGTACGGAGCGCGCCAATCTTTGCCCACCACCCCTGGAAAACCAGTGCGCCGATGCCGAAGATGAGCCCACCGAACCAAGCGAAACCGGCCGTATCCCACAGCACTCGCCAGCCTTCGTCGCGGAACTCCACAGGGGTATCAATGACATGCCATAACTTAGCGCCAACGATGCCCGCGACTACGGCCACCGCGACCATGCCTACCGCGTCGGCATCAATGGATGCGCGCTTGAAGCCCCGGTCCATGACGAATGCGGCAGCCACCGCGGCCAGCCACAACATCAGCCCGAATGTGGGCACGTTCAGGTGCCAGAGATGCAGGTAGGGAATCATCGCTCCTCAAGTATAGACGGGACGAAGCGCTGGACGTGCGGAGAGACAGATGCCGGCTGTCCGCACTGTGTCCGCGAGAAGTTGCCGTGTTTTGCACAGTTGCCGTTGCATTCCGGCGCCGGTTTAGGGTGATACTGTCACCATGGCTACCGTCACCTACCAGAGCCTCGAAATTCTCTATACGCATCAACAAATAGCCGATCGTGTCGCGGAAATGGGTGCGGTGATTACACGTGACATGAACGATGAAAAGCTGGTGATGGTGGGTGTGCTAAAAGGCGCCGCCATCTTTCTCTCTGACCTGGCCCGTGCTGTCCGAGTGGATACTACGTTCGATTTTGTGGCTGTTTCCAGCTACGGCCGAGGCCAGCGCAGCTCCGGCGCCGTGAAGCTCATTAAGGACTTGGATGAGCCTATCGAGGGGAAAAACGTGCTCATCGTCGAAGACATCCTCGACACCGGGCTTACCCTTGCTTATCTGCGCAAGATTTTCCTTCAGCACCGTCCCAAGACTCTGCGCATCGCCACATTGCTGGATAAGCCATCAAGGCGCATTGAGAAGATAGACGCCGACTATGTTGGCTTTTCCATTCCCAATCTTTTCGTGATCGGATATGGAATGGATTATGCGGAGCGCTACCGCAACCTGCCGGATATTTGCCTCATGTCGCCCGACCATCCGGAATGAACTCCGACAATCGACGACTGCAAGTGAAAGAGGAAGCACACGAATATCAATCGCCGTGACTTCGTAAAGACAGGGGCCTATGCGGCCCTGGCCAGCAGAGTGGATTTGCCCAAACCAAGCGATTGGCTGGTCGGCGCCTATTATTTTCCGAATTTTCATGTGGATCCGCGCATGGAGTTGCTGCACGGAAAAGGCTGGACAGAATGGGAGGCGCTGAAGCGCGCTGAGCCCAAGTTTCCAGGCCATCAGCAGCCCAAGGTGCCCGCATGGGGCTATCTGGACGAGTCGGATCCCCGGGTCTTTGAGAGGAAAATTGCCGCGGCCCACACAGCTGGAATCACGCACTTCATCTTTGATTGGTACTGGTACGAAGGCAAGCCCTTTCTTGAAAGAGGCCTGGAACGAGGCTACCTGCACGCCGGGAACAAGGCCGACGTCCGCTTCTGCCTGATGTGGGCCAATCACGATTGGATCGATAACATCCCCGCCCGTATCGCCCAACCAAATCCGCCGGCCAGCTTTGCGGGAACGTATGACCCTGCTCGATTTGAGGCGGCAACCGACTATGTAATCTCCAACTACTTCCGCGACCCTTCGTACCTCTGCATCGATGGCGCGCCGTATTTTTCAATCTACATGCTGGGGCAGATGATTGACCGCATGGGCGGCCTCGACATTGCCAGAACCGCCTTTGATCGTTTTCGCCAAAAGACTCAGAGCGCGGGTTTCCGCGACCTGCATCTGAACGCGGTAGCCTGGGGAGCGCAGGAAATTGCCAACGTTCGCCAGGTGGTGACACTTCTTGGAGTGAGAAGCACAACCTCGTATACCTGGGCGCACCACCATGCTTTCCCCACATTCCCCGCGACCGAATACCAGGTTGCCCTGGAGCACGCACCGGACTACTGGAATAAGGCCCCAGGCATTTTCGGAGTTCCCTACCACCCCAACGTGAGCATGGGCTGGGATCCAAGCCCGCGCACCTGCCAATCCGACATGTTCCAGCAAGGAACCTACCCCTACACGCCCATCCTGAAGAACAATAGGCCAGAACTTTTTCAACAAGGATTAATACAAGCCAAATCCTTTGTGGAACGCGGCGGAAATCAGCCCCGGATCATCACCATCAACGCGTGGAACGAGTGGACCGAAGGCAGTTATCTCGAGCCGGATTCAGTACATGGCATGGACTATCTCGACGCCATTCGCAAAGTGTTCCGAACCTGACGACTTGAATCGATCATCGCTTGAGCCGCAATGCGTTCGCCATTTGGTACAGAGCTCTGCCAGGCTCTATACTCTTCTCCCGTAGACTCCCCGGTGAATCGCTGCGAAGTGCAGCGCCTGCGGGAAGGAGCTTTGCCCCATGCATGTTGTCACGCCCATCCGCGAAGAGGATATCGAGTTTGACCACGGCAGCTTCGATGCGGCCGCATTTGAACGCCAGACGCTCGCCAGTTGGCAGGCTCTGGCCGCGGTGATCGATCACACCCTGCTCAAGCCGGAAGCCACCCGCGAGCAGATCGAAAGCCTTTGCGATGAGGCTATCCGCTACCGCTTCGCCTGCGCCATGGTCAACCCGATGTGGGCCTCAACCGCCGTTGGAGTGCTCTCAGGCACCGAAATTCCCGTGGGCGCGACTATCGGCTTTCCTCTTGGCGCCTCCCTGGTTTCTACCTTGCGGCAAGAAGCTGCCGCCCTGGCTCGCCTAGGCGTGCGCGAACTGGACATGGTGATCCCCATCGGCCATCTCAAGAGCGGCAATCAGCAGGCCGTGGAGCACACCATTCACGCGGCTGCAACGGTGGCCCACCATCATGGCGCGTTGCTCAAGGTGATTCTTGAGACCGCGTTGCTTACCGTGGAAGAAAAACTGCGCGGCGCAGAGATCGCCATCCAAGCCGGCGCGGACTTCATCAAGACCTCTACAGGATTTTCGACCGGTGGCGCCACCGCTGCCGACGTTGCCCTGCTGCGCGGTGTGGCCGGCGGCCGCTGCGGCGTCAAGGCCGCGGGCGGCATTCGCACCCTGGCCGATGTGCGTGCCCTGCTCGAAGCCGGCGCCAACCGTGTCGGCGCTTCTGCCTCGGTCTCCATCGTCCGCGAACTGGGAGCGGAGTAGGAGCGTCATCAGCACGTTGATCGCGTGATTTTGTGCTCTCCCACCCTTGCGGCAAGAAAACAACTACGCCGCAAGGATGGGGCACCCAAAGTTCTATCCACACTGACATCGAAAACGCCATGGTCGCTGAAATCGCTCGTGGTATAAATGGGCGAGGTGTGCACGCCTTGGGCGTAACTCCTGGAAATACCCTGGCAGTCCCTGCAGCAAGCAACGCCGGCAATGAACAGGTGCGCGGCTACCGGCCCGAATTGGATGTTGTCCGCTTTCTAGCCTTTCTCTTCGTATTCATTCATCACTTTCTCCCGCCCATTCAAATGCGGCCGTATCCTCTTTTTGCCTGGACCGGTGCGGAGAGCTGGCGTGTTCTCCTGGGGCTTGACGAAGCGTGCGCCATGGGCCTCTGCCTGTTTTTTACTCTCAGCGCCTACCTGATCACTGAACTGCTGCTGAGCGAGCGCAAGAACAACGGCGCTGTTTCGGTACGGAAATTCTACGTTCGCAGAATCCTGAGGATATGGCCTCTTTATTTTTTTGGAATCGCCATAGGCATCAGTCTGGCGCTATTGCTCCACCAGCGAAGCGATCTCACCGCGTTCGTGTGGTACCTGCTTTTTGCTGGGAATTTCTATTGCGCCGCATTCGGATGGCTGCACAATCCCATGAATCCTTTGTGGAGCATCTCAGTTGAGGAGCAGTTCTACCTTTTGTGGCCATGGGCGATGCGCTGCTTTGCCAAGCGAGGACTGGTGATCTGCGCGCTCTTCTTTCTCGCTGCCGCGAATATCACGCTCTTTATTCTGGGACAACGCCATGTCGACACGGGCGCCACGGTTTGGCCCAACACGTTTGTGCAGTTTGAAATGTTTGCCACCGGGATTCTGCTCGCATTGGCAAAGAGCCATAGGACGTGGCGCAAGCCCGGCATGGGGCTAGCGCTGGCCCTCACAGGGCCGGTCCTCTGGTTTTTTGCATGCTTCGCCTTCGGCGCCAAGCAACCTGCAGAAGCCGGAGCGGCCGCGAGTGGGCTGGAACTGATGATCGCTTACGGACTGATCGCGCTGGGATGCGCCGCTGTCCTGCAAGGATTTTGCATGATGGGTCCGTCCCACATGCCGCGATGGGCCGCAGGCCTGGGCAAGATATCGTACGGACTTTATGTGTATCACCTGCTTGCGATCGAGTTTGTTCAGGCCTGCTTCCGGTCGCTTCATGGACTTCAGTACCTGGTAGCCTCAGCCGTGCTCTCCCTGCTTCTTACGATGTCTGCCGCGGCAATTTCATACGCCTTTCTAGAGACTCCTTTTCTGCGGCTGAAGAGGCGGTTTGAAATTGTGCATACCAGGCCCATATGAGAGGAATTGGGTTAGGCCGCCTCACTTGCCACGGATTCACCAGTTCCGCGAACATCGAACGTCGCGATGCGCTATGATTCCCTTCGACACCCATGGAATCCAATCCACCAACGCGGCCTGAACGACACGAGTACGAGGGCGATTACCGTCCCGCCAATTCTGAGAATCCGCACGCCCATCTCGACCCTACGAATGTGCGGATCGAGCCTGCCGATCTGACCTACCTGGCGCAGATGGCCGACGCGCTCAACACTACCCTCGACCTTGAAACCCTGCTCAACCGCACTTCCGAACTGGTGCGCGCGGTCATTCACTACCGCATCTTCGCCATCCTCCTGCTCAACGACCGGACTCATGACCTTCGCATGCGATTTCAGATCGGTCACACTCCGGAAGTTCAGCGTATGCGCTTTCCGGTGGGCAAAGGCGTGGTTGGGCAGGTGGCGCTTACGCGGCAGGCAGTGCTGCTCAACGACGTCGCTACCGAGCCCAACTACATTACCGCCAATCCCGACGTGCGCTCTGAACTGGCTGTACCGCTGATCGCCAAGAACCGTCTTATCGGCGTGATGGACCTGGAAAGCGAGGAGGCTGGCTATTTTCGCCCCGAGCACCTGCACCTGCTGACCCTGACCGCCTCGCGCATCGCCCAAGCAATTGAGAATGCCCGCCTCTATGCCCGCGTCTCTCGCCAGGCTCAGACCCTGGCCGTCCTGAACGAAATCTCGACTGAAATCATCTCCATCCTCGACCTCGACCTGTTGCTGGCCAAGGTGGGCCAGTTGCTTCGCCGCCTGATCGACTACCAGATGTTCAGCATCATGCTGCTCGACGAGAAAGGCGAGACACTCATCACGCGCTATGCCTGGCGCTTTGGTTTTACTCATGCTCCTCTGCGCCGCATTCCCACCACCAGCGGCCTGGTGGGCGCCGCGGTCCGCGAGTGGCGGCCCATCAACGTGCCAGATGTGCGCAAGGAATCGCGCTATCTGCCCATGAATCCCGAAACACGCTCGGAGCTGATTGTGCCCCTTTTTCACAAAGGCCGCATCATTGGCGTGATGGACCTGGAACACACCCGGACGGCCTTCTTCAATGAAGAGCACGTGCGCATGGTCACCACCATGGCCGCACAGGTGGCCATCGCAATCGAAAACGCCCGCCTCTACCAGGCGGTAAAGCGGCAGGAGCAGCAGCTTGAGCGGGACATCGCCATGGCCCGCGAAGTGCAATTGCGCCTGCTGCCCACCTCCCCGCCGCAGCACACAAATGCCGAACTGGCGGTGCGCTTTCTGCCCGCGCGCACCATTGGCGGCGATTTATACGATTTTGTGGAGTATGGCCCCGGCCACACCGCAATCGTTCTTGGCGACGTAAGTGGAAAAGCCGCGCCGGCTGCTCTGTTTGCCGCGCTGGTCAGCGGGATCATGCGCGCCGCAGCCCAGCAGCATCTTGAACCCGCAGTCATGCTGGCCACCCTCAACGACGCCTTGCAGGAGCGTCGCCTCGAATCGCAATACGTGGCCATGCTCTTCGCCTTGTGGAACGACGAAAACCGCACCTTGCAGGTGGCCAACTCCGGAGCCGTTCAGCCCATCTTTTGCCGGAGTGGAGAAACAATCACCGTGCGCGCGGAAGGGCTTCCCCTGGGCATGTTCCCAAACGCAACGTACGAGGAATTCAACCTGGCTACCCAGCCTGGCGACGCGGTCATCTTCATCTCCGACGGCATTCTGGATGCCGAGAACGAGCAGGAAGAGATGTATGGATCCGAGCGGCTGGCCAGCCTGCTCTGCGCCCATCGCGAGAAGCCCGCCGCCGCTATTGCAGATGCCATCATGGCCGATGTCACCCGTTTCCAGGGCACACACGACCGCTTCGACGATGAAACCATCATTGTGCTCCGCGTGCGTTGACTGCAGAGCATTGCGAAGACAAGGGCGGGCCGGTTATCGCAGTTCCCTGCTTTGGTTAAACTTGAATTGTCACCAACTCCGGAGAGCCATTGCACACCGCGACCCAAGATCGCATCATCCGCCCCGCACGCAATGTATTGGGCAGCCTGCGCCTTCCCGGCGACAAATCCATCAGCCATCGCTACGGCATGCTGGCCGCGTTTGCCGAGGGGACTTCGCGCTTTACCAACTTCTCCACTGGCGCGGATTGTGCCTCGACCCTGGGTTGCATGGAAGCGCTGGGAGCCAGGGTCGCGCGGCTTGAAGACGGTTCGGTAATGGTGACCGGAGTGGGCGGCCACGTGATCCCAACCGATCAGCCTCTCGATTGCGGCAACTCCGGCTCGACCATGCGCATGATCTCCGGCCTGCTGGCTCCGCAGCAAGGCTGCTTCACACTGATCGGAGATGCTTCGCTTTCTCTGCGGCCCATGGAGCGCATTCGCAGGCCGCTGGAGGCCATGGGTGCGCGGATCAACCTCACTGACGGTCATGCGCCGGTGGTGATTGAAGGCAATCCGCTGCAGCCTATCGACTTTACAACCCCCGTTCCAAGCGCCCAGGTGAAGACCTGCGTGCTGCTGGCCGGGCTGCAAACCGCAGGCACGACCACCGTGCACGAGGCGGTGCGCACCCGCGACCACAGCGAACTGGCGTTGCGTGCTTTTGGCGCGCGACTCACTCGCACGGTGGATTCGGTTTCGATTGCCGGTCCGCAGGCGCTGCACGCGATCGACGCAGCCGTGCCCGGCGATATTTCCTCCGCCGCGTTCTTTCTGTGCGCAGCGGCCCTGTTTCCCGGCTCCTCGCTGGTGCTCGACGCGATTGGACTCAACCCCACCCGCGCCTCGCTGCTGGATGTGCTGACCGTGCTGGGCGTCCACATTGCAGTGATCGAGATTGAAGAGAAACATGCGGAACTTATCGGCACAGTGCAGGTAACCGCTCCGGACCATGGCCTGCGGTCAACAGAAATCAGCGGCGCGCTGGCGGCGCAGCTCATTGACGAACTGCCCGTGCTTGCAGCCATCGCACCCTATACCAGCGGCGGCATCCGCATTCGCGACGCAAAAGAGTTGCGCGTAAAGGAATCGGACCGCATCGCCCTGGTGGCCAGAAATTTGCGCGCAATGGGCGCCGAGGTGATGGAGTTCGACGACGGACTTGACGTTCCCGGCGGGCAGACGCTCCACGGAGCGGTCATCGACTCGGGCGGCGACCATCGTATCGCCATGGCCTTTAGCGTGGCCGCGTTGCGGGCCCAAGGCGACACCCTGATCCAGGGCGCGGATTCGGCTGCCATCAGCTTCCCGGAATTCTTCGATTTGCTGGACCAAGTCGCAGAACGGTAGTTTGCAAAAAGAAAGACCCGGCACTGGGCCGGGCCTCATCTTCTTTGCTGCGCGAATCTACCGAGTCGCGGGCGGAGTTGTTGTGGGCTCATTGCCCTTCGGCGCCGCCTGCAGTCCAGGCACCATGGGCACAGTGCTCACATTGCCCGTCGCAGCCTCGCTCAGGTTGATTCCGTAATGTTGCAACGTGGTAGCCAGTATCTGGTACAGGCCTGCTCGATCCCTGGCGTAGGCAGCGTTTGCCGCAATCAGGGTATTGTCCGCTGTGGCCAGATTGCGTTGCTGCAGCAACACGGTGGCGGTGGTGGATGCGCCCAGGTGCAGCTTCTTTTGCTCGGCGTCAAGGCTTTGCTGGGCATAGTCGCGGGCTGCGATGGAAGCCATCACCTGCGCCCGGTCGTTGGTGAGCGCAAACTGCGCATTCACAACCTGCATGCGAATCTGCGTGTAGAGCTGTTCCAGCCGCAATTCTGACTGGCGGAATTCCATCAAGGACCGTGCCTGTTCCGCTTGTGCGGTCCGGTTGCGGATGGGAATCGTCAAACTGAATCCGACTCCCTTGTCGGGCGCGGAACTATCGAAGAGATTTTGCAGCACTGTTCCATAGCCCTTCGATGGGAAGTAACCCGGCGGGTAGAGCCCACCTGTGCTGAAGTCCTCCGCGGCCGGGCTCTGCGAACCGCCCAATGCGCTGGCGCCGTAGAAGCCGTAGGCATCCAGGGTGGGCAGCAGGCCATTCCGGGCGCCACGGAGAGTGATTTCATCGTTCTTCAGGGTCAACAACGCCTGCTCGAGCTCTGGGCGCTGCTTGAAAGCCAGCTGGACCAGATCTTCGATTGGCTGCTTTTCCTCTGAAATTTCTTCGAGGCTTACGCGGTCAGTCGGAATAACCGCGGCAGCCACCAGCGCCGTATCGTTGAGGTTGCGCGCAATGGCTTGCTTGATGATGAGTTGCTGATAATTCAAATTGCTTTGCGAAGTGATGAGCGACTCTTTGTCGGTGGCAACGTTCGAGTCGGCCTGCACCACATCCAAGGGAGCCATGGTGCCGATCTCCAACTGCTTGCGCACGTCGGAATCCAGCTTGGTGGTCTGCTCCAGGGCGCGCTCCTTGGCCTGCACATCCTCATAGGCACTGACCAGGCCCCAGTAGATGTTCTCAACCTGGTTGACAGTGTAGAGAATCTGCTGACGGAACGAAGAATCGGTGACGCGGCGGTCATTGATGGCCTGATACATGAAGCGCTTATTGACCCAGATGCCGGCGCCTTGCAGCAGATGCTGGGTCACCGTTGCCTTAAACGAGGTGGTCAACAGCGGGCTGTAATTCTGGAAAGGGTTGCCCGTGGTGGTGCGGCTATTGTTGAATGCAAGGCTGAACTGCGATCCCGTGACAAAGCCCTGGTTGTAAGCGAAGTTGTATTCGTCGGTGTTGGTATTTAACGAAGGCTTACCGCCCGAGAAAAGGGTGTTCGCCTGGGGCGCGCTGGCCCGTTCCAACTGAATGGTTCCAGTAACCGCGGGATCGAGGGCCTCCGGCACTGGACCGGCTCCATTGGTCGAGAGGGTCTGTCCGGCAACGCCTGAAGCTTCGCCACCCGAGCCACCTGTCGTGCCGCCCGGGCCACCGCCCGTGGTGAGAGCCGAAGAGGCTGTGCCGCTGAGTGTGTTGGATACGATACCCGTGCTGACGCCGAGCGGTGTAGAGCCGGCGCGGGTGCGGAGAATGTCAGTATCCGCGATATCCAGGTTGTAGCGTGCAATCGCGATGTCGTAGTTGTTTTCCAGCGCCAGCGCAATCGCATCCGACAGGCTCAGGTAGATCTTTCCATCCTTCACCAGGTCAGTGAGCCGCACCGAGTTCACAAAGCTGGCCTTGCCGATGGTAGTAGGCCGATAGGCATTGATTGGGTTGCCCAAAAGGGTTCCGGCGGGCCTGGTAAAATCGCGCGCCGACGGGCGCAGTTCCAACGGTTCGGTCAATACCGGAGCCGGAGCTGCCGGCAATTGGGACGCTGCCTTGTCTGTGACCGTGGTTGGGGTCTGTTGGGCAAATCCCGGTGGCACTCCTGTGGCCAACGTAAGCATGACCGCCGCCACTGCGCGCAGCCGTTTCCCTGCTTGCCCTCTCACTTTGCCCGCAGTCTCACTCTGCTGTTCAAACACACGTATAACGAACGATTGCATGTTTCCTCTCCACGAGTTCCTGAGGCATGTGGGGTGCCATTCTTCAAGACGTCCGGGGAGTCTCCCCGGACGCAACTTTGTGATTCGCCAAGGCGATTTTCACTTCCCGCCTGCGCTTCACCATCCCTTACTGAGGATGTACGAGCCCGGTTCGCGGTTCGTTCCCCGGCTCTGGAATGCGCCCACTCGCAACGCTCGGCCGCGCGCGGGCACCAAGACCTGAGTATATCCCACCAGTTCTGCTGCCATCGCCTGCCGACCCTCGTCGGTTACCCTGTTAGCTGCGCAGGTACCCATGATCGAATCTGCCCCATCCGCGCGGCTCCCACAGACCTGGAAACTCACCCTGGCCTACGATGGGACCGACTTTCGCGGCTGGCAGGTCCAGCCCGGCGAGTGCACCATCCAGGGCGAGTTGCAAGCCGCCCTCGGCCGTATCACCGGAGAATCTCCCCTGCCCCAAGGCTCGGGGCGCACGGATGCCGGCGTGCACGCACTGGCCCAGGTTGCCAGCTTTACTCTTCTGGCGCCCATTCCGCCCGCCAACCTGCACCGGGCACTTAACCGGGCCCTTCCCCAGGCGATTCGCGTTTCTGAAGCCAGAACGGCGCCGAACTCCTTTCATGCGCGCCACTCCGCCACAGGCAAGACCTATGAATACCGTATTTTTCGCGGAGAGCTCTGCCCACCGTTCCTGGCCCGGTATGTCTATGCCTGCCCGTGGCCTCTGGATATCGGGGCCCTTCAGGCGGCAGCCCGCGTCTTCGTCGGCGAGCACGATTTCAGCAGTTTTGCCGCCAGCGATCCCGACCTGGCCACCCGCAGCCTCGACTCCGATACGGGCGCCCCTACACTGGACCAGCCTGATACGCACACCACGGTCCGCACGATCCATTCCTCCCTCTGGGAACAACGCACTACGGAGGCCGGCGACCTGCTGATCTATCGCGTGCGGGGCAATGGCTTTCTGCATCATATGGTGCGCAACCTTGTAGGAACAATGTTCGATGTGGGGCGCGGCCATCTGCACCCGAGGGATCTCCCCGCCATTCTGGCCGCAGCATCGCGTTCTGCCGCCGGACCGACCGCACCTGCACGCGGGCTCTTTCTGCATTCGGTGGAATACGGCGGCGCAGACGCACCATCACCAGAACAACTGTGAACCCGCGGCCTTTCGCCTGCCTCACGGCGTGTAGTGGTTGCGATAGGACCTTTTTCGGTCTATATTTAGTCTTTAGGAGGTCTGGCAATGCGCTATTCCACCCAGATCAAGCCCATCAGCTATGTCAAGTCTCACGCTGCCGAACTTCTTGACCGGATTGCTGAGGAGCGCGAACCCATCGTTATTACCCAAAATGGCGAAGCGCGCGCCGTGTTGGTCGATGTCCACTCTTATGAGCAGTCGCAGGAGACTCTTGCCTTGTTACAGATTCTTGCTATTGGCAGGCAGCAGGTCCAGGCAGGCCAAAGCTATTCCCTTGCGGATGTCATCGCCAAGATACGGCACCGCGAACCCTTGCCTGAGAAGACGAAGAGCGCAGTTACCGCAAAGCATCCTGCTGCCGAATGATCTATTCCGTTCGCATCACCCGGGCCGCAGCTCGGGATCTCGAAGAGATTTTCAACTGGATAGCGGAACACGATTCCGCCACGAAGGCCGGCCATGTGCTCGACCGCCTGGCCAAGAAGGCTGAAAGCATTGCAGCGCTGCCGCATCGCGGTTCCCGGCCAGATGAATTACCCCCGGGCATGGAAGGGGAATTCAGGCAAGTCTTCTTCAAGCCTTATCGAGTAATCTACGAGGTCGCCCCGAACGAGGTTGTGATTCACCTTATCGTGGATGGCCGCCGCAATCTGCAATCGCTGCTGATGCGCCGGCTGTTGAATAGCTGAGATTCCAGACCCTCCCTGTTACCCTGAAATCACTGCCATGGCGCTATTCTCCCGTAGCACGGCATTCTCAAGGGTCACTGCGCTGGCGGCCCGGCGGCCTATTCATGCCGCATTCACCTGGCTGCACAACAATCCCCAGATGATCATGGATTGGCAACAAGAGCTGGCGGCAATTCCCGCGCCGCCGTTCGGCGAGCAAGCACGCGCCGAGTGGTTGGCGGCACGCTTTGCCAAGGCCGGAATCGCCAATGTGCAGACCGACGCTATCGGCAACGTGCTCGGCTTCATGCCCGCCCTTAAACTGCCCGCTGAGAGCACCGGTCCCGTCGTTGTGCTCTCCGCGCACATCGACACCGTCTTTCCCGCTGATACGCCTTTGAACCCGACCCTCAGCCGGATAGATGGGTACTGCCGCCTGAGCGGGCCGGGCGCTTGTGACAACGGGGCTGGAGTGGTGGGTATGCTGGCTATTGCGTACGCCCTGCTGCACTCCAAGATTGAGCTACGCGCTCCCCTCATCCTGCTGGGCAACGTGGGGGAAGAGGGGGAAGGCGACCTGCGCGGCGTGCGGCACTTCTATGACCAGAGTGCATTGGCCGGCCGCATCGTGGCCCACATTGTCCTGGACGGCGCCGGTGCAGACTCGGCAGTGACCCAGGCCCTGGGCAGCCGCCGCTTCCAGGTCACCATTGCCGGTCCGGGTGGTCACAGCTTCACCGACGCGGGTACGCCGAATCCCATCGCGGCCCTGGCCTCCGCACTTGCCATCCTGGCCCAGACACCGCTACCCGACGAGCCCCGCACCACCCTGAACCTAGGCACCATCCGCGGCGGCACCAGCGTTAATTCCATTCCCGAAAGCGCCACCGCCTCCATCGATTTCCGCTCTACCAGCGCTGCCGAACTGGTGCAACTTGAGGCCGCGCTGCACACCGCCGTCAAAGACGCCGTGGAGTACTGGAACACAATTGCGAAGACCGCTTCGCCGCGTGGCCGCGGCCTGTTGTCATTCACCATCGAGAACATCGGCGATCGTCCCGCCGCCCAACTGCCGGGCGATTCGCCGCTGCTTGAGGTTCTGCGCGCCGTGGACCGTCACCTCGGACTCCGTTCCGACCTGCGCCTCGGCTCCACAGACGCCAACATTCCCATCTCCCTCGGCGTACCGGCTCTTTCCATCGGGGCGGGCGGCGAAGGAGGCGGCGCCCATACCCTCGCCGAGTGGTACACCGATAACGGCCGCGAACTTGGGCTGCGCCGGGTGCTGCTGCTGACCCTGGCGATGACCGACTGGGCCGCGGAACAGTAGCGCGCCCTGTTACACTCCGCGCATGCGCGCCATTTGTGCCCTGTTCGCAGCGTTCCTTGCCGCAATCGCCACTGCTCAAGCGCCCCCCGCCAAACAGCCTGCGTTGCGCGCCGAAATCATCTTTTTCAATGGCGTCATCTATACGGGCGTTGGTCTGACCGAAGGCAAGCCCCAGACCGTTGAAGCCATGGCGGTGGGCGGCGGCAAAGTCCTGGCCGTAGGATCAAACGACTCAATCACTCGCATGGCTGGACCTAAGACCGTTCTCCGCGACCTGTCCACGGGCGCATACGTCTTTCCGGGATTCAACGATGCACACACTCACCTGGGCGGGGCCGGACGCACCAAGCTCAATATCGACCTTACCGGCGTCCAGTCACTCGCGGAGATGCTCGCCAGGGTCAAGACCTTCGCCAACACAGCGCCGGCAGGTCACTGGCTCACTGGAAGCGGCTGGGACCATACCCTCTGGGCGCAGAAGACCGTGCCCACTCGCCACGATCTGGACCAGGTCACCGCAGGCCACCCCGCATTTCTAGTTCGCATCGACGGACACATCGCTATCGCCAACTCCACAGCCTTGGCAGCCGCCGGCGTCACCAGCAAAACCGCTCCTCCGCAGGGCGGCGCGATCGATCTCGATGCCCACGGCGAGCTTACCGGCATTCTCCGCGAATCGGCCCAGGACCTCGTCTCCAAAATCATTCCCGCGCCCAGCCGCGACGAGCGCCTCCGTGGAGACGAACTGGCCATGGCCGACGCGCTCTCTCACGGCGTAACCAGCGTGCAGGATTTCAGCGACTGGGAGGACTTTCTGGTCTTCGAAGGACTGGAGAAGGAAGGCAAGCTTCACCTCCGCATCAGCGAATGGCTCCCCTTCAACGCGCCCCTCGCGGACCTCAGGAAGATGCGTGCCCACCACGATTTGAGCGATCCTTTGCTCCACACCGGCATGTTGAAGGGCTTTATGGATGGCTCCCTGGGCTCCCACACCGCTGCCATGAAAGCGCCTTTCTCCGACGATCCCGGCAATACCGGTTTGCCCCAGTACACGCAGGAACAGCTCAATACGATGGCCGTGGAGCGGGCCAAGGCAGGTTTTCAACTCGGCTTCCATGCCATCGGCGACAAGGCAGCCGCGATGGCTCTCGACGCATACTCGCAGCCCGGCGTCTCCAGAACCGCGCGCAACCGCGTCGAGCACGCCCAAGTCGTCGACCCAGCGGACATTCCGCGCTTCAAACAGCTTGGCGTCATCGCATCCATGCAGCCCAACCACCTGCTCACGGACATGAACTGGGCCGAGGACCGACTCGGTCCCCAGCGTGCCGCTTACTCTTATGCGTGGAAAGCCTTCCTCGACGCCGGCGTGCCTCTCGCCTTCGGCACCGACTACCCGGTCGAGCCCATCACGCCATTCCGCGGCCTCTATGCGGCCGTGACGCGCAGAAACGAAGCAGGGACCAAATCTTACTTCGCGATGAACAAACTCACGCGTGGCGAGGCTCTCTACGCCTACACGCAAGGATCGGCGTACGCCGAGTTTGCTGAGAAGCGCAAAGGCAAGCTTCTACCCGGCTACGACGCGGATTTTATTCTGCTTGATCGCGATCTCTACAAGGTTGACGCGCCCGACCTTCTCCGTTCCCAGGTGCTGGAAACCTTCGTAGGAGGAGTGCGCGCATATCCGGCCACTGCTCCTTAGTATTAGTTCTGCAGCGCGGCCAGACTCTCTTTCCGGCGTGGATCGATGGATGGAAACGCGTCCGTTTTTGTAAGTTGCAGCAACGACAAGACGCGGGCGCACACTCCGCACAGGCGAAGGCCGCCTTTCTTCTCGCTGAGCGTGCCGTAGGCGCACCCCAGCATGCCCGGGCCGGCACTGCCCACATAGTCAACGACGGTCAGGTCGATCACCATTCTGGTGAAGCCATCGGTAATGGCCCATGAATCTACGAATCGGCCACTTCAGAGAGGTTCCCAGGGTCATGTGTCCAGACAACGTGACGACGGCTGTCGCTCCTGGCAGTTTCTCAATCGTTGCGCTCAATGGCATGCGGGCTCCACGCCCCTAACGCGGAGCCGGGTCCGCTGAGTCTGCAAGGGCGTAAGCCAGCACCGCCATCACCGCGGCATTTTCATTCAAGTGCCGTGGGTCTACTTTGTCGAAGGTGTCTGCTGCTGTGTGGTGGTAGTTGAAGTAGAAGCGGCTGTCCTGCACCGGCGCGAAGCTGGGTACGCCCTTTTCAGTAAGGCCGGAGATATCCTCGCCGGTGTCCCCTGCATCCACCAGGCCTCCGGCGCCGATCGCGTCCAGCACCTGGCCCACCGGCCGCAGCCACTGGCTCAGGTCATGCCTGCCAGCGCAGTAGATGCCGGTCGGATGGTCGGCACCAAGGTCACTCTCAATGGCGCCGATGTGGTTGGCTGCCTCCGTGCCGTGCTCGGCGATGTAGGCTGCAGCCCCCTCCGACCCCTCTTCCTCGCTCATCCAGGCGACGAACCGCACTGTCCGCCGCGGATGTATCCCCAGTAGTTTCAGCAGGTGAATCGCCTGCATGGAGACCGTTACCCCCGCGCCGTCGTCGATAGCCCCTGTGCCCAGATCCCAGGAGTCCAGGTGTCCGGAGACCACGACCAACTGCTCAGGATGCTCGCTTCCCTTCCAGTCTGCGATTACGTTGTAGCTCTGGGCATAGGGCAACGTCTGCGGGGTCAGCGTGAGGTGCAGCGTAACCGGGCCCTGGCTGGCCAGGTCCTTCAACATGTCTGCATCCTCCGCCGTCACCGCTGCTGCCGGGATCTTCGGCACGTCCGGCGCATAATCGGTGAGGCCGGTATGCGGAAGGCGGTAGTCCGCGCCGCCCACCGAGCGCACGAGCACGGCCACCGCACCGAGCGCCGCTCCTGCGGATGGCCCTTCGCCGCGATACACCACCCCACCTCCGTAGGCCTCGCCGCCATGGCCTTCGGCGGCCAGTTCCTTGTCAAACTCATGGTTGAAGAGCAGGATCTTACCCTTCACCGCGCCCGCCGGCAGTGCTTGGAGGTGTTGCCAATCATCCACCACCACCACCTCCGAGGTGAGCCCCTCCACAGGCGTCGGTACACTCCCACCCAGCGCGGTCAGCACAACCTTCTGCGAGGCACCAGGCACGGAGCCCGGCCATGAAACCAGCTCTGCTGTTTCCACTCCGCGCACCCAATGGGGCACCATGGCCTTCTCCAGCGTCACCTCCGCGCCCAGAGCCCGCATCTCCTGGGCAACGTAGTCCACAGCCTGCTGGGCCTGGGGGGAACCACTCAAACGCGGCCCGATGTTGTCGGTGAGGTGGCGCAATTCGTCCAGAGCGTAAGGATTCTTGAGCGCGGCGTCACGTAGACGTTCCATCACTTCAATCTGTTCCGGCGTCCAGGCACTCCTGCCGCCAGCCAGCAACCGATCGAGAATCGTGGGCTGAGGAGAGGCCGGGGCATTTTGTGCCGCAGAACATGTTGTCCCCACGCCTGTTGCCAACACCCCGATCACTATCAATGCACAACACTTCCGCAAAGAATCCATGCCGGATGGTAGCACGGAGAATTTAGGACTCTTTTGCTCGCATTTGCGTCTAAACATAAGGGACAGTTCGCTGATTGCCTTGTCCAGCGACTGGTTCCACACAGCATTTGAGCTGTGGATCGATATCCCGGTGCAGGCTACGAAGCAGCCGGACGAGAGTGGCCGCAACTGGATATACTGATAGACGCTGCATTGAACATTCCAGCCCTTGTGGCTGGTGATCAAACGAGGTCATCGAACCCATGAAATCGCTCTTCGAACGGCTCCGCACGCGCCGTCTCGCTTCAACATTTGTACTGCTTGCCACCCTCTCGGTGGCCATTGTGGCCGGTTCCTTTGCCGCCCATGGAGTTCGCGGGCAGGAGAAGCAGAATTCGAGCACCGACGCCTCTCCCCTTAAGATGGTCAACTCTGCCACGCCTCCGAACGAGTTTGTAAAGATTGCGAAGGAAGTTGGCCCGGCGGTGGTGAATATCAACACTGAGACCCTGCCGAAACAGTCGGCCAACAAGGGCCGCCGCAACCCCCATGGCCGCACCCAGCCCATTCCTCAGAATCCAGGCGACGACGACAACGAGGATCAGCAGCCGCAGCAGGGTCAGGGGCAAGGCCAGGGTCAGGACAATTTTCAGGACTTTTTCAACCGCTTCTTCGGCGGACAGATTCCCGACCAGGAGGGCGGGGACGACGGCAGTGTCCGCGAGTCCCTCGGCTCAGGCTTCATCGTTGATCCCAAGGGCTACATCATCACCAATAATCATGTGATCGAGAAGGCTGACAAGATTTACGTCAAGCTCTCCACCGACCCCGATACCCAGGACCTGGGCAGGCCGGCGCGCGTGATTGGGACGGATAAGGCTACGGACCTGGCAGTCATCAAGATCGATACCAACACGCCCTTGCCGACGGTGAAGATGGGCAACTCCGACACGGCAAATGTGGGCGACTGGGTGGAGGCTATCGGCAGCCCCTTCGCGCTGTCACAATCCGTAACAGCCGGCATTATCTCCGCCAAGAATCGCACCATCGAGCCAGGAGCCAGCGGCCAGTTCCAGCACTTCATCCAGACGGATGCCGCAATCAACCCCGGCAACTCCGGAGGGCCGCTGCTCAACATGAACGGCGAAGTCATCGGCGTGAATACGGCTATCTTTACGCAATCGAATGGATACCAGGGCATTGGATTCGCCATGCCATCCAGGACTGTAGTCGAAATCTACAATGACCTGATCAGCCCCAACCACAAAGTTACTCGCGGCTCAATCGGCATCCAATTCCGGCAGGGACTCTCCGGCGCTGTCAATCGCGTGTACGGGTTCAAGAACGGTGTCCTGGTGCAAGAGGTTCAACCCGGCGGTCCGGCCGAGAAGGCTGGCCTCAAGCCGGGGGACATTATCACCACCGTGGATGGCCGCAGCATCAAGGACGGCGATGACCTTGTGAACGAGATTGCCAGCCGCAGACCGGGCTCGACCATCCGCCTGAGTTACATGAGAGACGGTAAGCCCGCCGACACAACCGTCACTATCGGCGACCGCGACAAGGTATTCGCTGAATTGGGCGGCCAGATTATCGAGCAAGGCCAGGAGGATAAGGGCGACGCCGGCGAGTCGAAACTTGGCATCGTGGTTCACGAGACCTCCCCGGCTACAGCCGGGAAGCTACACAGCCCAGGCATGGTGGTTCAGTCGGTTCGTACCGGCTCGTTTGCCGATTTGCAGGGACTGGAGCCCGGCCTGGTGATCATTCGCATCAACAAGCAGCCGACCGGCACCAAGGAGCAGTACGACGCCGTTGTGAGCAAGCTCAAGACTGGCGATGACGTGGTGTTCGAAGTGATTGATCCACGCCGGCCAGGCGATGGAATCAACTACGTTGGCGGTACGTTGTAATAGCCTACAGCCGAGTGCGGAGCTAGAATCGATCCGCTCCCGGCTGGACCAGATCGCAAGGCGGCGCGGCCTTTAGGATCAGCCGCCCTGCGACAGAGTCGACACCGAATCGCGTTGAAATGACCGGCGACTTTGGAGCCAGTCATCTCGAGATTGACCTTGACAGGGCCATTTTCAGGTAGCAATTTGTTGGCATATCGTTTTAGGCTCCATTAGAATGAATGAAACAGTCCCGTAATTTAGTGGCGGAGGGTGACCAGCGTGCTTCTATTTCGAGCGAGTCTGGCGTTTGTGTTGTCCGCGGCATTGGCCGCGTCACCAGCCTACGCCGCAAACGTACATCGGGCTTCGGCCAGTAGCCATTCCCATAAGACCCACAAGAAGGCAGTCAAGCAGTCGCATCGCCTGCATGGCCAGCAGTCCATTGAGCCGACTCGGGTGACCGAGATTCAGCAGGCGCTCATCCGCGAACACTATCTCTCGGGTGAGCCAACTGGCGCGTGGGACTCCACCACCCAGGCCGCGATGCAGAAGTACCAGGCCGATCAGGGCTGGCAGACCAAGTTGATGCCCGACTCGCGCGCTCTGAAAAAGCTCGGCCTTGGCCCGGACTACTCTGGCGCCATCAACGGCAAGGAAACATCATTCAACGATCCGGCTCCGCTGGCAAGTCCCACTCCATCGACGCAGACTGCCGGTTTTGCCGCGGCTTCCGGCATCGATCGCTAGGATATTCTTCGAAATTTTTGAGAGACAAAGAAGGCCGCCTAAAGGCGGCCTTCTTCTATTGTGTGAAGGTTCGCGCCATTCTACGGGCGCATAGGCGGCATTCCCTTAGAAAGAAACTCATAACGCGGCCGCAGTGTATCCGGACCAGAGGTGATTGTGCTGTCCAGGTGGATGATTGGGTCCCCTTCGCCGTATTTCGGCCACTCGGGCAGACTTTGTCCGTTGGGATCGCCGGTCCTGGCAAAGTTGGTCCAATAGCTCATCATCTGCTCGCTCAACTTCCAGTCCTCCGGGCGCCACACGGCGCCGGGCCTTGTGGCCAGCGTGCCGAAGACGTACTCAATGTCGTCGGAGTGGAAGGCAAATGAGCCTTGATGAAACTTGCTGGGCGGCGCAGCCCACTCAAAGTGATAACGGAAGACCGGCGAGTCGCCTGTCTTGCGCTGCGCTTCAATCCACTTCCAGGTACCAAACGCGATGAACGAGTCGCCGCCGTAGTCAGCCGCCGAGCGCGCTGTCTGGTCATCGGTCTCGCCGGGGTATAGCTTGAGGAACTCCTCTGCCCTGGTGTTGAACAACGATGCAGCGAAGCCCTTCCACTTTTCCGCTGTCATGCCGTTGGCTAGAAAGGATCCTTCATCGCGGTTCCACCCAGCGAGAAGCGGAACATGGGCCTGCTTGCCCGCGGCATAGGTGTCAGCGACCGGCTCGGTCAGCAGTTTCCCATCAACCACGGGAGAAAAACCCATGTCTCCCTTGCTCTTGACAGCTTCAAGAATCTTGTCTGCAGGCAACGCGCGAAGCTCCTGGAGCGACTTGACGCCGAGCGAATCGACCCACGCGCCATCAGCCTTCTCCCGTTCGGCAAGAGAGTCACCACCGAGACCGCGGCCAAACGCTGCACCGCTCTCGCCAATGGCCTTATGGAACAGCCCGCTGGCCAGCGGCGAGGCCATCAGCGTGCTCACCGCAAACGATCCGGCGCTCTCGCCAAAAATGGTTACATTGCCTGGATCGCCGCCGAAAATCCCGATGTTTGTGTTGACCCAGCGGAGTGCGGCCACCATATCGAGCAGGCCGTAGTTCCCTGCTTCGCCATCGGCCTCTTTAGCCAAGTCTTCAGTCGCAAGAAAGCCAAAAACTCCGAGGCGGTAGTTGATGGTAACCAGCACGACATCCTTGGTGGGCAGAAAGTCGCCGTTGTGGCGTGGCTCTGAACTGGCGCCACCTGTATAGCCTCCGCCATGAATCCAGAACATGACCGGGAGCTTGCTTTTGGACTTGGCGCTGGCCGGAGTATAGACGTTCAAAAAGAGGCAGTCCTCGCTGGGCCCGCTGTCCTGGAAGATCATGTCGTCAAACACACGGGCCTGGACGCAATGGGCGCCGTACTGGGTCGCATCCCGCTTGCCTTTCCATTTCGCGGGCGGCGCGGGCGCCTTCCAGCGCATCTCCCCCACCGGGGGCGCAGCATACGGCAGACCCATAAACGCACGGACCTTGTTGTCATTGATGGTCTTACCATGCACCTTGCCCTGCGCGGTCTTCACCGTCAACGAGTCAGCATGCACCGCCTGGGAGAGCCCCAGCATCAGCCCCATTGCAGCAAGGGCACACACCATCTGCATACGAACTTCCATTACAAAATCCTCCGCGCAACACCTTATCAGGAAGGGGCGGCAAACACGCGTGACGCTCGAAGCACTAAAGCGAAGTTCCGTGGGCCACGGCAACAATTTCCGGCGCAAGCAGATCGGCGATGGTCTCCCGCCGCCGGATGAGCCGCGCCTTCGCACCTTCGACAAGCACCTCCGCCGGGCGCAGGCGCGTGTTGTAGTTGGAACTCTGGGCCATGCCGTAGGCTCCCGCGTCAAGCAGCGCTACCAGATCGCCGGGCTCGACGGGCTGCAGCTTGCGGTCGCGGGCGAAAAAGTCACCGGTCTCGCACACCGGCCCCACAACATCCACGGTTCGCGCTCTGCCCGCCCGCGGCCTGACCGGCACAATCTCGTGATGCGCCTGGTAAAGCGCCGGGCGGATCAGGTCGTTCATGGCCGCATCGGTAACCACGAAGGTTTTTTTGCCGTTTCGCTTCACCTGCAGAACTTGCGCAACCAGTGCTCCGGCCTGCGCCACCAGGAAGCGGCCGGGTTCCAGCAATAGCCTACCGTCGAAACCGTCCAGCGCGCGGTTTACCGCCGCGGCATATTCCTGCACTTTGGCAACGGCATCAAAACTGCCACCATGGTAGTCGATTCCCAGTCCCCCGCCGGCATCCACGGATTCGAGCACGATGCCTTCACGTTCAAGTTGGCGCAGCAACTTGCTCACGCGCTGCAGGGCCGCGCCAAAGGGGTCCGCGGAACGAATCTGCGATCCGATGTGGACGCTGACGCCATGCGCCTCAAGCCAGCGGCTACCGGCCGCACCCTTGTAGATCCTGAGCGCGTGGCGGATGTCTATTCCAAATTTGTGCTCGCGCAATCCCGTGGAGATGTAGGGGTGCGTCTCGGCAAAAACGTCGGGGTTCACCCGCAGGGCAAAGCGCGCCTTCCGTTTGAGCCTTCGGGCACGCGCGGCGAGCAGTTCAAGTTCCGACTCGCTCTCCACGTTGAATTCGAGAATGCCCGCGGTCAAGGCGCGGTCGATCTCGGCCGCGGTTTTTCCCACGCCCGAGTAGACCACACGCTCCACAGCTTCAGGCGCGGCTGCCAGCACCCGCTGTAGCTCGCCGCCAGAAACAATGTCGAATCCGGCTCCGCGGTCCGCCAGCAGCTTGAGGATGGCCAACGCAGAGTTGGCCTTGACGGCGTAACACACCAAGTGATTCCGGCCCGCGAATGCCTGCTGAAACAACCCCAGGCGCTCTACGATCTGATCTGCGGAATAGACGTAGAGCGGGGTCCCGAATCGACGCGCCAGGGATTCCAGGGAGACTTTGCCACAGTGGAGCGCGCCCAGTGGCTGGGAATAGTGAAAGGGACGGGAGGATGCAATCGAGGCTTTGGTCAAGTTGAGGCTTCCAGAGAGGTATGCGCTTCTCTGAGCCTATCGTATTTCAATCGACCAATTCCTTGCGTGAGTGGTTGTCGTGCCCACTAGGCTTCGCACCGTCCCAGCCAATCCGCTAGCAGCGCCGCTACTTTTTGCGGCTGCTCATAGGCCGCAAAGTGCCCGGCATCGGGTAGCAGGTGAAACTCGCATCCCCCCGGTGCGGCGTGGAAGGCCGCCATCTCGGCCGGCAAGACCCCGGGATCTTCTCCGCCCGCAATCGCCAACACTGGCGCCTCGATTGTGACCACGTCCGGCACGGAATCCGGCCGGGTGGCCAATCCCGCCTGCACCGCTACCAGCGCCTCCGGGGTCAAGGTCATGTGCGCGCGCAACTCGGGGACAATCTCGGGCCGCTGTGCCCGCGCCGTTGCGCCAATCAGAGTCTGCGCCATGCCATCGAAAGGCGCCCCGACTCCACGGTCTCGGGCTTGCGCTATGGTGGCCGCACGCCTGGTAAGGTTGGCTTCCGCATCGGGTTGTGGCTTGGAGCACACCATCGCCATCCCCAGCACCCTGTCCGGCGCCTTTCGCCAGAGTTCCATCAGCACGTAGCCACCGATGGAGCAGCCCGCAAAGATTGCCTCAGGCACATGCAGATAGTCCATCAAGGCGAGAATGTCAGCGGCCAGTTGCGCCATGGTCAGCACGGGAGCATCCGGTACGCGCGCAAATCCGCCCACGGGCAGATTCGAGCCCAACTCTGAGGCCCCATGCCCGCGCAAGTCAGGAATGATGGCGCGAACACCTCTAAGATGCTCCGTCACCGGCAGCCAAAAGCGGCTGTCCAGAGGAGTGGGATGAAGAAAAATGACAGGCTGGCCTGATCCTCTATCTTGAAAGCCCAGCCGTGCTCCTTCCGATTCGTAGAAATCCGTCATATGTTAGGAGGATACGTCCCCTGCGTCCGAAACGGCTCTTCGGGAATGCCAATCCAGCCGGCCAGATACGCAATCGCCACCAGTCCGCAGGAAAAGAAGAACCCCACCACGGTGAGAATGCGCACAACAGCGACATCCCACCCATTGGCCTGCGCCAGCCCGATGCAGACCCCGGCAATCTGGCGACCCACACGCGGCCGGACCAGCGGTCTGCCGGCCATGGGCACCGTTGCGGCCACGACCGTTCCGCAATTCGAGCAGAAGCGCGCCCCCGATGGCAGACCCGTTCCACAGCGATGACAATAGATGGCCACAACTAACCCCCTCAACTCATCTTAAATATACGGAGAATACGCCCTGCCGGTTCCATCTTGCTTGCCGGGCGGTAAGTTACCCTGACAGTCTCTCTCGATCAAGAAGCGCTCTTGCTTCCTGCAGTAAAGCTCAAGTTCAAGTGAGGCCACCTCGGAGAGCCTCTTTTGCCACTATTCCGAATGAGGAATAATATCGCAATTGGTCTTTTCGAGGTGGTTCCCAATGAACGAGAAATATGCACGCAGAACCGCGCTGACCTTTTTGGCAATAAGCCTCTCCATAGCGGGTGTTGCCGCCGCCCAAGGCATGCCCCCCGAGCAAACACAAGTCAATTGGAACAAGGTAACCCGTGTTTCCAGATCCACGCCTACGCTGCAGGTAGTGACCAACCCCATGCTTAACCGGGGCGCATCAATCCACGATGGATCCTTTGCGGCATTAAAGGCCCTGGGCGCGGACTATGTGCGTTTCGTTCCATGGCTCCCGTATCCCAAGATCGCGGTGGCTGAACTTGATCCTCCGACTGCGGACAAGACTTCATGGGACTTCACGTACATTGATCCGGTGACCAAGGACTTTCTGGCCGCGACCGAAGGTCACAGCACCATCATCAACTTCAGTACGATTCCCGCATGGATGTTCAAGACTGACACGCCGGTGAAGTATCCTGGCGATCCGAACCAGGTGTTCTGGACTTATACCCAGGGTACAGAGCTTCGCGACCCGACCGGCAAGGAACTAGGCGACTACTTCGGCAGACTTGTGAGCTGGTACACGCAAGGTGGGTTCACGGATGAGAACGGCAAGCGGCACGAGTCGGGCTACCACTACTCTTTTCCTTACTGGGAAGTGCTGAACGAAGTCGAGTCTGAGCACAGTACCACGCCGGAAGACTACACCAAGCGTTACGACGCCATGGTGGAGGGAATTCGGAAGGTAAGTCCCGAAACTAAGTTCGTGGGCATGGCATCCACCCTGTCGGGCGACAACCCACGGTTCTTTGAGTACTTCCTGAATGCGAAGAATCACAAGAAGGACATTCCACTGGACTTTGTCTCTTTCCACTTTTATGCCGTGCCTGCGCTGGATGAGACACTCGACGGATGGCAACACACTTTCTTCAACCAGGCGGACGGATTCCTGTCCACTACTCGCTTCATTCTTGCAATTCGTGATCGGCTTTCCCCGTCGACCAAGGTCGACACGGATGAGTTGGGCGTGATTCTGCCCACGGATATTGTCGAGATCGCGGCATCGAAGGCCATGCCGGACCACATCCCCCATCGCTACTGGAACGCCGCAGGCGCGCTGTATGCATACCTCTTTGTGGAGCTCTCTAAACAGGGCGTCGATGTGATTGGCGAGTCGCAACTGGTTGGGTATCCATCGCAGTTCCCCAGTGTCTCAATGATGGACTACAACAACGGCAAGCCTAATGCACGCTATTGGGTGCTGAAACTAATCAAGGATAACTTCCATCCCGGTGACAAGTTAGTCGCTAATACAGAGCAGATGTTTGCGATCTCCGAGGTTGAGATACAAGGGTTCATCACGCCGCAGGGCAAGAAAGTCCTGTTCGTGAATAAGACCAATACGGACAAGACAGTGAAGCTACAGGCCGATCTGGCCAATGGGGCAACACTCACTGTCGATGACCAAACCGGTGACGAAGCGCCGCGCGCGGGCAAGGCAGACGGAGCGGAACTGAAGCTGGCCCCATTCGCGGTCACCGTACTACAGGTGCCGTAGAAACATGGGCGGGACGGTCACTCCGTTTTGCCCTCATCGCTTGTTAGAACACGACCCGAAGGAGGTCGTTTCAGTTATGCGGATCAAAGGCTCTGCTTTTTTGCGCGTTGTTGGCATTCTGACATTCTGCTTCGGCACGGCTGTGACGCAGGCCCAGAACGCACCTCCATTGCAGGTGAATGTCGACTGGGGCAAGACAATCATCGTGTCCCGCTCGACGCCCACCTTGCAGGTAGTCACGAACCCCATGCTCAATCCGGGAGCGCCTATTCACGATAGCTCCTTTGCGGCGTTGAAGGCTCTGGGAGCCGACTATGTGCGCTATGTTCCGTGGCTGCCGTATCCCAAGATTGCGGTGGCCGAGCTCGAACCTCCGACTGCGAACAAGACTTCGTGGAACTTCACTTATATCGACCCGGTGACTAAGGACTTTCTGGCCGCGACCGAGGGACATAGCACCATCGTCAACTTCAGCACCATCCCTGCGTGGATGTTCAAGACCGATCAACAGGTGAAGTATCCCGCCGATCCCAATCAAGTGTTCTGGGACTATACGCAGGGCACGCAACTGCGCGATCCGAGCGGCAAGGAACTCGGCGACTATTTTGGACGCCTAGTGAGCTGGTACACGCAGGGCGGATTCACCGATGAGAACGGCAAGCGGCACGAGTCGGGCTACCACTACACTTTTCCTTATTGGGAAGTGCTGAACGAGGTGGAGGAGGAGCACGATACGACGCCAGAGGATTACACCTTACGCTACGACGCCATGGTTGAAGGCATTCGGAAGGTGAGTCCGCAGACCAAGTTCATGGGATTGGCGCTGGCACGCGCCGGACTGAATCCGCGCTTTTACGAGTACTTCCTCAACCCGAAGAATCACAAACCCGGTATTCCACTGGACTTCATTTCCTACCACTTTTATGCGCATCCAACGCTGGGGCAGGGCCTGAACGAGTGGCAGTACAGTTTCTTCGATCAGGCGGATGGATTCCTGGCTACTTCTGGATTCATCCTTATGGAGCGGGATCGGCTCTCGCCCGAAACCAAGACGGATGCGGATGAGTTAGGTGTAATCCTGCCCACCGACTACCTTGAGATCGCGGCGTCGAAAGCTTTGCCGGACAAGATTCCACATCTCTACTGGAATGCGGCGTCGGCGCTCTACGCCTATCTCTTCATCGGCCTCTCAAAGCAGGGAGTGGATGTAATCGGCGAGTCGCAGTTGGTAGGGTATCCGTCGCAATATCCCAGCGTTTCAATGATCGACTACAACAACGGCAAGCCCAATGCGCGCTATTGGGTCCTCAAGCTGATCAAGGATAACTTCCATCCCGGAGATACGCTGGTGGCCACGAGCAATGTTCGCAGGGCTCCGCCTGATATCACAGCACAGGCGTTCCTGACGCCCGCCGGCAAGAAGATTCTGGTAGTAAACAAGCGGAACTACGAAGTTACGGTCAAGTTGCCGGAGGGCTTCGAGCATGCGCGGCTCTCCACGGTGGACGAGGAGACCGGAGACGGCGAACCGCGCACAGCCACAGCAGAGGACGCGACGCTGAAAATGGCTCCATTCGCCGTGACCGTGGTGCAAGCACCGTAGTATTCCCTGGAATGGTGTAAGGCCCGGCAGGGGTGTCCGGTGGTCAGACACCCTTGTATGGGCTGCGCAGGCGCTTTCTAGCGGTGTCGGCGCGAGAGGTGTTCGGACCGGTGGCGATGGCAGCTTGGTAGTCCTTGATGGCCTGTGGACGTTCGCCGTTCATGTCGCGGCACTCGCCGCCCGCCAGCAGAGACCGTATCTTCAGCTCCGGACCCACATTCCTGGTCCAAGCCGCCTGTTCATAGGCCTGGGCCGCCTCAGCGTAGTGTCTTTGTCCGCGTAAGGCGTCGCCTAAACCAAAAAAGGCCAGCTCCGGCCTTGCCTCAGCAAAATAGCCCGGCTTGGCGGCATTGGCCAGAATCTCCCGGTAGGCATCGACTGCGCGCATGCCCTCCCCATCGTCCTTGCGAAGATTCGCTTCTTCCAGGCAAAAGAGATAGTCGTGGGGATACTCGCCCTTCAGGCCCCGCACCACCTGAATGGCCTCCTTGTAGCGAGCTTCGCGGCGCAGAAACAACGCAATAACCGTACGCGCCTCTATGTTCGTTACCGCTCCCCGGTTGCCGTCGTCCGTGAGCATCGCCAGGCCGTGGCTCTTCGAGCCGGTGATGCCTGCGAATCCTATCAGGAATTTAAAGGGCAAAGGGAGAGCTCCAACCACGTACTCGTAGACCCCCACTACCAGCTTTGCGTCCACGTAGTCCGGGTCAAGCTGCAGTACCCGTGCCTCGTCTTCCTTGGCCTTGAGCGCCAGGCGAAAGCCGCTTCCATAGCCGCGCTGCACCATCGCCAGGTATGTACACTTGAGGGCTCGTGTCCAACCGCGAGCATACAGGGCGTCTACATCATTGGAATTTCTGCCTAGTCTCCAGTCCGCTTCGCGGATAGCTTCGTCGGCCAGTGTCAGTATGCGGTCCCGCGTCTTCGGGTCTTCCTCGGTGGCATGTTTCCCTGTGAGGAAGCCATCGTTCGCGTAGAAGGTAGTGTCCAGCAGATCCTGACGATAGAGTTCCTGGAATACCACAGCTTCAAGCAGAAGCGCGGTGGCTTGCGGATCACCGGGGTGCGCGTCATGAAAGCGCTCCAGGCGCTCCACTGCTCCGGGGTAGTCCAGATTGTAGAAGTGGTCGAAGGCTTCGCGCACCAAAGGCTCACGGTTCAGGGGATTGGTGTGGACCGCTGAAGCCCATCCCAGAGATGCCATTGCAACCAAAACTGCGACCGATATTAATCTGCCCAAACCGAGTCTTCCCATCTTCAATCCGGCATTTCCTTTCTTGGTACCAAGTCCCATTCCGCAGCGGACTACGCCGACTTCCCTGCCCGGATGCTAAATGCCTGCCGGTCAACATTCTGGCGGTTCGGTCCTCTACTTAGCCGGCACGCTATACCGGGCAAGAAAGGAATCTCCGCCGGTTTGACGTTAACCAGGAGCAGAAGACGCACCCGCCGGCTCACCTTGTGCCGCATCGGCATTCGTGAAAGCCGCTTTCCCCCAACTCTCACGCTGCATCCGGAAGGAAAGGCGCAATGAATCGAAAAGAGCTGTTGCGGTTTCTGCTCAATCAGGCCCAGTTTAACGGATTCGAGTTCCGCCGCTGGTTTCAGACCCACATCCGGCCCCTTTGGCCCGGAGCTGAAGAAGCGTTGTCTCTGCTGGCTAGTGAGGGCCGCTTTTACACACTGCTCTTTTCCCACGACTTTGCCCAATGCTTTTGGAGAACGGGTTCTCGTATCAGTTTCAGGGTTCCCTCCGTCACGTATCCCAGGATTAATAGCCGGGGCGAGGTGGTGCAGGTGACCCGCAAACCGTTCACCCGGCGCACCATCAAGCCGGACGTGTGGAAATACCATCTGCGTCAGATGGCCGCCGAGAATGATCCCATCGCCTATCTTTGCCGCTTTCTACCCGCCGCTAATCAGGCCAGGATGGAAGAGCATGGAACCGAACCGGAAGCGGCACAGGCCTGACTCTCATGTTCCAAAAGTGAACCATGCTTTAGGATTAGGTTATGCCCATCCCGGAACGGATGAACCCGTCTTTTGCTCCAAAGCTTTCCGCAGCTTCTGACCCGCTGGAGCAAGCGCGCAATCGGCTGATCGTCGCCCTCGACGTGCCGGACCTTACCTCTGCGAACCGCCTGGTCAACTGCCTTGAGGGGACTTGCAATTGGTTCAAAGTCGGGCTGGAACTGTTCGTCGCCGCCGGCCCTGCTGCCGTGGAACCTCTGGTGGCGCGCGGCCATCATGTGTTTCTCGATCTCAAACTCAACGACATTCCCAACACGGTGGCTGCGGCGGTGCGTTCAGCGGCGGGATTAGGGGTGCGCTTGTTGACGGTGCACGCCACGGGCGGCCCGGCCATGCTGACTGCCGCGCGCGAGGCGCTGGAAGGCTTCACCAACCCACCGCAACTGCTCGTCGTCACCGTGCTTACCAGTATGGACCGAGCCCAGATGAGGTCGATCGGTCTCGATCGATCGCCTGCGGAGCAAGTGGAGCTGCTGGCCCGCATGGGGCTCGACTGCGGAATTTGTGGCTTTGTCTGCTCCCCGCAGGAGGTTGCTTCTCTGCGCGCCCTCACCGGTCCCGAAGGCATTCTTGCGATTCCCGGCATCCGCCCATCCGGCGCCGCTATCGGCGACCAGAAGCGCATCGCCACCCCCGCTGAAGCCCTTCGCCAGGGCGCCAGCTACCTGGTTGTCGGCCGGCCCATCACCCAGGCGGCCGATCCCGCTCTAGCGGCCCAAGCGATCCTGGAAGAGATGGCAGTGGTATTGGGGAATCCCTCCCAAACAACAAAGCCCGGCGAATTGCCGGGCCTTGCTCCACTTCAACACTCTACTAACGCTTAAAGTTTCTCGTAGAAATCACACACTGAACACGAGATATAGACTCCGCCGGGGATGCCGCGCTCGCGGTCCTTTACACGCTTGACGATGCGCGTAGGCTTGTTGCACTTAGGACAGTCTGTAGACTTCGTCGTGTCCATTACCTTCTTGCGGTCACCTGTTTTGGCAATCTTGGCCATCGGTTCTGGTGGTTCTCCTTCTTTGTGGTGTCTCTGCTCACACGCGCAAAGTATCTGCACGCGGCTTCAACGGCGCGGTCATTCACTCACCTCATACTGCAAGATTTGCGTGGAGGCAGCGGGACTCGCTCCCCTCAGTCTACATCAACAACGCAGACAACATGGCATCAGTGACGCTGGCTCTCGTCCTCGTCGGGAGTCGCGGGCTTTGCGGTGGCCGGGGCTGGGGCAGGTTGCGATGAATCCGGTGTCGCGGGCTGGGCGTTGCCCGAGGCTGTCGATGGAGTCGTGGACTGGCCAGAAGGCAGCGTCGCGGCGGTTTGAGTTCCCTGGTGTGCGACGGGTTGATCATCCGGCTTCTGCTTAGGGAATTGCACCGGCTTCATCACCTCAGTATTCGGGGTCTTGTCTCGGGGCAACTCCTCGCCTGGATTGCGCAAGCTGGGAGGCGGCGCTGCGGCCTGCGTATCCGGATTGCGCTGTACATCGCCCAATTGAACGGTGTGTGTCTTCGGATCGGTACTCGGCGGCGTAAGCGGCGTGCCGTCGGTTCGCATCATCCCATCCACGACGTCGCGCGTAAAGACGACCGGCGGCTCGCCGATTTTGGCAATCTCCACCCGAATCACACGGTTTCCATTAATGCGCACGAACTCCACGTCCTTGGGCGGGCGACCATAGATCCACTCCTCAAAGGGCATCAAGCCGTCCATTTCCCGCGACTTGTCGTCCGGCTGACCCTTCGCGAACAGCACCATATCCGTAGTCATGCCCACCAGCACATGGTGGTCCAGAATCGCCTGCTTGAGAATCGGTGGTAGCGTATCGGTGAAGGCCTGCACAGGCGTCTTTACGTCAAAGGAAATCAGCGGGGCCAGCAGTGCCTTGACTTGTGCGGCGGTCAACTCCGGCACATGGTCGTGAAAGGTAAGCGTCAACCTCGCGCCAACCGCCTCTTGTTCGTCACCTTGAACGACGGGGTTGGTATATGGCCCCGAGCCGATTTCGATGTGGCGCAGAAAGCGGTGTTTTTGAAACGGGCCGCCATTTAGATCAAAGACTATTTTTGTGTGGTCGAACTTAATATCGGTCACTGCCAAGCGGTCGCCGGGCTTTGCGCTTAGCCCCTGGCTAGTCACCATGTTCAGATAGGATTCTCCGGCTGGTTCCAACTTACCGTTGGCAGCCAGAGTTAACCCCTTGCCGCCGCGCGGGAATGGGCGCATGGCAAAGCCTTGTTCTGCCTGCATTGCGCGGATGAGTTCCAGCCGCGTTTTCGCATCCAGCACGGACTGGGTCAACGCCACTTTTGTGGGCTCAATTTGAGCGTAGCGCCGGTCCACATAGCTTGTTGTAGTGGCTTGGCCTGTGCTGGTAGTGGCGTTTCCATTCTTGTCGATGACGATGACTTGTGCGGTGGCTGTAGCGGCCACAAGAAGAGCGGCCAGCACGCACCATGCCGCAGGGTGCCGTACGCGGATTATCGCAAAAGCCATTGCTTGCCTGTCAGGCGTAGGGTGCGCAGCGTAAGACTGAGGCGACCTTTTCATGGGAGCCTCCCATGTCTGTCTCAAGCATGGCGCAAACAGTGTCTATGCACAAGCGGAATCCAAAATCCGTCTCGAACGGGCCGTAGTGTGAATTAAGATGCAGCGCGCCGAAGAAGTGTTACTGCGAACGGTCTGACTGTTCTGCCTGCTTCCCTTCCGACGGAGCGTACGGCGGCGAGGCTGGATTAATCTGCACAAGGGGGGTCGCCGCAGGTTCAGCCGGCCTTGTTGCGGACTCGTGCTGCTGTCGTGCTGCAGCATCCAGATCCACCGGGACTCCGCCCGGCACAATCACTGGCGCGTTATGGAGGAAATCCAAATCGCGCGTTACCCGGAAAACCACTGGAAGCGCAAGAAGGAGAATGACAAAGGCTACCCAGCTTCCGTCGAGGCCAAAACCTCCGCCGGTAAGCCAGAACGGGCCCATAGGGTCGCCTTCGACCACCGGGGAATGGCTGTTGACGCCGCTGACCGCGAGCCCGAAGATCAGTGCGCGGCTGGCCTTCCATGCGAAATTTAACCCCCAGCTCACCCAAAGCGCCCGGGTGCGCAAGTAGGCGGTGGAAAGCACCACGGTAAACATCAACGAAACAGCAAGGCTGGCGTTGCTTGACCCCGGCCGTATGGCCTGGACAATTGCGTAAAATGCGGCAAATCCCAGCGTAGCTCCAATTGGGCCTACGCTTTGGCTAAAACGTTGAAATCCGTAACCACGAAAGGCCACTTCTTCAGCCAGAGCTGCCAGAGCGAAGAATGCCAGGTCGGCCAGAAACCATCCCCAGGATGAAAGCTGCGTAGTAAGAACGATGGCGATGCCGCCAGCCACAGTCAGTGGCAGAACACATACCACGGCGATTGCCCAGCCCAGGGCCACGCCCAGTCCGGCTTCGCGTCGCCAACCCGATCGCAGCGGCAGCCCCTGCTCGCGAACCGGATTCTGCTGACGGTCGAAGAAGAATCCAAAGCTCGCAAACCCCATCACAAGCAGGAACGCCAGCATGGCTTGCTCGATCAAGGGCGACCAGGAATCGGTGGCCAAGCCAGCCGCTCCACGGTGGGCGAGGGACCGGGCTAGAAAAAAGTACAGGACTGCGGCCACAAACTCCGCATAAGAGCGGATGCGGCTGCCACGAGTCGCTTCAGAGCTCATCGGCAGCTCCAAACCGCACCAGAAACCGTGATGGCGCAAGCTCTCACAGTCTCCATCTTGATCTTGACGCAGCCGCACCACGAAAGAGCGCAACCGCGCCCGTCTGACCCTGAAACTCTACGTACACCGCAAACCTCAGCCGCCTGCCGATGTATCACCAGAGTTAGCCTTCCGTATAGAATTGCGCGATTTTGCGAAACTTGTCCTGGCGTGCAGCGACCAGCGTTTCAACTGGCATGGCCTTCAACTCCGCCAGATGCCTTTGCAGGGCCTGGCCCAGCAACCCCGCTCCCGCTTCGGGATCGAGATGCGCGCCGCCTTCCGGTTCCGTGATGATCTCATCCACACAGCCCACGGCGGCAACCTCGGGCGCGGAGATGCGCATTGCCTCGGCGGCCAGTTGCTTATGTGCGGCGTCGCGCCACATAATGGCCGCGCATGATTCCGGCGTAATCACAAAATAGAGAGCGTTTTCAAGAATCAGCACCCGGTCGCTTACGGCCAGCGCCAGCGCTCCACCCGATCCGCCCTCGCCGCTTATGACCGAAATTGTTGGCACGCGCAGACGGGACATTTCGCGGAGATTGCGCGCAATGGCTTCGGCCTGGCCGCGCTCCTCAGCACCCAGCCCGGGGTAGGCTCCCGGCAGGTCGATAAGACTCACAATCGGCCGGCCAAACTTCTCGGCAAGCTTCATGGCGCGCAGGGCCTTTCGATAGCCCTCGGGATGCGGCATTCCGAAATTCCGGCGCACCCTCTCCTTCGTGGTGCCGCCTTTGCGGTTGCCGATCACCAACACTTCCTCGCCGGCCAGCCGCGCCATACCGCACGCCACCGCCTCGTCGTCGCCGAAGGCGCGGTCCCCGTGAATCTCGCTGAAATCTGTAAAGATCCGCTCGATAAAGTCCATGGGATAAGGCCGCTGGGGATGGCGCGCCTTCTCGATTCTGCTCCACGCAGGCGAAACTGCCTGCGCCTCCTGGGGAGTCCCTGTCGTCTGTTCGCTCATCTATACCTGGTGCAGCACCGAACCGGACCTGTAAACTCCGGCCTGCCGCACAATGCTGATTCTACGGGTCCCGGGCGCTGGGGACAAATCCAAAACACAGATGGCGGTGGCTCTCGCCTCCAGAGCTCGTCGGATGCGCCTGTTCCGCGTGGCAAAGGACGCTCCGATTAGGGATACAACCGCAGCCCTGCCGAGCGCCGATAGTATATTTCTTCTAGCTTGATGAAGCCCGGGCAACATCACGTTTGACTGAAAGGGAATATGCCAGGTTCGCGAAGAGACTTCCTCACTTACACGTCTCTTGCAGTGCTCGGAGCAGCTCTGCCGGCAACAGCCACCCAAGCCCCTGCAAGCCAGAGTGAGAGCTTGCCGCCTGGCGCTCCACCGGCGTTCGGCACTACCCCGCCTGTCGGACCGGAAGTGACCTCCGCCACATTTCAGGAAGCTGAAAAGCTGGTGCAGGTGGAGATGACTGCTGCCGACCGCGCCGAGGCCGCTGGAAACTGGCGGATGCAAATGGCGCCGCTCTATGAGCGGAGATTGGGACCGCGCAAACTGACACTGGAACCGGACGTTGCGCCAGCTACGCTGTGGAATCCCACCCTGCCCGGCATTGTCAAAAGTCAATCATCCGCCGGACGCTTCGTGCGCAACGCTGACAAGCGCGAGCCACTGCCAGTGAATGAAAACGAGATTGCCTTCGCCCCCGTTACGCAGCTTTCCCGCTGGATTGAGAGCCGCGCACTCACCTCGGAGCGGCTTGCGGAGATCTATCTTCGGCGTATCGGGCGCTTCGAGCCGCAGCTGCGCTGCATCATCACTCTCACACGCGAGCACGCGCTCGAACAGGCGCGCCACGCTGATGCGGAGATTGCCGCCGGACGCTATCGCGGCCCGCTGCACGGAATTCCCTGGGGCGCAAAGGACCTGCTCGATACGGCCAACATTCCCACCACGTATGGCGCGGAGCCCTATAAGGACCGTGTTCCCACGACAAACAGCGCGGTGGTGGAACGGCTGAATGCGGCAGGAGCCGTCTTGCTGGCCAAGTTGAGCATGGGCGCACTGGCGCTGAATGACGTCTGGTTCGGCGGCCAGACGATGAATCCCTGGCTGCTGGAGGAAGGCTCTTCGGGATCGAGCGCGGGACCCGGCTCCGCAGTCGCTGCCGGGCTGGTTGGCTTTGCCATCGGAAGTGAAACTGGCGGCAGCATCGTGAGCCCATCCATGCGCTGCGGTATCACAGGCCTGCGGCCCACATATGGCCGCGTTGCGCGAACAGGAGCCATGACGTTGTGCTGGTCACTCGACAAGCTGGGCCCCATGGCCCGCAGTGTGGAGGACGCGATGCTGGTGCTGAACGCAATCTCCGGACCTGACGCCGGCGATGCGGCCAGCGTTCCAAGCGCACTGGCATTCGATGCAGGCGCCAGCGTTGCCGGGCTGCGGGTTGGGTACTTCCCTGCCTGGATGAAGGAAAGCCCCGCAACCGACGTGGACCGCGTCGCGCTTGAAACCGTAAAGAAGGTCGGCATGACGCCAGTCGAAGTCTCCATTCCCGATTGGCCCTATGATTCGCTTTATCTCATTTTGTTTGCCGAGGCAGCGGCTGCCTTTGAAGATCTGACATTGAGCCACGGTGTCGACAAGTTGAAAGCACAGGTGCCCGACGCTTGGCCCAACACATTTCGCCAGGCGAGATTTCTTTCTGCTGTCGATTTTGTGCAGGCAGACCGGCTGCGGCGTAAGGTGGCGCAGGAGGTGGCCCGGGTCTTATCCGATGTTGATCTGCTCCTGGTTCCATCCTTGCGCGACGAGATGCTGGTGATCACGAATTTCACGGGGCATCCGTCACTCACCCTCCGTGCGGGTTTTGTCGAGGTCTCGGAGGCGCGCAGCGACTGGGCGCCCGACCTGCGACATCCTCTGCCCAAGTTCTCTCCGCCACGCCGCGTGCCTCACGGCATCACGCTCATCGGACGCCTCTTCGACGAAGGAACGATCGCCCAAGCAGGCCTGGCGCTGGAGAGTGCATTTGGCGTAGCAGGCAAGCATCCGCCGAATTTCTGACGCGGTCAGCAGGACCCCGGTGGCAGTTCTTCGTGACAGGGGCGATGGCAGTAGCCAACAGGCTTACTCCGCGGAGGACCCCCGATTCGCCACTATTCCGTTGGCGTCGCAGCTTTGTTTTCGCTAGTCTCCGGTCTGGATGCTGACTCAACGAGGATTTCCGCAGACTTGGCCTCCACGGTTGGGACAGCGTCGGTCTCGCCTCTCTCGTCTTTCTCCTCCGGCGCAGGCGACTCGCCGTTGTCGAGGAAAACATCCACTCGGTACTTTGCCGTGGCCGCTGTCGCCAGAGCTTCTTCCACTGTTCTGCTCATCTGCCGCGCAGACTCCGGACGGGGAGATGCCTCGCCCGCAAGACGCAGCAGCGAAGGCATCAGCAGCCACCAGAGAAGTTCCTCATACGGCTCGCTCACCAGGTAGGTGTGTCCCCCTGCTTCATGCACGCCGGTCAGCCATCGCACGTCTGGATCAAGCCACAGGCCAGGGGCCAGTGCCACGCGCTCTTCGCCGGTTTGTAAATCTTGCACACTCGCAGGCTCCGGCACCTCCGGCCCTGTCTGCGCAGTGGATGCCTTGGGCGCCGTTGTTTGCTCTTTGACAGCGGGCGCTTCAAGATCGGGCGACGGCTGCGTGCTCGGTTCGCCAGCCTTGCCCACACCAGCTTCGGCAAGCAATACGACCTTGATGCGCGCAGCCGCACGCCAACCCGCCTCGCCCTCGAATCCAAGTGCATTGAAGGCTTGTGCAAACGGTTCGCGCAACCGCAGGCGATCAAACATATCCAGCGCCACAGGCTCCGGATTCTTGGCGTCGAAGGACTCTGCCAGCAGTTCCAGCGCGCACCATGCGAAGATGGGTCCCCACATTGCCGTAGCGGTAAGCTGCGGGCTGGGACTGGGCAGCACGCGCCGCGCGGCAACCGTCCATGGTGCCGGGAACAGTGCTTCCACCACGGGAATACGCATTGCGGCACGAAGGCGCTCATGGAAGGCCGGGCCGAGGTGACTCGGATTTGCGGGCTCGGCAGCCTGCAACTCGCCGCCCCTGCGCGTTTTGTAAGACGCCTGTGCCGCGCGCAGGAATTCATCGCAACGGGTCCACGCCAGATCGAAGAATTCGCGCCGCTCCCGGACGTGCTTGCGGTCTGCCCCGGCAACCGTTCGAGGATGTTCAGCCAGGTCGGCAAGCTGCCGCACCAAATCAGTATCCAGCAGCGCGCGCAATGCCTGGTGTACCGGCTGCAGTTCGAGGTTCACCATCGCGTCTTCCAGGTTAGGAACGCCTTGCCCATTCAGTTGATCGCATAACCTGTCCCACGGCTTTTCTGCCGTTGCGTAAACCTCGTGCCAGTCAAGGAAAACATGACACTGATAAGCATGCAACTGCAACGGCAAGCCGTGTTGGCCAAGATCATTCGCGCGCCGCAGGTACTCCAGCCCAGTCAGCGAATCGCGCCATGCAACGATAGCGTCCGAGTTCCGGCCCAGACCCAGCCCTTCGCTCAGCCGCTGCTGGCGTAATTGCGACGTGGCCTTGTCAGCATACGCAGCCGAGAAATCGATCGATCCGTTGGCCGTGCCATAGCGATTGTTATAGACCACCAGAGCGCTGGCGTCGCCCTTCCGGTTGGAGTAGGCAAAGACATTTTCATCCACCGCTCCCGAGGCCTCGAAAAAGTCGTAGAGCAGGAAGTTGTTGCTCTCGGCAAAGAGCCACCGCCTCTTCAGCAGCGGCGCAATCTCGCGCTCATGCCGCTCCACCAGCCAGGGATCCGCCGATTCGTCGTAGCGGGGCCGTTGATATTCCATGCCGTATTTCTCGGTGAATCCTTCGATCTGCCCGTGTCCGAACATGGGGAGGCCGGGCAGCGTGGACATCAGGGCGGCCACGCCGAAGCACTTGTCGCCCTTGCCAAATTGATCGATGGCCGTACGCTCGTCGGGATTGCTCATGAAGTTCACATACCGCTTCATGATGTCCGGATCGAATTCAAGGGTATTCTTGATCACCGAGCGGTACTTGGCGTTCTCTTCGTCCCGCAGCATGACCATGAATGCGCTGTTGTACACCCGGTGCATGCCCAGGGTGCGGACGAAATATCCCTCCATGAGCCAGAACGCTTCAGCCAGCAACAGCGTGCCCGGCACCTCGGCTGCTACCCTGTCCACAACTTCGCGCCAGAACTCATGCGGCATGTGCTGGTTGAATTCAGCTTGAGTCATGCCGTATTCAGCCCGGGAAGGAATGGCGCCGCTGGCTCCCGGCCCGGGAAACCACAGGCGGTGGAAGTGGCGCTTGGCCAGCGTCATCGCGGCGTCGAAGCGAATCACCGGGAACAGCCGCGCTACGTGCAAAATGGTCTGGATTATCTGCTCGCGCACCGCAGGGTTCAGGTAGTCGAGCTGCGCTGTATCGTTCCAGGGAAAACTGGTGCCGTCATTGCCGTGATAAATGTAGCGCGTCTCACCCGTGGCGCGGTCACGGCGGCGAAATACGACCGCCGCGTCGGTCTGCTCGAAGTAATGATCTTCAATCTTGATTTCCACGCGCCCATCATTCGAGAGATCGGGCCCTTCAAAACGGTAGGCGGGATAGGGCGCCTGCGAACGGGAGATGAACCACTCAGGGTGCTCGACCACCCAGGGCGAATCGATGCCCATGTGATTCGGTACCATGTCACTGGCCAGCCGGATGCCGTGCGCATAGGCCAGGTCACGCAGCTTGATGTAGGCCGCTTCGCCGCCCAGGTCCTCGGCAATCCTGTAGTCGTAGAGTGAATACGCTGAGGCTACGGCATCCTGGTTGCCGCAAAGCTGCTTGATCGTCTTCGAGGCGCGGCTGCGTTCCCACACCCCGATCAGCCACAAGGAATTGAGCCCACGCCGTGCCAATGCAGCCAGCTCCTCGTCTGGAATCTCATCCAGACGTCCGATGTGCCTTCCATATTGTTTGCTCAACTGCGCCATCCACACATAGGTGCTCTTGGCAATCAGCACTGTGCTCGGCATCCAGGCCGTGTCGGCGCTGAACTTCTCGTACTCGTGCGCCGGGTCGCCAAACACCGGCACATCCGCGTGGCTCACGACGAAAGGCCATTGCTGCTCCCCACGTTCACGGCGACGCCTGGCAGCAGCTTCTGCGGCAGCTCGCGCCTGCACGGCCGGTGGATTGAACTGCATCCAGATCGCCAGCTCTTCCTCATGCAGAATTTCGCCTGCAATCTGCAAAATGCGCTCCAGGCTATCGCCCAGCAGCGGCTTCCACAATTTCCTGATCAGTGCGAGCTGCTCTGCCAACGAGCTGGGTGCTCCTGTTGCCGGCGCCCGCAATAAATCCAGAAGATTCACCGGCGCAGCGTCTGGAAGCGGCACCAAGGGGCGAGTTGCAAAGTAGTCGGGGAGCCCTTGCGTCACTTGGCGATAAACGGTCTTCTCGGCCAGGCTCTTCTCTTCAAACAGTTCTTCAAATGGCTTGAACGCCTGGTTGCGGTTGGCAGTCCACAACAACAGCAGCTCTTCCAGCGCAGCGGCCCGATGGGACATGCCGTCGGTCTTCCCCGCCAACCATTCGCGCGGCGACTCCTTGCCTCGCATTACAGTCGAGCCTGGAAACTGCTCGACAAAGGTCAGCAGCAAAGTATCAAGTTCGCGGGATCCCACCTGTGCGGCGAACCAGTCGAGCGCCGCTGTCATCACTTCGGGGTCAAGCTGTTTCCTGTAACGCTCCATGAGCAAGTGGCTGGCCTCGTCGATGAGACCCATGGCGAAGAGAGCTCCAGCATGGACCACGCGCTCGGGATACTTGTCCACCTCGCGCACCTGGTTCATGCGATAAGCAAAGGCGCGGCAGGCAGCCAGATCTGCAAAGACAACATTGCCTGTATACGAGAAAAGCAGATCCGCGAACTGGTACCGCTCACGCGCCTTTTGCGAGATGTGGAATTCCATCATAAGAACCCGGGCTCCCCGAACAAGACTGCCTATCCTCCGACCAATGCCGCACTCCCCGGGGTACGGCCCTCGCCGCTTCGGCTCATGCTTTTGGTATGAAGAGGACCAAAAGGTAAAGTATCACTCCTGAGGGGCCACGTGCGCTCTACCTCACCGTGCCGTTGTGGCGTGATTCTCAAGCATCAGGGCCGCCCTCGGCTGAATCCTCTTCGTTCCCCGACGCGAGCCCGGACACGACATCTTGCCGTCTTCTTTAACTCTAATGGAATGAAATAGCAAGCGGAGCGTGCGCTCTAATTTGGGCAGCGCCAATGCTTTCGCGGCTGGCCACCGCGGACCGCCCTGGGCTTAATCCAGCGACTTGCGGAAGCGGAGAATGGCTAGTCCAAGCAAGCCTACCCCCAGGCCGGCCATGGCTGCCATTTGCGACCAAAGGACACTCATGCCCACGCCCTTCAGATAGGTGCCGCGAAGCACCACCAGGAAATACCGCAAGGGAACCGCGTAGGTCATCATCTGCAGCCAGTGCGGCATGGTGCTGATGGGAAAGCCGAACCCGGAAAAAGTGATTGCCGGCATGATGAAGAAGAACGCTGTCACCATCGCCTGCTGTTGCGTTGAAGAAACGGTGGAGATCAGCAGGCCCACCCCGAGCATGCACAAAAGAAACAGCACGGCGCCCAGGATAAGCACGGAAAGGTGGCCACGAAACGGGACATGAAACCACAATGAACCCACCACTCCGATCAGTGAAACATCGAACAGGCCGATCAGAAAGAACGGTAGTGTCTTGCTGAGAATGAACTCCGCCGGCCGGATGGGCGTCACCATGATCTGCTCCAGCGTCCCAATTTCCCGCTCGCGCACCACGCCAAAGGCCGTCAGCGTAATCACCAGCACCAGGGTCAGGCTGCCGACAATTCCCGGAATGAAGAACCAGCGGCTGCGCAGGTCTGGGTTGTACCACGGCCGCGGCGCCAGTTCCACTGTCGGCATCACCTCCACCAATTGCGGGGCGATCCGGTAAATGCTGTCGTGCTGGTACTCCTGAGAAAAGCCAGCCGCAATCTGCGATATGTATCCCGAGGCAATCAACGCAGTATTCGAGTTGGTGGCGTCCACAATCACCTGCAGCGGAGCGGCCTCTCCCTTGCGTAGCTGCTGTGCGAATCCGGCATGAATCTCCACCCCTACCGTCGCTTTCCCCTGCTCGATCAGCTCACCGAGCTGGCGGGAGTTGGTCAGTTGCCGCTGCACATCGAAGTAGGGGCTCGATGTGAATCGCGAGACTAGCTCCCTGCTTTCCTGGCTGTGGTCAAGATCGAGCACGACGGTTGGAACATGGTGAATTTCGTAGGTAGCGGCGTATCCGAAAACCAGCATTTGAATGATAGGAGGACCAATCAAAATGAAGCGCGTCCGCTTGTCGCGCAGCACCTGAATGAATTCCTTGATGATCATCTGCTTCATGCGCGCCAGCATCGGTCCCACTCCCTTTTACACGAGCCTCTTGTGAAATGAATGTGTGGCAAGCACCGCCAGCAACAGCGCAAACAAAGCCAGCGGAATCAGGTCGCCATAGAGCATTGAAGTGGGTGTGCCTTTTAGAAAAATCTTCTTCAACACTGCGACGTAGTAGCGCGCTGGAATCACGCGAGTGATCACCTGCAGTGCCACAGGCATCTGCTCAATAGCAAATAGAAATCCGGAAAGCAGAAATGCGGGAAGAAAAGTGACCAGCAAAGCAATCTGGCTGGCCGCAAACTGGCTCTTTGCCAGCACGGAGATGAAGAAGCCTAGTGACAATACCACCACCAGGAACATGGCGGAACTGCCTAGCAGCGTGAGATACGAGCCGCGGAATGGCACGCGAAACCAGTAGATTGCAATGAACGCACTGATCACAGTATCGATCATGCCGAGCACAAAATAGGGAAGCAGTTTGCCGAGCATGATCTCCCCCGCGCTCACCGGAGTGGAGATCAGTTGTTCCATGGTCCCTCGTTCCCACTCCCGCGCAATCGTGAGCGAGGTCAGGAAAGCTCCGATGACCGACATCACCAGCGCCAGCACTCCGGGAATGATGAACGCACTGCTTTCAAGGTCTTCGTTGTACCAGGTACGAGTCTGCACGCTGACTGCGGCGGGACGCAGCGCAATGCCGCGCTCGCTGAGCCAGTCAAGCTGTATCTGCGACGAGTAGCCCTGAATCACGCCCTGCGCGTAGCCCATCAGGACGTTCGCCGTATTGTCGTCCGTTGCATCCACCAGCGCCTGCACCTCGACCGGCCCACCCTCGCGCAGCCTTTCCGCAAAGTCCCACGGAACCACGATCCCCATCTTTGCATCGCCGTCGTCGAGAGCCATGGTTAGTTCGCGGTAATCGCGCACCACCTTCACAACATGAAAGTATTTGCTAGCTTGAAATCGCTTCAGCAGGTCCTGGCTTTGCTGGGTGCCATCGCGGTCGTACACATAGACAGGCAAGCCCTTCAAGTCCAGATTCACACCGTAGCCGAACAGCAGCACAAGGACTACCGGCATCACGATGACAATCATCAGGCTTCGCGAGTCGCGAATAATCTGCAGAACCTCTTTCCTGGCCATCACCAGCATGCGTCTCAGGCTCATCGCGCGCCCTCCTCTGCGGAGCTTTGCTCTGTGGTGAGCGAAACAAAGACGTCTTCCAAGCTGGGGCGAATGCGCTCCATGCGCTGCACCGCGATGCCACGAGTCTTGAGAAAGGTCTGGAGTTGCGGTATCGCCGCGTCCGCATTGCGTACCACCAGGTGCAGCGCGTTACCGAAGACCGCCGCATCCATCACGTCCGGCGCGGATTGAAGAATCTCGACTGCGTTGCCCAGAGGCGTACACTCCACCAGTAGTAACTCCCCTTTCATTGAGCCGCGTTTCAACTCCGTCGGCGTGCCCAGGGCCACAATCTTTCCTCGAAAGATGAGTGCGAGCCGGTTGCAGTATTCGGCCTCCTCCATGTAGTGCGTGGTCACAAACACGGTCACGCCCTCTTCCGCCATTTGGTGAATCAATTCCCAAAAGCGTCGCCGCGAAATCGGATCGACGCCAGAAGTCGGCTCATCCAGGAAGATGACGGGCGGCTTGTGCAACACCGCGCAACCCAGTGCCAGGCGCTGCTTCCATCCGCCGGGCAGGGTACCGGTCATTAGGTTCTCCTGACCCAGCAGATTTGCCATTTCCAACGTCCAGTCGATCCGCTCCTTCAATTTGCTCGATGGCACGCTGTAAAGGCCCGCAAACAACCTGATGTTTTCAATTACCGTCAGATCGTTATAGAGTGAGAACTTCTGCGACATGTATCCGATGTTCTGGCGCACAGCCTCTGGCTTGCGAGCCACATCGTAACCAGCCACCTGCGCACTGCCCGACGTCGGCCGCAACAGCCCGCAGAGCATGCGAATCGTGGTCGACTTCCCCGCTCCGTTTGGCCCCAGGAAACCAAACACCTCGCCATGCGGAATCGCCAGAGAAACATGATCGACGGCCACAAACTTACCGAACCTCTTTACCAGGTTCTCCACCACCACCGAGTTCGCGGACTCAGGCATGAATTGCACCTTCGTTCCCCACGGCATCGACAAAGAGATCCTCAATGGAAGGCGCAACTTGTTGAATGGCGTCGAAAGGAACCTGCGTCCGCTTGAGCAGCGCCTCGAATTCAGGAATGCGCCGCGCCGCATCATCGACCACTACGTGCAGGCCATCGCCGGTCAGCACCAGGCTGGAGATGCCCTGCGCTTGCTCCAGTTGGCTGCGTAGGGCCCGCGGGTCCTGCGAAGTAATCGACAGCACCCCCTTGCGCATACCTGCCTTCAGGTTCGCAGGCGTATCACAGAACAGCAGCTTGCCCTGGTGCAGCAACGCTACGCGATGGCAGCGCTCCGCCTCGTCAAGATATGCGGTGGAAGTCAAGATTGCGACGCCTTCGGCGAGCAGTTCATAGAGAATCCTCCAGAAATCGCGCCGCGACACAGGATCGACGCCGGTCGTCGGCTCGTCCAGCAAAATCACTTTTGGGTGGTGGATGAGGGCGCACACCAAACCGAGTTTCTGCTTCATGCCTCCTGAGAGCTTGCCCGCAAACCGTTTGCGGAATTCGCTCATTCCTGCGGCCTGCAACAATTGATCCGAACGGCTCTCGCGATCCGCTTTCTTCACGCCGAACAGATCCGCATAGAAGCGAATGTTCTCGTCAACCGTCAGCTCCTCGTACAGCCCAAACCGTTGCGGCATATAGCTAAGGGCATGCTTGGCGCTCTCGGGATCGCGCACCACGTCGATGCCAGCAATCGAAGCCGTTCCCGCATCCGGAGGCATAATTCCTGCTAACATGCGCAGCGTCGTCGTCTTCCCTGCTCCATCCGGTCCGACCAGGCCAAAGATTTCTCCGGCGCGCACATCAAAGCTCAACCCATCCACGGCGCGTACACCCGGAAAGCTCTTTTGAAGCCCCTCGGCCACAATCGCAGACTGTGGCTGGGCAGTCATTGCTTACCCGGCTTTTCTGCGGCTGCTTGAGTGCCCTGCGAGGCCGCAGCCAGATCGATATGCGCATCGGCCGGCATGCCCGGTTTGAGCTCGTGGTTTGGATTGTCAATATCGATCTTGATGCGGTAGACAAGCGTGACTCGTTCCTGATAGGTCTGCACGCTCTTCGGAGTGAACTCGGCCGTTGATGAAATGAACGAAATGCGGCCTGGGTATTGCTTGCCGGGGTAAGTATCCGTGGTGATCTTCACCTGCTGGCCCCAGCGAATCTTGCCCAGGTCGGTCTCCGCAATATATGCGCGCAACCAGATGTGATCGAGATCCGCGAGAGTAATCACCGGCGTGCCGGGCGAAACCACTTCTCCCAGTTCCGCCTCGCGCACTGTGATCACGCCTGAGGACGGCGCGCGCAAAACGGTGTAGCCAAGATTTACGCGTGACAAGCCCAGTCCGGCGTTGGCCTCGTTTAGGTTGGCGCGGGCAATCGCAATGTCTTCCTTGCGGCTACCCTCTTCAGCCTCGTTGGTCCGCTGCTGCGCAGCCTTGAATGACGCCTCGGCACGCTTCAATGCGGTCGCCGCCAGGTCACGGTCCTGCGCTGAGATCTCATCTTTGGCAAAGAGCCGCTGGGCACGTTCATTGTCGGCCTTCTTCTGCTCCAGATCCGCCTCCGCATCCAGGGTTGTTTGCTGCGACGCTCGGATCTCCTGCCCGCGGGTCCCAGCCAATTCCAGCGCGAGATTCGATTCCCGCACCCGTACGGTAGCTTGGTCGATGCGTACTTTCTGGCGGTAGTCTGCATCTTCAAGCTGCGCAAGCAAATCGCCCTGGGCCACCTGCTGACCCTCCTCGACGGGCAAATCGACGAGGCGCCCCGGCACCTTGAAACTGACCAGGCTCTCGTGTGCTTCAATGTTGCCGGAGAGGGTAAGTTGGTTCTCTTCCGCCGGCTTCCGCGACCACCGCGGATAAAAGTACACGCCCGCCGCAATCGCCGCAGCCAGCAGAATCAAAATCGGTATCACTCGCTTCATAACGTCGAACCTCGTGAGCGGAGTTTCTGCTCAATCACCTTCCGCTTCGTTCACCTATGGCTCACCAACAAACTTCGCAATGTTCTTTTCGGTATCGCCCATGGCGCGGGCAAGCGCAAACTTCGCGTCTACGTGGCTGGAAACGGCCATGATGTAGTTCTCCTGCGCGCGCGCGAGTTCGTCCTGAGCCGTCACCACTTCCACGTTGTTGGCGGTTCCCTGCGCAAAGCGGTCCTGCGCAAGCTCCAGTTCGCGCTGCGCCAATTGCTGCCCATCTTTGGCCACCGACACCTGCTCGGCGGCTGATTCCAGGTTCAGCATTGCTTCCCGCACGTCCTCTTCAACACCGCGCCGTATGTCCGCAATGCGATCGTCGATGCCCTTGATGCGGGCAGCCAGTTCATCCGCCTCACCTTGGCGGTCACGATCAAAAAGTGTGAAATCGATCTGCCCTTGAAGCAACCCTGTTCCCTGCACTCCGCCGATGCTTCGCCCGATTCCTCCGTAGTTCCCGTTGATACTCACCTTCGGATAGAATCGCGCGCGGCTGGCACGCTGCTGCTCCACCAGTTCCTGGCGCTGGCTGGCAACAGAAAGATAGTCGCTGCGCGCCAGCAACGCCACGGGCACCAAGACATCAATTTGCTCCTTCGGCAACGCGCGAAATTGCAGCGTCTCTGCAATCTCAAGGCGTGTTCCAGGACTCATACCCAGATTCCGCGCCAGCACCAGCAGCGTTTGTTTGTACTGGTTCTGCGCCACAAGCAACGCCTGCTTGTCGTTGGCCAACTGCACTTCCGCGCGAAGAACATCCACGCCGGTCGCGGTTCCGGCATCGTGTTTGTCGTTGGCCAGCTTATATAGGGTTGTGGAGTCCGTGACTCGCGACTGTGCAGCGTCTACGCGCGCCACCGCTGACTCGGCATTGAGATAAAGTGCGGCAATCGATCGAACCACCATGTCGCGCGCATCCTGGTAGTCCAACTTGCCCGCATCCAGGGCCCGCTCACTAGCCTTCAACTCACGATAACTTTGAAGATCGACTACATTTTGTTGCGCATAAGCGCGGAAGTCGTAGTTTGAAAACGGCCCCACTACCTCCGGAAGACCCGGAAACGAGATTCCAAAGGCCCGCAGGTCGCGATTCTGCACGTTGGCGTAGGCCTGGCCGTTTACACGAGGCAGAAATGCAGCCGAGAGACGGCGCAAACGCGTACCCTCATCTCCCTCAACCTGCGCGCTCGCCGCAAGCACATTTAAGTTGGCTTTCAATGCCGTTTGAATTGCATCCTGCAGCGTGAGCCGATAAGGCGCCGGCCGCTGCGCCGCAACCGGCAAGCAAGGTATTGCACCTAGAGTCGCGCCAGTCCACACGACTGCGGCGGCAATGCGCATTCTGCATCTCATGATTTACGCTCCCGGATCTTGCCACCAATCCCACGCCAGAAAAGCTGAAAGCTATCTTCTATCCACGCCGCCAGTGGCCGCTCGCCGTGCAGGGACCACAGCAGAACAGTTCCCAGGATCACTTGCTGCAATTGGAGAGCAGCGCTGTCCTCTTTCAGGCCCCGGTCAATCTCTCGGCGCTTCTGCCCTTCCGCAATGATCCCCGCCATGATCGCTCGCCCTTCCGACATCTGGCGTTCGACCAGGCTCCTCACGATCTCGCTCGTGAGGAACGAGGAAACCACCGCCCGGGCAAGGTCGGGACTGCGTCCCGGTTCCTCTGCAAGCTGCAATACCAACCTGTGCAATATGGCGCGAATGGTTTGTCTGCCTGCCGACGCCAGTCGAGCAGCCTCTTTCACCTTGGCAAGCTGCAGCTCCGGCATCACGCCTAAAACATGATCTTTGCTTTCGAAGTAGTTGAAGAACGTTCCCTTGCCTACGTCTGCTGCTTCTGTAATGTCTTCCACCGTAACGCTCGAAAACCCACGCTCCGCAAAAAGGTGGAGTGCGGACCGAAACAGGCGCAGACGGGTTTCAGTGGCGCGGCGCTCGCGGCGCCCCATCCCCTGCAGTGAAGGCGAACCTCCCGCAGCAATCGCCTGCACAAGAACATCCGAGTGCGCCATATGACTATCCCCCAGATACGACTGTACACCATATATGACTATTAGTCATATATATATCGCAAAGATCCTCCTTATCAAGCTCTCTCGCTAATTGTCGTCACCAGCCTCGTCGGAGCCCGTGACGAACAGAGTTCACGTCCTATCGCCGCGCCTCAGTGGGCATCCCAAGGCGCTGCGTCCGCAGCTTTGTCCGCCTAACCCGGGCACAGCACTATCCGGTTACAAATGTGGTGCTTGTGGCATGCCTTTCCAAAGCGCCGCCCGGCAGACCCAGTGATGTCGTATTATCGTTAAGAGCAATAATGCGGAGAGGTGGCAGAGTGGTCGATTGCGCTCGCCTCGAAAGCGAGTGAGCCTGTAAGGGCTCCGGGAGTTCGAATCCCCCCCTCTCCGCCATAGACTGTAAGTCATTTATAATCAATAACAAGAACTCTATATTCCACTCGGTAGCTTCAGGACAGCTGGACCTAACTCACTGCATATAGCGCGGTACCTCGGCCGAGATCCGGTCGCCCCCATCACTCTCGAAATCATCATCTGGCACAGGCACAAAACAAGGGAGCAGCAATGCCGCTTGACCAGAAGACTAAAGGAGCGCTTTCGGGTTTTGGAAGATCAGTAGCTTGAAGTCGAACCAGGCTGCGAATCTGCAATAACGTCCGACCACAGAGATGAACCGCGCGCCCCCAACTCAGAACCCGCGAACTTACTGGCTTTGCCAATGCCCTCGCTTCCCATCCCCTGATAGCCTCCGTCGATCGGCAGGTCGGCGGCTGTTATGAACGAAGCATCGTCGCTCAACAGAAAGAGGATGGGCCGGGCACACTCCACCGGTTCTCCACAGCGCTCGAGCATGTGGAATTGGCCCCACACCGGCTCCCACCTGGCTCGATCACCACCTGCGGCGGCATCCACTTCCCGCGTCCAGATCCAGCCGGGGCTGACACTGTTTACTCGGTTATTGTGCGGCGCCAGATCGAGCGCCATGCACTTGGTGAGTGTGTGGACAGCCCCTTTCGCGGCGTTATAGGTCCAGCGGCTGGGCTGTGCGATAAACGCAGAGATACTGGATTTATTCACGATGGCGCCGCCATTGTTGCGCACCATCCATGCAGCCACGAGCTGCGCCATGAGGGCGTAAGCCATGGGACCCACCTGCATCACACGTTCCCAGTTCTCGTGGGTTGCGTCGAGACCCTTTGCAGTAAAGGAAAACGCGTTGTTGACCAGGTAGTCGATTCTTCCCCACCGTGACCCGGTCTGTTCCACCACCGCCCGGCAAAACGTCTCATTTGCCATGTCGCCTTGACAAAAAAGCACGTCGAACCCCGCCTCTATCATCGTGCGGCCGTTGTTTCGCCGGTGGCGCTTATATCGGTGAATGCTACCGCGGCTCCCTCTTTGCACAATTCTTCTACCGTGGCTCGCCCAATGCCCGACGCTCCGCCGGTGATGATAGCGACTTTTCCTTTGAAGCGGCCTCCAATTAAGTGTCCCAAAGTCCCTATCCTGCCGTTACTTTGAATTACCAGCCGGCGCCGGTGAAGTTATGAAGCCGAACCCGGGCCCCGAGGGCTAAGTCTCAAAGATATTGACTACATTGCGTAGAGGCAAGCCAAGCAGCGCACGCCGGCATTTCCCGCTCTTCACTTGCGCCGAGAGCCTCAACCTCTTCACCAGTATGTGTAGGTTCTCCTGCATCGTTTGAATCGCCAGCCCTGTACGCATTGAAGATGCCGACCGGGATTCGAAGGAATCGCCTTCTAGCGCTTCAGAGCTTGATTTTGCCCGGTCCAACCGGACCCTAACGCAGAGGATCTTTCAGTTAGTTTCATGTCCAATTGCGCCGATCTCATTGTGATCCAGACCACTGTGTTACAGACTGGACTAGGGCTATAAGAGGCTACAGTTGCGAGCGGGAGGGGGCGAATTGACCCTGAATGCAAAATGGGTGCCAATGAGATGGCCGTGCGGTCCGATTGAAGCTGCTCGAATCTCCAAGTCGAGGCCTGCCGACACCGACCTCAGGAAGACCATCGATGGCTGGACTCAACCCTCGACCTTGCAATTACTTAGAGGAACGCCCATTAATTGCCTGGTCGTGGATTGGGCTTCCGGAACGGCGGATGACGAATCTCAACAAAGAGCTCTGAAGCCTCTCATCACCGCCGGTCGCGCACTGGGACTGAGTTTCGTGGGAAACGTCAGAACGAGAGAAAACCTCGCGGCGATCATCGCAGCCGGACGTGCTGCCGGACTGGGAGCAGTCATGATGGATGGTCCCGCGAACCACTCTTTGGAGTTGCCGGTCATTTCCGGATTTCCGCGCGACAGCATTGATTGGGACGCGACCACGGACATCATTTACGCAACGGGAAATGTCTGGCCTGGAGTTGTGCTTCCGACCATGAAAGGGGACACCGGAGTTGGCGGCCCGACCGGCGAACCATGGATGGATTCCAACGGCTGGTTCACGTTGCTTGCCCGTCAATTGGTCTCGCATAAGTCTGTCTGGCTCGAAATCGATCTACCCGAGTCCTCCAAGGCTTTGCCGGTGGAGAGTTACTGCCGAGCGATCGCCGATTCGCGAGCCTATGGCAGCCATTGGGTTCTCTCCTTGGATGGCGTGATGCGCGCCGGGATGCTGAACGGGAATCCACAAGCCATATCTGCCTGGAAGAGAATAGGTGGGGCGCTCTCCTTTTTTGAAGAGCACGCGGAATGGGCAACGTACAAGCCAATGGGGATTCTGGCGGTGGTTTCCGATTTTAGGGGGCCGAATTCGTTCCTGTCTGGAGAGACGCTCAACCTTCTCAGCCGGCGGCATGTGCAATTCGAGGTGCTGGATCGGAGGCTTGCGCTAGCGGGTCCGGTAACCGGACTAAAGGCTGTTCTTTGGACGGACGACGATCCGCCCACCTCGGAGCAACATCGCTATCTAATCGACTTTGTGGAGCAGGGAGGCCTGGCGATCGCTCCAAAATACTGGGGTCATGCGGGCGTAGTTCCGCGCCAAGAGAGTTGGCTACCCGGCTATGACATTTACGATATGGGCAAAGGCAGAATCGTGGTTGCGTCTGGAGGTTTCTCCGATCCGTTCCAATTGGCCAGGGACGCGCATCTCCTGGTGGGCAGGGAGAATGATTTGGCACGGCTTTTCAACCCTGGGACCACAAACTGCTTTACCAGCATTGATCCCGATCGCCGCAAAGAGATCGTCCAGGTTGTGAACTACGCAAGCCATAGCGCCAGTTTTCTCGCCGTCTGGGTGAGTTTGAATGCGCACCGAGCCAGGCTTTGGAGTCCCGATTCCAAAACATCGCGCTCATTGGAATGTATTCCCGAGAGCGGTGGAACCAGTTTCGAGCTCCCTGAATTTTCAGTGAACTGTGCCATCGAGATTGAGAGGATGGTTTGACAGAGAAAATGAACTCTTCACGCCGGCAGTTTCTTGGCGCCATGACATTGGCCGCCGGAGCGCACCTGGCGCCGTCCTCGATGCTTTCAGCACAACAGGCGCCCGCAGGCCGCGTTGCCGTTGGATTGTGTTCCGAATACAACCGGCAGGTTGTAGACGTGCTCTCGACCATGTTCGATCAACTGGGCGAATTGGAGAAGCTGGTTCGCGGAAAAACGGTAGCGATCAAAGTCAACATGGGTGGAACGCCCACTTTGAGGCTAAGGTACTTGCAGCCGGGGATGACTACCTGGGCTCACCCTCAAGTTGTCGGAGCACTGGTCCATTTGTTGGGGCGTGCGGGCGCGCGGCGCATCCGGTTATTGGAGAGCGCTTGGCTAACGACCGAGCCTCTCCAACAGTTCATGATCGGGGCGGGATGGATACCGGGCGACTTTGAAAGGGCGGCAAGTCGGGTAGAGTTCGAGAACACTAATTACCTGGGCAGCGGCAAAGCATACGCGCGGTTCATGGTGCCCCATGGCGGTCTACTCTTCACCGGCTACGACCTGAACCAGTCCTATCGAGAATGCGATGTGTTTATCTCGCTGGCCAAGCTTAAGGAACATAGGACCGCGGGCGTCACCCTATCGATGAAGAACTGTTTCGGTATCACTCCCTGCACCATCTACGGTCAGGATGTGCCCGAGGATGAACCTTCGCTGATTCCGACTGGAGGCCGCTACCTTCTGCATTCCGGCACGCGTCAGCCTCCAAAGAGTGCGCCGCCGGCGGTGGACCTAAACGCGCCCAAAGACGATGGCTATCGAGTGCCGAGAGTGGTTGCGGACCTGGTGGCAGCCCGGCCCATTGACTTGGCGATCGTCGACGGCATTTACACCATGGCTGGGGGAGAAACACCGGCCCAGGGCACCGGCGTGTCTGTCGCCATTCATCCCGGCCTGCTGATCGCGGGAACCAATTGCGTTTCCACGGATGCCGCCTGCATGGCGCTTATGGGATTCGATCCGATGGCGGATCGCGGCACCCCGCCGTTTGAGAGATGTGACAGCACGCTTCGGCTCGCCGAACAATTGGGGGTCGGCACACGCGACCTGAGCCGGGTCGATATTGCGGGCACACCCATTCCGAAAGCTCATTTTGATTTCCGTAAAGCATGGAACAGAAGCGTCTGAGGGACAGCAAAGACGATTTACCACCGCAGGGCGAGGCGTTCACGGATGCCTGCGCGGAGGATTCGCTCGTCCGGCATGAAGCTTCGCATGCCGCGATGGGAACAGTTTTTTCGATCGCGGCATACGGAACGAATTCCGAGCGCCTTCAGGACTCCTTGGCCCGGTGCTTCCAGGAGATTGACCGCCTTGACAACCTGATGAGCCGCTACAAACCGGACAGTGAGCTCTCGACGATTAATCGCGAAGCTTTTCACCGAGCTGTGGTTGTGACACCGGAACTTTTCAATCTGCTGCAAGGCTCGCTCCGTTTCAGCGAACAGACATACGGCGCCTTCGATATCACAGTTGGACCGCTGATGGAGTTGTGGGGATTCTTCCGCGGATGTGGGCGGCTGCCTGAACCGCGCGAACTGGAGCAGGCGCTGAGGCGGAGCGGCTATCGGCACTTAAAGTTGAATGCTGCGGCGCACACCTTGCGGTTCGACGTACCTGGTATCGAACTGGATCTTGGCGCAATTGGGAAAGGCTACGCGGTGGATAGAGTAGTTGAAATCCTGCGCGCGGACGGAGTTTCACGGGCGCTGGTCTCGGGGGGCACAAGCAGCATTTACTCCATCGGCGCACCTCCCGGTGAGCACGGTTGGGAGATATCGGTGTGTGATCCTTTCGATCGCAGGAAACAGGCATGTTCGCTAAGACTCCGGAACATGTCGATCTCAATCTCCGGAAGTCAGGAGAAATCATTTTTGCTGGATGGCAAGGTGTATACCCACCTTCTCGATCCCCGCAACGGCAAGCCCGTGGAAGACATGCTCATGACCGTGGTGATCGCCGCATCCAACACAGCGAGCGACGCATTGTCGACGGCCTTCTTCGTGTCCGGAGTGAGGCAGACGCAGGTATATCTGCAGAATCATTCCAATCTCACTGCAATGTTCTACCTGCCTAAGGGTTGCTTGCGCACTAAAGAGCAAGTAGTTCTGAAGTCGAACCACATTGCTCTGCCCGCCAATTCCTCTATCTGGTCCTAATAGAAGCGCAAATGGAAGAAGGTTAGTCGCACCCTGGGACTGAGCGCCTGACACAAGCTTGAACCCCGATATTCGGTCAGGTCAGTTGCGCGGTCCGGAATTACGACGTAAGTGTATCTTCGCGGGCGCGCTAATTCCACCTTGTAACCAATGGAACACGGACGCGCGACCTTCGCTCTATCGATACAAACACGGGCCTCAGAAATCGCGAAAGGCCCTGTCAATAGGCCATTCTAGAGGAAATAGCTGCCGCACAAATCGCGCGCTTTCAAATCCAACCCATGATATGATCGAGGAAATGAGCTCCTCGCCGCTGGGAATGAAAAACGCGCAGGCAAGCCTTCTTCTTGTGAAGGACAACCTTGCCGCATACTTTCGGCAGGAGATTGTTAGTGGCCGCCTTGCTCCGGGAGAAAAGATCGCCGAGGTAAAATACGCCAAGCTGCTAAGACTCTCGCAAACTTCTGTTCGAGAGGCGATTAACATTCTCATGGCGGAAGGTTTCGTTCAGAAAGGATCTGGCCGGACCGCGCAAGTTACTCGACTTAGCTACGAAGACGCTACTCATAGTTACGAACTCCGCGCGGTACTGGAAGGCTACTGCGCACGCATTATTGCCCAGAATAAAGCCGACCTGAGCGAACTCGAGCAGACGTTGGCCGATATGCGCGCCGCAGCCGCCTGCCAGAATATCAATGCATTCTACGAGCGCGACCTGCGCTTTCATTTGCTGATGGCAGAGATGACAGGGAACCGCATGCTCGTGCAGGCTCTCAGACGAATCATCGTCCCTCTTTTCGCCTTCGTCGTCGTCCACACCGTACGCACGCAAAAGGGCCAGTGGATTGAGAGCATTGAGCGACATGCTCGCATCATTGAGGCCCTCAAGACTCACGATCCAGTTTTTGCCGAGCGGCTCGTAATACAAACCATCGGGACGTTTCAGGAGCATACCCGGGACATGGTCAGACCAGATTCTCCGGCTCCGAATCCCACCGACTAAAATATTCCAATACTTACTTGTATCCTCCCTCGATTTTGTAGCCGTATTCGATATTCCCGTGAGGAAACCTGCGGGGGACTGCAATGAATGCTCCGTGATTCTTGATTTGCATATCGTACCCGGCAGGAGCATCTACCGGGTACATCAATGTGCCCGACACCTTCTTCCACTTCAGAGACACAAAACCGTCCGGCGTTGGTACCCGCCCTTCGCACATCGAAATGGATGAATCGCAAAAGCGGACCTGGGCCATCTTGCCGACCGTATCGACGCGATACAGGCCCAGCACGTCGCGAAATAAATGCACGATTAGGTGCGAACCGAACGCGTGGTTCATGCTCGCCTCGTTGCCCATATTCTCCAAAAATGTTCCCGTCACCTCTGCCATTGGAAGGAAGAAGACCTTTAATTCTTCTGCCAGTTGATCTGTCAGACCCGAACGTAAAAGGAGTTCGATCCGCATGATGTTGCCCATGAAGGCATTCGACGGCGCGATTTCCGGAAATGCTCTTGACGTCCTGCGCTGCGGTCCAAATTTCAAGCTCAGTTTTTTCCCATAGTTTCGGATGCGTATCTGTCGTTGCCGTTTCGAAATAGAAAGCGTAGTACTGGCAAGTCTCAGTCCGATTACGGGTCGCGACAAGCTTTCCCCCTTGGCGAACAGCATTATCCACAAAGAACTCGCCGTCGTACGATTGCTCGCGAATTACCCGTCAAACTTATTCGGCCTGCTCCGAATATCGCGGCAGACTGAACATGCTGCCAACTGCGCCAAGGGCCGCCGCATAAAGCATGTTCGCCGCATAGCTCACATCCTGTACATAGTCATTCGATTTTGACCACTCGATAAACACCCATCCTTTCAGTTCTTCGAGTGGGTCATCTTCATTCTGGAACGGCCTGAAATAATCAAGCAGATTGAGCACTCTGGGGCGGAGAGCCTCGACTACCCCGCGATCCCCGCTCCGCAGCAGATACTGTTCAAGCTGGACCAAAGCGCCCAAGTAGGAACATATCCGCCGTCGTAGTGGTCCGCCGGATAGCACATCGGAATCATCCCGTCCGGGATATTTGCGAAACGCTCCGGTAGCAGGAAGTTCTCAAATTGATTCTTCTCTACCTTTGTATGTCCGCTCAGGAGCGAAGAAACCTGTGCAGTAAAGGAACTGTCGCACAGCCATCCGGCGCGTTCCCTGGAAGGCGTATCGGTAAAGAAGTCCGCGCTATTCGGGCGATATGTCTCCCGGCCCGCATCGAATAACTCGTTCAGTCCATCGTCGCTCGATAGAAATGCGTTATCCAGACACCCGGAGCTGCATATTCGCGAAGAGGTAGATCCCGTCGATCTCGCATTCACCTTCAAGTACCATCGCCTTGAGAAACCGCACATACGGCTCAAAGCACTCTAGGTCATACGTGCCGGGTGCAAGTATCCATGCAACGATATTCGCGCGCATCAAGCGGGTGAAATCCACATCGCCCTTCGTAAGCGTCTCGTCGAATGTGAAGTAGAGCCTGGCAGGGGAGCGAACCGTAACTCTTGCGCCAAAGAAACCGGTAAGATTCGTTCCGAAGTCAAAAATCCTGAAATCACTCTTCGCAAGCTTGATCGGGCGCATCTTTACCTGAGCCGGAGCGTTGATTGCGCCCGTCAAAGCACAAAGTATCAAAGCTCCCAGGATCATCCTTCTCATGTCATTGTTTCAATTCTTCAACATCCAGGTGATGCCCTAGTTAGGTCCGCAATCCCGGCCAGAGCCAAGTGCTGCGACAGTCACATGGCCGAGCGAGCCGCTGCTATTTTTCTTTGGTAGGTCATCGGGGCATACAGGATCTATCCCGATTACCTTGCCGTCGGGAAGTTGTCCAACGCCGTTACAGTGTCAGGCTTTACGTCGGAGTCCATCCGGTATGGAACCTTCGCGTCGTGGAAGTTGTTCTCCAATAGATGAATGTCGCGACTCGCCGCCCCGCCCACCTTTACAAAGACATTGTTCCCCGGCGTTGCATCCATATTGCGCAGCGTAGCGTTCTGAACATTCGTCAAAGCGATCGCGGGGAAATCTCGCTCCGGCCATGCCGCAATTCCCGAAAAGCCATCCAGGTTCAGCCCATCGACATCCTGCAGGGAGAGAGCGCTCTCCCACTTGTCGTAGGCCGGCTTCTCCCAGTTCACCTCAATGTTCCGCAGCTTCAGGTCCTTGACCCAGCGGAAGCTAATCGCATTCTTCGCCGTATCGTAAGGCGAATCGAGATTACTTGAAATGAAGAACTTGATGTTCTCAAATGTCACCCCGCTCAGCCAGCTTTCAGGATGACCGTAGATCGTGGACTCGCCCTGGCAATGCACGATCACATCGTGCACGATCACGTTATGAATCGACCCCGGCCCAGGTTCGCCGGCCTTGCGCGGTTCATCGTTCCACTCGCTCTGCCGTCTGAGTTCGAAATTGAATGCATTACCGTCGCCGGCCCAGAACCAATCGAAGCGATGCAGGTCCATGGTGATGTTCGAGATTACGACATTGCTGATATCGCCGCCAGTCGCAATCTGCAGTGTCAGTCCGCGATTGGAATCGAAGATCGCGCAGTTGTCAATGAGTATGTCGCGAATGACGAGGTTATTGCCTTCGCTGAACTTGATCGCGGCCGAGGCCGATGAGAGCCGGCAGTTAGTCACCGTGATGTGTTCGCACGGCGAAGTCGGCCCCCACTCGTCGATTCCGCAGACAAAAACAATACAGTCGTCGCCCGTTTCGATGGTGCTGTTCGAGATGCTCACGTCCTTGCAACTGACGATATCAATTCCGTCGGCCCACACCGCTTCCTTCAAACTCGTATTTAGGTAAACATGATCGACAACTAGCCGGGAGCAGTCGTAGAAAGCGAAAGTCCAGCTGAATGATCTGACGAAGGACAGGCCGGTGATACTTACGTTCTTGCATCTCCCCAGCCATATCAAATGGGGATAGACCGTGCGTGTACCATTGCCAACAGGATAGGAACGCATCTGCGACTTGCCCGACGCGACGATCAATTTCTTGTGCAGGAATGACCGCTCGATGGTATCCGGAGCCCAGTAATATTTGGCTTGGCCATCCACCGTACCGCGGCCGCCGATAGAGATATCTTCAAGATCCTCCCCAAAGAACAGCGCGTCCTTCGACTTTACCTTCTGAGAGTCGAACGCGGCAGGGTCCTCCGATGCAAATAACGTCGCACCCGAGTCAATGTAGATGTTCACATGACTGCGCAACCGCAGCGTTCCCGAAGTGAATTTACCCGGGGGAAGATACACCACGCCTCCGCCGGCCGCGGCCGCCGCATCGATGGCCTTTTGAATTGCCGGCCCCGCGTTGTCCGGCTTCTTCCCCGTCGCCCCATAAACCTTTACGTTGAAAACCGTCATCATTTGCGTCGGCCGTAGATCGTCTGCATGAAGGCAGCAGCATCCGGCCAGAAGAAATACAACCATCGTCAACCATCTCTTCGAATCGAACCGTCGCATCAAACTCCCGTCCTTTCGAGTGGCCATCGTTCTGTTGAGCAGGAAGGATCTGGAGTGCGGCCGAACGCCATGGCAATTTCTCAGATGGCTTAAATCGGACCCACAAATTCCGAGTGATTTCCCCCCAAGAAAAATCCGCCTCCGCGATTTCGCCGATTCGCGGTAATTCCGAAATTGCCCTAACTCCTCATTCAGGTTTCACATTCTTCGACTATGGTGCAGTGCACTCCACAATCGCTAAAGTGGGCGTAAGCCCTTCCGATGTTACCCGCAGCGCAATGCGGCCTTCGCGTTCCAGCGGCCGCAGCACCGCAAGACATCTCCCGTTGAACGTCCTGCAGGTGGGCGCGCGAAAGCTGGCCACGTCCTTCGGATTTGCGTTTCCTGCCGCCGCCAGTTCACCCACGCCGTCTATGTGAAAATCGATCCTGCGCACCAAATCCGGAACCAGTGCGTCCGCGGCATCTGTGATTTCAACGGTTACAAAGACCAGTTCCCCACGACTGGCGCGAATCTTCTTGCGGTCGACCTTCACTTGGAGACGCGATGCCTTGCCTACCGTTTTTAGTGCACTCGAAGCTATCTCGCGTCCATCTTTGAAGGCAATCGCTCGCAACTCGCCGTCGGCATACGGCACATCGAATTCCGCGATCAGTTTGGCCGACTCCGGAACAGGCTTCTCGCCTATTTCCTTGCCGTTCAACTGCAGTTTCACCCGGTCTCCCGCGGTAAACACGCGCACCTTCAGGGGAAAGCCTTCGTAGCCCTTCCAGTTCCAGCTGCGCAACTCGTCGCGCCAGCCCCAATTGGCCAGTTCCTCTGTTCTCTTGCGCGGCAGCGGCCGTTGAACGGCAATCTCCAACTGGCTGCGGCCCCACAAAACATCGCGATAGTAGGACTGCGGCTTCTTCTCACCGATCAGGTCGATGTCGCCGCAATACGAGTTGAACCACGGGTACTGTTGCCGCCACCATCCCGGCGTCTGTGAAAGAATCGAATGCCCAATCGCCGACTCGCCAAGGTAGTCGATCGCAGTCCACACAAAATCGCCCAGAACGTAGCTCAGTCGTTCCGCGCTACGCCAACTGTCATACGCCTCAAACGGAAACGACTCCGTTCCCATCATGATCCGATTCGGAAAACGCTTGTGATCGATCTCGTACTGCTGCCACTGATAGTTGTAGCCACCCACATCGAGATGCAAAAACGCAGGATCGTTCGCTTGCCACTGCGGCAGGTTGTGATCGTACGGGCCAGGCACGGCCATGGTGACCGGCCGGGATCCATCGATGCTCTTCACCATATCGCGAAGTTGCTTGGCGATGGCAACTCCCGACGCATCGCGCCGCCCATCGATCTCGTTGCCGATGCTCCAAAATAGAATGCTGGGATGATTCCGGTCGCGCATCAGCATCGACTTCAGATCGCGTTCCCACCAGTCCGCAAAGTACACATGGTAATCGTCGTCGTTCTTGCCCAGGTTCCAGCAGTCGAAAGCTTCGTCGATCACCATCATTCCCAGCCGGTCGCATGTGTCGAGGAACATCGGCGAAGGCGGGTTGTGGCTGGTGCGAATGGCATTGAACCCGTTCGACTTCAGAATCTCCACGCGCCGCTCTTCTGCGCGATCGAACGCTGCTGCGCCGAGGATGCCGTTGTCGTGGTGCGCACAGCCGCCCTTCAATTTCACCGGCTCACCATTGATGCGCAGCCCTCGTTCGGTATCGATCTCGATGCTGCGAATACCGAACAACACCCTTGATCCATCCACGGCTTTGCCGGCAATCAGAACCTCGACCTCTGCCCGGTACAGGTTCGGCTTCTCGGGCGACCAAAGCTGCGCATCCTTCACTTCGAAGATCTGAGACGCACTAGATCGATCTCCCGCGGGCAGATCGAGCGCCCTGTCTCCGCTTGCAGCGACTCCTCCGCCCGGGCCCAGAATGCGCGTGCGAATCGTCAGGGCTTGTTGCATCTTGCCGCGATTCTCCAACGCGACGGAAACTTCCACCGTAGACAGTTCGCGCGACACTTTTGGTGTATGCACTCCCACACCCCAGGCCGGAATCCGCACGTCGCCAGTCAGCGTCAGCCACACATGCCGGTAAATTCCCGAACCGGAATACCAGCGGCTGTTCGCGCCTTCGTTGCGTACCTTTACTGCAAGCACATTCTCGCCATCGTGCTTCAAAAACGGCGTCAAGTCGTAAACAAACGGCGTATATCCATAAGGGTGACTGCCGAGCGAATGGCCGTTGATCCACACTTCGGAGTTCATGTATACCCCATCGAAGCGAACTTCGGCCTGTGCGTTCTCGAGTGCGGGCGCTAACCTAAAACGCTTGCGATACCACCCGATACCGCCGATCACCCAGCCTGTGGCCTCCTGTCCCTCGCTCAACGCCACGTCAAATGGGCCGATGCGCGTGGGCGCGTTGCCTCCCACCCAAATCGTTCCTTCGCCGGCGGCCTCTGCATTTGGGGTCAGATCTTCAATGCTCCAGTCGTGGGGAAGATCGACCCTTCGCCATGCAGAATCGTCAAAGCCCGGTTTCTCAGCACCAGCAACATCGCCGCGAAAAAATCGCCAGCCCAGATCGAAAGGCTGCTCGCGGGCGAGGTCTGAGACAGTGGCGCTTTCGATCCCGTGAGCCCGGCTTCGAGGTTCCTGCGAGATTGCAAGCCGCTCCGGAAGCAGCGGCAGTGCCCCAACTGCCCCGATTCCCTTGAGGGCTTTGCGTCTGCTGATCTGAAGGAAAGCTGGCTCTAGCGGAGACACCAAATGATCCTTTGCATGGATGGTTGCTACTTCAATAAGCGCTTAAGCGCGTTGCGAAAAACCAGTACCTAAACTAACCAGCGGACTTTGACCTGTCAACACAAATCTGCCTAAACCGCGGGCACAGAGGGAGCGGGACCAATTCGATACAGCCTCAACCGACCCTGAGATCGGCGCGCCAATATACACCGACTGCCCCTTGCCGAACCGGTTATATGCAACCGCCGCACCCGCCGTCCCGGGCCCCGGAGGAACAGGTCCCCATCCTACCCACCTGTTGTTCGGAACATCCTCGACCAGCAGCGGCAATCGGTAGCACATCACCACCTGCGCCGTGGTTTCCTTCATTTTCACGAATGCGCCCGGCAGTCCCACCGTGCCGTTCGCAATTGGCTCAGCCAGAGGATGTCCGGCCGATTCAAGATAAGTGGAGATGGAACCCCCTTCGCGCGGCTTGCCACCAGGGTCGAAGGCATATGCCTTCTCCTCGCCGTCATAGTCGAAGCCAAACACGTCGCGCTCTTCATCCGGCAAGCCGTAGCGGTAACTGGAAATCAATGTCCCGCCGGCCTTCTCGTAAAATCTTTGCTCGCCGCCCTTCTCGTTCGTCCACGCCCATTCAGGATAGTGAATGGCGCACTGGTTGTTGAACTGCAGGCTGTAGTACGACGTAATCGCGATACCGGCCTTTCGCGCCAGTTCGTATTCTGTCCCGAACAGATCGAACTTCAGGTTAGGATGCCGCACTGCCGTATCGCTGGGATAAAACGCGTAGCCCCAATGGTTCTGGGTGTAGAACATAAGGCTCTCCGCGCTGGCATCGTGCGAGGCCGCGATCGCTCCCTTCAGATCGATGTCGAACGTCTGCTCAAGCGGCGTATGAAACTCCCACTCCATCGCCCTGTATGTCTGCCCCGGTGAAATAATGCCCACCTGCGCATGCTCGCGCCGCAGTCGGTCGATATCGGGAAACCCGGCCTGCTCCCCGGCGCCAATCCGCCCTGTCGATAGCGCAAGAGCGCCCGCCCCTTCCAGGTTGATGAAGCTTCTTCTATCGGCCGTCATAAAATGAACCCCGGTCATCGTGCAAATGTTCCTGTTCACGCCTTATGGCGTTTTGAGGATTGGCCAAACCAAATCCGCAACCACTTTCGCCTCTCTCGGCGAGTCGAAGGAAATCTCGAAACTGCCTAGCGCGCGGTATACCCGCCGTCGATTACCCAGTTCGCACCGGTGACCGAACGCGCCGCCGGGCTGAACAGAAACGAAACCAGTTCGCCAATCTCCTCGACTGCGATGAAACGCTTAATGAGAGCCGTGTCGACCAGGGCTTCGGGATCGATCTGCCCCGATTGGATCATTAGTTCCGTTTGGTGCGTTCGCACGCTCCCCGGCGAGATGGCGACCACACGCGTGAGCGAAGCAAACTCCACCGCCAGCGCCCGCGTCATTGCAGCGAGCGCGCCCTTTGTGCCCGCATACGCAACCAAGTTGGGGTTACCGACAAGCGCGTTCACAGAGGCGATGTTCACAATGCAGGCATCGCTCCCCACACCGCTCAGATGCCGTACAAACTCACAGGCAAGAAAATACGGCGCCCGCTGATTGATGGCGACCACGCGGTCAAACTCCGCGATCGTGGTCTCCAGCCCCGGCTTGTGAAAGCTCCAGGCCGCGCAGTTCACCAGGCCGTTCAGCGAGCCCAGGGCGTGAACACTCTCCTCGATTAACCAGTGGGGGGCATCCGGCTCAGCCAGGTCGCGCACCAACGCAATGGCGTGCCCCGCAAGCTCCGACTCCGCCACTCTCTCATGCACCTTTGCGTCCACGTCCGCCAGCACCAGGCGCGCGCCGGCAGCAGCAAGAATCCGCGCGATTCCCAGCCCAAGCCCGTTCGCCGCGCCAGTCACCAAAATCCGCCGACTGGAATGGTCGTATCTCATAGACTCACCTCACACCCCGTAGACGCGTCACTTGCACATGATCTCTTCCCATTGCTTTGAGAACATGTTCAGCTTCGCATCGGGGTTTTCAGGATGTGCGCGAATCAACTCTTCGTCCACATCCACACCCCATCCTGGCCTCGTTGGAATGTCGTAGTAGCCCTTATTCACGCGCGGCGTCCCCGGTGTCAGGTCGCAGCGCCAGGGAACATCGTAATCCTCGAAAGTCTCCAGAATGTCGAAATTCGGAATGTTCGCGCAAAGATGCATAGCGATGACCGTGCCGAGCGGCCCGCGGCAGTTGTGCAGCGCTACGCTCACATAGAACGTCTCGGCAATCGCGGCAATTTTCTTCGTCTCCATAAAGCCGCCGCAATAAACAATATCCGGCTGAATCAGGTGTGCTCCTTTGCGCATCAGCAGGTCCAGGAATCCGAAACGGCTATACGTATGTTCGCCCGTCGCCACGCGCAGCGGCGATGCCGCCACTACCTGCGCCATTGCTTCGTTGTTGTGGGCAGGAATCGGCTCCTCGCACCACCGCGGCCGGTAAGGCGCCATCGCGCGAATCGCTTCCAGCGCCATGATCGGGCTAAAACGCCCGTGGAACTCGAGCGCCAGGTCGATCTCGGGACCCACCGCGTTGCGCACACCTTCGACAATGCGGCAAGCCTGCTTGAGCTGCTCATGAGTGAGTTCCCTGCCGCCTGGCCCGAAGGGATCGAACTTCATCGCCTTGTAGCCGCGGCCCACCACCTCAAGCGCACGGTCGGCAATCTTGGTGAAATCCCCCTGGGACGCATACCACCCATTCGCATAGACCTCGACGCGCTTGCGCACTGCGCCGCCTACCAGGTTGTAGACCGGCTGTCCCAGCGCTTTGCCCACAAGGTCCCACATCGCCGTCTCGATCCCGGCCATTGCGGCAAACATGATCGGACCTGTGTTGTGCTCAACCTGATAAAGCTTGAACCACAGTTCCTCGATGTTGAATGGGCTCATGCCGACCGCGTAGCGTCGTCCGAAGTCGAGGATCAATTCGCGAACCGCTGACTCCTTCCACTCCAGCGTGCCATCGCCCCATCCCACCAAGCCTTCGTCGGTGGTCAGCTTAACGAACAGAAAGTTTCGCCACGCCGTGCCTGTGAGGAACACTTCAACATTTGTGATCTTCATTGCACCTCTGCTCCGTTCATCGCGGATATCCACTTCTGCGCGCCCCCGCGTTAGCGATTTGTAAGCTGACCGAGCCCATCCAGCAGCGCCAGCAGTTCTTCCCGTACCCCCTCGTCCACCGGGCTCAGCGGCGCCCGCGAAACTCCCACCGGAATGCCACGCAAAGCCGCACTCTCGCGGCACACGGACAGCCAGTGAGGTTTGGCTTCGCTGGTTCCCATCGCCCTGTATTCGAGCCGGATAATGGGCAACACGCGCATCCAGAGAGCCCTCGCCTCGTCTAGATTCTTCTCAACAGTCAACAAGCGGTGCAGCTTCACCGCCAGTGCAGGGACAATCATCGGCAAACCGCCTATCCAGCCATCCGCGCCAATAGCCAGCGCGGCGAAAGCGGTGATGTCAATACCCGCAAAAACCGGGAACTCCGGTCCGCACAGCAACCGTGTGTCTTGCACCCTGGCAATTTCCATGTGCGACCACTTCACCGCATGGACCACGTCCTCCCCAGCCAGCATCTGGATTTCTTCCGGGGTGATCTCAATACCCGTCAGCACTGGCACGTTGTAGACCATGATCGGCAAACCCACCTTTTCGCGAACGCGCCGAAAATGGTTCAGCACATCCTGCTTCGGCGGCTTGAGCAGATAGGGCGCCATGAGCATCAACCCCTGGCAACCGATGGATTTCGCATGAAGGCTCAGCTCGATCGTGGCCGCGGTGCTGTAGTCGCTCGTCCCCGCGTAGATCGGAATGCGCCCCGCGACCTCGTCCACAATCGCTTCAAGCGCCTCCATCCTTTCCTCTTTGCTCAGCGCAACAGGCTCGCCCGCGCTTCCCAGCGGCGTCAGCCCGTCAACGCCTGCATCCAGCAGAAAGCGGACAAAAGCCCGCGTTCCCTCAGGGCTCAGCGACTCATCTTTGTTGAAAGCTGTCACCGTTGGGGCGTATATTCCGCTCAATCGTGTTTTCTTCTTCGTGTCGGAACCCATGATTTCCTTTCGCAATAAATCTGCGTTCCCTTTTGCGCCAATAAATTATGGCAAGGAAAATGCCACATACACCGCCCCTTGCGCGGACCGTTGATCTCGCGACCCGTTAGTGGCAATTACGATGAATTGCTTCCCATCGACCATGTAAGTGGCCGGTGTGGCCACACCGGAAAACGGCAAGCTGCCTTCCCACAGAAGTTCACCTGTGCGGCTGTTGAATGCCCTGATCTTGCGGTCGAAGTCGGTGGCGGCAATAATCACCAATCCTCCCGCTGTCACAATAGGCCCGCCATAGTTCTCCGTGCCGGTGTTCTTCATACCCTTCGCCGCGAGTTCCGGATACTCACCCAGCGGAATCTTCCACAGATACTTGCCCGTGTTTAGATCGATTGCGCTGAGTGTTCCCCATGGAGGAGCCACGGCCGGGTAGCCCTCCGCGTCGTCGAACCGCTTATAGCCGGTGATGCTGTAAGGCATCTCGCTGTCTGCGTCGCCACGATCCGCCTCGGCACTCTGCGGTCCCACTCCGAGATAACGAAGCAGCGTATCCAACTCATGGTCTTCGATTGTTGGAAACGGGGGCATCGATCCTTTGCCGTTGCGGATCAAATCCCTCACCTGCGATGCATTCATCCGCTTTCCAACCCCGAGCAACGATGGAATGGAAGGTGGCCTGCCTTCTTTCTTTCCGCCATGGCACAAGGAGCAGCGACCCGCATATACACTTGACCCGGCAATCGTGTCGGGATCCTTCGAGGACTCCTCTGCAATTGCCGGATCCGCATCGCTGGCCACGTCGCTCGCGGCGCCTGCATCGGCTCCGGTGCGCAGATACCCGAGCAGCGCATTCAGCGTCGCGCCCTCCAGGTTCGGGAAAGACGACATCCGCCCCCTGCCCTGGTGAATGATCGTCGTAACCTGCGGATCCGTCATGCGATTGAACAATCCAACTAGCGAAGGATAGGCCGGCGGAGCGCCTTTGCGGTCGGCGCCGTGGCAAACCGCGCACTGGCTCCGGTAGGCATTAACTCCAACACCGGCCGAAGCATCATTCTTCACCAGCGTGGTTGTGAAGGCCACTTGATTGGCATTGATATAAATCACGCCGGTGTCGTGATCGACCGCCGACCCGCCCCACTCTGCTCCCCCGCCTATCCCGGGAAATTCCAGCGTCGCCTTGCCAAAGACTCCAGCCGTGAATTGCTCTCCGCCGGCGAAAGTGCGAAGCTTTCGGAGCGCCTCGGCGTGCGCTTCAGGGGTTCGATTGGTCAGCGTCGCCTCATCCACCACCTGCCGCGTGAAAGGTTCCGGAATCAGAGGCACCGGTTGAGTCGGCGAAGTCGCCTCGCCCGGCATCGTGCTCTGCGGCACCTTGCGCTCCTCGATCGGAAAGAGTGGCTTCCCATTGCTGCGATCAAAGAGAAACATCCATCCTTGCTTGGTCGTTTGTGCAAGCGCATCCACGCGCTTGCCTTCGCGCTTCACCGTGACCAGCGAAGGTGGCGCGGGAAAATCCCGATCCCAGATGTCATGATGTACGCCCTGGAAATACCACAGAAGCTTACCCGTCTCTGCATCCAGCGCCAGTTCGCAATCTGAAAACAGGTCGTCGCCGGCGCGGTCCCCCCCATAAAAGTCGAACACCGCTGACCCCGTCGGCACATAAACGATCCCGCGCTTCTCGTCCAGCGCCATCCCCGCCCAGTTGTTCGCCGCGCCCGCCGTCTTCCAGGCATCCCTGGGCCAGGTCTCATAACCCGGTTCGCCCGGTTCGGGAATCGTCTTGAACCGCCAGCGCAGTGCGCCGGTGCGCACATCGAAGGCGCGAATGTCCCCCGGTGGCGCTGGGTGCGTCTCAGGATTCCGCCCGCCGACAATGATCAGGTCCCTGTAGATCGCGCCTGGGCTCGTCAGCCCGATCGACTGCATCTGGTAGTCGCCGCGCAGCCCCTTGCGCAGGTCGATGAATCCGCCCTCGCCGAAGCTCTTGATAGGCTTGCCCGTAGCCGGGTCCAGCGCATAGAGCAGATTACGCATCCCGGCAAAGAGACGGCTTTCTTTTCCATCGCTCCAATAAGAAACGCCGCGGCTTGCGTCGGGTTCATGGTTACCGGAGTCGAACGTCCAGATCAGCTTGCCTGTCGACGCATCCAGCGCGACCACCTTGAGCGACGGCGTGTACGTATAGAGCAGCCGCCCCACAATTACCGGCGTCGACTCGATGCTACCCTTTTCTCCGGTATCGAAGGTCCACGCAACTCTCAGATCCTTCACATTCTTGCGGTTAATCTGGGCTAGACTCGAGTAATGTTGCTGTGCCGCCTGCCCGCCATACGCCGACCAGGCTTCTCTCATCTGCTCCCCACTGTCTGTTCGCTCAGCGCCTGCGCGCGCTAGCGGCGAGGGAACGACACAAATGCCGAGACACCCTGCCGCAAGAACCGTGATGGCAATCCTCGCGGCCCACAATTGTCGCTGTTGAACATCGAGCCGCGAACCGGTCATCGCAAAGTCACAAAAAATGTACGTCGAGAATTGTCTCTCCACCCATCCGGCGCGGCTAACTCTTTTCATTCATTTGACGCCTTGCAGTGCCCAAGCGTGTCGAATTTAAGCGCTTGGGCGCTTGAACTGTATACTCTACACCATGTCGCGCTGAGCATACCAGCGCGCATCCGTTCCGGCTAGATAATTGCCTTTGTGGTTCTCGGCTTCCCAGGAATTGGAATGGCCCTCTCTGCTCTCGACATTGTGATCTGCTGCGTCGCGGTCGTCGCCAGCATCGCGACCGGACTTATCATTGCCATTCGCAAAGGCGCTAGCGAGACTAGCTCGCAGTTCTTCCTCGCCGGCCGCCGGCTTGGCTGGCCTCTGGTAGGCGCTTCGCTTTTCGCCACCAACATTGGGGCCGAACACCTGGTTGGACTCTCCGGCGATTCTTATCGCTATGGTCTCTCCGCAGGCGCCGTCGAGCTCACCACCTGCATCTGTCTCGGAATCGCTTGCGCGCTGCTTTTCCCCTACTACATTCGAGCTCGTGTTTACACCATCCCCGAGTTCCTCGAGCTACGCTATAGCCGCATCGCCCGCGTCTTTTTCTCCGGACTCATGCTGGTTATCTGCATCATGACAAAGCTCGCCTTCCATCTTTACGCGGGCGCGCTCGTGCTCCATAGTTTGCTGGGATGGGATTTGATGCCCTTGGTGATGCTCATGGGAGCATGTGTCGCGGTGATCACCATCGTGGGCGGATTCACCGCGGTTGCTTATACAGATTCGGTTCAAACCGCCATTATGATCGCCGGCTGCGGCTTGATGCTTATCGTCGGCCTCGCCAGGGTCGGCGGCTGGCACGGCCTCGTCGCGAAGATGCCGATCGCCATGCACGTCGCCAAGCCCTATGACGACCCCAATTATCCCTTCATCGGCATCCTTCTCGGCGCACTGTATGCAGGGCTGTTCTATTGGGGCATGGACCAGGTCAACGTGCAGCGCGTGCTCGGCGCCAGCGATCTTCGCGAGGCCCGCCGCGGCGCCATGTTCGCCACCCTGCTCAAACTCAGCCCTATCTTCATCTTCGCCTTGCCCGGAGTCATCGCAGCAGCCCTCTATCCCGGTCGAGATCCCAAAACTACATTCATCACCCTCTTGAGCGACCTGCTTCCCACCGGCATCCGCGGGCTGGTACTGGCAGCCCTGATTTGCGCCCTCATAGGCTCCTCGCTCTCGGTCATGAACTCGATTTCCACGCTCGTTGTCCGCGATTTTCTTCTCGGATTCCGTAAGGACTCGACGGAGAAGACCCAGGTGTTGCTGGGCCGTGGAGTCATCCTCGTCGCCACTCCGCTCGCTGTCGCCGCCGCCTATCTCATCTGCACCACACCCGACGGGCTCTACAAGTATCTGCAGGCGGTCTCGATTTATCTCGTCATGCCGGTCACGCCCGCCATTTTCTTTGGCATCGTGAGCAAGCGCATGAACTTCCAGGGCGCCGTGGCATCAGCGCTCACCGGCACGCTGATCGCTTCAATGTTCGTCGCCGACCAACTCATGAACGCGGCCGGCGCCCAGGTCTTCCCTTTCCTGCATCGCAAGCTGACGCTGAACTACACTTATCGCGGACTGTGGGGCACCATTGTTACTACGGCGGTGCTGTTCGCCGTGTCGTATCTCACACGCCGCCCGGAACCGGCCACCGTCAAAGGTCTCACCGTCGACTGGAAGATACGTAGCGCTGCTTTCGAAGGCGTTTCCGACTGGCGGCTGCACTGGTTCCTGCTTGCGCTCGCTACCATTGCAATCTATGCATGGCTTTGGTAATTGAGATATTGCATGATGAGAGAATCGTCGCGTTCGACTGCCTGCGGAACCTCCCGCAACACAGATCTTTGAATGTGGAGAAGAGGCACGCGAGGGCAAAATGCTATTTGAAATTCGATGCGCCGTTCCAGCGGGAGACATCCGCGGCGAAGGCGCTGTGTGGGATAGCGACCAATGTGCCCTCCACTGGGCGGATATTAACCGCTTCATCATGCACCGGTACCTGCCCGCCGGCAAAGCCACCGAGTCCTGGCTCTTCGGCGAGCCGGTCGTCTCCGTGAATCTGACCACGATTCCCGGCCAACTGCCGCTCGTTCTCGCCAGCCACGTTGCTTTCTGGTCTCCGGATGCGCATCCGGAACTCGCGGTCATCTACTCTCTGCCCGCGGCTCCCGCCATACGATTCAACGACGCTAAGGTTGATCCCCGCGGCTCGCTGTGGGCGGGCACAATGCGCAACAATGTCGGCCCTGACGGCGAGGACCTCGACATCGAGTTCGCCGAAGGTACCCTCTATCGCCTCGATCCCGATGGTTCGGCATCCGAGTGGATGCATCGGATCGGCATCTCGAACGCGCTCGCCTGGAGCCCCGACCATTCCACCTACTACTTCGGCGACACTATCGCCAACGCTATCTACTCATTTGCATTCGATCGTCTGACCGGAACGATCTCCATGCGCCGGCCCTTTTTCACCGGCTACGACAAGGACCTGCCTGATGGCTCGGCCATGGATGCCGAGGGCTGCCTCTGGGTAACCCGCCCATTCGCCGGCTGCCTTGTCCGGGTACGCCCCGACGGAAGCATCGACCGAACCGTGCCCCTTCCCGTCTCCAAGCCCACCACATGTGCTTTCGGCGGCCCCGGTCTGCGCACTCTGTTCATCACCAGCGCCCGATCGTGCCGGCGGCTTTCCGGCGGCCTCTTCGCAATTGAGACGGATGTTCCCGGCGACCCCGGTCGCAGCACCCGGGAACCTACATCCATGAGCGAAGCCGCTGCTTGCGTATCCTTGGAATTTGCCCGCAGCCAACGGTCGGAGGTTTTCGACACTCTGACATCCGGACGAATCGAAGTGCGGACAAGCCGTATTGCATCCTTCCAGGCGCGATGGCTACGACGATGAAGGCTCTGGATTCAAGAATAGACGATGGAGGAATCGTGGACACAACGAGGCGGGAATTTATTAAGATTGCGGGCGCGGTTGCCGCGTCCGTCGGGCAGCCCTTGCAGGCTCAAGACGTCGGTCAGACAGCTCAAATGACCTCTCCGAACCTCGAATATCGGTCAAGGTTTTTCAAGGTGAAACTCGCGCCGGATCGGCCCGACTTTATCTCGCTCTCCGTCGACTCTCTGGGGACAAACCAGCTCGATGTCAACGTGATGCTTCCCCCTTCTCCGACCGACGTACGTTACCACGTATGGCGCCACGGAGATATGGTTGAATACCGCGTGCGCAAGGAGGACGAGAAACCCGCGTGGAGCCTCGCTTTCAGCGAGAATGCCATCGTCATGCGCTCGGTTACCGCGGGGAACCGGCCCGGCGAGCCGATCCTGCTTGGCTTCGATCCGGCCAATACACATCCCACGCTGCTCGGCATGGTCACCGACGAGGGGGACATCCGCCTCCCCGCGCTGCTCCACTTCCCCGCACACGGAACATTTCGCATCACCGGCACGGCTAGGGACGCAATCGCTGGCTATGATGCTTCCCGCGACCATGGGGATAATTTCGTCCGGGTGACGTTGCCGCCTTCCACTTGGACCTGGCACAGCGAGATCGAGTACCGAATTGAAGTCGTCTCGATCTACCCGGGCGGGAATGGTATCGAGAACGACCCTCGATACGACGGCTATCGGCGCGACTTTCTCAGCATCTTCCAACTCAATCCGCGTCGGCGAGCGCTCGCGAACAATTCTGCCAGCGATGCCACGCCGATCACGCTGTTCGAGTATGCGATGATGGCCGAGCATCTGCCCCCGTTCGCCCCAGGCCTCACTGCTTTCGATCTGGTGCGGCAGACTCTCGAGCGTTACATCGGTGGAATGACCGGCTACGGCATGACTGGCTACCTGTTGCCTCCGCGAGTGAACTATGACTTCCTTGACGTTTACCCATCGCTGCTGATTGCGGCAGCCGCATACGTGCGGACTGCCGGCGATATGAACTGGAATCTCCGCAATTACTCCATGCTGAAGAACTGGGCCGACAAGATGATCGAGTTCGATCGCGACGGCGATGGGCTGATGGAGTATCCATTGAGCGGCAACTCCGGCTCCTGGCCCGTTGAACTCACAGTGAGGCCCTCAAACTGGTGGGATACGATCGGCTTCGGCCACAAGGACGCCTATTCCAACGTGCTCGCCTATCCTGCCCTTCAAGGCATGGCAGCCCTTGCCGGGCTGGCCGGTCGCGATGGCGATGCCGCCATCTATCAGGAGCGCGCGCAGAGGTTAAAGGCTAGCTACTACGACGCCTTTTACAATCCCGAAACTGGAGTACTTGCCGGCTGGCGCAGCGCCGACGGCAAGCTGCACGACTATTACTTTCTCTTCGTCAATGGAATGGCCGTCACCTATGGCCTAGTCACACCTGAGCAGGGAAATCGAATTTGGGACAGGCTGTTAGCCAAAATGTCAGCCGTCGGCTATAGCCGCTTCGATCTCGGATTGCCCGGCAATCTGATTCCCATCCGCCGCGAAGACTACGTCGACCTGAATCCGCGCTATGGCGGCCCAGCCAAAGAAGACGGTTCCGATGGCTTTCAAGTATTTGAGAACGGCGGCGCATCGGCCTGCTTCGCCTACTTCACGATTCAGGCTCTACGCCTGCTCGGCCGTAATGCCCAGGCGGACGCGATCCTGTTCCCGATTCTCGACACCTTCAGGAATGGAGGCTTTCAGGGGCGTGGCCCGAACGGCGAAAGCTATGACTGGACCGACTGGAAGGGCAACCCAAACGGCTACGAAGGACTCCTGGTCGACAACTACCTGACGCTACTCGCCGCGGCGCCGACTACCCAACGAGGGTCTGATGGAGCACAAGCGCACCCGAGCTTCCCTCCGAGGAAGCCGGCCGCGAATGAACTGCGGCCTCACTCGTACTCTGCCACCGCCATGAAGACCAATTTGAAAGGCTCAACCTGAAACTGGATATAAGCTCCGGACTTTTCAAAACTCACCGGCTTCAGCTCGGGCAGTTGCAATATCCGCCGCACTTTACGGCCAGATGGCGGAAGAACCCGAACGGCAGCGCCTACCGGGATCGTGGGCACATGCTCCTGCAGATTGATAAGTCCTATCAGGAGCCGATGTTGTTCCGGTTGATCAAAGACAGTCACCTCTACGACCCGATTGGTTTCTGCCTCGAAACGATAGGGTCCTGGCAGTGCATTTCGAAGAAGCAGTTTCACCAGGTTGTGGCCTACGGGTTCGGTCAGCGCTTCCACGCGGCCAGCGATCCAGATCGCTTTGCCTTTGCCAAACGAATTCACAACAATGCCAGGATCGCTGCCTGGCTTTGCCGCAGGAGGATTGCTCCAGATCTGCGCAAAGTGCGCTCCGATGCTGTATCCGGCATTCGGAGCGACGAAGGGCAAGGTCGCCGTGGCCAAAACCTGGGCGCCCGGCTGACTTTGGGCCCGGACAATCGACCACGGGAGCGTTATATTCTCTTGCGGCCAGATGATCTTGGCAATTTCGGGGCTGGCGGGGGAGAGAAAGGTGACCGACTCGCCAAACCCACCCAGGTAACGCACGCCCAGGACATCCTCAAGCAGGAAGCGGGAATCGCCCAGTTCCGGGGCGCTCAGAGAAGACGGCCCACTGGCATAGAGGACGCCACCATTCCGCACAAATTCGCGAAAGTGATTCGCCTGCTCCTCCGTCATCTCAAGCACGTTGGGCAGAAAGACCGCGCGGAAGCGGCGCAACTGGTCCAGCGTGATATTCGTCACCACTCCGTAAGGGATGTGCCCCTCGCGCAGGATACGTGCAGTGCCAACCACCGCATCCAGGTGTGGCAAATTGACTTTGGTGGCAGGTGGCGACGGTATTCCCAGATTGCGCGGGCCGGAGTGGCTGGAGGCGAGGTTCGGCGAAAGCACCGAAGCCGGCACTCCGTTCAGATCGGGGTCGTACATGGATGTTTTGTCGTAATAAATAGCGACATCGGCCTGCAACTCGCCACCGAGAAAGGGTTCGTAGGCATCATGCTGCGCATTGACATGAGAGACAAATTCGTAGAACTGCTGATTCAGCGTCCCCATCGGCTTAATGGCATCGATCAGCATAAAGGCCGCCGAGTGCACGGCAGGAACCATGGTTTCCAGCACCAGTTCCTCGAAGGGCTTGGTGTTTTCGAAATCGATCAGGCTGGGGCTGGCGCGCGACGTCATCACTTCGAAAGGCTGGCTAAGGGTTAGTCCCGAATAGGCCTTGCAGACCAGGGAACTCTCGGTGGGGCCTCCATAGAAGTCTCCGCCACAGAAGTCGGAAGCTCTTCCTTGCTCGAGAGAGGCTCCCAGCTGCCAGGGGGCGAAGATCGACGCGAAATTGAAGTAGACGGTGATGGGGCGAGTTTTCTTCGCGGTCTCCCGCACCGTCATCATGAACTCCTCCAGCCACCGCTGTCGCGATCGCTGAAAAGTGCGCCAGATTGGATCCTTCCAGTCGACAATCCGCGGCAATTCATTGTTGTTTTCGCTCCAGAAGCGAGCAGCGCAAGAGGGGCAATAACATATCGTTGGCCAAAATGGCTGGTCTAGAAAGATGCACTCGAAGTCGTAATTGGCAACCAGCTCCTGCACACTTGCGAAAACATAGTCACGATAGGGAGAGTTGGGGCAGACCATGCCCGTGCGGCTGAAGAGTTCTGAGTCGTAACCATCTTCGGGGAGGATTCGCCAATCCGGATGTGTCTGGTAGGCCCAGTCATCAAAGATCAGGCTGTAGTAGGCCACGCGATGCAGGCCATGGCGTCGGCATTCTTCCATCACCTCGCCAAAATAATCACGCCCGTTCATGCCTCTGTGCATCTGTCCCAGCTTGGTGCGCCACAGGCATAGCCCTACGTGAGAATTAGCGTATTGTTCCAGCGATTGAAAGCCCGACTTGGCGATGGCCGAGACATACTCCGCGGCATTGAACTCGCTGAGCAGGTGGTCCCAGTCGGGCACATGGGTATCTATCAGGAGCCGGCGGTAGGTTTGCGAAGGCCACGCCGTCTTGTGCTCAGGAATATTCGCGAAGCCCTCCGGCGTTCCGATCTCCAGTGCGTCAGATCCGAGTCCCGTTTCCGGCTTCTGGGCTCCGCTCGCCGCTCCGCCGGTGAGCGAGCCCACCATTCCCAATCCGAGTACCTTGTGAAACGTTCTCCTGTCCATCTTGCTTTCCGCTCCCTTTTCTCCAAATCCGCGCGTTGCGGCGATTGCCGGTACGCAGTCAGCTGCGATTTCTTCTCGGCCAGAAACTTGAGAGTGTAGAACCCTCCCACAACAATCATTACCATTCTTCCCCACAGCCCGGCGTAGCATTGCGCGAGGACGACCGTGGGCGGCGCCACATTCCGCACGACGGATTTTGGATTGACCCTTTCCAAGCAAAGGTGATACCCTTCGGCCGAATTCATCGCTTAAGCGCTTGTGATCCGCAACGCCTTCACCATCGCGTCATCCAGGAAAGGTGCTGGGTTCGGCTCAGTAGCGCATTCAATAAACGACGGATGCGTGTCATTCCGTTCCTCTTGGCAGGCGATCTTTGACCCTTGGAGCAGCCAGATCATGAAGCAACTTGAGAAGATGACAAAACCTGAAAAAGGCTTCTCCCGCCGACGGTTTTTAACCACGGCCGCATCAACTGCCGCAACTATGGCTTTGGCAGGACCCTCGCACGACGCGCACGCCCAGTACACGCGCATCAGGCGCTCAGGTACAGTCGATGCTCCACCGCCGTTGCTCGTCGAAAATTCGGGCTATCGATTGTTGATTGATCGGCAGTCTGGCTCAATCTCCGCATTTCAGTCGGTCTATGGCGAGATGCGAGACCTGCTTATTCCGCACCATGCTGCGCTCCCGCTCCTGACGATCGAACTGCGAAACGAAAAGGGTCAGTTCCAGACAATCGATTCCTCCCAGGCGAAAGCGGTCGAAGTACATGATGATTCGCAAAACGGCGAGCGAATGGTCGTCATCCAATTTCGCAACATGGGCGGTCTTCCTGTGGATGCAACCGTTCATGTGAAATGCCCTCGGCAGAGCCCGCTCACCTACTGGAGTTTCGATCTGAAGAATGGAACTGATTCATGGATCGGGCATATTCAGTTTCCTCACATTCTGGTGCCTTTCGACGAGGCCGACGGAAGACATCCCGGCAACATCCTCTGGTCGATCGGCGACGGAGGGCTCACGGGGCCAGTTACGCCATCGATGCAAGTCGGAGGATGGTGGCGAACCCAGCGCAACGCGCCCGAGGTATGGCGTTTCAACAACTATCCGGGACAGTGGGCTTCCACGCAACTGATGGCCTGCTACAACGATCTCGGCGGACTCTATCTGGCCTGTGACGACATCGCAGGCCTGCCCAAGTTCATTGACCCATTGATGGAGGACGAGGGTGTCACACTAGGCATCGGACACTATCCCGGCACGAAAGGCCCGGACACTTATCAGCTTCCGTATCACGTTGTGCTTGGCACTTTTCAGGGGGATTGGTATGCGGCTGCGGAGATCTATCGTGACTGGGCTTCGAAACAACCCTTCTGCCCTCTGAAGCTGGCCGATCGCAAAGATGTGCCCAAATGGGTCACCGATTCGCCTGTTGGCATTATGTTTCCCATGCGCGGTCAGTGTGACTGGGACGGCCCAGTCACGGAAAATCCTGAATTCTCGCCCGCCTCGAATGCTCTTCCCTATCTTGAAAAGATCGCCGCGGGGCTCAATGCCCCGCTAATGCCGCTGATATTCAACTGGGAACACGCTGGACCATGGGTTCAGCCGGATGCTTATCCGCCTGTGGGCGGCGACGCGGCCATGAAGGAATTCATGGCAAAGGCCAAAGCTAAAGGTTGGAGTCCCGGCATTTACGGAGACGGTCTGAACTGGGTCACATCCCAGAAAAATACGGCTTACGATGGAAAGCCGTATTTCGACGCACAAGGCGGAAATGAAGCCGTGTCTCTCAACTGGAACGGCGCGCCTTTAGGGGATGCCGGTGTCGGCGCGTGGCGAACCAGCTTTAGCGTCTGTGTGGCAACACCTCGTGCCAATGAGATGGTCCTGGACATGACCAGGCGTATGGCTGAGTTTGGCCCCTTGCTGGTTCAGCAGTTCGACCAGGGACCCGGCCCAAAGGCTTGCTATTCCGACAACCATGGCCATCCGCCTGTTCCCGGTCCGTGGATGATCTCTGCTTTCAAAAATCTCCTGCGCAAAGACATGCAGGTTGCGCAAGCAACGAATAAAGATGTCGCGATGTGTTGCGAGGCCGCCCCTCCCGAAACATTTCTCGGCGACTTCCACATCTGGGATGGACGCATTCGTACATGTCCTCTCTACGCGTTCATCTATCACGAATACTGCAACGGGCATCAGGGGCTTTACACCAATCGCATCAGCGATGAGACACTGCGTCTCTCCGTGGCCCGAGCCTTGGTCACCGGCTACATGACCAACTTCACCTTGCGCGACAAAGGCCTCATTGAATATGACTGGGATCAGCCATGGACGCGTGCGATTCCTGACCAGGCCGCCATTCTGGACTGGACCAATCGCGCCAACAAAATGCGTACCGGCCGGGCGAAAGACTATCTAATTTATGGCAGGATGCTGCGCCCATGGACAGTCAGCAATGTAACGCTGCGCGACTTCGGCTGGGGCAAGGAGGCCATGGTCCAGTCGGGCACATGGCAGGCCGCTGACGGACGCATCGGTGTTGTCCTCGCAAATCTCAGCGATCTTGGCGAGGCGCCCCGTGTGATGTTGCAAGGCGAGAGCAAGAAAAACGTCTTGCTCTGGATTGACGGCGAACAGAAGAGCCTGGACATCGAGCTACCTGCTGCCCTTGATCTTGAGCTGTTGCCGCGTTCCTTCGCATTGATTGAAGTGCATCGCACGTAAACGCAGCTTGAGTGCTGGCAACTGCACCTGCGGCTATCGCGTCCGGACTTGCAAGTGGCGCATGTCCCTTTCAGATGAACGTTGCTAGTGGTCCAGAAACAACTTCCATGACGTTGTCGTTTTTCGTGGCTACGCCGATCACAGCCCCGGCGAGGCAGTGTGACCCTAACCTCTGCCATCACTCCCACCCCGCCAACGCGCGGTACCCACCCTACCCTGAGCTTCGGCTCAACCAGCCCGGTGAACATTAATGAGACAACCCCAGGGACAACCACACTCACGATCTCCACTACGGCGAAGCACATCATCGTGTACTGCGGGTAATCGCATGCAGCGCGGTATTCCGTGGTTTGCCGCGGACGGCGCGGCCAAAGGAGATCCGCAGGGAGCCACGACATGGGTAAAGGGCGTGAACCCGCGATTCACTATCCTTACTAACACCGACCATGGCGGAGTGCAGGAGAAGACGCGACAGATTCCCGGGCTGAGAGAATGGTTCTACGCACAATTGAACAAAGGTAACATCCTAACCCTTCAGTCGATGTGCCTGTGACTACAGGTAGAGAGCCGACCAACGGAAGAGACAATGCCATGAATGCAATATTTTTCATGATTCGTGCAGCAAGATGCATGCTTGGAATACGATTCGTCGATCTCTGACGTCTGGGAAACTCGAGTTACCGCACGCTTACCTGCCTCGTTGAGATTCGCCCGCCGAGGTTCGCTCTGCTGCGGTTTGCTTTGAAGTGGCTCGCTGGCCTCTTCGGATACTCCATCTTCTCTGATTCCACACGCTCGCGCCCTTGCGGAGAATGTCGAGTTGGCAAGGATCGGCCACGCGACGGACACGATACTGTGTGCGTCCGGAGCCCATTTTGTGAAAGCGTCGCTGGGTTTCATTCATGCAAGATAATGACCTGTGTCATTCACTACCTGGGTCGCAACAGGTTTTGCGTCATTTGTTCGAGACGGAGTCTAGTCGCTCAAGTGGATTGCTGCCTCTAAATTGGCTCTGTCGCATTCCTGTGCGTCGGGGCGTTAGCCGGAAGTCATCCGACCGGCTTGTGGCGTGAGACGATCCAAACATTATTTGACTCATAGCGCTACGCGTGAATTTGAGATACATAGAGTCTTTACTTAGAGAGTTTGTTGGTGGAAGAGGGTGGATGGCTTGCAATAAATCTTCCAGCCCTCTTCGCACTTGCCGTGAGGGTAGCACTCTCCTCACTTGTTCTCTCGCGTGATCAAAAGGCGAGGAGACGATCGAAAAATGCGCGGTAGCGTTTGAGCGCCTGACGGAGATCTTCAGTATTGACGTCTTCGCCGCGATCCCACTGCTTCTCCAGTTGCTCGCGCTCAGAGGCGAATTGTTCGGCGATTCGCATACCAAGTTTGGCCACTAGGCTGTCTGCGTGTTCCACCGCCGTACGGGGCTCATCGACGAAAGAGGTTTGTACGGTGGCCCAGTGCGAACGAAGACTCTGCAACTCGTCCTGAGGGAAGAGCGGGTTATGCTGTGCCGGTTGATCCAGGACAGTAGATAAAGGGTCACGCGTCTCCAAAACACGATCTGAGGCCACGTGGTCCACAGCGACCCTGTCTACCGGAAAACGATCCGAAGACGATGGCGTGTCCGTTTCCGGTATGGATGTTTCGTGCACTTCCGCAGCAGGGCGCGCAGGATTGACGAGATCGGCTGTGGTGAGTTTCTCGTCATTAAGAAGCTCTTTCATGGATGACTCCTCTCGTAGTGGCGACCGAAATCGGGACGTCTAGCAGTTCGTCGAACAGTGAGCGGTAATGCACCATCGCCTGGCGCAGGTCTTCGGTGCTGGCGTCGCCGCGTCCATGACGCAGCACGATGACACGGGCCGCGCGATAGTTCTGCACCACGGCAGGATATGCGACTGAAACATCGGCCGCGCGCTGCTCGAAGTCGGCCACGGGATAACCTCGTGCGGCCATCACGCGGTTCACGAGCGAGTCGGCTTCGCTGACAGCTGCTGCAGGATTATCGACGAAACGGCTCTGAATCAGGGTCCATTCCTCTGCGAACCCATCACGCGTGGCAGGTGTGAGCGTTTTGATTGAAAAGCTGTGAACGCGCTTCTCGCGACTGAGGAGATCCGTTTCGGCTTTGGCAGTGTTGCCTTGCTCAAGCACGGCGCGATCGTATTCCGGGCCGAAATGCTCCTTGAGGTGTTGGCGTCGGCGCGCGCGGTAGACAATGAAGATTATGGCGACGATTACGACAGCCGCAATAACTATCGCCAGGGTCCTTTGATCCATGGTCGTCATCATCCTGCGTCTGAGATGCTGTATGGGAGTCTGGAGTTGTCGCCAGCAAATAGGCTTCCAGAAATGGGCATGAGCAAACACTCTCACAAGTCAGACCTCACTCATTGCGTCAGGGCTTTCCTGAAGTCGAATTTAAGGTGACCACATTCGCGATCATGATTACAAAATAGCCCGCATTGAACCAGAAGAATTTGCTCCATAAATACTCCGGCCACCAATGCTGCCGCACTTTCTCAACAAAGCTGCCGCCGAGTAGCGACTCATCCAATACATGAACGACGTAGGCAAAAACCATGAACCAGAACGAGAAGATCATTTAGGCAGAGGGATGTCACTGGGATCCCTGCCACTGCGGGGCCAAATGTGTCTCGCCGCACCCCAGCACAGGCTCCGACGTTTCGACGGCTTGCCTGTGCCCTTTGAGGGCAGATTTCTCTGTTTCTGCGTTGAGGGAACTTCTACTGTCCTGTGCGTGCCTCAAGCACGCCCCGGATCCGCTACTACCGATGGCAACGGCATTGGCCACATGCTCAGCCCGATGGTTCTTCCGGAGCTGCAACCTCCCGTTGCCGCAGCCAAGCCGCAATCGTGATCGGATCAAAGCGAACCATTCCGCCGGCCCTTAGTCGTGCAGCACGATGTTTACCAGCGTGTTCTTGATGATCATCCCGCCGCTGTCGTAGTCAATGTAACCAAGACTGCGAAACCGATTGAGGAAGAAGCTGACTCGGGACCTGGTGGTGCCAATCATGTCGGCCAGCGTTTCTTGACTGATCTTGCCTATGACGGGGATGGGCTTCGATTCCTGGCCGAAGTTAGCCATCAGCATGAGCAGGCGGGCGAGGCGCTTTTCGCTTGAATTGAACAGATGATCGATAAGATCGGCCTGCATGCGGATGTTGCGCGCGAGCAGGTGGGCGCGGAAATGCCGCGCGAACTCAGGCTCGCGATCGAGAAGTGCCTGCATGGCCGTTTTTTCAATGCGCACGATGGTGCTGGATTGAAGTGTGCATGCAGAGGAATCGCGACACTGGAGAGTTGCCATGCATGCTTCGCCAAGGAAGCTACCCGCCGGGAGGTGCGCGATGACAGCTTCCTTGCCGCTGGATGATACAACAGTGAGTTTCACGTTGCCGCTTTGGATGTAGAAGATCGCATTGCCGGCGTCGCCTTGCGAATAGATCGATTCGGCCGCCAGGTAATTGCGCCGTGTTTTTCCGGGCATGAATTTGTCAAACAGGTTCTGCAGGTCGAATGCTGACTCTCGAGCCGGCAATACGCCGGCGGGGTTGGGAACAACCTTCAAACGGGGACGTGCGGTCAGTGGCAAAGGAAAGGGGATGTCCAGGGGAAACGTGGGGGGCGTATACGTCGAAGTTGCAAAGCTAGTAGCCATGGTCGATACCTTTCAAAGCTCACAGGATGGGCACAAAGGGCTGAAGTTCAGCGGATAATTGCAATGCCGATATAACCAACATACGGAGTGTTGAAAGTGATGACCATCGGCGAAAGCTGATCTTGCTGTAGGTCTATCCCGCAAAGTTTGTAGGGTATGTCTGGCAGAGATGGCTTCCTGTCTCAGATGTTTGCAGGATGGGTTTGAAGTTGGGTTTGGTGTTGTGAGCGCAAACTCTGCTCAGGATGACAGGTCGTTTGTATCTGAGCTTTTGAGATGCTACGTCAGGTCGCTGCCCGGAAGGGAATGTCCTGGGAGCGGATGGCAACTGGCGGCGTGGACGCTGCCAGGAGAGCCGGTCTTCCACCCCAGCAACGAAGACCTGTCGCCGGGGGCCCTGGTCTGGGGATCGGCGCTACTGTCCGCAGATGCATCTTATGACGATCGAAAACTTAGTTGGTACCAGGATTCCGCGCAAGCGATGTTCCGGCATCGAGTATCTTCCTGATCGCTGGAGCCAGCTCTTCTGAAGCATAGATCTTGTTGATATAGGCGGTGGCGCCGGCCAAAAGACAGCGGGATGCATACTGGCTCTCAGGCTGGACGCTGACCATGATCACGGGAAGGCGCGGGTAGATATTCTTTACATCTTTCAGTACTTCCATCCCGCTGCGCCCTGGCATATTGATGTCGAGCAACAACACGTCGTGGCGGGATTTGATCAACTCGGTCAAGACTTCATCCCCGCTGGCGGCTTCGGAAAACCGAGTACCTGAAAATGCATCGTCCACGATCTCTCTGAGGCCGCGCCGTACGCTCGCGTGATCGTCTGCAATCAGGATATTCAACATTTCCCCTTTTCGGGTGACAATCGCGACCTGTTTTCACGATACCGGGGCCGATGGGGAAGTGACATCAGCGTTGTCTGTGATTCTTGCAGGGTTTCTATGCTCGTCATGTAGGGCTTTTCCTACGCCGCCACGCCCAGGTAGTGTAAACCGGCCCTAGTCGATGAGGCTGTGCGTCATTGCGTAGCGTGTAAGCTCAGCGTTGCTTTTCATTTGCATCTTTTCCATGATGCGGGCTCGATAGCTGCTGATGGTTTTTACGCTGACGTGAAGTCTTTCGCCAATCTCGGTCAAGGGAACGCCGGCGGCGATCATCTTCATCACTTCATGCTCGCGGTCCGAGAGCGACTCGTGAAGGGGCTTGTCAGCGGACTCGTCCAGGTTGTCAATCAGCTTTTCTGCCAGGCTGGCGCTGATGTAGCGGCCGCCATTGAGGATTTTCTTTGTCGCGTTTGCCAACTCATCGGAGGCGCTTTCCTTGTTGATATAGGCGGCTGCACCAGCCTTCAGGCAGCGTACTGCATACTGCTCTTCAGGATGGACACTGAGAATGATGACCGGTAACCGCGGGTACGCGTGTTTTACATCCCGCAGAATATCAACTCCGCTACGCCCAGGCATATTGATGTCGAGCACCAGCATCGCTACGGCAGACTTGCTTAACTGGCTGAGCACCTCATCCCCGTTGCCGGCTTCAGAAAAGCCCGCATCGGGAATTGCATCGGCAAGAATCTCCCGCAGGCCACGGCGTACGACAGCATGGTCATCTGCGATCAGGATGTGCATACTTCACTCCTCTCAGCGCGCGGAGTATCTACCGGAACGCGCACAGTGACGGTGGTCCCGCTGCCGGGGGAACTGGAGATCTGCACATCGCCCCCGCAGGATTGCGCGCGTTCTTTCATGCCTAGGAGCCCCAATGACCCGAGAGTGTTCGATAGGTCGGACTCGCGAAAGCCGATTCCGTCGTCTTGAACCACCAAAACGATATTCTCATCTTCCTGGTTCAGGACCACGCGGACTTGCTTTGCCTGCGCGTGCCGAACCACGTTGGTCAGGCACTCCTGGAAGATTCTGAAGGTCGCAGTAGCCCGATCACCATCCAGGTGCAAATCGACAGGCGGAACCGAGACGTGGCAGAGGACATTGTTGCGAGATGCAAATTCCCCGGCCTGCCATTCAATCGCTGCTGCCAAGCCCAGGTCATCCAATACGCCGGGGCGCAGCCCGCTACAGATGGTTCGCACCGCTTTGACGCCATTGTCGATGGACTGAGTCGATTCCTTCAGTCGAGCGAGCACCTCGCCTTCTGACTTGGGCAGGTGACGGCTCATCCATGACATGTCCATTTTGATCGCGGTCAGAATTTGCCCGATTTGATCGTGGAGGTCGCGGGCGACTCTCTTGCGATCTTCTTCGCGTACCCACTGCAGGCGGTCTGCCAACGCCCTTAGTTGTTCTCTCTGCAAAACGAGCAACTCCTCTCCGCGCTTGCGTTGAGTGATGTCACTGTTGACCACCAGCACGCGAGGCGGTTGGCCGCGTTTTCCCCATTGCATTGCCCAGCGACCGGCCACAACAACAAGGTCACCGTTTTTGGCAGTCTTGATGAGGTCTCCCTCCCAATGCCCCACGCGCATCAGCTGAGCGGTTATCTCCACGAACGGCTTCGGAAACTCGGTGCAGAGCATTTCGTGTGCGATTTTGCCGGCGGCTTCCATCTTGGTGTATCCCAGCATGGCTTCCGCTCCGCGGCTCCAGAACTGGACCCTGCCCTCCATGTCGATCACAAAAACAGAGTCCTGAGTGAGTTCGAGAAGCGCAGCCTGTTCCTCTGTGGCAATCCTTTCTCGCCGTCTCTCCGCAACATCGCGAAAGACCAGCACAACGCCGATAATTTTTCCCTCGGCCGCGAAGATGGGCGCGGCACTGTGTTCAACCGCAATTTCGCGGCCGTCTCTTGTGACCAGGTCCACGTGGTTGGCGACCGCCAAAGTCTCCTTTTCCTTGAGCACGCGGAGCACTTCATTGTCCGCAGTCATCCCGGACTCTTCGTTGATGAGATTCAGCACACGCCCGATGGGCTGGTTCAGAGCCTCCTCAGGCGGCCAGCCGACGAGAGCCGCGGCGACCGGATTCAGAAAGGTGATTCGTCCCTCGCTGTCCGTTGCAATGACTGCCTCGCCGATGCTGCCCAGCACGGCTGTCCACCGTTCCTCAATCTGCAGCAGCCTTTTGCCCAGCTTCTTGATGTGGCTTCCGGTAAAAAAGGCGAGGAAGGCACCAGATCCTAAGCCGAGGACCAAACAGCTTGTTACCATCAAGACCCATCGTTGATGAGCAGCCTGTATGCGTCTGCTACGCAATACCACTTCCACATTTTGAAATTCTGCGAATTGTTCTCGAAGCGTATCCAGTTTGCTGTTTCTTAGCTGGTCCTGAATGAGGGTGGGGTCGGCCTTTCCTGCACGGCGGAGAGCGATAATTCGGCTGTCGTACTCCACGGATTCCTGATAGCCGGCTTCGATGGCCATGAGCTTCTGCTGCTGCGGTGGGTTATCGGCCACCAGCTGATTCAAGGCCTGGAATTCGGAATCAAATCGCTTCGTCCCCTCCACGTACGTAGGAAGGAAGTTCTCATCGCCGGTTGCGATGTAGCCGCGCTTCGCGGATTCCATGTCAACCAGCAACTTGAGAAGGTGCCCGGAATGGTCGAGAACCAGATCGGTGTGATCGACCCGCTGCAACGATTTGTTCAGATCGAATGTTTCCCACAGGAGAAATCCGGCCAGGCCCATCGTGACAAACAAGGGGACCGCAATGACTCGGCGGAGCAGTCGATTGAACTTCGAGTATTCCATCGGAAAGGGCCATCCTTGTCAGCGTGCGGGGAGAACGATTTCGGGCGTTGAAGTGTTATTGCCCGGCAAGCGGTCATTCAGGATTGAGTTGAGCAGAGATTGATGAACCTGAATCCGGCCATCGCAACGGATGAAGCCAAGCTCACGGAAGCGGTTCATGAAAAAGCGAACGGCAGACTTGGAAGCGCCGATCGATTCAGCCAAGCTTTCCTCCGTGATCTCTGAGGGTAGCCGTACCAATTCGCCAGTTTCGCCAAACCCCGACATCAACAAAAGAGTCTGCGCCAAACGCTTTTCGGCGGAGTTGAAAAGCTGGTCTACAAGATCGGACTGGATGCGCATGGCTCGAGCGAGAAGAAACGCCCTGAAGACGTCGGAAAGTTGATGCTCCTCATGCAGGGCGTGGAGCATCTCGCCGCGCTCTATCCTAAGAGTTTTGCAGTGAGTGATTGCGGTTGCAGTGGACGTATGGAGCGCGTCGGCGGCTACGAGCGATTCTTCTCCAACGAAATCCCCGGGGGTGATGTATGTGACGGTGGCTTCTTTGCCGTTGCTGGAACGAACAGTCAGCTTTGCGCGTCCGGTTTGGAGATAGATCAAAGAGTCAGCGGCATTCCCTTGCGAAAAGAGGATATGATTTTCGCAAAATTCGACAATCTCGCGACCAAGTCCGGCACTGGTTAAAAACCTCTTTACATCGAAGGCCGGCTTTTCGGGTTCCAGCATTGAGGACCTTGCCCCAGGAATGGTTCTGCCTCTTTCGGAAAGCGGGGCATAGAACTGATTCCGTTGAGGTCGATACCGGAGCTGCCGGGACAGAATCATACTCATCGACGGCTAACAGTGCCCAACCAGTGAGCGCGCAACTGGCTCAGATGTCCATTTTGAGCACCGAGTCAAACGCACCTGCAGGGTAACTCATTAGAATCGCAAGATTATGAGCGAATAACAGGTCTGTATTGCTCACTTTCTTGAGGTATCTTCAAAATTCATGGTGGGGCTGGCCAAAGGTAACCAGTTCAATGTGGAGATTGAAAAGGGACTATTTCTGGCCGCACATTGCTGTACCTACACGGGAAACAATCAGCCGTTCATTGAAGAACCTCAAGACTCAAGGTCTGGTCGAACAGCGTGGCAGAACTCTGATCGTCACAAATCTCAAGGCCTTAGAAGCCTACGAACAGAGAGGATGAAAACTGGAGCCGAGGAGCAATACGCCAAGACGCCGGACAAGTGGGAGTGCCGGCGAATCTTCAAGGTTGAAGGAGTATCAAATGCGATCGGAGCTCGTATTCGGCGCCACGGCACAAATCTCAAATCGCTATTTGCTTACGCGTGCCGCCGCAGAGGCGACGCGCATGTTGCATCGGCCGAATGTTCGATTGGGGGACACCTCAAACGATGTATTCAGACTTTTCTGCCAGGCCACTACCATATTCAGAGAATTTGATTTGTGGCTCCAGTTCCATCGAATGCCTAGGCAGCACCCGGAGGGGCCCGTTGGACATACGGGTATGCATAAGAGACAGGACTCCCAAACGAGCATGAGTGGTGATTCTAGAGTGAGGGCCGCCAAGGTGAGAGAGGAGTGACCATCGTTCTGGGAGGCTTCGGACAGACAGCCCCTCAAGGATGAATATGAGAAAGAGACCAGTCAAAACCGTGCTGCTGATTGAGGATAACGCCGAAGAAGCTCGCAAGATAAGCGCGATGTTCAACGACCAGGGCTCATGCTCCTTTGAACTGGCTCACTTGGAATGCACCGAGGACGTCGAAGGCTATCTTGCCACACTTTCGGTTGACGTGATTCTGCTGGAACTGGAGTTGCTCGACTCAAAGAGTTTTGACAGGTTACTAGGCGCTCATGTCGCACGGCATGCTTCGATCGCGCTCTTGTGCGACCTGAAGGATGAGGCGACAGCCATGCATTCGGGGTTTTCCGCCGCATGTGAAAGTCGTCAAGCGTCAATCCCGGCTACCAAAGCTGTGCGGAAGCGGTCTATGCGCGGCATGAAGCCTCTTGCTGCGCTAATTAGGAGTGGAGTGCCAGGCGAATTCTGTACCAGTGAATGTGATGTAAGCGATTCCAAAACCCGGTTAGACCGGCGATATCTGCCGTTCTTCCGCTTCCCTGCCACTGCCCAATTGAAGTGCGCCGCTTCGCCCCCTCACCGCTGTAACCCAAACCTGCCAGCATCTGGCCAGGAAGTATCATTGACGGTACGAGGGGCTTAACTTACATTACCTAATGTACCGACTGGGTGGTTACCACCAGTCCAGGACAATCGATGATTCTCCCAATTCTCCAAGTCGCCACCGTTTCCTTCGTTGCCTTTTACCTTGGCCGCTGGAGGGTCGGCGCGAGCCGCCGAAATGCGCAGTCGTGGGGGTCGCTGATTGCTAAATTGCGGCCAGACTGGAGCGCACGGGCGTTAAGTGAGCATTTCCTTTGGAGAGAGGGATTGGACGACGCCACACCCGAGGAAACCTGGAGCCGGATGCAGGGCGCACGTGGTCTCTGGGCCATGTATCAAAACGCCCAGGTTATGCTGGAGATGGCCGACTTCGCCGCGAAAAACGCCGACACCGCCGATCACGTTCTTCTTGAAACACTGCGCAGTGACTCTATGCAGATTCGGCTATACGCGCTATTGGCGCTGGCTCAGTATGCCTTCAGCCATGCCAATGAGAGCGTACGCGTGAATGCATTCCGAGCCGCGTCCATGTACACGGGCATGGCTGCTCGGATGACGCAACTCCTGCAGGATCAGGCTGCCATGGCGCTTCCTGATTTTGTAGCCGCAATGTAGCTGAACCTCCCTGCCGCCTGCCCGACAGGCGTTTCAGGCCTCATCACGATCCTCCCTAAAGCCCGCCATTTTGACTCGAAACCATCCGCACCGCATTTCCACCGCTGCTCTTACTCGGCTGTCACATTCGCCTTTTCTGAAAGTCTGTTAGGCTAGATGCGAATCTCCAGTGTCATAGGTTGTAGCTTCGAAGCTTCCGCAAGAATGGAGGCATATGGAATCCCAAAAGTACTCCGTGTACAACAAGACCCGAGGGACCTATCTCAGCCCCGGCGTTCTAGTCATTGACACCACACTTGAGTCCTTTAATTTGCTGCTCGACAACCTCGCCGAAAAGTCTGGATTTGGCCTCTGGTTAACTCCCTTTCGCGGCATCCCTGCGGGACATGGTCTTCGCCCCATCGATTTGGTCTATCTTGACCAGCAGCATCGAGTCGCTCAGGCAGCCGAGTCATTTCCGACCGCAGCATTCGAAGCGCTTAAGGTACCCGCTGCAAGTGCCCTTGCTCTGCCTGCCCACGCCATTTCTTCCTCGCAGACCCAAAGCGGAGATGAACTCATCATTTGCGCTCCCGAAGAGATGGAGCAGCAAATTGCCCTTACTGCCGACGCCCCTGCGCCTACTCATGCCACACAAAGCAACGAATCCGCAGAGGTAGAGTCTGAGAACATCGCTGCTACTAATTCCGTGTCCCAGGACAGTGCCTCAAGAAAGCTGCGTTCTGCAATTCGGCAATTGGAGGAAAAGGAAAAAGCTGCTGAAGCGGAAGCCGAGGAAAAGCCCTCGCTAATAACCCGCTTTCTGCGCTGGCTCTACCCGGAGGTTGATCGCCGCCGGGCTCTCCGAAGTCCATTGCAGGGGTTGGTCGCCTACTACTGGACCGGTGGCGTTCCTCAAGCCTATAAGATTGGCGACATCAGCACCAAGGGCGTTTACCTGCTTACCGACGATCGCTGGGCGCCTGAAACCGTAATACTCATCACCCTGCAAAAAACCGATAAGGATGAAGACGATCCTGAAGGTTCGATCTCTGTCCAGTCCCGTGTGGCCCGCTGGGGTTTGGACGGCTTGGGGCTTGAATTTGTCCTGTCAGAATTTATTGACCCGAACAGCGGCGAGGTCCTGCCCGGAAGAGCGGAGGACAAGAAGGCACTCGAACACTTCCTTCAAGGGCTAAGCCTCCCCCACGGAGCAGAACCGGTGACGGATTCGCACTAGAGCCAGTCTTTGTTCGAAGTTAGATGCGCCGAGTTTCACGCAGTATTGGCACTTTTGGGTGAAGCTTCGTAGCACTATGTCCATTTTGCTTTGACGAGTCCCGTGTTTCCTGATAGGAAACGAATGGTGGCAATGCAGCCGCGAGAGGTTCAGCATGACGCACTCGTACACGAAAGCAATAGTCGAGCCACCCATAGGTCACCAAGCCATTTAAGCGGTCCTCACCTTTCCACGAAGACTGCGGGTATAGTGAAACAAGCAACCGGAAGGATCTATGAAAACTGCCATGGACGTGCACGATATATTGAAGTCCGAGCCCTTGGCCGGACCTGCACACAGACCCATTTCGATCTCTGAAGTTGGATTGCCCCAGACAGTGCTCGAGGAACTCGCACTGAAGACCCTCTATCTGTCTGGCCCCTTCTCGGTTCTCGATCTTTCTGAGCACATGCGGCTCAGCCTTGAAGTAGCCAGTGAACTCCTGCGACGGCTGCGCACGGAGCAGCTCTGCCAGGTCACTGGATTGAGTGGCAACATCCCTAATCTTTCAATCACCTCCCAAGGGCGTGCCCGCGCACAGGAACTGCTGGCTCAAAATCAATACACGGGGTCCGCGCCGGTGCCTCTGGGAAGCTATGTCGATCAAGTTCGGAAGCAAAGTGGTAGCAACCTGGAAGTGCATCCTGAGGACGTAAAACGCGCCTTTGCCCACCTCGTAATCGACGACAAGACCTTATGGCAGCTCGGAACAGCGCTGAACTCCGGCGCTGCGATCTTCCTTCACGGGCCGTCAGGCGTGGGAAAGACCACCATCGCTGAGACATTGTCGCGGGTACTCGCCGAGGACGAGGTATGGATTCCGTATGCGGTTGAAATCGATGGTCAGATCATCACCGTCTACGATCCGACGCTTCACAAGCGAGTCCCGGAGTCGGAGCCCGCGGGCCGCGACCAGCGCTGGGTGCGTTGCCGTCGTCCATCTGTGCTCGTCGGCGGAGAGCTGACCATTGAGATGCTGGACCTGCAGTTCAATCCAACGACCAAGTTCTATTCCGGCCCCATGCAGATGAAGGCCAATAACGGAGTCCTGATCATCGACGATTTCGGGCGCCAGCGGATTCGCCCAGACGAGCTGCTGAATCGTTGGGTCGTTCCTCTTGACCGCAGGATCGATTTTCTCACTTTGGCAGGCGGAAGAAAGATCGAGATTCCCTTCGAAATGCTGGTTGTATTTGCATCCAACATCGATCCGAACCAGCTGATGGATGTCGCGTTCCTGCGCCGGATTCAAACCAAAATTCTAATTGGCGCGGCGACTGAAGAACAGTTCTGCGAGGTCTTTCGCAGGGTCGCCACGGCTCGTGGCCTCGAGTGCGATCCCCGCATACCGAAAGATCTAATCAACTTCATCCAGAACGTCCTCAAAGAAGAACTGCGAGCATGCTATCCGCGGGACATTGTCAACCAGATCTGCTGGGCTGCCAAGTATGAGGCCAAAGAGCCGGTTCTCGATCAGGCTGCTGTGATGCGGGCAGTAGACGCTTATTTTCTGCCCAAAACTCAGTGAAGCCTCTCGAGGATTGCCTCGCACATAAGTATCGGTTCACTGCCCTTACCGGGTTAATTCCTTGGCCGCGTTTCAGCCTCATTTCTGGTATTCTGACTACGCAATCGACGCGCATATGTGTGCCTTACGGGCCTCTTTGCCGGCTTGAAGGAATTCCCCGATGAGTGTGCTTTAGATTCGAATTTGAGGGTCAATGATTGAACTCCCCGGCGAGTCGCTCCGTGCAACTCATCCCGCCTCTACTTCGCAAGGACACAGACCTGACAGCTACCATCATCATCTGCACCCGCAATCGCGTTGCTCTCCTGCGGAAATGCCTCGAAGCTCTCGAGGTGCTGGAGCCCCCAGCAGACGAGATTCTTGTAGTTGATAACAGCACGGGTGACACGGAGACCGAACTGACGGCGCGTGAGTTCGGCGCGCACTATATCGTCGAGCCCACGCCGGGTCTGAGTCGCGCACGCAACCGCGGCTTCGCAGAGAGTTCTACTGATATCGTTGCCTACCTCGACGACGATGCTGTGCCCGACAAGAGTTGGCTCCGATTCATCCTCGACCCCTTCAAAGATGCAAGGGTAGCTGTAGTTTCCGGTGACACTCTCTGCCCGGAGTCAACCTCCAGCATCGTGGACCGGGCACAGCCGCGAACTATTAGCAACCAGGTTCCCCTGTGGTTTGAGATGGCAACATTCGGCGGTTTGGGCTTTGGGACCAACATGGCTCTGCGCAAGTCTGCCTGTGGCGCCGGCAAGATTTTCGATGAGCGTCTAGGCAGGGGCGCCCCGCTGCGGATTGCGGAAGAAAGCCACGTTTTTGCTTCCCTTCTTGAGCGCGGCTTTTCCGTCGTACATGTTCCAGCCGCCGTTGTCATACATCCTGAGAAGCCCAGAGATGTTGAGATTGAGGCTACAAGCTCGATGGCGTATTGGCTGCTTCTGTTTTTTGAGTTCCCGAGGCATCGCTTCGACCTGTTACGATTTCTCTTCTCTCGCCTGATGGGAAAGCCCCTGAGTTGGACACGCGATCCCCAGGGTCCTGGCGAAATTGTCTCCAGCAGCTGGCGCCTGCACCTGAAGGCGGGCCTCAACGGAGCGCTGCTCTACTTCCGCAACCGAAGAGTGAGCGGCAGTTAGCGCAGGCTGCTGTCCGTGCCCGGTTCACGTCTTTCCCCCTCTCTTGACTTCTATGGCTTGTCGGCGAGAATCAGAGGCGACGGGCCGGGCGACGCAACGGTCCGTGTGTTGACATATCCCGTCTCCGTGAGCCAGCTGGCGATTTCTTCATACGAATAGGTATCTCCACAATCCGTGTTCACCAGCATGTTGACGGCAAAGAAGAGTCCAGTCAGGGGACCGGTACGGGTTGCGTCCACCAGGAACTCCGCAATTGCGATCGTTCCCCCGGAGGCAAGCGCATCAAATACCTTTGCCAGCAGCTTGCGGCTTCGTTCCACACCTTCGCTGTGGAGAATGTGCCCCAGGGTAGCCACAGAGTGTTCCTTCCCGAAGTCTGCTGAGAGCAGATCTCCGGCAACGTAGGTGAACCTGTCCTTTAGGTTGAAGCGGTCGACCGTGCTCCGAGTCACAGGTAGAACCTCTGGCCAATCCACGGCGGTCACATGCACGCGGTCGCAACTTTGCGCCAACGCAATTCCCCATACGCCGGAGCCCGCTGCAAGATCGAGAGCACTTACTGATTTCTCCTCCATATTGAAGTTCAGTGTCCGGGCCAGCGTCTGCGCAGAGGGATAGCTCATGGGAAAGATGTCCGCCACAAACTGGTGAAAGAAGTCTCCGCCAGTCGCCTCCTGGTTGACCGGTGCTTCCGGCTTGCCCGTGGCCACGATCTTGCTCAAGTGAAGCCACTTTGGCACCAGTTGAGAACTCGTATGAAGAATCAGGCCTCCCATAAAGCTCGGCTTGAAGCTCACCAGAAAGGTCGAGCTCTCCAGAGTCAGGGCGTACAGGTCCTCCGCATTCTTCGCGAGCAGACCGAGCCCAACCAGCGCGTTCATGATCGCCCTCAGGCCGCGCGTAGAAGCTCCCGTTGCCGCTTGCACCTCGGCCAGGGTCTTAGAGCCTTCGTCAAGCACATCAAAAACTCGATTGTGAATGGCAGCTTCGAGCACGAAGGAGGGCACATAGCCCCACGCAAACTGCTGGATACGCTCTGGTGTAACCGGGGAAGCGCTGGAAGGCGACATCGGGAGAAGCTCCTCAATTGAATTCGATAGATTTGGGTAAAGAGGGGGAATGTTCGTGGAGACTCTTCGGGATCATATCAGCGCTCTTGGGCATACACAACAGCCGTTTCTCTATTCTTATGAGGCGAATAGCCTAACTTACGGTGCTTGCGGATTCCACAAATGAGATGTTTTCTAGAGTTGACACGGATAGACATGAGCAATATGAGCGAATGTGACTCATATATTAACGAGAAGGCACTTGACAAGTCTTGTGGGCAGTCCCTATCTTTAGCAATTGGAAGACGAGACTGCTAGCACCCGGCCAGCGAAGCTGCTTCATCCTACTCGCCGATTCACTTTACCGGGCTGCAGTCTGTAACTTCCAACGCTTTTCAAAACCACTGAAATCCCGCGGCCGGGGCTCAACCTCGCCCGCGCGAAGGAGAAGCAAAGCAATGGCAGCAACATCCATAACCACCACTTTCACTCCCCTCCATGACCGCATCCTTGTCCGCCGTGTGGAAGAGGGCGAAACGGTCCGTGGGGGCATCATTATCCCCGACAGCGCCAAGGAGAAGCCACAGGAAGGTGAAGTGATCTCCGTAGGTAAGGGCAAGTCCAACGACGAAGGCAAGGTCTTCCCCCTGGATGTCAAAGCAGGCGACAAGATCCTCTTTGGGAAATACTCCGGCACCGAAATCAAGATCGATGGCGAGGAGTTTCTGATCATGCGCGAGGAAGAGGTCCTCGGCATCATCAAGAAGTAACCAGCGCTGAAGTCGATCGGTCAGAGGGCCCGCAGGTCCGCATAATGACCGCTGATAAATGAAACAGACTACCGAATTGGAGAGTTAAGAGCATGGCAAAACAGATTCTGCACGGTGAGGAATCCCGTCAGGCGATCCTGCGCGGCGTGAACACGCTGGCGGACGCCGTCAAGGCGACGCTCGGGCCCAAGGGCCGGAACGTTGTAATCGAAAAGAAGTTCGGTTCGCCCACCATCACCAAGGACGGCGTGACGGTGGCCAAAGAAATCGACCTTAAAGATCCCATGGAAAACGTGGGCGCACAGCTCGTCCGTGAAGTCGCCTCCAAAACTAGCGACGTCGCAGGTGACGGCACCACGACGGCGACGGTTTTGGCTCAGGCCATCTTCCGCGAGGGCGTGAAGACAGTGGCGGCCGGCGCCAACCCCACGGCCCTCAAGCGCGGCATCGAAAAGGCCGTTACCGTGATCATCGGCACTCGCGACAAGGATGGCAAGTGGACTGAGGGCGGAGCCCTCGGCAAGCTTTCCAAGCCCGTGAACGAGGGTTCTGTGGCCCAGGTGGGCGCTATCTCGGCCAACGGCGACCTGGAAATCGGCGACATCATCGCCCACGCGGTCAAGGTGGTCGGCAAGGACGGCGTCATCACCATCGAAGAGTCCAAGACCATGCACACCGGCCTGGAGACAGTGGACGGAATGCAGTTTGATCGTGGCTATCTCAGCCCCTACTTCGTCACCGACGCAGAACGGCTTGAAGTGGTTCTCGAAGACCCCTACATCCTGATCTACGAAAAGAAGATCAGCGCCATGAAGGACTTGCTGCCCCTCCTGGAGCAAGTGGCGCGCGGCGGCAAGCCTCTCCTGATCATTGCTGAAGATGTCGAGGGCGAGGCTCTGGCCACACTCGTTGTGAACAAGCTGCGTGGCACCCTGAACGTAGCTGCTGTCAAGGCTCCTGGCTTTGGCGATCGTCGGAAGGCGATCCTGGGCGACATTGCCATCCTGACCGGCGGCAAGGCTATCACTGAGGATCTCGGCATCAAGCTGGAAGGCGTCAAGCTCGAGGATCTCGGCAAGGCCAAGCGCATCACCATCGACAAGGACAACACAACCATCGTCGATGGCTCCGGCAAGTCCTCTGACATCGATGGCCGCGTGAAGGAGATCCGTTCGCAGATCGAAAAGACGACCTCGGACTACGACAAGGAGAAGCTCCAGGAGCGCCTGGCCAAGCTGGTGGGCGGCGTTGCCATCATCAAGGTGGGTGCAGCGACTGAGACCGAGCTGAAGGAGAAGAAGGCTCGGGTTGAAGACGCCCTGCACGCCACCCGTGCGGCAGTCGAAGAAGGCATCGTTCCCGGAGGCGGTGTGGCACTTGTTCGCGCCATGCCCGCGGTCAGCGAGCTCATCAAGACTCTCGAGGGCGACGAAAAGATCGGTGCGCAGATTGTGCTCCGCTCTCTCGAAGAGCCCCTGCGCCAGATCGTCGCCAATGCCGGCGAAGAGGGTGCTGTGGTTGTTGCCAAGGTGCTTGAGTCCAAGGACCAGCATTACGGCTATAACGCCCTCACCGGCACGTTTGAGGACCTGGTGAAGGCTGGCGTCATCGACCCCACCAAGGTCACACGTACGGCGCTGCAGAACGCAGCCTCGATTGCGGCCCTGCTGCTTACCACTGAAGCCTTGGTTGTCGAAATTCCCGAGCCCAAGTCGGCTCCGGCGGGCGGCGGCCACGGCGGCGGCATGGATGGCATGTACTAAACCCCAGGGGCGTGGAGCTTCGCGCCTCTTGCACAAGAAGAAAGGCCTCCAGCTTCTGCTGGGGGCCTTTTTACTTGTGCGCTTTAATTGCTTATTAGCTGGACAAATAGGATTCCGCTCTTGCTGCTCACTTGCGTCGGACAGACGCGACGCGAGCCGTCATGAGTGGATCATCCGGCAGATGCGACCAATCGAAATAGGGCAATAAGTCGCGCATCGCGATGGCCCGATATCCGTTCTGCTTGAGATAAAACATATATTGGCGAAACATCTCCGGTGGTGTGTTGACCCACGGATGGACCACGTCTGGCACCCCGTGGAATTGCAACACGACGACCTTTCCGTCTCTCGCTCCCGCTACAACTTTCTTGAAGTGATCTAGCGTCCAATCCGGATACGCGTCGCCGGTCGTCGGTATCAGTAGCGGGTAGTTCCTCGTCACATCCAGCAGCGGACCCACCTGGACCTCACCGTAGGGAACCTCCGGCTGCATTCCCCGCCGCGCCAGTTTGATTCCGTGGATCTGGAGTTGCTTTAGTGCCTCGGGTCCGAAGTTATCTCCAGGCCAGGCGAAGCTTATCGGCTTGGGCACACCGACGCGCGCCAATTCATCATCCACCATTTGCAATTCCTGGCCCAGCATCGCCCCCTTTTCGGCGGTGTCGAAGCCGCTGTGGGTCCAGGTGTGATTGCCGATTTCAAAGCCTCTGCGATTCAGCTCAGCGGCATCTTCCCAACTGAGGAAGTGCGCCTGGTCCTCCATCCAGTTGTGGGTAATGAAGAACGTGGCTTTGAAACCAAGTTGCTCCAGCAACGGTGCTACAACCGTAATCTGCGATCGGACCGCGTCGTCAAAAGTGAGCACCACCGTCTTGTCGGGGATTTGGACGGCGCGCAAGAGCGGCGTTGCCAGGGAAAGGACAATGGCTATGGTTGCAGCCAGACGAGTGGAGTATTTCAACTGGGCACCTCGCAGAACGAAGGTACAGCACGAGCGCGTTGAGATTCAAGCCGGATTCGATAAGAATAGTGCTGATCTTTAGATCTTCTGCCCTGACACTCGCTTTGCTCTTGGCCCAAAATGCAATCGGGATCCACGACGGGATCCCGATTGCACGTCCGACCGAAGCGTCACAATCAGAATGTGACGTGAACCCCCATGGTGAATGCCCGGTTGCCACCGATGGTTCCAGTTGCCGAGCCAAGATTCGCCGCGTTGTTGGGGCAGCCTTGCGTATTGTTGATGGCTGTCGCCGACGTGCAAGTTCCAATGCCGCTCGGGGTGATTGGGATTGTTGTTGGAACACTTAACGACCTGCCCGATCCATTGGTATGAGGTATCTGATCCAGGTTCGTCTTCGTGCTCTGCTGGTCGGCTGGATCAACGCCCGTCACAAGCTGGCCATAGTTGATGTAATACTGTCCCGGCGTGCAGTTGTAGTAGTTGGGAATCGATGCAGCAATCGCGTTATTTGAGCAAGCATACGGCTGGCGAATCTGCCCTGTATCCTGCGGTATATCCAAGCTGGTCGTGTTGGTGACGTTGAAGGCGTTGAGCTCATACTGAATGCCGTACTTCTCTGTGATCTTGAAGCTCTTGCGCAGGGAAAGGTCCAGCCGCTTCTGCATTGACTGGCGGAAAATATTGCGCTGCCCCTTGTTGAAGGGCGTCTCGTAAATATCCTGAGGATCGTTTCCCGTGGAAACCGGAATACCCATGTCTCCCGGCGCCAGGTAGTGGATGGCGATCTGCGTCGGATCTATCGCGGGAATGTAGCTGCCGCCAGTTCCGCGGAACCCGCCTTTGTTTCCGGTAAGCGCGGATTTTGGATCCTGTGGGTTCTTTATGCCCAGCACTGGATTCATCAAATTCGGAAAGTCTCCGAAAAAGATGCTGCCGACCGACCCGTAGTACTCGTAGAGCGAATAGGGCTCGCCGCTCTGCAGGATGGCTTGCCCGGTCAGGTGCCAGTCATTCGCGAGGTAGGCCGCCGGCGAGTGCTCTCGGGCACTGTTGGGAAGCTCCACCTGGAAGTTTGCGCTGAAAACGTGGGTTCGATCGAAGTCGGAGGATGCCCACGAGTCGCGCAGGTGGTTGGGGTCATCTCCCGTAAAGAATAGGCCTATATCGCTCTGCTCATCCAGAGAATGGCTCCAGGTGTAACTTGCACCGGCCTGAACATGGTGCGAGAGCCTCTTTTCCACGTGGGTCTCCAATGCGTCGTAAGCTGAAACCCCGGCCGCCTTGAAATCTGCCGCATTAGGATTAAAGCCAATGTAGGGCGCCCTGAAATCGGTGTTGCCTCCGTCGTAAGTGTTCCACTTCTCGCCGGCGATCGGGGCGTAGGCGTCCACGTCATACCCCAGAATTGGATCATAGTATTGGACAAGGTTGTTCTGGTTGAGGACCTGAAATCCGTAACTCGCCGTCTCTCCCCAGATCGGGTTGCTCGGCGTTGCAATGCCCGGCTCGTTCAATGGCAAGGGAATCACCGAATGCCGCCCCCGATTTCCGGAATATCCAAGCGTGAACGCGACCGTGTTGGTCGGCTGCCACTGGAAATTCAAGGTGTAGTTGATGGTGTACGGCAAGCGGTTGTTCTTGTCATAGGAGCCAAAATTCAGCGTTGGCAAACAAGCTGAATAGTCTAATGACTGGTTTTCGAGAGCGTCACAGTTTTGGAACCCATAAACCGGGTCGGTCCCCGTCATCACGTTCAACTGGTTCTGCAGCGCCTGCGTCACGGTGCTGGGATCAGAGTTCGGTGGAATGTAGTTTCCGCCCGATTTGGCAGTATAAAGGCCGGTGCCCATCGGGTTTGAGAGCGTGAGCGCCCCAGTGCCCACCCCATAGCCTACCAGCGGGGCGGACTCGGTTACACCAAAAGGGCCGCCAATATCGCCGCCTGCCGGTTGCGACAGGTAAGTGAACAGCTCTCCGCGATCATAGTAGATGCCTGCGCCGCCGCTGATTACCACTTTGCCGTTATTGGCGCTGGGCGTCCACGCGAATCCGATGCGCGGAGAGATGCCCCACTGCCGTCCCTTCAACGTGGAATCGCTCACGCCAGCTGTGGGGTGGTACTTGTTGTTGCCGGCTATCTCAAATCCAGCGTTGTGCACCGTAAAGCCGTTGGTTGTGTCCCCGGTTACGCTATAGAGTGCGGGGTTGAAGTTGAACATGTTGCCGTACTTCTCTGTGAGCCCGCCATGATAGTCATAGCGGACGCCCGCGGTAATGCTCAAGTTTGGCTTTGCCTGCCACTTGTCCTGCACATAGGCTGAGAGTTCGTTGGACCGGTAGTAACGATCGCCATTGTTGCGGCCGCTCTCGGGATCGATGCTCTCCACCACGTCGGACTTGTATACCGAGCCTTGCAAGAAGTCATCCAAGCTCTTGACGGTTATCTGGACGTTGCCATCGCGATTGTTGATCACGTTCAGTTGCGTGTAGCTGTAGCCACCGCCCGCTACGAACGTGTGCTTGCCTATGGTGAAGATCACGTTTGTCGAGGGGTTCAGACGATTTTGATAGTACCCCATGTTCGTAAATGCGGTAGCTGGTCCAAGTCCGAGACTTGGCGAAAACGTGTTGCTGTTTGCAAATTGGTCGATTGTGATGCCAGGCAATCCGGGAATAAAGTACGAAGGAGAATTGGGATCCTGGACATAGCCCCCGCCGACGCCGAAGTTTCCTCCTGCAATCGACTGCCTGTAAAGGCTGTATGAGCCCATGCGCACAAAGCCCAAGCGCTGCTCCCAGTTGAGGCGCGAGCCGATGGAGATTGTATTGTCGATCGCTGCGACCTGCGAGCCGTTCAGCTCCGTCACCGGAAATCCGCCCGTCTGGGAGTAGCCATAGGGCTTGTTCACCGGCGCATCCTGGTAGAAGTACTTCGCTGACAGGCGGTCAGTCTTGGTTACGTCATAATCCAGCGAAACGGTTCCTTGATTCGAAGTCAGCACAGATGTGCCAATTAGATTCACGTTGGGCACGCCATATTGATAGGGCGCATTCGACGCCGGGGTCGGAATCATATACTGCCCGTTCGGTAGCTTGGCGTTGAACAGAGCCATGGCAATCGGATCGATGCTGGTTGCGCTACCGCCCCAAGCAGCGTCTACACCCAGCAAGTCCGCCTCGGTACGGCTATCGGTCAAGTTCGACGGGACTGTAAATTGTGACAGTCCCGTTGCCTGATCCGAATCTGAGCGCCGCTGAAAGGCGACAAAAAGGAACAGCTTGTTCTTCTTTATTGGCCCGCCTGCAGTGCCACCCAACGACCAGCGGTTTAGATACGGATTGATCATCGAGCGAGGAAAATCGCCGACACCTTGTTGGGTGAGTTGATACGCCTGGCTAAAGAAATAGGGTGACGCGTTAATAACGTTGTTCGCGAAGCTGCCGTACACCTGTCCATGCCAATTGTTGGTTCCTGTCGACGTATTTACGTCGATTTGCGCGCCGCTGGTGGCTCCTTGCTGTGCGTCGTACATCGAGGCGTTCACGCGCAGTTCCTGCATAAACTCCGGCGGGGGAGAAGGCAGGCTGTTGCCGTTGGAACCGTACACCGAGATACTGACGTTAGTGTCGGTGCCTGCTACACCGGGACCGATATCGAAGTTGTAGCGCTGCGAAGTCGATCCGCTCGAACTCTTGCCGTTGAAAAGGTTGGTCGAATCCACGCCATTTACTTGGAAGGTATTTGAGGTGTCGCGCTGGCCGTTAGCCCAGATCGGCTGGTTGCCCAATCCCGCGTTGGTGTCCAGATTCGCAAGCAGCTCAGCATTCACGCCTGGCGATAGCACAGCCATCTGCGTAAAGCTTCCGGTTGCCAGGGGAGTGATATCGATCTGCGCAGTGTCCAGCGTATAGCCGTTGGTGGTATCCGTTTGATTCAGCAGTGGAGTTGCGTTCACCACCACCGATTCGGTTGTACTGCCCACCTTCAACTTTGTATTGACTGTGGTGGCGCGCGCCTCTTGCACAGGAATCGCCGCTAACTCCGTGGCCTCGAAGCCTTCATGGGTGATTCTTACTGTATAAGTGCCAACGGGGAGATTGAAGATTTGAAAGAATCCGGTCTCCTGCGTGGTTGTCTTTGCCGAAACGTTGATTGCGGCGTTTGTTGCGGTCACTATTGCACCGGCAACGGCCGCTCCCGTTGAATCCAGCACTGTGCCGTTCAACGAGCCCAATGTTTGTTGCGAAGAACCATGCAAGCAGATGACAAGCGCGGCCAAAACGAACAGACCGTACCGGGTGACACTCCTCCAAAAGTTTTGATCCATATTCTCCTCGCGGATTGCTTAAACGTTTGTCTTCATGGCTGCAGACTGGCGGCTATAATGTTGCCTTCACTTCAACTTCTAGACTGACCGGTATGGCTGGAGATGCCGTTAAGACGCGGTCACACCGATGTAAATAGTTTGTGACACCAGCGCCTGTTTCCCCAAGCGGAAAATGCCCATTTTCAGCGACATTCGGTGGAAAACAAGTCCTAAATCAGGCCTGTTGCGCGCGCTAATTCAGTGCCCCATCACACGTCCGAAAGCAGCGGGCGGGGACGGCCCGCCGCAACATGATCTGTGGTCCGATCATGGTACACCGCATCCCATCATGAAGAAATTAAAAAATCAGCGGCCGGCTCCCTTGCCCCACTGCAAGCGCAGCCCAACACGCATGCTTACGGGGAGGCTGGGGTAGCCAATGGGCGCAATGTGCTGATTGTCAGTGAGGTTTTCCGCCTGCCCATAGATCCCCAGCCAGGTCAGCAACTGGTAGCTGGCTCCAAGGTCAACTCTTGCGTAGCCGTGATCCAGGTTACGGTTGGGCAGCAGCAGACTGTTCAAGCCGTTGATGTCATACCCGCCCAGAAAATCCGAATCGTCGGAGCGGCTGGCGAAGGCAGAGTTAAACTGCACCGCAAGCCCTTTCGCCGCATAGTTGGCGGCAAAAAATCCTGTGTGCGGAGCGCGCCGGAATGGGCGAGCGCCCTTAAGCGGTGAATCCGCTCCGATGGGAATGCCGTCGTAGGTTGGCACTGGGCCAAGCAGCATTACATCGTCGTTCGTGAACGAGCGTTGGATCACTGCATCCAGGTAGGTATATCCACCGCGCAAAAAGATGCTGCGTCCAATACCGCTCTCCACCGTGGTTTCCACTCCCAACGCACGGTACGCCTCAGTATTCAGGCTCTGCTCATAGGCTCCGTTTGCCTGCAGAAACTGTTCCAGTTCGTACTGTTGGGTGGGCGTCAGATTCGGCAGTAGCTCTGGAATCAGGTCCAGACCCACGTACTCGATCTGGCGCCCGAATTCGTTGTGAAAGAAGGTGGTGCGGAAGACCAGCCGCTCACTTAGGAATGCCTGCTCCACGCCCCCCTCATAGGTACGCGCAGTGGGCGCGGAGAGCGGCGAAATGTGCAGTTGTGCCACGGTGGTCTGCCCACCGTTACTCTCCAGAAAATTGTAGAGCGAATAGAACTGGTCAGTCAGTGAAGGTTCGCGAACGCCATCGCCGTAATTGAAGAACACCCTTGTACCGCTGAAGATGCCCGTCCGCGGCCGCAGCGCGTAATACGAGAATCCTGCCCGCGGCGAAGTCTGCGTCCCGAAGAGCGAGTAGCGCTCCAGATCTCCGCCCAGCGTGTAGAAGAAGCGGCTCTTGAAGTCTCCATGTACGGCGGCGCGATAGTCGTAATTGCTGCGCTCCACCGGCGCCAGATAGGAGCTGCCGGGCTCGGCTCCGCGCTCATCCTCGTATTGAAACCCTGCCAGCGCAACCAGATGTGGAGTGATGCTGTAGTCGCCCTGGTACGCGATCTCGTCGCGGTTCGACACGATTTGGTGCCCCTGCGGATAGCTCCCCCCATAATCCATCAGCGCGCGTCCGGTGACCGAGTAGCCGTTAGCACCAGTAATCGTCACCAAGTCGCCGAAGCTGTCGCCGTACGCATCAAAAACGCCCGCTCCGCTCTGCTCCCACAGGTTGTACTGCTCCCGCTTCCGGGTCAGCCCGTAGCGCACGCTGTTGTGAAACTGCGCTGTCGTCTGGTTGTCGACTGAAGCGCTCAGGAAAATGTCCTGATCCTTCTCCGTGGCATTGTCGGCAATGTGATAGAACTCCCACGTGTTGGGAACCCCCGTGGCATCCACCCCATAGTGCAGCGTGCCCCTGATCTGTGTGGATCCATTGGGCTGCCAGCCAAAGTTGGCCGCCGTTGTGGCTACGTGATATTCATCGTGGGGCAAATTGTTGTCTGTCTGCAGCCAGCTGAAAGCTCCCAGATAATCAAGTTCCTTGTGCGCCCCGGCCACCTCCATCTCTTCCCGCGAAGTGGCGAAGTTTCCCGCATCGCCATGAAACAGGAGCGAGGGAAAGCTGGTGGTTCCGTGTGGCGTTGTCAGACTCACTACGCCGCTGGCCGCATCTGCTCCGTAAAGGCTGGAATTTGGGCCACGATAGATCTCCGCGCGCTCCACCGCAGTCGATGAGAGAGGCCCGAAATCGAAGCGGCCGCCCAGGTCGCCAGCGCTTACTCCGTCGATCAGGATCTTGTTGGAGTCCGAATCGCCCCCTCGGATAAAGAGCGAACTCTGCGCCCCGCGCCCGCCTGACTGCGTCACAAACGTTCCCGGCATCAGCCGTAACGAACTCGTCAGCCCGTCTTGCAGGGCTAGGTCAATCGGGCTCAGAACACTGGTAGCCGCGCCGGTCTGGGGCTGTGGCGTCGGCGCTCCCGTTGCCGTCACTACAATAGACTCCCGCACCCACTCCGGCTCCAGCACCACGTTTCGCTCGATGTTGTCGAGCTGGCCAGCATAGAAGCCGGGTGTCTCCAACTGTCTAAAGCTCGTGGCCGAAACCGCGAGAAAAAAACGCCCCCGGTTGCCGGTGAGAATCTGGAAGCTGCCATCAGCCCCAGAAACGGCGGTTGCAACCACCTTCCCGTCTGCGATCAGAACCACTTTGGCGCCCGTCACCTTGGCCCCGGAAGCGTCTGAAATCACACCGTGCACTGAGGCAGCATAAGTGGAAAGAGTCGCAAGAAACACCAAAACGGCGGCGCACAAGCCGCCACTCAAACTACGTAAATAATTGGGAAAAAGCACGATAGCTCCTCCGTCCCCCTCGGGACGCAAGTTCGGTTAAGACGCCGAGACCGGTCTCCTGACTTGCGCCTCATCAGCCACCTTCCCGGAGTACTGGCTCCAGTGGTGCACTGGCCTCTCCGCAGTCACGGAGATGCCTTGGCCGATTTCCTGCCTTCGCCGATACGACGGCCTACTCAGCAGGGGCGCTCACAGTTGCGGGGCAGTGGCGGAGTTTCACCGCCTTCCCGAGCATCTTGGCGATTACCTTGGTGGACTGCGCCGCTCCTCAAGGAAGCGACAGTGATGGCATGGAACGAGTTTCCATCCCATCAACATTTATAGACGGGTCAGGCTCTCGCGTCAAAGCGAGCCCCACGCACCTTTTCGGCGGCGTCTCCTGCGAACCATGTTCTTGGGAGTGGTGACCCCGGGAAGACTCGAACTTCCGACACGCAGTTTAGGAAACTGCT
>CAYNGB010000008.1:0-113471 GCA_964396795.1 uncultured Occallatibacter sp. | reverse complement strand
CCCATGACCGAGGAGCGCCGCCGCGAGGTGTGCAAGCACCTGAACAAGGTGCTGGAAGAACACCGCACCGCTGTCCGCAATGTGCGCCGCGACGGCAACGAAGCCCTCAAGAAACTCGCCAAAGAGAAAAAGATCAGCGAGGACGAAGAGAAGCGCGCTCTCGATGAGGTGCAGAAGATGACCGACGACGAGATCCGCCGCATGGAAGAGCTTTCCCGCAGGAAGGAAGCTGAAGTCATGCAGGTGTAAGTGGGGCGCGTGGCCGTTCCTTCCATTTCCACCAAGCCGGACGCCCCATTCTTCACGCGCAGTTTGCGTCGGAAATGGGGCGTCGACATTTGATGGATGCCAGACTGTCGGGCCGTCCGCCGGCGCCGGCTAGCCGGCCTTGCTTCTTCAAACTCTCCCATGGGCTCCCAGAAAGCGTGCGATGAGCTTATCTGCTCCAATCGATTCGCTGCGTTATGCGCCTCCGGTTCCGCGCCGCAAAGATTTCCGGATTGGGATTCTGGGCAGCGGGTTCATCGTCAATGATTGCCACCTGGTCAGTTACCGGCGCGCCGGATTCAATCCGGTCGCCATTGCCTCTCGCCATCGCCAACACGCTGAAGAAGTGGCCGCGCGTCACAAGGTTCCCCACGTCCATGAAAGTTACGAGGCGCTGCTCGACGATCGCACCATCGAAGTTCTCGACATCGCGGTGCCTCCGCAGCATCAGCTCGGCCTCATCCGTGCCGCCTGTGCGCGCGGAACGGTGAAAGGAATTCTGGCGCAGAAGCCGCTGGCGCTCAGTTATGCCGATGCGTGCGAGGCGGTTCGTTGCTGCCAGGCCGCTGGAATCGAACTCTCAGTCAACCAGAACATGCGTTACGATCCCACCGTCCACACCATGAAGCGGCTGCTGGACCTTGGCGACTTCGGCGCGCCAATCTTCGCCACCATCGATATGCGCGGCGTGCCCCACTGGCAGCCATGGCAGGCTGAGACCGGTTCGGCAACCCTGAAAGTCATGTCGATCCACCATCTCGATTGCATGCGCTTCTGGTTTGGCGATCCGGAACAGGTGTTCTGCAGCACGCGTTCCGATCCGCGCACCGGCTTTGCCCATAGCGACGGAATCTGCATCTCAATTCTGGAGTACGCCAACGGTCTGCGCGGCGTCGTGATCGACGATGTATGGGCGGGGCCCGTGAAAGAAGGCTGTCCGGGCGACATTCGCATCGAGTGGCGGGTTGAGGGGGCCGATGGTCTTGCAATCGGCGATATCGGCTGGTGCAAGGACCCTTACACCACTCCGTCGACCATGCGCTTTGCCCGCAAAGGCGACACGGCCTTTCACCACTTCTCTCCGCCGCAGAGTTGGTTCCCCGACGCCTTTGCGGGAACCATGGGCCAGTTGCTCGTCGCCTTGGAAACCGGCGCGCTTTCTGAAGTGAATGGACAGGACAATCTGCGCACTATCGCGCTGGTGGAAGCTGCGGCCCTGAGCGCTGCCGAACATCGCCTGGTGTCGCTCAAAGAAATCACATCGGGAGAACGATCATGAAGCTTGGAATCATCAACAGTGCCTTCGATCAGGTGGGCATGGATACGGCCACCGGCTTACAGCACATTGCCCGCATCGGGTTCGATTGCGTCGACATCTTCACCGAGGCCATGACCATTACGCCCGAGGAGAAACGCATCATCGCGACCACCTGCGAGCATGCCAATCTGCCCATAGTGTCTTTGCCGGTCGTCGCGATCGGGCTCATCGATCCGAGCCCGGCGGTGCGGGATTTCCACGTCGCCCGCTGCAAGCGCTACATCGATCTTGCGGCTGAATTCCAGGCCAGGAACATCGTGTTGGTTCTGGGCGAATATCTGTGGCAGAGCGAAGTGATTCCCGCCGCGCAGCAATGGAACTGGGCCATCGAAAACGGCCGCATCCTGGCCGATTACGCTGGCGAGAAGAACCTCGATATTGCCCTCGAATTAGAGCCCTTTCGCCTCAGCCTGCTCAACAACGTCGACAAGATGGTGCGCTTCGTCGATGAGTGTGCGCATCCCCGCATGCACGCGAACATCGACGTCAGTCATCTTGTGCTTTCTGACTGCGGACCGGACTCGCTGAGCCGCTTAAAAACCAAAGCCATTCATGTGCACATCAGCGACTGCGACGGCAAGGTTCATGGGGATCTGCCACCGGGAAGGGGAATCGTGAAGTTCAGTCCCTACCTGCAGGCCATCAAGGAACTCGAGATCGATGGAGTCATTTCCATCGAGCTGGAGTACTCACCCGATCCTGCCCGCATCGTGGAATGGGTGGAAGAAGCCTATCGCGAGACAGACCGCCTCATGCGTCTGAGTGATTTGCGCAATTGAGATTCCGCGACGTAGGATGGGCCGCAACACAAACATGCAACCGGGAATGAGGGATCAATGCACGATCGCAATTCGTTGAGCCGCAGAGATTTCATCCTTGCCTCCGGCGCGCTTGCCGGGACTGCGCTAGCCCATCGCAGTGCGCTGCCCTTGCTGGCAGAGGCCGCTGCATCCACGCCCAAGGTAAGCGCTCACATATGGGTGTATGCGAGTGCGTATCCGCCCAACTGGGATGCGACGCCGGTACTCGACCGCGCCTTCAGCGACCTCAGCTTCGCCCGCTTTGACGGCGTGGAACTCATGGATTCCGTGCTCCGGCACGATGGCGCTGTCGACCGCATCGCCGCGCTCGCCGCCAAATACGCGCTGCCCGTCACGGGCTCTTCCTACGGGGCGAATATGTGGGATGCGCAAGCCCACGACGCAACCATGAAAGACGTGGCCCAAGTTCTTTCGCGCCTGGCTCAACTTCACGGCACGACATTTGGAATCTCCGTAGGCGATGCGAAGCGGCCCAAGACCGACGCGGAGTTTGATACGCAGGCCGCAGTGCTGAAAGAGATTTCTGCGATCTGTGCCGGCTATGGCATCGTTCCTAATTTGCACAACCACACCTACGAAGTCAGGGACGGCATGCACGATCTGAAAGGCACGCTTGCACGCCTTCCCGATTTCAAGCTTGGTCCCGATCTGAACTGGTTGATCCGCGGCGGAGTTGATCCCGTGGCCTTCATCAATACGTATGGCAAGCAGATTGTCTATATGCATATTCGCGATCAATATGCGGATGGGGTGTGGACCGAGTATGTTGGCCAGGGTGTGACGAACTTCCCGGCCATCGCCGCGGCGTTGCGCGCAAATCACTTCAGCGGGCGAGCTGCCGTGGAACTCGCGTTCCCCGACAAGTTTGTTCCCACCGAGCCCCTGAGCGAATCGTGGAAGCGCAGCAGGGACTATGTAAGGAACACGTTCGGCTGGTAAGCGGGTGTGAACTTCGCGCGACTTAGCGGCGGGGCGCCCCATCTATTGGAAGCGATCGAGGCGCATGATGAAATTTGACCTGGAACAGACGATTGCCTTGCTCGAGCGCACTCCTGCCGCTCTCAACGCGCTCCTGCGCGGCCTGCCGGAGACTTGGACGCTGCACAATGAAGGCGAAAACTCCTGGGCCGTCTTCGATGTCATCGGCCATCTGATCCACGGCGAGCGCACTGACTGGATGCCACGCGTAAGACGGGTGCTGGAGCACGGCGAGAGTCGACCATTTGATCCATTTGACCGCCTGGCACAAATGCGCGAGAGCCAGGGCAAATCGCTTCCCCAGCTACTGGATGAGTTTGATCGATTACGTGCGGAGAATCTGCGCGAGCTGCGCGCGATGAACTTGCGCCATGACGATTTCGGGAAACTGGGCCGCCATCCCGCCCTGGGAGCCGTAACTCTGTCGGAGCTTCTGGCCACCTGGGCCACGCATGATTTGACACATCTGCACCAGATCACGCGGATCATGGCGCATCAGTATCGCGACGCTGTCGGCCCCTGGAGAAAATTCCTCGGCGTGCTTCGATGCGCCGGCCACAGCGACTAGCCAACTTCCGAAGCGCAGAGATGCCAGCGCTGGGAGAGGCTATTTCTTCACCCTCTTATAAAATGGCAGCGGCACCTGCTTGGCCCGGACGCGATTGCCGCGCACGTCTACAAGCACATCCTCGCCTGCCGCGGCTACGCTGACGGGCAACAGCGCCATCGCAATGTTGGTCTTGAGAAATGGTGCGGGCGAGCCGGATGTTACCTGGCCAAGAGCTTCTCCAGAGAGTGAGAGTACGGAGTACCCGTCGCGCGCAATGCCGCGTTCCACCATCTCCAGGCCCACAATCCTTCTCTTCGGTCCACCCGCAGCCTGCACCGCCGCCAATGGTTCGCGTCCAATGAAAGGACCCTTGTCCAGCTTGAGCCAGCGCTCCAGCCCGCCCTCAAACACGTTGATCTGGTCTGAGATTTCGTGTCCGTAGAGCGGCATCCCGGCCTCAAGCCGCAGGGTGTTGCGCGCGCCCAGACCGCAGGGGCGGATGCCAAACTCCGCGCCGGCATCGAGAAGTGCATTCCACATCTTCACGGTGGTAGGCTCGTCGCTGGGAATGTATACCTCAAACCCGTCTTCGCCGCTGTAGCCGGTGCGCGCAATCAGCACGTTGTAGATCCCAGCCACCTGTCCCCATGCGAACCAGTAATTCCGGATCGCAGCCAGATCCACCTTGGTCAGCTTTTGCAGCGTCTCAAGCGCGCGCGGGCCTTGCAGCGCCAGTTGCGAGTAGTAGCTGGAGTAGTCGCTGAGGTGAATCGACGGCATTGCCCCCGCCTGCTGGCGAATCCACGCATAGTCCTTATCCTTGGTGCCCGCGTTCACCACCAGCAGGTAGTCGTTCTCGCTCAAACGATGAACGAGGATGTCGTCTACAAACGTGCCCGGCGGCGTAAGCAGCGCGGAGTACTGGGCCTGGCCGTCTTTGAGGCGCGAGGCATCGTTCATGGTGATGTGCTGCACGGCAGCCAGCGCGCCTGGGCCGCGAAACTGAATTTCGCCCATGTGGCTCACGTCGAAGAGACCCACCGCGGTGCGCACGGCCATGTGTTCGGCGATGAGGCCACCGCCTGGACATGGATATTCCACCGGCATGTCCCACCCGCCGAAGTCCACCATCTTCGCTTTCAGGGCGCGATGCGTGGCGTTCAGAGCGGTCTTTTTCAACGCGGGTGCGACAGGTGCGGCGGGGGTGGTCATGGGATTCCTTTCAACAACTCGAACTTACCCTATCCACGATAGGGAGAGGGACGCAGGCGGGTCAAACGTGCGCGCACTAGGATGAATGGGACGAAGGATGCAGGAAGGGATGCAACCATGGGCCAGATTCGCGGCGTTGTCCTGATTATTTTCGGTGTCCTGGCGCTTTACCGCGGATGGACGCTGCATACAGGCCGGACCGCCTTGCTGGCCTATGCGCTGGGAGTGGTGTCGCTGGGCATCGGCGCATGGCGCGTGACCCGCAAGGCACGGGAATGAGTAAGGCTCCGCTTGACGCGAGCCTTTCTTTGACCTGTGCCGCACAGGTATCTTAGAGTTTCGCCATTGATCTCCCGAGAAAGAGCCTTCGATGCCCACGCTTTACAACCGCATTCAGGGCCGCAACCTGGAACGGCTGGCTGCGCTCAGCGACGGCATTTTTGCTGTGGCCATGACCCTGTTGGTGCTCGACCTGCACATTCCCACCGCTGCCCAGGTGCATAGCGAGCGCGAGCTTTTTATGGCCCTCGCCGCACTGGGCCCGCAGTGGATCGCCTACGGGATGAGCTTTCTGACCCTGGGCATCTTCTGGGCCGGGCAGCAGACCCAGCTCAACCACATCGGCGAGGGCACCCGCGACCTCACCTGGATTCATCTCGGATTCCTGTTTGCCATCACCCTCATGCCGTTCTCCACGCGGCTGCTGGCGGAGTTCATCACCTATCGCGCGGCGCTGGGCATCTATTGGCTCAATATCTTGGCCGCCGGGGCCATGCTGTATTGGAGCTGGGCCCACGCCACCCACGCCAACCTCATCAAGGCCGATACGCCGGATGAGATTCGCGGAAGCATCTGCCGCCGCGTGGTGATTGCGCAGTCGCTCTATGCGGCGGGCGCGGCGCTGTGCTTTATCAGCACCTATGTCAGCATTGCGGCGATCGTATTGGTGCAGTTAAACTACGCCATCGCGCCGAGACTATGGCGGCGGAAGAGCTTATAACTCGCCGTCACATGTAGGGCGACGGATAAGTGGTAGGCTGGCGGGCATGGAATTCAGCTATCATGCAGGGCTTTCAGAGCCACAACGCGATAAGTTACGCGGCATGCTCTCAACCGTGCTGCCAAAGAAGCAACTTCACCGATTAACCCAACCGCTTAGGTTTATGCTATGATGATCCCATGCCAACCGTTATGAGGATTGGCGCACTTCGAGTCGTCGTCTATCCAAATGACCACCGTCCAGCCCATGTGCACGTCATTGGGCAGGATCATGAGGCGGTATTTGCTCTGAACTGCATGTTGGGCCCAGTTACGCTGCGTGAGAACTACGGCTTCTCCACGCGCGATTTGATGCGGATTCAGGCTGCGCTTGGGGAAAACCTCACGGCTCTTTGCCGTGCATGGGAGAACATCCATGGAACTCGATAGACAGATCGAACAGGCAAATCGGAAGGGGCGGGAGTTTCAGGCTTCCCATCCCCGGGCGGTGAGTGCGCGGTATGACCGTCGTTCGGGCCGGATCGTAATCACCTTGAGTTCTCGCCTGATTGTGGCGTTCTCACCGCAAGACGCTGAAGGCCTGGAGGGCGCCAATCCCGAAGAACTGAACGCGATTGAGATATCGCCTACGGGGTTTGGCATTCACTTTCCGAAGCTCGATGCCGATCTTTACCTGCCGGCGCTTCTTGAAGGCTTCCTTGGTTCAAAGCGGTGGATGGCCAGCCGGCTCGGAGAGGCCGGCGGCAGGTCGAGAAGCAAAGCCAAGACCGCCGCGTCTGAAAGGAACGGACGCTTGGGCGGCAGGCCGAGGAAGGTTTTGAAGTCCGCGATGTAGGTCAGCCGAGAAGGAGAACGATGCTCAACCCAATGCTTTGGATCATGCTGGCAGTGGTCGTGGTTGGCGCGCTGATCTGGGTGCTCGCCTGGAACAGCAGAAATTCTCATCTGAAAGGCGCATGGCGCCCCGCTCACCGTCGCCGGGCCCGCCAGAAGGAAGTGACACTCAGGTAGAGAAACACCACCACCACCACCGTGGTCGCCAGGAATGTGGTGTGATCGGGGCCGTGCTGCCAACTGGTCCTCATGCGCCAGAGGTTGGGAGTAAAGACGGCCACGGGCAGGAAGAAAAAAACGCCTGTAACCTCAAGCCAGATAATGCCGCCCACGCGCGCAAAGGGGCGCAGAAACCCGCCGACACCACGTGCCAGGCTTCCGCTTGCGCGGCGCGCTGCCCGGCCTGCGGCCTGCCCGTCCGCCCGGTTGGGCATCGCGGGGGCCGTCCCCGGCTGACTTGCCGGTGCACTGGCGGTGATGTGCTGGCCGGCGATGCGTCCAGCCACGCGCAACCCGGTTCCCAACACCCGCCCAATCGTTTCAGGTCTCACTTCGATATGATGGTAGCAGCGACGGATGGTGTGAAGCATTTCCAGGCATTTTTCGGCAGTTGCCAGTTGCCCCCAGCCCGCCGTGGAAGTAAGGTAGATGAAATCCCATGCCGCCCCCCGCGCCTGTCATGCGCTGGCCGCCGCTCTGGAGGTACCCGTGACATCCCGCCTGCGCGAACTGATTCAACAACTCGGAGAGGCCATCCACGAATCGGTCATTGAAAGTGAGCAGATAGCCGGGGTGGTACAGGATATCCGCAAGCACGGCTTTGACGTGCTGCTGATGCTCGAGGCCACCATTGGCCTCAACGAGGTGACGGCGAAAGATGCCGCGGACGCCGAAGCGGAGGCAGAAGGCGGCGAAGACGGTCCTTTCACTCCCAACGACCTTCACTTTCTTCGCTCACTCCGCATCTCAGTAGAGGGCGAAGACGAAGAAGGCGGCGAGCCGCAGAGCGAGTAGCGCGCGCGGTCACAGTCAAAGGAATACTTGCTTCCTGCCAGAAGGTTACCTTAGCTGCGCCAGTGCAGTTCCACCGGTCCGTCCAACGGATGCTTTGGCTCTGTACCGCCTGCTGCCGCATCCAACCGCGCCTGTTTCAGAGCAAAGTACCACTTGGCCGGCTTGTCGGCGTCGTCGATCAGCATCAGGCTGGGATTGTGCCTGAGTCCCTCCGCCTGCTGGATCATGGTGATTTGATCCTGGCGCACAAAACGGGCTCCGAAAAATTTGGCGATCGGCGTCACCAGCGGCACATGGTAGAACACGTTCCACGCCGCCACCACGTCGATGCGGCAGGTTGAGGCGGTCACCGGAGTCACCGTGGTCAGGCTGCTGAACCACTTGTCGCCGCAGCGGATGACCTCCGTGCGCCGGTTGGGCAGCACAAAGTCGATGGTGGTGACGACCGGCTGGCCATAGACGCCCAGCAGCTTGTAGGGCGCAGAGTTGCCGCTGGGCGCGTGGGCGCTCATGCGAAAGCCCTCGGGAATGGGCTCGAAGCGCTTGGTCTTTTCGCGGATGCTGGCCCGCGAGCGCCACCACCACGCCTGGTGTACAAACGGCCCGTGCGCCGGGTCCATCAGCCCGATGATGCCGTGGTCCACGTTGCAGGGCAGGTCGGCGGTCAGAAATGCGCTGCGGTAGAGCGGCCCGAACTTGGCCAACTCCGGTACCGGGGGCTGCGCGCCCGGCGAACGTCTCCCGCTTCCGGGGCTTGGAATCAACACCCAGGCGTGTCCATCCTGCTCCTCGCAGGTGAAGGCGGTGGCGTAGATGCGAGTAGCGTCGAGGCGGTCGTGGCTTGAGAGCGAAGGAATCAGCTCGCACCGCCCGCTGCACGGCTCGAACTCCCAGCCGTGGTAGCGGCAGGTGACGCGCTGGCCGTCGAACCAGCCTTCGCTCAGCGGAATTCCGCGATGCGGGCAACTGTCGCGCAGAGCAAATACGCGCCCGTCGCCGCGACGGCCCAGCACCAGCGGAATCCCCAGCAACATGGCCTTTGCCAACTTGCCCTTGCGCAGCCGGTCGGTGCGCAAGGCCGGGTACCAGTCGTCATAGATGAGCGTGGCAGACGGCCCCTGGATGGGAACGCCCGCCTCCGAAATCGTCTGGGGGGTGGTCAGGAACGGCATATGGCAGTCACCATAGCATTCCCGCCGCTGCCCTCGCCAACGGGAATGCGGGAGTTAGAGTCGATTGCGAAATGCGGGCCTCATTAGTTGTGACAGCCCATAGTGTCCCGAGCCAGAAGTTCTCTTGATATGAGTTGTCATCCTGAGGGACCTGCATTTTCTGCAGTGCGTCGGTTTGAAATTACTCGGGGCAGAGCTAGCATGGTTCAATGCTCGGTGATCTCATCTCTGACGCACTTAAGGATTTCGCTCAAGTAGCGGCTCTGGCTCGCGCAACTTTTCCGCTCGATCAAGTCCGTTTTGAAATATTGAGAAAGCCCCATAGGGCAAAGTCCCTGCCTCTCGGGAAAATGGCTGTCTATTCATTCTTCTTGAATGAGCGAACGCTAAAGGTCGGAAAGGTCGGGCCGAATAGCGGACCTCGTTTCACTTACCAGCACTATACCGGCAGTGCTCTAAGCACTCTCGCCGGGTCAATCTTATCTAACCAAGGGAGGGTTGGCGCAGTGGGGCTAACCAGCAAAACCGCAGGAGATTGGATCAGGGCGAATACTGATCGCATCGATATATTGCTGCCTGCGACCTTGGGAATCCCTATTCTTTCGCTTTTGGAATCGTTTTTACACGTTCGATGGAACCCGATTTTCGAGGGACGGGAAGACGCCGATTAAACGGCCGCCTCCCCTTCGGTCAGGCCTCCCAGGTTTCATGCTGGCCCATTACCGCATTTTCTGCCATGTGGCATTCTCTCAACCCATTTCAAATACCCTACAGATTTCCGATTCACTAGGCTTAAACCCATTCCCCCTGCCGCATCAGCGGCTCGGCGGTTTCCTGGGCGGTGATGCCGTCGATGTCCAGCTTGTCCGATCCGATCATCCAGTCCACGTGGATCAGGCTGTCGTTGGCGCCCTTGGCCGCCAGCTCCTCTGGCGTCAGCTTGTCTCCATTGCGCACGCAGGATGAGTAGGACTGCCCCAACGCGATATGCGACGCGGCATTTTCATCGAAGAGCGTGTTGTAGAAAAGCATTCCGCTGTGCGCAATCGGGGATGAATGCGGCACCAGCGCGACCTCGCCCAATCGCCGTGCGCCCTCATCGGTGTCGATCAGCTTTTGCAGCACCTCTTCGCCTCGCGTGGCATGCACCTCCACAATGCGTCCCTTTTCAAACCGCACATGGATGCCTTCGATCATGGTTCCCTGGTGCGAGAGCGGCTTGGTTGCGGTCACCGTGCCCTCGGCGCGCTCTTTGTGCGGCATGCTGAATACTTCTTCCGTCGGCATGTTGGGAATGCAGTAGAGTCCGTTCCCCGCCGTCGTGCCGCCGCCCATCCACACGTGGTCATCCGCCAACCCCAGCAGGAAATCGGTTCCCGGTCCGCGGTAGCGCAACGCAGAGTAGCGCTTTTCATTCAGCCGCGCCGCACGCATCTGCAGATCGGCATCGTGCGTCTTCCACGCGCCTACCGGATCGTCCTGGTTGATGCGCGTGGTCTCGAAAATCGCCTCCCACAGCTTGTTCATCGCCGCGTCGGGCGCATCTTCGGGAAACATCGCCGCGGCCCAGGCCGGTGTGGCGCAGGCCACGATGGTCCAGTTGATCTCGTGGCGCGTAATCAGCTCCAGCGCGGGGCGATAGGCTTGTGAAACGGCGCGATTCGCCCGGCCTACCTTGTCTGCATCTTCGTTTGCAAGCAGCGCAGGATTCCCGCCCGCGATGGCCAGCCGCGCAGCGCCGCTCTTGAATGCCGCGCCCATGCCCTCGTACAGCCACTTTGCGGCGTGGTCAAAGCTCTCAGTAGGCGCGAAGTGATAGCGCATCAGCGTCGCCTCATCGTCGCTAAAGAGCGTGGTGACCAGCGAAGCGCCCGCGCGGTAGGCCTGCTCCGTAATGCGCCGGGCCAAGGGCAGCGCGTCGAGCGACGCGGTCATCACAAGTTCCTGCCCGGCACGGAGGCCAAGCCCGACCTTCACCGCGACTTCCGCCAGCTTGTCCAGCTTCTGCGCATGCGCCAGCTTTTGTTCCTGCGAGGATGCAGCAGTCATCTTCATCTCAGTCATTGTTCTCCTATGCCCCGGGAGTTTCCCTTAGTGCATTGTCGCGGATAACCCCGCCGCGGGACCACCCCGCTGCGATGTGGCCCTTTCCGGCAAAAGGCCGATGACCAGCATCAATACACTACACAACCCGGCTGCACATGATTACACTTGAGCAATTCCCAGCTTGGAGGAGGTCATTCCGGTGCCCAAATTCGTGATCGAGCGTGAGATTCCCGGAGCCGGTACACTATCGGCTCCGCAACTGCAGGCTATCGCTCAGAAGTCGTGTAGCGTGCTCAGGAATCTTGGGCCGCAGATTCAGTGGCTGCACAGCTATGTGACCGACAACAAGATTTATTGCGTCTATATTGCGCCCGATGAGGCAACGGTGCGGGAACACGCCAGCCAGGGCGGGTTTCCGGCCAACAGCGTCCAGCAGGTAAGGCGCATGATTGATCCCACCACGGCCGAGGGCTGACCTGCCGCTCACGCCGTGGGCCGCGTCACAATCTTTACCAGCCGGTCTTCGTTGACGCCGGTGGAGATTCCTGTGCGGTCCCAGTGCTTGCGGCAGCCGGGATAATCCAGCGGAACACACTGCGAGGCGATGCCCCGGGCGCGCATCTCGTAGCCGCCAGGCAGGATATTCAAAATGCAGGCCACGGCAGTGACGCCCACCCCGGGCTCGCGCTGCCAGCGCTCCAGCCACTGGCTGAAGCCGGCGGCATGCGGAACCAGGTAGACCCCAGCGCCCTGTCCACTCATGCGCTGGGTGATTCGATTCACGGCGCAATCCGGATCGCAGCCCGTGCAGGTCATGTCCACGCCGTCCACGTGCGCCCTGCAACTGCCGGCACGTTTGCCCCGCATGCACGTGGGCACCAGCACCACCTTCCGCGGAGTGCGGTCGAAGTCTGCGCGCAGGCCCTGGTTCATCACCTCCGCGGCCACCATGTTCAGGTGGTACTCCACCCGCGGCCGGCCGCAAAGCAGCAAGTCTTCACGCCAGCCGCGCCGCGCATACTCCGTCCTCAAAAAGCTGCCAACCCCTTGCGTGTAGGCGCTGAGTGCTTTCTCTGCCTCACGCTCAAAATTGTCGAAGAGTGTACCGGCTACTTTCATCCAATGGGCGGCCTTTTCCGGCTTGAGCGCGGCCAGGTAGCTGCGCCAGTTCAGCAGGCGCAACGCCTCCTGCTCAAACTCGCCGGTAGCCTGCAGCCAGTCGATCAGGTGCGTCAAACGGTCCAGCGGAGAGCCCGCCACACTCGCCTTGCGGCGAATTTCGGGCGCCAGGAAGAGACGCGTCAGCACCGTGCGGGCCGCGTCGGCGATTGGCTTCAGGTATGCAAAGCGACAACGCAACCAGTAGAGTTCCCGAGCCGACTTCACAGCCCAGCCCGGCGTCCTTTGTGCAGCGCGCTCATACTCGCTCAGGGCCATGCCCAACGTCAGCAGTTCGATGGCATATTCGCCGCGGCTGCGCGGAGTCTCGCCCAGAAATTTCTGCACGTGGCGGCTGTAGCCATCCAGCAGGGTGCCCGCACGGTTCTCGATGGTAGCTACCAGCGCGGTGGAGAACCGTGCCGTCTCGGCGTAGAAATCGTCGGAACCGCCGCCAATCCGCCGCAAGTCATAGACCAGCGCGGGAACGGGGCTTGGAGAAGGCGCGCCCCCAGCAGATTCGGTTCCGCTTTCGCCACCCGCCGTTTGCGGCAGCCGTTCAGATCCGCCGAAGTCTTGCATTGCACGGCTCTTCCCGCCATCTCACGCGCTGACTCGCAGGTCCGGCGGATGGCAACAAAGCATCATACGCTCGCTCTATGAGACCGTTCCAACGGAACAAACGCGGTTTCGCATCTACCCTGCGATTCCCGCGGCTGCCCGACTGTGCGAAAGCGGACATTCTGTGCGGCAGCGGACAGCGCGGCCTCAATCCACCGCCCCTCGGCCTTTGGATAAATAGTGTCTAGTCAATCACTTATATGCATCGTCATTTTGGTGCAACGCATGCAACCTCTCGGAGCATAATTACTCTTTCAACCGAGAGAAGAATTTTTCGGAGGCATCTCCATGGCTGGGCTTTTCCAGGATGTTCGGTTCGCGTTGCGGCAGCTTCGCAAGAGCCCGGGATTCGCGCTGACAGCAGTATCGATGCTGGCGTTGGGCATCTGCGCCAACAGCACCGTCTTCAGTTGGATCAACGCGACCATGCTGAATCCAGTTCCCGGCGCCCGCGACACCGGCAGCCTGGTCACCATCATGCGCGGGGTGTGGAGCACCTCACCGTCACCGCCGCTCTCCTACCCGGATTACCGCGATCTGCGCCAGATGAATCACAGCTTCAGCGGCATCCTGGCGTACCACCACGAATGGGCCACACTTACGGGCGGCGATACTCCTGAGCGCATATACGTTGCCAACACAACGTCGAACTACTTTGATGTACTTGGCATCAAGCCCGAGCTCGGCCGCTTTTTTCGGCCCGAAGAGGAAGCGCAGCAGGGCGGCGTTCCATACGTAGTGCTAGGGCATGCGCTTTGGCAATCGCGCTTTGGCGCCGACCCGGCGATCGTCGGCAAGTCCATCGAAATTGACCAGAAACCCCTGACGGTGATTGGCGTGGCGCCTGCCGGTTTCATCGGCTGCATGACCGGTATTCGCACCGACGCGTGGACACCTCTCGATGTCAGCACCGAACCGGGAAGCAACTCCTGGATCGACCGTCGCGGCCGCTATTGGCTCAACGTAATGGGCAGGCTGCGCCCCGACGTTAGCCGCCAGAGCGCGACCAGGGACCTGGACGTGCTGATGCGCCAGTTGGTCGCCCAGTATCCCGACGATCACCCCGGCGTCAACACCATCACTCTCGATCCGCTTTGGCGCGCGCCCTTTGGCGCCAATATTTACCTGTCCGCCTCGCTGCCTATTCTGTTGGGCATTGCGGGCGTGGTGCTGCTGCTTACCTGCGCCAACATTGCCACGCTGTCGCTGGTGCGATTTGTCTCGCGCCGGCGCGAGATCGCCATTCGCCAGTCGCTGGGCGCGAGCCGCGTCGTCCTGATGCGCCAGATGGTTCTTGAAGGTCTGCTGGTTTCAATGGGAGGGGGCGGGCTGGCCATCCTGCTCACCTCGTGGTCATCGAAGTCGCTGGCTGGATTCATTCCGCCCAATGCCAACCCCATCGTGCTCAATGGCTATGTGGACCACAATGTCATCGGCGCCATCCTCATACTCGCGGTCCTGTCCAGCGTGATTTGCGGCGCACTGCCGGCGTGGAGATCGTCGCGTGTCTCATCGGCTGAAGTGTTGAAGGAAGAAGCGGCTAGCGTCTCCTCCGGCGCGCACAATCGCCACCTGCTCAGCAGCCTCGTGGTGATGCAGATTGCCCTGTCACTGGCGCTGCTGATTACTTCGGGACTTTTCCTGCGCACGCTCAAAGCAGCCAGCGACGCCGACCCTGGCTTTGAGCAGACGCACGTGCTGACAGCATCCGTCGGCCTCGGGACGGCGGGCTACTCCGACGACGAGATTCGCGTTTTCCAGCACAAGTTGCTCGACGGCGTCCAGGCGTTGCCCGGGGCCACCTTCGCATCACTCACAGACTGGCTGCCGCTGGACTTCAACCGGAAGACCGCCGACGCGTATGCCGAAGGGTACGTGCCGCAACTTCACGAATCGCTGGAGGTGCGCCACGCCGACGTCAGCGCCGGCTATTTCGACACTCTGAGCATTCCCATTCTGGAGGGCCGCGCTTTCACTCGCAACGACAACGAGACTGCGCCGCACGTGATTGTCGTGGATGAAACTGCGGCCAGCCGGTATTGGCCCGGCCAGAATCCTCTGAGTCATCACTTGCACGTCTTCGGCGAGCTGTTTACCGTGGTGGGCGTCGCAAAAAACTCCAAGCATCAACGCGTGAATGAGCCGCCGGAGCCGATGGTCTACTTCAGCTTGTTCCAGGTCGGCGGTCCTGAAACGATGATCCAGATACGTACGCAGGGCGATCCCCATGCGCTGGCTCGGGCGGTGGAGCAGGCCGTGCATCAGATCAACACGCATCTTCCGGTCTTCGATGTCCGCCCGCTGTACGAGACCACGCAGGTGGCCATCATGTTCCAGAAGATTGAGGCTCTGTTCGCCTCCGTATTCGCTGTTCTCGCATTGCTGCTGGCGGCGTCGGGCATCTATGGTGTGGTAGCGTATCGCACCGAATTGCGCACGCATGAGATCGGCATTCGGGTGGCCCTGGGAGCCTCGCGATCCGACGTGCTGCGCCTTGTTCTCTTTCAGGGCCTGCGCCTGACGGCGATTGGCCTTACCCTGGGACTCGCACTGTCAGTTGTGCTCACCCGTTTCCTGCGCGGCATGCTTTATGGTGTCAGCGCCACTGACCCGCTCACAGTGATTTCAGTAACCGCGTTGTTGTCGGCCATTGCCGTGCTGGCCTGCTATCTGCCTGCGCTCCGGGCCATGCGCATCAATCCGGTGGCCGCCATGCGCGAGCAATAGAGAGCCTTCGGCTTGACCGATTGCGGTCGAGATGAGGCTCTGAGGCTTCTCAGGTCTGAAAATCCAGACCTGGGGCACCCATTTTCGGGGCTGGGTCAATGATGGGCCGCCACGCATCGATCGGGCGACTGTCGTCGGCCGATTTACATGCCGCCGCGGCTGGCCGGGGGGACAATGCCGTTCATGCGCAGGTATTCCACCATCTGGCCATAGTGGTCCATCATGTGCGCAAGGCCGAAGGCCGCCATGCCGCCGCGTGTGCCGTGCCCGGTCTCAACAAACGCATTCTCCGCGGTGATGGAGTCTACAAAGGCGTGCGCCTGCACAAAGGATTCCTTGAGGGCCTTGACGATATCGGCCTTGGTGGTGAGCTTTTCAATCGCGTCGCTCTTCGCCTTGTCCTCGGCCTCGCTGTAGTTGGGGCCGCCGAAGAAGTAGTAGCTGGACTCGGCCACATGCTTCACCTGCCCACCGAAATTGCGCACGCCTTTGAACTCGCCGGACGTCGCCGGGGGCGCGAAGTCGTATTTGTCTTCAGGCATGGCCTCGGCGGCGCCTACAAACTCCTGCTCCATTCCGCTCAGCAGCTTTCCATAGACCTGCGCGGGAGGCGTCCTTGTTCCCACGGCCGGCTTGGGAGGCGCGGCGGCCTGGGGAAATGCGAGCGTGGATGCGGCAACGAGCAGACAACAACCAAGAATGCGGGCGGGGAAGCGTGTTGCAGAATGCATGGAATCTCTCCTCAAGCGGCTCTAGCCGCGTGCACGGAATGTACCAGACCGGCGTCGCCTCCTGAAAGGCCCGATTTGTGAATCCTTGGTTGTGAAGGAAGAAGCGCACTGCAAGCTACGCAATTTGTTTGCTAGCCCGCCAGCTTGCTCAACTTCCCCTTCTTCACCATGAACCGTTCGCCGCGCCACACGATGATGTTGCCCGCAAAGCCGGCCACCCACATGCCCATAGCCACCAGGTCGCGCAGCGGCAGCAGCCACAGGTTGGGCAGTACCTGGTGGTCGCCCAGCACCTCGGCTCCCACCGCCATGGCCAGCGCCAGGCGCAGGAAGAAGCTCAACCCCAGCAGCCACAGGCTCAACGGGCTCAGCCCGCTGGCCAACACGTTTGCCAGTGCCCAGCCCAACCCATGGGTAAACACCAGTCCCGTGTATCCCCAGGGGCGTGCATCGCGCACTGTCCGCATCCACCGGAGCTGGTGCTCGGCAAAACCACGCCATCCGTAAGCCGGCGTGGCGGTTTCGACCACTTCGCTGCTCAGGATCACCCGGTAGCCGGCCCCGGCCACCCGCGCGCCCAGTTCGTAGTCGTCGGCCAGGTGATCGGCCAGCGGAGCCAGGCCGCCAATCTTATCCAATGCCGCGCGCCGCACCGCCAGCGTGGAGCCGAGTCCATAGCTCAGCCCGCCCTCGATCATCCGCGAAAGCAGCACCCCGGCCTGAAAATCCGTGGCGATGCCCAGCGCCTCAAGCCGTGAGGCCAGCGTGCCGCGGGCGCGGCCACGGTAGAGCGTAGTCACCAACCCCACCGGCTGCGCGGCGAAACACGCCATCACCCTCTCAAGGTAATGCGATCCCACCGTGATGTCGGAGTCGTTGATGAGCAGAAAGTCGTGGCGGGCATGCGGCACGAGCTGGGCCAGTGTGCTCACCTTGCCGTTTGTGCCCAGCCGCCCAGGACACACGATCAGCTGGATCGCCTGCTCCGGGAATTCTCGCCGCAGCCGCGAGACGGCGTCCGCCGCGGGGTCGCCCAGACCTGAGACGCCGAATACCAGTTCGAACTCGCCGCTGTAGGACTGCCGGCAGTGGCTGCGGAAAGCGTCCATCATGCCGGGGTCCAGCCCCTTGAGCGACTTCAGGATGCTGACCCCTGGCGCAAACCTCGCCAGGGGAGTGCGCCGTGCGGCCACAAACAGCCGCGCCGCCACCAGGGCCGCCACATAGTAGCCCATCCCGGCCACGGCCAGCACCGTGGTCGCCACTTCCACGGCCAGGGCCAAAGCGTGCGGCATCACAGGGGTAAGTGTAGCGGATAGTGCCGGGGCCGGCCCGCTGTTTCGCTAGGATGCCTTCGCGACCGGGGTGGCTGTGACGTCTCGCCCGTCGGAAGTGAAATAGCGCCTCCGCATCCAGAAGGCCACATTGACCAGGCTAATGAGCGCTGGAACTTCAATCAGCGGCCCCACAACACCGACGAAGGCTTCGCCGGAGTTCAGTCCGAAGACGGCCACGGCTACCGCAATCGCCAACTCAAAGTTGTTTCCCGCCGCAGTGAATGAAAGGGTGGCTGATTGTGCGTAGTTGGCGCCGAGCCGTTTCCCCATCCAGAAACTGACCAGGAACATGATGAGAAAGTAAATGACCAGCGGAATCGAAATGCGAATCACATCCAGCGGCAAGCGCACGATCAGGTCGCCTTTCAACGAAAACATCACCAGGATCGTGAACAGCAGGGCAACCAATGTGAGCGGACTTATCTTGGGAATGAACCGAGTGCGATACCACTCCTCGCCTTTGAGCCGGATGAGGATAAAGCGGGTAATCATCCCGGAGACGAAAGGGATGCCGAGGTAGATGCCGACACTCTTCGCAATCTGCGCGATGCCCACGTCCACCACGCTGCTTTCAAGGCCGAACCACCGGGGTAGCACGGTGATGAAAACCCACGCGTAGAGGCTGTAGAAGAGCACTTGGAACACACTGTTCAGGGCGACCAATCCGGCGGCGTAGTCCGTGTCTCCGTTTGCCAGTTCATTCCAAACCAGCACCATCGCAATGCAGCGCGCAATGCCAATCAGAATGAGGCCGCGCATGTACGCAGGTTCTCCGCGAAGAAAAACGATTGCCAGCAGAAACATCAGGGCGGGGCCAATCAGCCAGTTTTGAACCAGGGACAGTCCCAGAACGCGCTTGTTGCGGAAAACATCATGCAGCTTCTCATAGCGAACCTTCGCCAGCGGCGGAAACATCATGATGATCAGCCCAATGGCGATGGGGATATTCGTGGTTCCACTCTGAAAGCGGTTGACCAACCCGGCGGAACTGGGGATGAAGTGGCCCATGCCCACTCCGATCGCCATTGCGAGGAAGATCCAGAGGGTGAGAAAGCGGTCAAGGAATGAGAGCTTCTTCCGCTCGAGCGGAGCGCACACCTGGCCCTGCGTAAACGGCCTGGTAGACATGGCTACTTGGTCTCAAGCGCGGCTGGACGATCAATCGCAACGGGCAGTGGTGCGCCTTGAAGAGACGAAAACCTCGCCGAACTGCAGCAGGCCTTTGACAGGCGTGCGCGGTCTGCCTGCATCGCACGATCTTCTTTGAGCCATGCAAGCGTCTGGCGCAGAACCTGGGCCGCACCGATATTCGGCGGCATCACGATGCGATAGTGCATCCATTTCCCTTCGCGCCGGGCCTCTACAATCCCCGCGCGGCGCAGATAGGCCAGGTGCCGGGATATTTTGGGCTGACCCTGCGCCAGAATCTCAACAAAATAGCAAACGCAGATCTCCTGGTCCCCCATCAGGTTAAGCAAGCGCAGGCGCGTATTATCTCCTAGCGCCTGGAAGAAGCGTTCCATATTGAACTGAGACGATTTCGCCGCCATGTCTAACTTATACGCCTTGACGAATATGTTGGCAAGAATCATACTTGCTTGTGCAAATATGTTTCCTTTCCCTGTCGGCGAAGGAACTTATCTCGCCACTGACGATTCTAAGGACAATCGATATGGCCCGCTACAACGTGTTGTTTCTCTGCACCGGAAATTCTGCCCGCTCGATCATGGCTGAGGCCATCATGAGCCACAAAGGCTTTCCCAACTTCTCCGCTTTCAGCGCAGGTAGCCATCCATCGGGAGCCGTGCGGCCCGAGGCCATTCGCCAACTGGAAAAGGCGGGATTGAGTACGGCCAACCTGCGCAGCAAGTCCTGGGATGAGTTTTCAGGGCCCGGCGCACCGCCGATCAACTTCGTTTTCACCGTGTGCGATAACGCGGCAAAGGAAGTCTGTCCTTTCTGGCCCGGCCAGCCCATGACGGCGCATTGGGGAATCCCCGATCCGGCCGCGGTGAAGGGCACGCCCGAAGAGATAGAGCGCGCCTTTTCTGATGCCTTCTCTGTACTCGACCGCCGCATCAGCCTCTTCCTCTCTCTGCCGCTGGCAACGCTTGACAGCTTTGCCTTGCAGCGCGAGATCGACAAGATCGGAAAGGAATAAGGACTGAAAGAAGGAACGATGGGCGAAGTCATTGTTGACTGCGTCCACGACGCGGTTCATCTACCGGGCTGTACAATCACGTGCAAGGGAGAGCATGTGACCAGGCCTCGGGGCTACAGGCAAGCGACCACAGAGCAATTGTTCTGCTTGTTTGTGTTGTGCCTTCCGTACTATCAGTCGCTCTTGTTTGCCGGGATGAGCGGGATGGTCTCCCTTATCCTGCTGACTTTCCTGCTCATGTTCGTGGTGGCGCGCTCGCCTGCGGTCTATCGCACCATCGCTGGCTGCCTTAAGGCCCTTCCGCCGTCGTGGGCTGCTCCAATCTTCGAGTGCTCCCGCCGTTGGATTGCGGTGCCTCTGTTCGAGTTGGTTTCCGAGCCGAGTCTTGCTCCTTCCTTCCAGCGTCCCCCGCCTCTCTTTTCCTGATTCCATTGGATTCCAAGCGCATAGCGACCTTGAGTCGCCGTGCCTGCGTGTCTATTCCAACGGTTCTCCGGACCATTGTCCCGGAAGGAAAAGGTGTCCTTTGCCTGAGATTCACAATCCTGATCTTCAATCCAGAAACTCTGGCCGCAACGGTGATGCACGCTCTCTGCTGGCCTTCACCCTGCTGGCCTTCATGCTCCTCTTCAGCTACCAACATGTTCAGAGGTCCAAACCCTCCGCTCAGATGCAATCTCCAGCGCTTCAAGCGGTGATCGCCAGAACGCCGGCAGCAGCGGCCGGTGGTCAATCCATCCAGCAAACCGGCAATTTTGGATGGCTGACATTCATCGCCAAACCGCTCTATCTGGCGCTGCGTTTTCTCCACCAGCACGGAGTTGGCAACTGGGGCTGGGCCATCATCGTTTTCACCGTGATATTTAACGTGCTGATTCTCTGGCCGCGGATCATGTCATTGAAGTCGTCGTTGAAAATGATGCGCGTTCAACCCAAGGTGGATGCCCTCAAAAAGCGTTACGCACACCTCAAGATCAACGACCCCAAGCGGCTGGAAATGAACGCGGAGATGATGGCCCTCTACAAGGCTGAGGGGGCCAATATGTTTGGTGGCTGCCTGCCCTTGCTTTTACAAATGCCGCTGCTCTTTGCTTACATGAGCGTGCTGCGGAACGCGGCCGAGTTGCACCAGGCCCATTGGCTATGGCTCACAGACCTCTCCTTGCCTGACCCACTGCACATTTTGCCTCTTCTTATCATCGCGAGCATGTGTCTGACGCAGTACATTACGCCCGTGCCTGGCATGACGGCCTCCCAGCGGTGGATGCTCGGCATTCTGATGCCCGCTGTCATGGGCTTTTCTCTATGGCGTTACGCATCGGGGCTATCACTCTACTGGGTCACAGGCAACGTCATCAACCTGCTGATCCAGTTGGCAATCAATCGCAGCAAGATGGGCAGGGAGATGCGGTCGCTTGCTGCCGCGCGTGCCGCGCTAAACCCTAGCACCACCAAGGATCGAGGATAGGAAGCCACTGCTGAAAGAGATGTCTCTGTGAAAGCGAGAGGGTGAGGAAGAGCCGCATATCGACTACGGCCCGGCGTTCGGCCACACACCTCGATTCTTTCTCAATCAGCAGTGGTGGTTCCATGCGGAAGAACGTTCGAAGCAGATCAGCCAGGTTTCTTGCTGCGAGAGAAAGCAGATTCTGGGGGTGAAGGTGAAAGGGGTATAGTGCGTACAACGGCTTCCCTGAAAGAAGAGCTTGGCCGTGACACGACGCTTTTATCTTTCGTTTCTCGTTCTGCTTTGGTTTGGATGCGGCGCGTTGCCGCAGGCTCAGACTGCGCCCGTCTCGAAAAACTCCCCGGCATCCGCAAACGCGACGGATGTGACCATTGGAATGTCTGCCGTGCCCCTCTACGGCCCATGGAAGTTCACGGTGGGCGACTCGCCTCTCGATCCTGCAACGCATGCGCCCGTGTGGGCTCTGCCCAGCTTCGACGACTCGAAGTGGGAGACGATGGACCTGAGACCGAAGGAAGGCGCGACTCATCCGATCAGTGGAGAACCGGGCTACGTGCCGGGTTGGACGACCAAGGGCCACCCCGGCTATTGGGGTTACGGCTGGTATCGCATTCGGGTACATCTGAACGCGCAACCCGGTCAGCAATTGGCACTGGCCGGCCCCTCCGACGTGGACGATGCATTTGAGGTCTTCGCCAACGGAAGTCTGGTGGGCAGCTTCGGCGATTTCTCCTCCAAACCGCCAGTCGTCTACTACGGGCAGCCGACGATTTTCCCGCTGCAGGCGGTGGAGAACACGACCCGCACTGCAAATGCGCAGTCACCCTCGCAGGATCCATCCGCTCTTGTCATCGCCTTCCGGGTCTGGATGGAGCCCAATACGCTGGAGAGCAGTCGAGACCCCGGTGGGCTCCATGGTCCACCGGTCTTTGGTGACGCGAAAGCAGTGAGGTTTGAATTCCTGGTCAGGTGGTTGCAGTTGATGCAGGCCTACGCTGGAGCGCCGATCGAAGCTGCGCTCTATCTGCTGCTGGCCCTCGGAGCTTTCAGCCTCATCTTCTTCGACCGCACCGATCGAGTTTACCTGTGGATCGGGGCGGTCTTCCTCGTCTTTGCGGCCAATTTTGCCGTTAGTTTACTTGGCGACTTGACCACAGTACTCGGCATCGTCACCGCCTCGGTCATCAACGCCTTTCTTGTCTCACTTGCTTTAGCCGGTTATGTGATGGTGTGGTGGGTTTGGTTCGGGTTGCGGCGTCCCACGTGGCTGCCGTGGGTCGCGGCTGCAATGGCGCTGCCGCTGACCTTGGCAACGGTACTGGGCGAGGATCTTTGGTTCACAGCCGTTCCACATCCAGTCAGCGCGTTCTTTCACATCCTCTCACTGTTTCTCCGGCTCGTGTATATGGGACTGTTGTTTTGGGTTGTCTACCAAGGAATCCGAATTCACGGTGTGGATGGCTGGCTGGCGCTGCCTCCGGTGATCTTGTCTGGAATTGGTCGGTTCACTACGGAGCTCACCGTACTGGGCATTAGTCTCGTCATGTTTCCCTTTGGGGTGCAGTTCACACTGGCGAACATGGCCAGCCTGGCCCTGGCGCTGGTGCTGGCCGTTCTCCTGTTGCGACGGCTGATCATGTCGCTCCGCAAGCAGCGCCAGATGGCCCTCGACGTCAAGCAAGCGCAAGAAGTGCAGCAGGTCATCCTGCCCCTGGCGCGGATGACGCTGCCAGGCTTGACAATCGAAAGTGAGTACCGGCCGGCACTGGAGGTTGGCGGCGACTTCTTCCAGATCATTCCGCATCCCACTGACGGAAGCCTGCTCATTGTCGCTGGTGACGTAGCCGGGAAGGGCCTCAAGGCCGGGATGCTGGTGGCTCTCCTGGTTGGTGCCATCCGAACCGCGGTCCGCTTCAATTCCGATCCGAGGGTTGTGCTGCGTGAGTTGAACAATCGCCTGATCGGCCGAGGCGACGCCCAGGCGACATGCCTGGCGCTGCACATAGCGGCCGACGGCGCGGCGACGCTGGTCAACGCCGGCCATCTACCGCCTTACCTGAATGATGAGCCGCTCGCAATGGAAGGCACTCTTCCGCTGGGAATGGTCGCCGATCCGCAATTGTCGACTCTGTGTTTCAAGCTGAAGGAGACAGATCGCCTTGTGTTGATCTCCGATGGCATCGTCGAAGCCCGCGACGCCGACGGCCATCTCTTTGGTTTCGAAAGAGCCCGCAACCTGATCCGCACCGCAATCACTGCTGCGGACGTGGCTGCCGCCGCCCAGAAGTTCGGTCAGGAGGACGACATCAGCGTAATCTCCGTGACCTGTACCCCAGTGCTGGAGCCTGCGCTGACTTAGCCTTATTGGCCTGAGACGCAAGAAACACAGCGCACTTTGCCTGTTTCTGATTGGTGTGGCTTTGGGAACGAGCATGATGGGGGGATGCGGGGGCGGTGGGTCGGGAGGTGGTTCGCAATCCAATACGCTGACCGCAACGATTACTCGGGAGGCGCTGACCATGGTACGCACAACCAGTTTCACGATCACTTTGAATTGACACAGGACCACCGCCTTCTCCTCAGCCCGCTTACCAGGATTCTGGAAATTGGTTGTACTTCCATGCGTGCCTTTTGCGGCTTAAAGAGTTCGCAGCGGCATAAAATCAATCATTGCGCTCTTTGCTCCCACTCCGGCTTTACTTCGGCAACTGCGAAGTATCCCACCCGCCGCCGAGGGCGCGGATGAGTTGGACGCTGGCCGAGAATTGGCGGGTCTGCAAGTCGGTCGCGGTGCGCTGATTGGTGAGCAGGGTGCTCTCGGCGGTCAGCACTTCTAGATAACTCGTCACCCCGCCTTTGTAGCGCTGATTCGAGAGGTCCAGGGAGTGCTGCGCATCATCTACCGCCCGGCGCTCGGCCACCGACTCCTGCTCCAAGATGCGCAAGTCGGAGAGTTTGTCTTCCACCTCGTTGAAGGCCGCGAGCACCGTGGCCTTGTACGTGGCTGCATCGGACTCGTAAAGATGGCGGGTCTGGTCGGTGAGGGCGTGACGCTGGCCGGCGTCGAAAAGCAACTCCGTGGCCTGCGCGCCCAGCGACCACAGTGCGCTAGGCCCCTGGAGCCAGGTGCCGCCGTGGGTACTTTCAAATCCCCCCGAGCCGCTCAGCGAAATGGTTGGATAGAAAGCGCTGACGGCGATGCCGATCTGGGCGTTGGCGGCCGCTACACGGCGTTCGCTGGCGGCAATGTCGGGCCGCCGTTCCATCAACTCCGAGGGAACGCCTGGCGGAATACTTGGCAGGGCAAGGTCGAGCGGCGCGGGCGGAAGAGTCAGCTCGCCGGCCTCCATATTCGCCAGAGTCGCGATGGCGTGCTCGTATTGGGTGCGCGCCTGGTTGATGTCGATCAACTGCGCCCGTACCGTTTCCAGTACGGTGCGCGCCTGGGCCACGTCCACGTCGGTGCCGATCCCACCGCCAAGCCGGCGCTGGGTCAGGTCCAGCTGGCGTTCGTAGTCGGTCACGGTCGATTCGAGCAGGCGGCTCTGCGAGTCCAGCCCGCGCAGCTCAAAGTAATCCTGGGCCAGTTCGGCGTGCAGGCTCAAGTCCAGGGTGGCCCTATCCGCGGCGCTGGCCTGCGCGGTCTCGTGCGCGGCCTCCACGGTGCGGCGGATGCGGCCCCAGAAGTCCGGCTCCCAACTCGCCTGGCCGCTGAGGACGAGGTCGTTGGCGTTGGTGGAGGAACCAGATGGTGCGAAAGGCCGGTGCGCCGATACCTTTTCGTGGGCCACCGAGGGTCCCGCGGAGAGCGTGGGAAAGAGGTCCGCCCGGGCGACGGCAATCTGGTCGCGCGCGGCCAGGTAGGCTTCCAGGGCGCTGCGCAGGCTTTCGTTATGCGCGCCCACGCGTTCTTCCAACTGGTTAAGCTGCGGGTCCTGGTAGATTTCCCACCACTTTCCCGTTCCCGCCTGCCCCGGCGCGGCGGGCTGCCAGGTACCGCCGGTGGGGTTCGGCGGGGGAACGGCAGCGGTCTCCTTATACGCCGAAGGCGCGGAATAGACGGGACGCGAGTAATTCGGGCCGACGGGCTTGCAGCCGGTGAGGATGAGAAGCGCAGTCATCGGCAATGCGACGCGGGCAGCCTTCCCCAGTCCCGGAATCAGGATCTGGAGCGCCCGGCGGTCGCGGTCGAGCGGCCATCTCCGCATCGCTATTTGCCTCCCGCGTTGGCCTGGTTTGAAGGGTTCACTGGAGACACCTTTTCGCCCTCGATGATGGAGTCGGGTGGGTCCTGGATCACCCTGTCGCCGGCGTTGAGCCCGGTCACGATCTGCACGTTGGCGCCGTCGTCCTCACTGATAACCACCCGAACCAGGTGCGCTACGTTGCCGTTAACCACGGTGCCCACCTGCAATCCTTCGCGGCGAAAGATCAGCGCGGAAACGGGGACGATGAAGGTGGGGCCGGTGGGGGTGGTCTTGAAGTGTACCTGGGCCAGCGAGCCGGGCAGCAACTGGCCGTCGCGGTTGTCCACATCGATCTCCACCAGCAGTGTGCGGCTCACCGGATCGATGGCGTCGGCGGTGCGGACCAGCTTGCCTTGATAAGTCTTGCCGGGATGCTCGGGAAAGGTAAGGTCAATCTTCGCGCCCAGCTTCGCGCTCTGCGAATAAGGCTGGGGCACGTTGGTATAAACGCGCAACGTTTGGATGGCCTGCATGTGGAAGAGCTCCTTCGCCGCGCCCTGGTCTATCAGTTGACCGGTATCGACACTACGGGCGGTGACCACGCCGTCAAACGGCGCGTAGATCTTCTCAAACGACTGCAATTCGTGCAGCCGCTGCACGTTGGCCTGGGCGGAGCGGACGGCTGCCGCCGTTGCCGCGGCTTGGCTGACGAAGGTATCCGTGTCCTGATGCGATACGGCGTCGGACTTGACGAGCCCCGTGTAGCGCTCGGCCTGGATGCGGGCGTTGTTGGCATTGGCCTGCGCGGTGGCCAGATCGGCCTCGGCCTGCGCCAGTTGCTGATCGACCTCGGGAGTGTTGATCACCGCCAGCAGCGAGCCCTTTTTCACCTTCGCGCCAATGTCGAAATACCAATGAAGCAGATAGCCCGAAGTGCGGGCATAGATAGGGGAATCCGTGAAGGCCGTCACGTTGCCGGGCAGCAGAAGGTTGTCCACCGGGGCGCCTGGCGTGGGCGGCAGGGCGATCACGGTGGGGGCGGCAAGCTCGTTAGTGGTCTTGGCCAGCACATCATTGTGATGGATGCGGCTGAGTATGCCCAGCCCGGCTACCACCGCACCGGCCAAAAGCACAACTACCAGGCCGGTCACGGCGAAGCGGGCAGAGACGGCCTTCTGCTCGGGCGCGCTATCGTGATGCTGCGCCGCCGGAGGAGCTGGATTGGGGTTCGGATTGGATTCGTTGGTCATAGGAAACAACTCCGAAAAACTAAAACTGTGGACATAGGCTAATCGAATTCGTCGAAGGTCGAGGCCAACTTGGCGCGCTGGCCGGCTTTGTGACTGCGCTCGAGCCAGCCGTGAACGACGGAGAAAAATGCCGGGACAAAGAAGAGTGTGGCCACGGTGGCCAACAGCAAGCCGCCTATAACGGCGCGGCCCAGCGGAGCGTTTTGTTCGCCGCCGTCGCCTAGGCCCAGGGCCATGGGCACCATGCCGATGATCATGGCGAGGGCGGTCATCAGCACCGGGCGCAGCCGGACGAAGCCTGCGTTGAGCGCGGCGCGGCGGGCGTCCCCCACCAGGATTTCCAACTGTTCGCGGGCAAAGCTGACTACAAGGATGGAGTTGGCTGTGGCCACGCCCATGCACATGATGGCGCCGGTGAGGGCCGGCACGCTAAGGCGGGTGTTGGTGAGAAACAGGAACCAGACAATGCCGGCCAGTGCCGCGGGCAGGGCGGAAATGATGAGGAACGGGTCAAGCCACGACTGGAAGTTGACCACGATAAGCAGATAAACGAGCAGGATGGAGAAGGCCAAGCCGGCGAGCAGGCCGATGTAGGACGACTTCATCGTCTCGCTCTGGCCGCGGAGGACGAAGTGGGAACCGCGCGGCAGGTCTGCCTCGTGGCGGGCAATGATCTTTTCCATGGAACGTGTGACCGTGCCCAGGTCGGTTCCGTCCACGTTGGCAAAGATGTCGATTACCGGCTGGGCGTCGTAATGGCTTACGGTGCCCAGTTCAGCGCCGGGCACGATGCTGGCCAGGTTGCCCAGTACCTGCACGGGCTGAGCGGCTCCCGGCGCGCCGGTAGGGGCCGCAGTGTCGACCGGCAATGCAGCAGAGGTGCCGGTGACCGGGAGGCTGTTGAGCGTGGCCAGCGAGTCCAGGCTGTACTGCGGGGCCTGGATGGCGACGTTGTAAGTGACGCCGGTTCTTGGATCGAGATAGAAGTTGGGGCTGGTCTGGAAGCTGCCGCTGAGGGCGACGAGCAGACTTTGAGCCACGTTCTGCTGCGAAAGTCCGACCGACCGGGCGCGGGTGCGGTCCACATTCACGGTGAATTTGGGCAGGTCGAAGGGTTGTTGGATGCGGGCGTCGGCAATTCCGGGAACGTAGCGGATTTCATTGAGCACGTGCTCAGCCAGAGCGCGGTCGCCGTATAAATTGGGACCGATGAGCTCAATATCGATGGGCGCGGCCAGGCCAAAGTTGAGGATCTGCGTGACGATGTCCACGGGAAGCATGTAGAAGGTGACGCCGGGGTATTGCTGGGCCAGCACCTTGCGCAATTGTTCGATGTAATTATGAGTGGGGTGGTGGTCGGGGCTCAACTGCACCTGGATATCGGCATCGGCGGGACCCACAGGCGCCGAGGTGGAGTAGGAGAGATTCAGGCCGGAGTAGGGCAGGCCGATGTTATCGACGATCGTGACTACTTCTTTCGCCGGAATGTCTTCACGGATGGTGGCGTCAACGTGGTCGCAGAGGGCGGCCATTTCCTCAATGCGGGTACCGGTGCGGGCGCGCACGTGAATCTTGAACTGGCCCGAATCGACGGAGGGGAAAAAGTCCTGACCCAGCCAGGGCGCAAGAATTCCCACCGAGGCCAGGGTGAAAACCAGGAACAGGATGAGAAAGACGGGGGCGTGGTCGATGCACAGCGTAAGTAGGCCCAGGTAGAAGCGGCGAAACTTGTCAAAGCCGGATTCAAAGGCCAGTTGAAAGCGCGTGAATGGATTACGACTATGGTTCTTTCGCGCGGCCTCGGCGTCGTCGTGCTCTTCCAGCAGGTATTTGGCCATGGTGGGCACAAGTGTGCGTGAGAGCAGATAGCTGGCCAGCATGGCAAACACCACGGCCTCGGCCATGGGAACAAACAGGTAGCGCGCCACGCCGCTGAGCAGGAACATGGGCACAAAGACGATGCAGATCGACAGGGTGGAGACCAGGGCGGGGACGGCGATCTGCGCTGAGCCGTCGAGGATTGATTGCTCAAGTTCCTTGCCCGATTCTAGGTTGCGGTTGATGTTTTCGATTGCCACGGTGGCGTCGTCGACAAGGATGCCCACAGCCAGCGCCATGCCGCCCAAGGTCATGATGTTGATGGTCTCGTGCAGCATTGAAAGCACGATGAGCGAGCAAAGAATTGAGAGCGGGATGGAAACCGCGATGATGATGGTGGAGCGCCAACTGCCCAGGAAGACCAGAATCATGATGGCCGTGAGGCAGGCGGCTATGATGGCCTCGCGAATGACGCCGTTGACGGCGCCGCGAACGAAGATGGACTGGTCAGATAGGGCGTTGATTTGGAGTTGCGGCGGCAACTGGCCCTTGATGCTGTCAAGCTTGGCGCGGATGCCCGCAATGATGTCGAGCGTGGACGATGAGCCCGTCTTCATGATGCTCATCATGATGGCGCGGCGGCCATCCACGCGCACGATATTGGTCTGCGGCGGATTGCCGTCGCGCACGTGGGCCACATCGCGTATGTAGATGACGGCACCGTTGGCCGTGCGGATGGGAAGGTCGTTCAACTGATTGACCACGTTGGGTGCCGAGTTGGTCTCAACAGCGTACTCCCAACGATCGATCTTTATCGTGCCTGAAGGCACAATCAGATTCTGGGCCGAAACCGCGTTCACCACGTCGGCAGGCGACAGGCCTTTGGCCTGCAACGCCGCCAGATCAATGTCCACCTGAATCTGGCGCTGCTTGCCGCCGTAGGGGAACGGCGTTTGCGCTCCTTCGACGGTTGCCAATTGGGTGCGGATGGTATTCGAGCCCAGGTCGAAAACCTGTTGTTCGTTGAGGCCCTGCCCTGAAATTCCCAACAGCAGCACCGGTACGCTCGAAGCGTTGTACTGAATGATGAAGGGCGGCAGGCTGCCGGGAGGAAGGCTGCGCAACTGCACCTGGCTGATCGCGGTCACCTGGGCCACAGCCGCGCCGATGTTCACATGCGGCTGAAAGAAGATCTTGATAACGGATAAGCTGTTCAGCGACTGCGATTCGATATGCTCGATGTCGTTAACGGCGGTGGTCATGCCGCGCTCGCTGTTAAAGGCGATACGGTTTGACATCTCCTCTGCGGAAAGACCGCTATACATCCAGACTACGGTGACCACGGGAATATCGATGTTGGGAAAGATGTCCGTAGGCATCGTAACGATGCTGTAGGCGCCAAGGATGAGAATCAACAGCGCAAAAACGACAAAAGTATAAGGCCGCCGTAACGCAAGCCGGACAATCCACATAGGGCTGTTTCTCGCTCCTGAGGCGGGTGATTCGCGGTTGCTACGTTCCTGGCCGGATCAACAATTGCCGCGATCCGGTTTGGACCGGGTTACCCGGATCCGAGACTGGCGAGCGAAGCCGCCCACCTCAGTTCCGAAAAATCCGCTGAATCTACCATGGTAGACGAAGACGCTGACCAGAGCGACACGCATGGGTTACCGGCACATGGTGCAGATGCCTGAGCAGTGCCCAAAGACGCGTCTTTGCAGACCATTGATGCTCCATGTTACGAAGTTATTCGAGTAACTCGAACTATCTTCCCTCACTCCTAGCCATCCCCGGAAGATAGGACCATAGGCCTCGATGCTACCCCCGAAAAAGATTAGATGCACAAATCAGGGTCTCTGACTTCAAGATGTTGTACCCGCATGGGTGGGAATGCACAACATCAAACGGTCAGACGCCTACACAGAGAAGAAAGCGAGTGCGACCACAGCCGCGCCCACGGCCAAACTAACGCGGTCACTTATGGCAAAGACCATCGGGTCGTCATTCAACTCGCCGCGCGAGGCCAGCAGCCAAATGCGCGTGACCCAGAAGAGCAGCAGGGGGACAATCAGCCACAGCCGCGAGGCATGCCGGTAGAGCATGGTGACGTCGGGCCGCGCGATATAAAGCATGAAAACCACGACGGCGGCGTAAGCGCTGGCGGTTCCAAAACTGCGTATCTGGTCCATGTCGTTCACCACATAGCCGCGTCCGTGCAGGACGGTGGCGCCGCGTTCGCGCTGCTTTTCCAACTCGCTGAAGCGCTTGACCATCGCCAGGGATAGAAAGAGAAGAGTTGAAAAGCTGGCTAGCCACTGGGAGATTTCGGTGCCTGTTGCCGCACCCCCGGCCAGCATGCGCAGGGTATAGAGCCCCGAGAGAAGCAAAACGTCCACCACTGCCACGCGCTTCAGATAAAACGAATAGGCCGAGGTCGACACCATGTAGATTCCCAGCCACAGGTCAAAGGGCAGGGGAAGAAGCGGGGCCAGGACCGCTGAGGCCGCGAGGAGCAGCAGGGCCAGTCCAAGGCCGACCGCAACGGGCAGATCGCCCGCCGCGAAAGGGCGCATACGTTTGGCCGGATGCCGCCGGTCATTTTCGATGTCGAGCATATCGTTGACCAGGTAGTTGGCCGAGGCGATAAAACTGAAGCAGAAAAAGGCCGCGATCGCGGCGCCGACCGATGCCGCCCCCAATTTGTGCGATAGCGCGAGAGGCACAAAGATAAGGATGTTCTTGGCCCACTGGTGAATGCGGATGGCCTTCAGGAAGGTTCGCGCCACGGGGCGCTGGTCCTCGAATGTTTTGGCGACGGAAATGCGCCGCAGGCGAAGTGCGGTGCGAAGGCTGCGCGTGGGGTTGGCCAGCATGGCGTCGTGTGCATGCGCCAGGAGCACGAGGTCGGCCCGGGAGTTGCCGATATAGTCGAATGCGCCGAACCGGGCCTTGAGGAGGGCCAATTTCTTGCCGCTGGTCAGGTTCGTGGCTCCATCGGAGGCAAGAACCGCGTCAAAGATGCCCAAGTGTGCGGCCACGCGCATCGCCAGAGCGCCGTCGGCGCCGGTAGTCAGGTAAATTTTTCGGCCCTCGCGCCGTTGCGCCCGCAGGTAGTGGAGCAGGGGGGTATTGTAAGGCAGGCGCGTGGCATTCAGCGGGGCGCGGCGGGCCACCTCGATCTTCAGACGGGACCGGCCTGCGGCCAGCCACAGGCAAAGGCGCCAAATCTGCAGGGGCTGGCGGCGCACAAATTGGCAAAGCGCATCAAACAGGGTGTCTGACTTCACCAGGGTGCCGTCGAGATCCACACACAATGGCAGCGACAGATCGGAGGGCGCGGCCGTGGTGGCGTTCACTGACAATAGGGCCTCGCGGGACTCGATGCAAAAGGACCAGCGGCAGCATCGCGCGACCGCTCAGAATGCGACAGAAAGACCCGTCCGCCGCAAGCACGCAAGGAGTAAACGGGCATAATCACGATTCGTCCAGATTATAGTGGACAGGCAGGGGCAGCAGGTTGAATCAGCTGTTCGCCGCATGGATCGGCCGCATATGTTCGTCCAGGGCCACGGACAGGAACGGAAAGTTGGGACGAGTGGCGCAGGCGGGCTATGAGGGACGAAACCTTTGTTAGAACAAATACGTCCGTAGAAAAGACCAGGGGCAACTCATTTTCTGCACGCCACTGCTAAATCCACGCCCACAGAGTGGGCGCTTACCTGAGAGAAAACGACGGAACCGACATTATGGCCATTGTTGAAGACACTTCTGAGTCTCGATTACCTGCACTTGGCGCACCGCAACAACCCAGCCGCATGGGTGTGGGGTTTCGCATTCTAGGTGTTGTCCTCGTGGCGGCTCTGGCCGTTGTGGCGTGGCGGATTTACCAGAACCAGAAGCAGAACGCGGCCAACACCGCGAGCCAGGCGGCCGCATTGCAGAGCCGGCCGGTTCCGGTGCAGGTAACCCCCGCTGAAATACGCCACATGCCCATCTACCTCACGGCGCTGGGCACAGTGATGCCCTATATGAGCGTCACGGTGAAAGCCCGGGTAAGCGGCCAGTTGGAGCCGGTAAAGTTCGTTGAGGGGCAGCAGGTCAGGCAGGGCCAGACCATTATGGTGATTGACCCCAGCCCGTACAAGGCCGCATTGGACCAGGCCAAAGGCACCCTGTCCCATGATGAGGCGCTGCTGAAAAACGCCCAGGCCGAATACGCCCGCTACAAGGCTCTCTATGCCGCCGGTGTGGTGTCAAAGGAAACGATGGAAGCCGACGAGGCCGCCCAGGGCCAGTACCTTGGGGCCATCGAATCAGACAAGGCGGCGATCGAGACCGCACAGTTACAGCTCGACTGGTGTTCCATTCAGTCGCCCATTAACGGACGCATCGGCCTGCGCCTGGTCGATCCCGGCAACATTATCACGGCCAATACAACCAACCTGGTTATTATCAACCAGATGCAGCCTATCTCGGTTTACTTTACTCTGCCTGAGAATCAGCTTCCTCCGGTGCTGCACAGGCTGGCGTCGGAGAGACGGCTGCCCGTGGATGCTTACGACCGCGGCGATGTGCAGAAGCTGACCTCGGGCCAATTGCTGACTGCCGATAACCAGATTGACACCACCACCGGAACCGACAAGCTTAAGGCCGTCTTCGATAATCGTGACCAATCCCTGTTTCCTAACCAATTCGTCAATATCCACCTGGTGCTCGAAGACCGGCCCGACGCGCTGGTGGTACCCTCCGCGGCCATCCAGACCGGGCTGCAGGGAGCCTTGTTTGTTTGGATCGTCGACAGCGACGGCAAGGGCGGCCAGGTGGCTAAAATGCAGCCTGTGAAGGTGGCGCTGGCCGAAGGCCAGGTGACCATTCTCGACAGCGGACCGGCGCCGGGAACCAACGTGGTGGTGGACGGTGCGGACCGCCTGCGGCCCGGACAGCCGGTAACGGTAAGCGCGGCCCGTCAACGGACAAGCCAGACGGCAGGGCAGGCTCCGGCAGCGGGCGAGTCTCCTGCGATGCCGGGCGCTGGGCCACAGCAGAGTGCGCGATCCGCAGCGCGGAGCAAGAAAAACGGCAAGGGCGATCAGGGAGAGCAGCAGTGAGTGTTAGTCCTTCCCGGCCTTTTATTCTGCGTCCGGTAGCAACTTCGCTGCTGATGGCAGCCATCATGCTGGCTGGCGCAGTGGGCTACGAGCAGTTGCCGGTCTCGGCGCTGCCCGAAGTGGATTACCCGATCATCCAGGTACTTACGTTTTATCCCGGCGCGGGGCCCGAGGTGATGGCTTCGTCCGTCACTTCGCCTCTGGAGCGCCAGTTTGGCCAGATGCCGGGCTTGAAGCAAATGACGTCGGTCAGCTCCGGCGGCGGTTCGGTGATCACGCTGGAGTTCAACCTCGACGAGAACATCGACGTGGCCGAGCAGGAAGTGCAGGCCGCCATCAATGCGGCCAACAGCTTTTTGCCCACCGATCTGCCCAACCCACCCATCTATAGCAAGGTGAACCCCGCCGACGCGCCCATCATGACTCTGGCGCTGACGTCGGATTCCCTTCCGCTCGACAAGATTGAGGACGCGGCCGACACCAACCTGGCGCAAAAGATTTCGCAGGTTACGGGCGTGGGGCTGGTTTCCATCGCCGGCGGCCAGAAACCCTCGGTGCGGATTCAGGCCAACCCAGCGCAGCTGGCGGCCTACAACCTGAGCCTTGAAGATTTGCGCACCGCCCTGGCCGCTGCCAACGTGGACCAGGCCAAGGGCACGCTCAACGGCGCGCGCCAGTCTTACACCATCGGCGCCAACGACCAGTTGCTCGCCAGCGCCGACTACAAGCCGGTGATTGTGGCCTACCGCAATGGGGCGGCGGTTCGCGCTTCAGACGTTGCCGCCATTGTGGACGCCGCTGAAAACTCGCAGCAGGCCGCCTGGATGGATCGCACGCCCGCGGTCATCGTGAATATCCAGCGGCAGCCGGGGGCCAACATCATTGCGGTGGTCGACCGCATCCAGAAACTGTTGCCGCAACTGCGTGCCAGCCTGCCGGCCAGCGTGCAGGTGCGTGTGCTGACCGACCGCACCGTCACCATTCGCGCCTCGGTCAAGGACGTGGAATACGAGCTGATGCTCACCATCGCGCTGGTGGTGATGGTCATCTTTCTTTTCCTGCGCAACCTGGCCGCCACCATTATTCCCTCCGTCGCGGTGCCGCTTTCGATTGTGGGAACGTTCGGCGTGATGTACCTGCTCGGCTACAGCCTGAACAATCTCACCCTGATGGCGCTGACTATCTCGACGGGCTTCGTGGTCGACGACGCCATCGTGATGATCGAGAACATCTCGCGGTTTATCGAGCAGGGCGATAGCCCGATGCACGCGGCGCTCAAGGGCAGCGAGCAGATCGGCTTCACCATCATGTCGCTTACTGTCTCGCTCATCGCGGTGCTGATTCCGCTGCTGTTCATGAGCGATGTGGTCGGGCGGCTTTTCCGCGAGTTTGCCATCACCCTTGCGGTCACGATTCTCGTTTCTGCCGTGGTGTCGCTAACGCTTACGCCGATGATGTGTTCGCGCATCTTGCAAGACAAGGCGACCGCCAAGCAAACCCGTTTCTATTATTGGTCAGAGAAAGTCTTCAACTCCATCATCGCCTCGTATGGACGCACCTTGCAGGTGGTCCTGCGCTATCGTTTTGTCACCCTGCTGGTCACCATCTCAACGTTTGTGGCCACCGTTCTGCTCTTTATCGTGGTTCCCAAGGGCTTCTTCCCTGTGCAGGACACGGGCGTGATCCTGGGCATCAGCGAAGCGCCACAGACGGTCAGCTTCACCAACATGGCCGAGCGCCAGCAAAGGCTGGTGGATGTTGTGCTCAGCGACCCCGCGGTGGACAACATCTCTTCGTTCATCGGTGTGGACGGCACCAACACCACACTGAACTCAGGCCGCATCCAGATAACGCTCAAGCCTCTGGACCAGCGCGGCGTCTCTGCCAGCGATGTCATTCAGCGCCTGCAACCGAAGCTCGCGGCCGTCGACGGCATCCAGCTTTTCCTGCAACCGCTTCAGGACCTGACGGTGGAAGACCGGGTCAGCCGCACGCAGTTCCAATACGCGCTCGAAGATCCCGACCAGGTCGAGCTCGCCAACTACACGCGCCAGATGGTGCGCGAGCTAGGCAAGGAAAACGTCGTCACCGACGTGGCCAGCGATCTGCAAGACCAGGGGCTGGGTGCGCAACTGGTGATTGATCGCGACACCGCGGCGCGGCTGGGCATCGCCATGGCCGACGTGGATAACACCCTTTACGATGCTTTTGGTCAGCGCCAGGTCTCCACCATGTTCACGCAGTTGAACCAGTACCACGTGGTGATGGAGGTAGGCGCCAACTTCCAAACCGATCCCACCACGCTGAATAATCTCTACGTAAAATCGGCCAACGGCACCCAGGTGCCGCTCGGTATGGTGGCCCACTGGCAGCAGACGCGCGCGCAACTGGCAATCGGGCACCAGGGCCAGTTTCCGTCCACCGTGGTCAGCTTCAACCTGGCGCCCGGCAAGGCGCTGGGCGATGCGGTCACCGCAGTCCACCGGGTGGAACAGCGCATCAACATGCCGTCCAGCATCAACGCCACCTTTGAGGGAACGGCGGCCGCGTTCCAGACTTCCCTTTCCAACGAGCCGCTGCTGATTCTGGCCGCGCTGGTCACCGTCTACATTGTGCTGGGCGTGCTCTACGAGAGCTACATCCACCCCATCACCATCATCTCTACGCTGCCTTCAGCCGGCGTGGGCGCGCTTCTGGCTCTCATGATTACGCGCACCGACTTCAGCGTCATCGCGCTCATCGGTATCATCCTGCTCATCGGAATCGTGCAGAAGAACGCCATCATGATGATCGATTTTGCCCTCGATGCCGAGCGCACCCAGGGCAAGCCAGCCGAGGAAGCCATCTACACAGCGTGTCTGCTCCGCTTCAGGCCCATCTTGATGACCACCTTGGCCGCGATGCTGGGCGGCCTTCCGCTGGCCCTGGGCGGCGGCGTAGGCGCGGAACTCCGCAAGCCGCTGGGCATCACAATTGTGGGCGGCCTCATCTTCTCGCAGCTTCTGACCCTTTACACCACCCCGGTCGTCTATCTCTACTTTGACAAGCTGGCGCACCGGCTGCACCTCTACACCGCGCCTTCCAAGATCGACGAACCCAACGCACAACCGGTTGCCGGCGACTGAGGGACCCATGCATCTTTCCGCACCCTTCATTCAGCGCCCGGTAGCCACTTCGCTGCTCAGCGTGGCCCTATTGCTGGCGGGTTCGGTGGCCTATTCCGTGCTGCCAGTGGCTTCGCTGCCGGATGTGGACTTTCCTGTCATCGGCATCGGTACGGGACTGCCCGGCGCGAGCCCGGAGACAATGGCCTCGGCTGTAGCTACGCCACTCGAGCGGCAGTTCGGACGCATTGCCGGCGTGAACCAGATGACCTCGTCCAGTTCACTTGGCTCGGCATCCGTCACTCTGCAGTTCGACCTGAACCGCAACATCGATGCGGCCGCGCGCGACGTGCAGGCCAGCATCAACGCGGCGCGCAGCCAGTTGCCTTCCTACCTGCCCCAGAATCCCAGCTACCGCAAGGCCAACCCTGCTGAAGCGCCGATTCTGATTCTCACACTCACTTCCGACGTGGTGCCCAAGCCGCAGATATACGACATGGCCGATTCCATCCTGTCGCAAAAAATCTCGCAGATTCAGGGTGTGGGCCAGGTCTTTGTCGGGGGCAGTTCCAGCCCCGCGGTGCGTGTGGAATTGAACCCCATGCAACTGGGCAACAACGGCATCGGGCTGGAGGCGGTGCGCACGGCGCTGGCCAACTCCAATGCAAACCGGCCCAAGGGCGCATTTCAAGATACGAATCATCGCTGGATGATCTACGACAACGACCAGATCTTCAAAGCCAGCGACTACGCGCCCATCATTGCCGGCTATAACCAACAAACCGGAGCGCCAGTGCGCGTGTCGGACCTGGGCAGGGTTGAAGACAGCGTGGCCGACATCCACACTGCGGGAGTGGCGGGCAACAATGCTCCGGGACACAGTGGCGTGCTCAAGGACGCCATACTCATCGTCATCTTCAAGATTCCCGGCGCCAATGTGATTGACGCGGTGGACAGCGTGATGGCCGAGATGCCGCACCTGCAGGCCGCCATTCCGCCCACCATCAAGATCAACGTGGCTGTGGACCGCACCACGACTATCCGCTCCAGCGTCCACGACGTTGAGATATCGCTCATCATCAGCGTGCTGCTGGTGGTGCTAGTGGTCTTTCTATTCCTGCGCGAGGTGTGGGCCACGCTGATTCCCTCGGTGGCCGTGCCGCTTTCGCTGGTGGGCACCTTCGGCGTGATGTATCTGCTGGGCTACACCATCGACAACCTGTCGCTGATGGCGCTCACCATCTCCACGGGCTTTGTGGTTGACGACGCCATCGTGGTTATCGAGAACATCACCCGCTATCTTGAAAAGGGCATGAAGCCCTTCGATGCGGCCATGCAGGGCTCCAAGGAGATCGGGTTCACGGTGCTGTCGATGAGCACCTCGCTGATCGCGGTCTTCATTCCCATTCTGTTGATGGGCGGGATTGTGGGCAAGCTTTTCCGTGAGTTTGCCGTCACCCTCAGCGTGGCCATCGCCGTATCGCTGCTGGTGTCGCTCACCACCACGCCCATGCTCTGCGCTCACTTTCTCAAGGCGCGGGACGAGAGCCGCCACGGCCGCATCTATCGCGCCAGCGAACACGCCTTTGAATGGCTGCGCTCGGAATATGCGACTGCGCTGCGCTGGGTGTTGCGTCACCAATGGCTCATCCTGTCGGTGGCCATGGGCTCAGCGGTGCTCAATATCTATCTCTTCATCATCGTGCCCAAGGGATTCTTCCCGCAGCAGGACACGGGACGGATGGGCGGCCGAACGCGCGCCGCGCAGGACATTAGCTTTCCGGCCATGCGCGATAAGCAGCGGCAGCTTGCGCAGATGGTGCTCGACGATCCAGCCGTCCTATCAGTGACAGCCTTTGTGGGCGGCAATGGGCCAGGCGGCGGCAGCACCAACGTTGGAAACATGTTCATCGCCCTCAAGCCACCGAACGAACGCAAGGGCGTAACCGGCGACATGGTGGTCAACCGGCTGCGCCGCAAGCTCACCAGTGTTCCCGGCGCAACCTTGTTTCTTCAAGTGCAGCAGGAGTTTCAGATCGGCGGCCGCGGCAGCGATGCGCAATATCAGTACACGCTCTCAGACGAAAATCTAAATGAGCTGAATTCCTGGGCTCCGCAGTTGCAGGCCCGCATGAGAGGCATGCCCGAGCTGCGCGATGTCTCTACCGATCAGCAGAACCAGGGACTGGCTGCCAACCTGGTAATCGACCGCGACACAGCCTCACGACTGGGCATCACCGCCAGCGCCATCGACCAGGTGCTCTACGACGCCTTTGGCCAACGCGAAGTCTCCACCATGTATACCGCGCTGAACCAGTACTTTGTGGTGATGGAGGTTGATCCCCAATACCAGCTGAGCCCTGACGCGCTCAAGGGCATTTACATCAAGGCCAGCAATGTGGTCGGCTCGACACCTGCCGCAACAAACACCGGAGCGCCGCTTGCCACCACCACGGCGGCCTCCTCGGGAGGCTTTGCTCCTACGGCGCCGGTCGCGGCCACTTCGTCCGGCGGGGCCACTGCAATCTTCCCCACCTCCGGCGGCGCCCTTGCGACCACCACGCCCACCGCCGGCTCACTGGCGGCGAGCAACCCGCTCCTGGTCGGGACTCTGACGGCTATTAACCCGTCGGCGGGTACTGCCGGATCCGCTACATCCTCCCTCCTCGCCGGGGCCTCGAGCGGTACAGCGGCGACGACAGCTCCCACTCCATCCACCGGCGGTGCCATGGTGCCGCTGTCAGCCATCGCTCACTACGAGCAGCAGCGGACATCGCTGGCGGTCAATCACCAGGGACAGTACCCTGCGGTCACGCTCACGTTCAACCTGGCGCCCAACGTGGCCCTGGGCGACGCCGTAACCGCCCTGGAAAAAGTGCAGCGCGAAATGGGTATGCCCAGCGCCATTCACGCCACCTTCCAGGGCACCGCGCAGGCCTTCCAGGATTCGCTCAGGAACGAGCCGTATCTCATCCTGGCCGCGCTGGTGGCCGTCTATATTGTGCTGGGCATTCTCTACGAGAGCCTGATTCACCCCCTGACCATTCTCTCCACGCTACCGCCCGCCGGTGTGGGCGCGATCCTGGCGCTCCTGCTCACCGGGACCGAATTGAGCATCATTGCACTGATCGGGATACTGCTGCTGATCGGCATCGTGAAAAAGAATGCCATCATGATGATCGATTTTGCGCTCCAAGCCGAGCGCGACCAGGGATTGCCACCTGTCGAGGCCATTTATCAGGCCTGTTTGCTGCGCTTCCGCCCGATCATGATGACCACCATGGCGGCAATGTTCGGTGGCCTGCCGCTCGCCATCGGCATGGGTGTAGGCTCGGAACTGCGCAAGCCTCTGGGCATCACCATCGTAGGCGGCCTGCTGGTTTCACAGGCGTTGACGCTCTTTACCACGCCCGTGGTTTATATCTTCTTTGACAAGCTCCAGTGGAGAGTCATGAAGCTGCACAAGGTCGGCCAGGAACTCGAAGAGTCACCCGGGGACTAGTTGTCGCTAGAAGCTGACCTCTCAATTCGCAAACGCCGCCTCTTCCACCTTGGCAGTCTCGATCAGCTTCACCGGATAGTAAGCGTTGCGCGTGTACTGCTTTACCATGCGGTTGGTGTTGAAATAGGAGCCATTGAACGCCAGCGTAGTGCGCATCAGGCGTGCCCATCTCTCTGGCGCCTGCAGGTAGAGCGGGACGATAGCCGTCTCCAGCTTATGGTAGAGTGAGCCCGCCTCCTCGGCGTCGTTGGCTCCGTCCTCAATGGCCCAGCCGGTCACGTTCTCGATACAGCCCTCAATCCACCATCCGTCTAAAATCGAGAGGCTGGGGACGCCGTTCAGCGCGGCCTTCATGCCGCTGGTGCCTGAGGCCTCGTAAGGCCGCCGCGGCGTGTTCACCCATACATCCACGCCCGCTGTCAGAAGCGCGCCCAGGTCCCAGTTGTAGTCCTCAAGATAAACGATGCGCAGTTTTTCATTGGAGAGCTTGCCGGCCGTCTCAATCACGGTGTGAATAAGCGCCTTGCCGGGCGCGTCCTGCGGGTGGGCCTTCCCGGCGTAGAGGATCTGCAGCCCGCCAGCATCGTTGGCAGTCTTCAGCAGCCGCTCGGGATCGGTGAAGAGCAGGCTGGCGCGCTTATAAGTGGCGGCTCGTCGCGCAAAGCCCAGCGTCAGCACCCTGGGATTGAGCAAGAGCCCGGTGCGCGTGGCCACCTCCGCCAGCAAATCATCCTTGGCGCGGGCATGAGCCTTCAACATGTCCTGCTCCGGAAGGTCGATGGCATTGCGCAGATAGAGGTTGTCGCGCCGCCATGCCGGGATGTGCGCATCCAGCATCTGCTGCACCGGCTCCGAAACCCACGTGGGCGCATGCACGCCGTTGGTAATCGAGTCGATTGCAAACTCGGGAAACATGGCGCGCGAAACTTTGCCATGCTGTAGCGCCACGCCGTTGGCGTAGCGCGAAAAGCGCAGCGCCAGCAGGGTCATATTCAGCAGGCCATCGCGAAAGCAGTCCAGCCTTTCAAGCCGCGCGGTGCGCTCGCCGCCCAGGATGCGGATGGTCTGCTCAGTAGAAAACCGGTCATGTCCGGCGGGAACCGGGGTGTGGGTGGTGAAGACGCATTTGCGCCGCACCTGGGCAATGTCCGTCTCGGTGGCTGCGGCCAGCGGCCCGCCGCTCATCTGGCTTTCCAGCAGCGCCAGGGTCAGCAGCGCCGCGTGCCCCTCGTTCATGTGGTGGACGTTCACATTCAGGCCCAGTGCGTTGGCCATGCGCGCGCCGCCCATCCCCAGCACAATCTCCTGCTGCAGGCGGTAGTTCGTGTCGCCGCCATAAAGATGGTCGGTAAGTCCGCGGTCCCAGCCCGAGTTGCCGTCAAGGTCTGTGTCGAGCAGATAGATAGGCACCACGTGCCCATAGCGGCCCTGCAAATCATAGCGCCATGCGCGCACCGTCACTACGCGATCTTCCACTGAGACCGTAATGCGGGCTGATTCTTCATGGCAGAAGTCGGCGGGATTCCACGGTTGAATGTCCTCGCTCTGGTCGCCGGAGCCGGTCAGATGCTGCTGAAAGTATCCCTTGCGGTGCGCCAGCGTAAAGGCCACCAGGGGAACGCCCAAGTCCGCGGCGGAGCGCAGAGTGTCGCCAGCCAGCATGCCCAGGCCACCTGCATAGGTGGGCATGGCACGGTGGATGGCAATCTCCATTGAGAAGTAAGCGACCAGGCCAGAAGTAGGAAATGTCTCGTAGGAAAAAGGTTTAGGCACTGCGGGTTGCATCATCTGTCTCTCTGCGGCACTCACAAGCGGTCAAGCGACGGCCTGAGAATCGGAATCAAGGAAAAGCCAACCGGGTAAACCTTTTCCCGTCCGGTTTTCATCGTAATGTGATTTTAACAAGGATTGCGGTACTTGCTGTGCAGCGGTAGCGCCCGCAAGTCGCCCCGAAGTAATCGGATTTCAATACGTCATAACAAATCACGACCGGCTTTCCAGCAGCAAGCCGGTCAATTGGCTTCAATAGAACGACTTCAGGCCAGTTTGCGCGCGCCTCCCGATGCGTGACAAATGTGAATCTGGGGCACGATTCCGGTCGCGGTTGCGTAGCGCTGGCCCAGTTCTTCAGCAAACGCCTTGGCATGACTCTGCTTCACCAGGTTGATGGTGCAGCCGCCAAAGCCCCCGCCGGTTAGCCGCGCGCCGATCAGGCCCGGCAAATCCTGTGCCAGTTCGACCATGGTGTCGGCCTCGGCGCAACTGCCTTCAAAGTCCTTGCTGTAGCTCCAATGCGCCTCGGCCATCAGCCGGCCCAACTCGGCCATATCGCCCTTCAGCAGCGCGTTGCAGGCGGCCACCGTGCGCAGGTTTTCGCTGATCACGTGGCGGGCGCGCAAGAGCGATTTAGGCTCCATCTCGTGGCCCCATTTTTCAAGATCTTCGAGGGTCGCGTCGCGCAGAAAGGGAACGCCCGGGCGGTGACTTGCTATCACGGCGCAGGCGGCTTCGGATTCCCGTCGGCGTGTGGGGTAGTCGCCTCCGGCAACGGAGTGCTTCACCATGGTATTGGCAATGATCAGCGCCACGTCGGCAGGAATGGGCGCCAGCTTGTAGCTCAGGTCGCGGCAATCCAGCAGCAGCGCGTGGTCTGCTTCGCCATTGGCAGAGATGAACTGGTCCATGATGCCGCAATTGGCGCCCACAAACTCGTTTTCCGCGCGCTGGCACAGCCGGGCCAGCACCGGCCCGGGATAACTGGCCCCGATCAGCGAGAGGATGGCCAGCGCCGTTACCACCTCAACTGAAGCGGAACTGGAGAGTCCGGAGCCAAGCGGAACGTCGCCCCACAGGCTCAAGCTGAAAGCTGGAATCTTGTGGCCTTCCCCGGCCAGGATCGCTGCCACTCCCAGCGGATAGTCACTCCAATGGTTGCTGGCCTTGGCGGGCAAGGCCGCTGCATCGAAGGTGCGTTCCTGCTGGTAGTTCTCTGAGTAGACAACAATCTTGCCGTCGGATCGCGGCGAGATTCCGGCGAGGGTGGCAAAATCGATCGCCACGGGCATCACAAATCCCTCGGCGTAATCGGTATGTTCGCCGATCAGGTTGACGCGGCCGGGAGCCACAAAAATCGCCGGGTCGGCATGGAAGCGGGCCAGGTGCCGAGAACGGAATTCAACTGGATCATGCATAGGAGTCACACCTTAAATGGTTTCGAAATCAACAAACATCGGCCAGCGGAACGACTCGCCGGGCGCAAGTTGGCGCGACCACGGACCGGCAATTGCCAGCGAGTCCACGGGCGCGGTAGCGGGTTCCATGGCCACGCAAATCTGTTTCGGCCCCGGCCGGTCGGGCCAGCCGCCGTAGCAGATCCAAAGGCCCAGGTAAGGTGTGGCGGCTGAGTCAAAGCTCACGCGAATGCGCAAGCCAGCCCCGGGGCGCTCAAGAGAGCACCAGTTTTCCGCCGAGTTCAGTGGGCCGGCAAAGAGCTTATCGCCGATACCCGATTCAGGGGATTGGGCGATGCTCAAATCGGTTTTGCTTCCGTTGCTCAGTTCGGCGATGGGCCAAGCCACCGGATCTCCGCCCTTTCCCAGGCGGTTTCCGCCGGAGCCTTCCAAACGCAGCGTGGTGATCGAGCCCGGCAGCAGAATCTGGTCGCCGGCTTCCGCCGTGAACAGCGGATGCGCTGCCCAGGACCACGGTGCGGGATGTCTCCCCTTGTTGGTCACCGTATAGTCCAGGCGCAGATGCACACCCTCGGCTGTTTCGTTCAGCGTGGCGGTCCGCTCCACCGCCAGCGGCAGCGAAAAGCACTCACCACGCATCGTTGCCGAATGGGGGCTGGTGGCAACGGTTTCCCACGCTACCCGCCACAGGTCGCCGTGGTCAGGGACTTCGGCGGCGCCGGCAGCGGTTTCCACCGTGCAAGCGGCCACCGAGGGCAGGCACTCGTCCCACCCGCTCGCGTCGCCCGCATCAAAGGGCATGGTTTGGGTGCGTGGTCCGTAGGGGGCAAGCGGAGCCTGCAGCAGTTCGCGGCCCTTTATGCGGATTGAAGCGATCTTTCCGCCCAGTTTGGGGAGGATGGCAAGAGAACAATCGCCGGCCTCAATGAGAACGTTTTCTTCCTTAGTGAAACTACCTATTGCCTCTGCCATCCACACTACTCCTCTACTTTTGCGCAGGCCGCAATCAGCTTTTCCCAGATCCGGTCCAGCCAGGCTTCGTGCTCGGGTTTCATCAGCACTGAGCGCAGGCAGGTCACATACTCCTGGGCGCTTTCCGCCGTTCCCGCGCCTGCCGGCTCAAACCAGGCCACGGGCAATTGTACAAGGGCCAGATGCAAATCGATTGTGGCGCAGGCCAAAAAGACTTTGTGGGCCAGGTTCGACGACTGTTCCGGGGATGCGGCGTTCAATTTCCACACCACAATATCGAGTTCCGGCGCGCCAGCGGTCAGCGGCTCGAAGCGCGGATCGAGCCGCAATCGCCGGTCCAATTCCAGGGCGGCCGCCCGTCCGTGTGCCAGACCGTGGGCAAACTCACCGCCCGGGGTAAGAGGCAGTAGCTTCTGCGTGGCCCACAGCGCCACTGCAGTAGCCCCGGCGCGCGAACACTCCAGGCTGATCTCGCCCAGATGTAACTCCTTTGAAGTGAAGTAGGTGTAGGGCGAGTCGTGCTTGTAGAATCGGCCCACCGCCGGGTCGCGGAAGAGAATCGAACCGCAGCCGTATGGCTGCAATCCATGCTTGTGCGGGTCCACGACGATGGAGTCGGCCTGGTCCAGTGCCGCGTAGGCCGCCCGGGCCGGGGAGTCCAGCGCATCGGAAATCAGCCTGAAATAACCGCCGTACGCTGCGTCAACATGAATTCGGAAGCCGTAGTGCCGGCGCAACGCGACTATCTGGTCGAGCGGGTCCACCGCGCCGATGGCGGTGGTGCCCAGCGTGACCACCACCGTGCCCACATCGCCCTTGCGCAACTCTGACTCCAGCGCCCCCATGTCCATGCGCCCGCGGCGGTCTGTAGGGATGGAAGCATAGTCCAGCTTCAAAACCGAAGAGATGCGCTGGTGGGTATAGTGGGCCTGTTCTGAACCCACAATGCGCCGTTCCGGCGCAAGTTGCCCGGCCACCCACAGCGCCTCCAGGTTGGCTTGCGTGCCGCCGGAGGTGAGATGACCCAGGAACTCCGTCCAGCCAAACATGCCGGCGATGTGGGCCACGGCCTCGATCTCCATTTCGGAGCTGGTGCGGCCCCCGTCGCGGGCGTGGTTATTGGGATTGAGAGCCATGGCCAGGGCATACGCAGCCCGCGCCACCGGGTGCGGCGGCTTCAGCATCTGTCCTGCATAGAGGGGATGGAAGTAAGGGTAGTTGTTGCCCAGCCGATGCGCCACGGTTTCCAGCACCCGGGCCATGGCTTCGGGATTTCGGGCGGAATCTGAGGCCGCATCGAATGCCGGCAGCGAGCCAAACTCCCCCTCCAGCACCTTGGTAGCGCGGGCAAGCAGGTCGGGGACGAGATCGTTGGGCATGGCGACCCTCCAAAGTAACACAGCCCGCAGGGGCGCGGCAGGTGACTCATTCTGTTGAGGTTTCCTGATACAGGAATCTGAGAGTGGGGCGGGGATCAAAGATTCCCGCGATCTTTTTTGCGCGGAATGCTACACTATGGCCAGCGTTAGAGTCGAACCGGGCGTGAGCAGCACTCGCCCAACCAAGCAAGATTCTGCCAGTGGTCGCTCCGATTCATCCAGCGCAATTCAATCCAGGAAATACGAGCAAAATGGAACAAGGTACTGTGAAGTGGTTTAATGACGCGAAGGGCTTCGGCTTTATCTCGCGTCAGAACGGCGAAGATGTTTTCGTGCACTACTCTGCGATCAACTCAAGTGGTTTCAAGAGTCTGCAAGAAGGTCAAGCCGTGCAGTTCAACGTGGTGAAGGGCCCCAAAGGATGGCAGGCTGCTGACGTTCAGCCCCTGTAATCGGATAGGCCGGATTCAGGCAGAATCCAGCAACAACAACCGAGGGCTGGGATTTATCCCAGCCCTCGGTTTGTGTGACGAAGGCGAACCAGGCCGGTGAAGCGCCAGTTTCAACCTGTGTTTCTGAGCCCGGCTGAGATGCCGCTGATCGTGGCGGCGATGGCGCGGTTCACTTCTGCGGTATCCTCGCCGGCTCGCTTTCGCCGCAGCATGTCGATCTGGATAAGGTGCATGGGGTCGACGTAGGGATTGCGCAGCTTGATGGAGCGGGCCAGGACCGGGTTGGTTTCAAGCAGTTCGGTCTGTTGAGTCACTGCCAGCACGGCACGCACGGTGCGGTGGAACTCGGCCTCGATCATCTCGGAGACGCGTTTGCGGAGCGCCTCGTCCCCAACCAGCGATGAGTAGAGCCGCGCTGTAGCCAGATCCGCCTTGCCCAAAGCCATCTCCACATTCCTCAACAGGTCAATAAAGAGCGGAAACTCGCGAGTCATGGTCTGCAGAAGTTCCAATGCGCCCGGCCGCTCGATGTACTGCTCGAGCGCGAATCCTACCCCAAACCATGCCGGCACAAGCAGTCGCGACTGCGTCCATCCGAAGACCCAGGGAATGGCGCGCAGATCAGCGATGTTGGGCGAAGAGTTGCGCCGCGCAGGCCGCGAGCCGATCTTGGCGTGTTCCAATTCGCCCACTGGCGTGGACTGCTCGAAGTAGGTTACGACCTCGGGATTCTCGAGAATGCTCCGGCGATAGAATGCGAACGAAATTGCCGAAAGCTCATCAAGTGAAGCCTCCCATTCCGGTTCCAGTACACCGGTAAAGTGGCCTTCTGGATCGCGGGCGTTGGGGCGGGCGAGAGCGTCGAGCGAAGCGGCGATCATCAACTCCAGGTTGCGCTCAGCGAGAACTTCGTCGGAGTATTTGAAGTTGAGCACCTCGCCCTGTTCGGTGATGCGCAACTGCCCTTCGAACGAGTCCATGGGCTGGGCGAAGATGGCGCGATGCGTGGGCCCGCCGCCTCGGCCCACCGTGCCGCCGCGGCCGTGGAACAGGCGTAGCTTGACGCCGGCCTCGCGAGCCGCCACGTGCAGGTCGCGATGGGCGCGGAAAATTTCCCATGTGCTGGTGAGCATGCCGCCATCTTTATTCGAGTCGGAATAGCCCAGCATCACTTCCTGCCAGTTGTCCCAGGAGGCCAGCAGACGACGGTAATCGGGCCGGCTCCACAGCTCGCGGCAGATGGCCGGTGCCTGGCGCAGGTCCTCGATGGACTCGAAGAGTGGCACAGGCATCAAGCCCGGGTCGCGTCCCGAGCCCTCTACGTGCACACCCCCCAGCCGCGCCAGCCGCACCACGGCCAATATATCTTCCACCGTTGCGGCGCCACTGATGACATAGTGACGCACCGCCTCAGGGGAGCAGCCACCCTTAATCTCGGCCACCACACGGAAAGTTTCAAGCACCGAAGAAGTTTGAGCGGAAAGGCCGCCGGGCAGCGCCGGTGCGATGGTGTCGGCAATGGCCTCCTGCAGCGCGGTGGCGTGTACCTGCGCATGCTGGCGAATATCGAGGGTGTGCAGATGGAGCCCGAAGGTGCGTACCTGCAGAATGAGCGGATCGACAAGAGTACGTGCGATGCGCAGCCCATCATTCGCGGCCAGCGAGGCCCTTAGCATTTCAAGATCGTCGAGAAACTCTTCAACGGAGCAGTAGGCGGGCAGCACCTGGGCCAGCCTTTCCTGGCCTTGCGCCAGGGTGTACGAGGTGACCGGCAATGAGACGTCGGCTGGGCCGGGATGCTCCATGGTTCGCAGAATCCGCGCCTTGAGACAGATCACGAAGCGGCGATAGTACTCGAACTCGTACTGTTCGCCGAAGACTTGAGCCTCTGGCGTGTGTACCTGCTCAACGTAGGCTTGCAGCCGCTCGAGCAGTGCTTCGCTCACCGGCCTCTGCTGGGCGCTGGTCGTGAGCAGGTCGATGACCTCCTGCAACTGGTGCTGGTAATAGAGCAGCAGGTGGCCGCGCGCCAGTTGGATCGCCTCGCGCGTGACCTCGGGCGTGACAAAGGGATTGCCGTCGCGGTCGCCGCCGATCCAGGAGCCGAAGCGTAGCACCATGGGTAACTGGTGCGGCTCAATATCGAGGCCGTAGGAGGCGCGCAAGGCCTCGGAGATTTCGCGGTAGAGGGCGGGCAGGGTGGCGAAGATGGAGACGTCGTAGTAGTCGAGCCCCATCTTGATTTCGTCGTAAACGGTGGGGCGATGCGAACGCACTTCGTCGGTCTGCCACAGGCCGGTAATCTCGGCCAGCACCAGTTCTTCAAGGCGCGCCATATCCTGCTCAGGCATGGGAATGCGGTCGAGCGCGGAGAGAAACTCGCCAATGCGCCGGCGCTTGAACATCACCGAGCGGCGTGCCACTTCAGTGGGGTGCGCGGTGAAGACGGGCACGATGAGTACCCGATTAAGCCAGTCCATGGCTTCATCTGCACTGATGCCCACGCGGCGCATCTCGCACAGGGTGCCGGCGAGCGAACCGCGCTGGCGGCCGGCGGCGCCGCTCAGCTGCAGCGCGATGCGGCGGCGCTTGCGGTGGTTGGTTTCAGCCAGGTTGATGAGTTCAAAGTAGAAGGCAAAGGCGCGGGTGAGCAGGATGGCGCGATCGACGGGCAACGAATGGACTAACTCAAGCGCTTTGGCGCCTTGGCGGGCGGCCTCTTCCTGGTTGCCGCGGGCCTCTGCGTCGCGACGGCGGATGGTGCCTTGGCGCAGCGCCTCGACATGCGCAAAGAGATCCTCGCCGGCCTGCTCGCGCAAGACCTCGCCGAGCAGCGTGCCCAGCGAGCGCACATCGCGCCGCAGGGGCGCCTCCTTCAGGTCGCCGGAACGGGCTTCCAACTCCTTCAGCCGCTGCGACCAGCTCTCTGGATTCCACAAAAGGGCCATCGTGATTTGATTATGCACGATGGGGTTAGGCGAGGTTTCAGGAGTGCGTGGCCTAGGCCTTAGGTTGAGTCCCGGGTTGTTGCTTAGTCGCGCGACTATCCCACCAAAGCTTCAGAAACAGCCAGATCATGGCGAGTCGGATTGGAAAGGCGATAAACGGGACGAACGCAAGTCTGTGGTCGGAATGTACCAATTGGATTGCGCTGAAAATGGCGCTAGGAGTTTGCAAAATCGCAATTACCGCAATCGCGAACCATAGCCATCTGAATTTGCGCGTCCAACTGGGCAATTTTGGTGTGGACTCTTGCATGCAAACCAAATTACCACGGCATACGTTAAGTGCAGGCGTTTCCTGCGGGCTCAGGAAGCTTCCAACTGCATCGTCAGCTCTTCCCACTCAATGGCGAGGGCGTGAGCGCGGAGCCCGTTGATCGTTTTGCGACCACCGCCGGGCACCGCATCTATTGTTGCCCCTCAACCTTTTTGTAGGTAAGAAGCGCCGCGCCGGGCCTGGTCGCGAGGTGAACGGGGAGCCCCTTGCCGATCAGTTCCGCGCCTGTAAATGCCGACTCGGTGGCAGAATCAGGATCGGTGACGATGTAGCGCGCGTGGGGATCGAGGCCGCGCAATCTGAAGCGCGCGCTTTCAAACGGGCTGTCTTCGCGACGAAAGACCTGCACTATGCCCGCCGTCCCATCGGGTTGCGTGAATTGCCACGCCATCCATGCGGTCTCTTCTGTGCTGTAGGGTGTGAGCGGGTAGAAGTCGCCATAGTAGAAGCCGACCACACTCTTCCATTGGTCAAGCATCTTTATGAGGGGTGCGCGCTGCGCTTCCACTTTGTCCGGGTCAAGCCCAATGCCCATCGCTGGAGTGATTTGACTGCGGAAGATATATGGGTCCGCGGAGTTGATCGCCGTACCGAAGTAGGGCGTCCAGAGCGACAGGCCGTAGGTCTGCATCTGCATGGCGGCGGGATCGAAGGGGAAGTCGCTGCGCCAGAGCGGCACGGCCCGGCGCAGCGTTTCGAGATCATTGCGCCGTCCTCCACTGGCGCAGGTGTCAATAAGGAGATGCGGGAAGCGGCGGTGCAGCTCGTCGAAGTAGGCCAGATAGCCCTCAACGTGCTTGATCTCGGTGATCCCAGTGCGATCGGGCGTGTCATTGAACTGCCACCGGGTGAGCGGTTCGAAGTTGAAGTCCTGGCGATAGGTGTCGATTCCTTCGCTCTCGATCATGTGGCTCACGTGTTCCACGAGCCAGTGCCAAGCCTCTGGATTGCCGAGGAAAAGCAACCGGTCTTTTCCCTCGGGACCGATTAGCCACTGGGGATGATTCTTGTCGAGCCATGAGCCCTGGGTAACGCGTTCAGGCTCAAACCAGACGATCACCTTTCGTCCCTGGGCGTGCACTGCGTCGTTGATGGGACGCAGCCCATGCGGGAATCGCCGCGGATCGGGGTCCCATGTTCCGGTGTTCCACCAGCCGCTGGTGAACGGATACCATCCAGCATCCATCCACCAGTAATCGATGGGCATTCCCGCGGCCAATATGCGCGCAAAATACTCCTTCTGGTTCTGCTCGTTGGCCCATTGCATTTCGACCGTGGTGTGAGAGCTTCCGCCCGCAAGCTGCGGCGGAGGCAGCTTACCTTCGGTACGAGGCAGATTGTGCGTCAGCATCCAACGCCGCCATTGGTTCTGGCCATCGATCCAATCGCCGGACCAGAACTGCAGCACGGAGAGCGGGGTTCGCACTTCTTCCCCGGGCGCGAGCCAAAAGTGGGTCTGCTGTTGGCCACCCGCGATGTGCACTCCGGTGGAGTCGTCGTGCGCAATCTGCAAGGCCCATTGGCCCGGCCAGCCCAGCACGGCAATCAGACCGTGACCGGGCCACTCCAGGTTGAAGTAGGGCATGTCACCGTCGGTGGGGCGTCCGCCGCGCGAGGCGAACTGCTGCACGGTCGAGGGTGGGAGAGACTCCTCGCTCGGGCGATAGTCCGTAGGCAGATCGCTACTGCCCTCGGAGTGATGAACCACCGGATCCACGCCGGGCTCGTCTTCGAAGCGTTCATCCAACGACTGAATCTTCTCGAGAATCGGTGAACGCGCAGCGCCTCCGTTCTTGAAATAGACCGTCCATTCAGTGATGGGGAAGTCATCGTATTGCACGGCCACACAGCGCACCATGAGCTGCGTTGCAGGATCGGTATAAGTGACCGTGATTTCTGTGCGCTGATCGTCTATGCGGCGCGTAGACCGCTGCACAGCCCAGTTCTTCAGAAATTCCGCAGAGGGCCGGCCGCCATAGACAAACGAGAATGGAACATCGGTAGAAGGCGCTGCCGGCGCGCCAATGCGCAACTCCCCGAGCCGCAGAACGGAGCCGTCTTCCAGCGTGACTTCTGCATCGGCCCAGTCCGCCTGGTCCCAGTCTTTCTGATACGCAATCGGGCGCTCGCCAACCGGAGCAAGCCGCAGCGTGAATTCACGCGCACCGTGAAGCTCGATATCCACAGCCACGCCCGGCGTTCCTTCATGCAGAACCGGGGAACGGAATAACTCACTCTCAGCGGTCCGCAGAGAAGCGACCACGCTGCCGCGCCCCGCATTCGAATATGAGAAGACATCGTTGCTATCCACACCCGCAATGGCATGGAACGATCTCGCTCCGCTCGGCAGGACAACGCGAATCTCCCCCGTGGAACGCATCGCGAGGCCGTGATCGAAGGTGTGTCCTGCGATCAATAGCGCGTGCCCCTGGATGGAGTTGCGCATCACCGCGCTATCTTTCACGTCCAGCTTGGGCAGCAGAAACGGCACCTGCGCAGGCGTTTGCGGCTCACCAAGGAACTTGGCCGATACCCAGCTCCGCATCTTTGCCTGGACCTGCGCGTCATCAGTGGCAGCTCCTGCCCGAGGCGTAAGGCAGAAGGCGAGACCTAAAAGCAACGAGCTAAGAAGGGCAATGGATAAAGACGGTTGAAAGCGATGTCCTATGAGTTCGACTGTGTCAGGCAGATCACACCGATGCTTCACCGGGATGCCCTCCTTGCGGGACATTGTGCGCACCGTCAGGAGAGTAACGAGAGAGGCTGGGTTCGTCAAGGACGTCCGGCTATTGTGTCGATGCAACGGCAAGCAGAAGTCCTGCTTGGGAGCGGGTCAGGTGTTCTGCGTGGCTTGCGCCTCCAACTGCATCGTCAGATCTTCCCATTCGGCGGTAAGCGCGATGAGCGCTGCGCGCCGTTCATCGAGTTCGGCGACGAGGCGCTGGGTTTCAGCGGCGGAGACGTAGACTCCCAACTGCTCTTCAGTTTGCGCGATGGCGGCCTCGATGCGCGGGATCTCTTCTTCGAGAAAGGCGCAACGTTCCTCCATCTGCCTTTGCTTGATGGGATTCAGGCGGCGAGGGCGATCTGTCGCGGAGTCTGGCTGCTCTGCGCCGTTGGCGCCGGTTGCGTTAGGTTGGACGAACAGCGCAGCCGATTCCGATTGCCGGACCTGGGCTGCGGTCTCAAGAGCTGCAGCGGCAGCGGACTGGGCCTCCTTGCGGCGCAGATAATCCTCGTAGTTGCCTTCGTACGATGTGACTGTGCCGCCTTCGACTTCAAGTACGCGCGTGGCCAGGCGATCAATGAAATAGCGGTCATGGGAGACAAAGATGACGGTGCCGCTGAAGGCTGCCAGCGCATCCAGCAATACATCCTTTGCGCGCATGTCCAGGTGATTGGTGGGCTCGTCGAGAAGCAGGAAGTTGGACGGAGACACCAGGATCCGGGCCAGCGCGTATCGATTGCGCTCGCCGCCAGAGAGCACGCCGAGCGGCTTGAATACGTCGTCGCCGGAGAAGAGAAAGCAGCCCAAGAGCGAGCGGAGTTCAGACTCGGGCACCTTGACCGCGGCGCGGCTCATGTCGTCGAGCATGCGCGCGTCACCGTCCAGCACCTTGTACTGATCCTGCGCGAAATACTCGCTGACTACATTGTGGCCCAGGCGTACCGTGCCGGCTGTCGGCGCGTCGACGCCGGTGAGCAGTCGAATAAGCGTGGATTTTCCAGCGCCATTCACTCCAACAAGGGCCACGCGGTCACCGCGCTCGATGGAGAAATGCACCCCGTTGAGCACTTGCTTGGAACCGTAGTTCTTTGTGAGCTCTTCAGCCTCAACCACCATGCGCCCAGAGGGAGGCGGTTGGGGAAACTTGAAGTGGATCGCCGGTTCCTCTTCAGGAATTTCAATGCGCTCGATTTTTTCCAGCTCTTTGATGCGGGACTGCACTTGCCGGGCCTTGGTGGCCTGGGAGCGGAAGCGATTGATGAAAGCCTCAAGGTGTTCGATCTGCTCGCGCTGGTTCCGATAAGCGGCCTGTAGCTGTGCCCGCCGGTCGTCTTTCTGCTTCAGGTAGCTGGTGAAATTGCCCTGATAGATACTCAGGCGCTTGTTCCATATCTCCACAGTGCGGTCGATTGTGACATCGAGAAAGTACCGATCGTGCGAGATAAGAATGTAGCCGAAAGGATAGGTGCGGAGATAATCTTCGAGCCAATTGCGGGTTTCAAGGTCCAGGTGGTTTGTGGGTTCGTCGAGCAGCAGCAAGTTGGGCTTAGCCAGCAGCAGTTTTGCCAGGGCGATGCGCATCTGCCAGCCGCCGCTGAACTCGTCGGTCCGGCGGCTCCAGTCCTCTTTGCCGAAGCCAAGGCCGGTGAGAACGCCGCCCACCTGCGCGTCCAGCGCGTAACCGTCGAGGGCATGAAATCGCTCCTGCAACATTGAGAAGCGCTCGGCCGCGGCGTCATACTCCGGACTGGTGTGGTCCAGCTCGGCAAGTTGACCGCTAAGCCATTCGATCTCCCGCGTCATGTCGCGGATTTCATCAAATACCGTCAGGCACTCCTCAAAGACACTGCGCCCGGCCAGTTGCAGACCCTCTTGCGGCAGATAGCCGATGCTCATGCCGCGTGTCTGCTGCAGGGCGCCGTAGTCCAGCGACTCCAGGCCGGTGAGCACCTTCATCAATGTGGATTTGCCGGTGCCATTGGCCCCCACCAGCGCGGTCTTTTCCTTGCTTCGAATGAGCCAGTTGGCCTCAAGAAACAATATTCGCGGTCCAAACCGCTTTCCGGCATTTTGTAGCGAGAGCATCCACTTCTATTTTCGCAGACAGGAGGGACTGGTTCCGGAAACCCAACGCCGCGAGAGGTCCGCTTGAAACTTTGATGGACGCGGTATTTGCCAATGCCGGTCCGTGGCTTTATAACGAGTACACTAACGGGCGGAATAACCCGAAGACCTCCGGCCAATTCGGTAAATTCGCCGCGGCAGCAATGAACTGGTGCGCGGGTTGCTTCAGCAAGGCACCAGGACCGATGAAGCATCGAGAGCCAGGTAGAAAACAAGGACCGGTTAGCCAATGGATGATCGCGGAAAGCGCGCATCGGGGATGAACAAGCTATGGCCTGACGCCCGCGCGGCGCTCGACGGCATTGTGCGTGACGGGATGTTGCTGGCCATCGGCGGCTTTGGCCTGTGCGGCATGCCCGAGGCTCTGATCCTTGCTTTGCGTGATACAGGAGTGCGGAACCTGACCATCGCAAGCAATAACGCAGGCGTTGATGGCTGGGGTATCGGAGTGCTTCTCCAAACCCACCAGGTAAAAAAGATGATCTCAAGTTACGTAGGCGAGAACGTCGAATTTGAGCGGCAGTATCTGGGCGGCGAATTGGAGTTGGAGTTTTCTCCGCAAGGCACGCTCGCCGAACGTATGAGAGCGGGAGGAGCGGGCATACCCGGCTTTTATACGCCAACCGGCGTCGGCACGCTGGTTGCCGAAGGCAAGGAGCATAAGGAATTCGACGGCGTGACTTATATCCTGGAGCGCGGCATTCAGGCTGATCTGTCGTTGGTAAAGGCATGGAAAGCCGACCTTCATGGAAATCTGGTTTACCGCCGCACGGCGCGCAACTTTAACCCCAACGCAGCCACATGCGGCAAGATCACGGTGGCCGAAGCGGAGATTATTGTCCAGGCCGGCGAACTCGATCCGGACGAGATTCACACGCCGGGAATATTTGTTCACCGGCTGGTACACAATCCCCATCCTGAAAAGCGGATCGAGAAGAGAACTACTCGGGAGGCATAAGCAAGTGAGCTGGACTCGTCATCAGATGGCCGCTCGCGCTGCCAGGGAGTTGCAGGATGGCTTCTATGTCAACCTGGGCATCGGCATTCCCACATTGGTTGCCAACTATATTCCCGGCGGAATTACGGTGACCTTGCAATCAGAGAACGGCCTGCTCGGCATGGGTCCGTTTCCACGCGAAAACGAGGTTGATGCAGATCTGATCAATGCAGGAAAAGAGACGGTGACCTTTGTTGCGGGGGCTTCCACGTTCTCCAGCGCCGACTCGTTTGCCATGATTCGCGGCGGTCATATCGACCTTGCGATCCTCGGCGCAATGCAGGTTTCAGAGCACGGCGACCTGGCCAACTGGATGATCCCAGGCAAGCGGGTGAAAGGGATGGGCGGCGCCATGGACCTTGTATCGGGTGTACGGCGCGTCATCGTTCTAATGGAGCATACGACCACGGATGGCGAAGCCAAACTGCTGCGAAGTTGCTCACTGCCACTTACCGGGGCCGGTGTAGTTCATCGCGTGATTACTGACCTTTGCGTACTCGACGTTACCGCTTCAGGTTTCGAAGTAATCGAGTTGGCTGACCAGGTGACGCGCGCGCAGGTGGAAGAACGAACTGGAGCCCCGCTGCGATTCTGTGACTCAGGCGCCTAGGGGTCAATCACTCCTTCAAGACTGCCCCAAAATTGTTGGCAATCTCCACGCTCGCATGCATCAATTCATTCAGAGGACCCAAATCAGGTAGCGTGGCGCCGCACTCTGTCAACACTGAAATCAATGTTTCTGTGGGGATATTCCCGACCAGTGCATCCTGCGCAAACGGACATCCGCCAAGGCCGCCAATTGCCGCATCAAAGCGTCTGCACCCGGCGTGAAACGCAGCGCGAATGCGCGCCGGCGCATTCTCCCGACGTGCGTGCAGGTGCACACCAATCTCGATTTCGGTGTGCGTTGCGATGACCGCCGCTACCGTTGCCGCAATCTGATCGGGCGTCGCCAGTCCCACGGTATCCGCAAGCGAAATTTGCCGCACTCCTGAGTCGACCAGCCGATCGCATGCGCTTGTCACTGCGTCGATGCTCCATGCGTCGCCATAGGGATTTCCAAAAGCCATGGAGAGATACGCCACCAGGTTTAGCCCCGCGTTCTGAGCCAGGGCTGCTACCACTTCCACCACATGCAGCGCCTGCTCAGGCGTCTGATGTTGATTGCGGCGGAGAAACTCAGCGGAGATGGAATACGGTATTCCGAGGGTGCTTACTGCGGCGGTTCGGATTGCCCGGTGTGCGCCCTGTTCATTCACCACGATTCCGATGATCTCCACTTGCCCATGGGGCATCAGGCGCTCAAGCACTTGTTCCGAGTCGGCCATCTGCGGCACTGCGACGGGCGAAACAAAGCTGACCGCATCGATATGTGTGAACCCACCCTGAATCAGTTTGCGCAGGTAGTCGGCTTTCACTTCAGAGGGAATGTGCTCCGGCAGCCCCTGCCAGGCATCGCGAGGACACTCGACAATCTTTACCTGATCGCCCATCCATCCCTCATTCTGTTGCGCGAATGCGGCTAAGGCGCACCCTGAAGGCCAGTCCCCTACCCGCGCGAAGGGTGGACCTTGAGGATCTCCCTCGCAATGACCATGCGCTGAATCTCACTCGTGCCCTCACCGATGGTGCACAGCTTTACGTCGCGATAATACTTCTCGGCTGGATAATCCTTGATGAAACCATAGCCGCCAAACAACTGTACCGCTTCATCGCAGATTCGCACTGCGACTTCGCTTGCGAACAGCTTGGCCATCGACGACTCGCGGGTGACTCTTCGGCCCGCGTCTTTCAGCACGGCGGCCCGCTGGGTGAGCAACCGCGCTGCGTCCAACTCCGTCGCCATATCCGCCAGTTTCCACTGAATGCCCTGAAACTCGGCGATTGCTTTACCGAATTGCCGGCGTTCCTTTACATACTTCAATGCTGCGTCGAGCGCGCCGCGGCCAATCCCCAGCGCCAGCGCAGCTATCGAGATCCTGCCGCCATCTAATACTCGCATCGCATCGATGAATCCCTCGCCTTCAGTTCCAAGCAGATTTTCCGCAGGAATCTCGCAGTCCTCGAAGATCAACTCGCTGGTATCACTGGCCCGCAAGCCCAACTTGTTTTCTTTCTTTCCGGGCCGGAAACCCTTGGTACCCTTTTCCACGACGAAGGCCGACAATCCATGGGTACCTTTGCTCTTGTCGGTTACCGCAATCACCACCACGACATCGGCATGACGCCCGTTGGTGATGAACGTCTTGTTCCCATTCAGTAGGTAGCTATTGCCTCTCTTCACCGCGGTAGTGCGTGCGCTTCCGGCATCCGACCCGGAGCCGGGCTCTGTGAGGGCCCACGCCGCGAGCCATTCACCGCTCGCCAACCGGGGCACATACTTTCTCTTTTGCGTTTCGTTTCCTGCCAGAAAAATATGATTGGTTCCCAACGAGTTATGCGCGGCCATCGTAAGGCCTAACGACCCGTCTACGCTGGAAAGCTCTTCAATCGCCAGCACGTAGTCCACATAACCCAGTCCCGCGCCGCCATATTCCACGGGAAAGATCACACCCAGGAGTCCCATCGCGCCGAGCTTCTTCACGGTGTCCACAGGGAACTCGCTCGACTCATCCCAGGCCATCACATGAGGTGCAATCTCTCTCGCGGCGAACTCTCGAATTTCGCGTCTCAGATGCTCCTGATCCTCGGTCAACACAAATGGATATAGACTCTTCGCTGACTCCAGCGCGACGTCCATGTTTACGCTCCTTTATGCCCGGCGTGCGATGGTTCGTCTCTTGCTGCTTTAGTAAGATGCCGCCGGCCTACCACCGGCGCGGTTCACTCCATAGAAAACTCGAAATCGCAGGTCAGGTCTGCAAGACGCCCGGATTGAAACGCGGAACTTCAGGATTCAAGGCACAGGCTTCTAATGCAACCATCAGCACGTCCCTGGTCTTTGCCGGATCGATGATGGCATCAATCCAAAGGCGCGCCGCACCATAGCGCGGATCAGCCTGTGCATCGTAGGTAGCCAGGATTTCATCGTGAAGCGCTGTCTTCTCCACCTCCGACAACACCTTCCCGCCGCGTTCCATCTGTTTGGCTCGAACCTCAGCAAGCGTATTGGCCGCGGAAGTCCCGCTCATCACCGCGTAGCGCGCCGTGGGCCATGCGAACAGAAAGCGCGGATCGTAAGCCTTGCCGCACATGGCGTAGTGTCCCGCGCCGAAGCTGCCCCCCACGATCACGGTGATCTTCGGCACTACGCTCGTGCTTACAGCCGAGACCATCTTTGCCCCGGCGCGAATGATACCGGACCACTCCGCATCCTTTCCCACCATGAACCCGTTCACATCGTGCAGAAATACCAGCGGCACCAGGTTCTGATTGCAATCCATGATGAAGCGCGCCGCCTTTTGCGCACTCTCGGTGTAAATCACGCCGCCTACCTCGATACGCTTCATGCCCGCCGCGGGACCCATTGCTACGGTCTGGGTCTGATTGGTTTTCTGGTTGGCAACGATTCCCACCGCGCGCCCGCCAATCCGCGCGTAGCCGCAGAGCAAAGTCCGGCCGAAATCCGCCTTATACTCGTCAAACTCGCTTCGGTCGACAATGCGCGCAATCACTTCGCGCGTGTCATACACATTGCTCGCCCCCGGCGCGGGATTCAGCAACCCGTATACATCTTCCGCAGCATATTTCGGGGCATCCCGCATCGGATCAAAATCCTGACGATGAAATACTTTTGCCATGGGAGCCGCCGCTTGCCGCTCGCCGATCTTTCCGACCAAAGACCGCAAACGCGCCAGGCAATGTTGATCGTCGGGCTCTTTAAAGTCGACTGTTCCAGAAATTTCAGCGTGCATCGTTGCTCCGCCCAGCTCCTCCGGCCCCGTCTTTTGGCCAATCGCTGCCTGCACCAGGGACGGACCAGCTAGAAATAACCCCGACCCCTCGGTCATCAAAACCGTATCTGTCATAACCGGGAGATAGGCGCCACCCGCAACGCACATTCCCATGATCGCGGTGATTTGAGGAATCCCCAGCGAACTCATCACTGCGTTGTTCCGGAACACACGCCCAAAGTCGTCGGTATCGGGAAATACATCTTCCTGCAGAGGCAGGAACACTCCGGCAGAGTCCACCAGGTAGAGCGTAGGAATCCGGTTTTCAAGTGCGATGGTCTGTGCACGCAGCACTTTCTTGGCTGTCATTGGGAAGAACGCGCCGGCCTTTACCGTCGCGTCGTTAGCGATGATCATGCACAGCCGCCCGCTCACTCGTCCCAGCCCCGTGACCACGCCCGCACCCGGCGCGCCACCATACTCGGCATACATGCCCTGCGCCGCCCACAGACCCAGTTCAAGGAACTCCGTCCCCTCATCGAGCAACAGGCTCAGGCGCTCCCTCACCGTCTGCCGCCCCTTGGCGTGTTGCGCCGCCGCCGCCTTTGCTCCCCCGCCGAGCCGAATCGAATCCTCTTCAGCCCTGAGATCTGACAACAGCGTCTGCAGCGCCAGGTGGTTTGCCTTCACCCGCGCAGAGTTCAGGTCCACGGTCGAGCGCAATCCGTTTTGAAGGTTAAGATTTTCCGCCATTATCGCCACCCGCAAGGATTCGCAGACTATAGCATTTCAGTTGGTACTGGCGTCTACACCATTCTTCGAATCGCCACAACAGGATCGATCTCAAGGATTGACCACCCCATGCTTTATAAGATGCATTGTTGGGCGGAACATGTTCCGACAAGCTTGTGCGAATGGTTTCGACTGGTGAAGAGTTTCCTCAGTTCATCACGCTGCGCTACACTAGGCCTCTCCGCGGTTGATACGTTTTGGCAGACCGCCAACCACGAGAATCCCGCAAGAAGGAACAATGAGAATGCCTGATAAGGACGTGACGCGCTTTAACTCGGGGAAGATCAAGCTTGAAATTCATCCTAACAAGGAAACGGCAGGTGCAGCAGCGGCGCAGGCAGCCGCCGACGAGCTTCGCCGGTTGAGCCAACTGTGCAAGAGCATCGGAGTCATTTTCGCTACGGGCGCATCGCAACTCGCTATGCTCGATGCGCTGACCGCGATTCCAGGCCTGCCCTGGGACCGCGTGCAGGGGTTCCACATGGATGAATACGTGGGGCTCGACGAGAACCATCCGGCATCGTTCCGCCGCTACTTGCGAGAGAGGCTCACCCGGCAAGTTGCGATGCATGATTTTTTCGAGATTAATGGCAATGCCGAGGACATAGATTCATTTTCCCGGGAATACGTCCAAAAGCTACACCTTGCCGCGCCGCAGCTTTGTCTTCTGGGGATCGGCGAAAATGGACACCTGGCATTCAACGATCCCTCCGAGGCCGACTTCAACGACCCGAAGGAGATCAAGGTGGTCACTCTTGATCGAGTGTGCCGTCAGCAGCAGGCGGCAGAGGGCTGGTTCAAGAGCTGGGAAGATGTTCCGAAATACGCTTTGACGCTGACTATTCCGACATTGTTGCGGGTGCCGAAGTTAATCGTCTCGGTTCCTGGCAACCGCAAGGCGACGATAGTTCGGCGCACCCTGGAAGAACCCATCGCGACGGATTGCCCTTCGACCATTCTGCGCACACATCCGGATACGACGATTTATCTCGATACGGATTCCGCGGCTGAAGTCATGGACCTTGTCTCCGTACGCAACTAGAATTTGTGCAAAAATGACTCCGCTCGATACCGAGAGGTGAAGGCAATGATGGAAAAAGGCGAGGAAGGGATCGACCGCAGGACGTTTGTCAAGGCAACCGGAGGAGCAATGCTCGCGGCGGGAATGACTGCCAAATCCTACGGCCGCATTCTGGGAGCAAACGACCGCATTCGCATCGGTCAACTGGGCTGCGGCGACCGCAGCCAAGGGCACGTGCACATGGTGCGATTGGCGGCCAAACAGGTGCCGGTTGAAACAGTTGCCGTCTGCGATATCTGGAGCCTGGCGCGGGAACACCGTGCTGCCCAGGTGAAGCGGGTATTCAACCTTGAGCCGGAAACCTATAAGTACTCAGAAGAGATGCTGGCGCGCAAAGATATCGATGGTGTGATGATTGCCACCGGGGACTTTCAGCATGCCAAGTTATGCGCGGAGGTGGTGAAGGCGGGAAAGGATTGCTACGTGGAGAAGCCGTTTGCCAACGTGCTTTCCGAGGCTATCGAAACTCGCAATGTCGTCAAGCAATCCAAGCAGATAGTTCAGATGGGCACGCAGCATCGCAGCCAGCCTTATCCCTTGGCGGTTCGAGACGTGATTCGTTCCGGGCGCATCGGCCCCATCGTTCATATCGAGCAGGAATGGAATGTGAATGAGGGGCGCTGGAGATTCACGCCGATGGATACCGGCCAATCGAAGGAAATGCTGATGGATGTCCACTCCGAATGGAAGCAGTGGCTCCATGGCCGGCCCTCAAAGCTCAAGGAAGAGGATACGGACTGGAATCGTTGGCTGCTGGGGAAACCGCATCGCCCGTTCGATCCTCATGTGTATCTAGAATTTCGTATATATAAGGACTTTTCGTCTGGAATCTTTGATCAGTGGATGAGCCACGGCAGTGATTTGGTACATCTATGGACCGATGAGACGTATCCCGAAAGTGTGGTTGCTACGGGGGGAATTTTCGCGTGGAAAGATGAGCGGGAAAATCCGGATACGTGTGTTGCGGCGGTCACTTATCCCAAAGGCTTTCTCTATACTTATAAGACGCTTTTCGGAAACAGCTATCGAAGCTTTTCAAGGATTCACGGGCGCGACGGGACCATTGAGAATTATGGTGGCGAAGGCGCATCCCTGTTTTCAATAACCCGTGAAGGCGGAAGGAATGAATTTGATCCAGGCGATGTGGGGCTGGTCTATAAGCAGCTCCCCATTGTGGGACCGGAGAAAGACGGCGAAGAGATTCTGCATGTTCCGGGCGCTCCGCCGCCGAACTCCCTGGGGCCCGACGATGATGATGTGGGCCATTTGGTCAACTGGTTACAGTCGATGCAGACGCGAACGCAGCCGAACGCCACGGTTGACCATGGCTTCTCGCATGCGATCGTCTGCATCATGGCTGCGCAATCCTACTGGAGCGGCAAGAAACTGTATTGGGATCCTCAGAACGAAAAGATCGTTGACCATCGAGTCTGAATGATCCAACGACGGCCGAATCACTGCAGAGCTCGCTTGCGCAGCGGGTCGAGTGCATTCGTTTGATATCGACTTGATAAAGTCGATTGCGGCTCCTACGAACATCAAAAGAGGTACTTACATCCAATAGGTTCTGCGGGAATAAAGACGCATAGCTCAATGAGGTGAGTCCAGTGAGTGCAACGCATCAGGCAGGGCCGCCCGCCAAGCCTCGAAGCCCAGGCCGGATACGCTGGTGGATCGTTTGGACACTCTTCTTTTCTACCGTTACCAACTACATTAGCCGCCAAACCTTTTCAGTTTTGGCGCCCCTGATTACGGCTCAATTTCATCTCTCTCACACTGACCTGGCCAAGATTCTTGGCGCATTTCAAATTTCTTATGCGGTAACCTGGCTTCTGGGCGGCATCTTTCTTGACGCAGTAGGAACACGCATTGGGCTGGCCATCGCGGTGATCTTCTGGTCCGTCGTCAACATATTTACGGGTTTTGCTACATCTGTATTTGGATTTGCATCCTTTCGATTTCTTCTTGGCATCGGGGAAGGCTTTAACTGGCCGGGAGCCAGCAAGGCAGTTGCCGAGTGGTTTCCCAGCCAGGAACGCAGCCTCGCCGTGGCGATCTTCGATAGCGGTTCCAGTGTGGGCGGCGCCGTGGCGGCTTTGATTATTCCCTTGATCGCGCTGGCATTCGGTTGGCGATGGGCCTTTCTATTTTCGGGGGGACTCGGTTTTCTCTGGTTGCTGGTGTGGTTGCGCGTCTATCATCCGCTGGACCGTCATCCGCGGGTGAGCGCTGCAGAGGTCTCATTTATCCGCGCGGGCCAGGATGTACCACGTATCTCTCCACGGCCGGGCGTGCGGCGCTGGATGAATCTGGTAAGAGACAGGAACGTGTGGGGCGTCGTCCTGGGACGCGCTCTTACCGATCCTATCTGGTGGTTCTACGTTTTCTGGCTGCCCCAATACCTCAGCGATGCTCGCGGATTCAGCCTGAAGAGGATTGCGCTTTTTGCATGGATGCCGTTCATTGCCGCCGATCTGGGCAACTTCACCGGCGGACTCATCTCCGGCTATTGCATTCGACGAGGTCTCAGCGTAATCCGCGCTCGCACATGGGTGTGCGCTTTCAGTTGCCTGCCGATTCTGGCGGGGATTCCGGCGGTGAGCGTCCACAATGTTTATACGGCATTGGCGTTGATCTGTTTCGCACTTTGGGGCTATGCGAGTTGGTCCACGATGGGACTGACTCTGCCCTCCGACCTGTTTCCGCAGGATGTGGTCGCTACCGTTACGGGATTGAGTGGACTGGCAGCAGGCCTGGTGGGGGCTGCCTTCACTTTTGCCGTTGGTGCTCTTGTAGATCGCTATTCTTACGCGCCCGCATTTCTGGTCGCCGGCATGATGCCACTTTTCGCGACGGCATGTATCTTCTTGCTGATCCGTCCACCGATCAACACTCTGAAAACGTAGGGCGTGCAGAAACGCGATGGGCGAGCAGACTTGGACAGTCCGCTCGCCCGGTCACAGCGGGATCAGAATGTAAATCGCGACCCGAATTGAAATTGCCGCGGACTATTCAGGTCACTCGTAATATTGCCGAAGAGTGGATAGCCAGTGGATTCCGGAGACACGTTCGGCCCTGCAAACTGAGCCTTGTTGGCGACGTTGTAAGAGGAGATATCGAAGCGGAGCGTCTTCTCTTTTCCAAGCGTGAAGCTCTTGAAGAACGACATATCCACATCGTTGGCGCCCATGGTGCGAACGTGGTCAAGATAGGCCGGCGCCGTCCCAGCCACAAACGGACTCGCGGGAGCTGCAAAGCAGGTGGGGTTGAACCACGCCGTTGCAAGGTGAGGCGCGCCCTTGCCGGGATCGCATGTCATGTCGGTCCGCTGATTAAAGTAGGCCAGCGATGCACCCACCACCGGTGAATTGATCGGCACGCCAGTGCTGAAATAAGCTACGCCGTTGGCCGTCCAGCCGCCCAGAATCGCATTCCCCACTCCGCTCAGATTCAGCGCTCTGCCCTTGCCAACAGGCAGGTCGTAAGATACATCCCACGTGAATTGATACTTGACATCCTGTGGGCTTACGGAATGCTCCAGATTCCTGTTTTTCCAGTCCTGGGGCGCACCTGCGTGCGCGCCCACAAAGCCGAGCGGTGGATTGCCGTCGTCGGTCATCAGCTTGGCCCATGTGAAGGAGGCCAGGGTAGTGAAGTGCTTGGTAAGGCGCTTCTGCACCTTGGTCTGCAGAGAACTGTACTCGGAATCGCCGCCGGGATAACCATTCACCAGGACGCCATTGCCCGAGCCGTAGCTGCCGTTTCCGAATTGAGGATACTGCTGGAGCGACACCCACAGAGGAACTGTGGAAGAGCCATAGTTGGTATTTGTGGGTGGCTGGATTGCTTCCCATTGGTTGGACACCACCTCGCAACTCGGATTTGAAGCATCGACGCACAACGAATAGTTATTCGCCTGGATCGTGCCCAGGTCGAGTTGGTTCAGGTCGACCTGGCCCAGCGGCAGGAAGAGTCCCCTGCTGCCCACATAACCGGCGCTGAGAACGATGGCGTGCGGAAGTTCGTACTCGACGCCGAAGTTGAAGTTGTAAGTCAGGCTCGTACGTTGCGAGTGCAACATGGTGTTGAGAGAGTTGCCCAGGTTATTCGCCAAGCCTGTCGGAGCATTGATGAGCGGTACGACCCCCGCCGGGAATGGATTGGTCAGCGAATAAACGCCAGTAAAGCTCGGTGCCGGACTCCCCGCCGCTGCGCCTACACATGCTGACGTGCCGTTGTACACCGTATTGCCGTCGGAGTTAAGGCAGGTAGCGTCCCAGTTGGTGGTTGAGGCGTAACCGTCGCTATCCAGATTGGCCGAGCCGACCATCTCCGCGCTCGGGCCATAGTAGAAGCCCCCGCCGCCACGGAGAACCAAGTGAGTCACAGGCTGCCACGAAACACCCAGGCGAGGACCGATGTTTTTCAGATTGGTGGTAAAAGGAGAGCGACTGCCGCTGGACGCGTAGACTTCGGCGCCGGTAAAGGATACGCCGCTGGCTGTGCCCGCAGCCGTCGGATCGAAATACTCCAGCCGGTTATGGCGTTCGGTACGGCCGCCGAAGATGTCCCAGCGAAGTCCTGCAGTAATAGTGAGAGCGTTGCTGGCGTGATAGGTATCTTCGATGAAGGTTGCGTAATATGGGCTGGCCTCGGCAACGAAGAGATCCTTGGTGAAGTTGGTTGACTCGCTGCCGTTCGCCGTTCCCATGCCCACGAGGAACGAAGCGAAGTCGCTGCCACCCACCGGATTGGCCGCGCCCGTCGTTTGATCTGTAGCGGAGATGTCGAACTGGTAGTTGCCAGAGGGGGCAGGCGGCTGGCCCACATTCAAGAATCGCTTCATGTACTCCGCGCCAGCAGTGATCTCGTGCTTGCCCCAGACTTTCGTGATGGTTCCACTTACATCGCTATTCTCGCTGGCATAGATGAAGGTGTTGTAGTTCGCGGTGCCGCCGATGCCGCCGCCAGCGTCATTGAAAGTCACATAGGGAAGGGTCTTGTACACCTCATCGGAGGCGGTTGGGCTGGTAAATCCCAGCGAAGCGAGGTCGTCCACCGCGCTTTGGCCCGGATCGCCACCCTGATGCTCATAGTGCCGTGTGAAGGAGTAACGCAATTGCAACACGGTGGTTTGATTGATGGTGTAGTCGTCCGCCAACAGGGCATTACGCCCGTTGGTTATGTTCTGTGCATAGTTCAAATCCCACGGATTGTGGAAGGCATTGACGCCGGAGGTGAACAGCCGATCGAAGGAGAAGCGACCGAAGATGCGCTGCTTTTCGCTCTTGTCATAATCCACGCGAATGTCGAACCTCTGCGCAGTTGTGGGGTCCACGCCCGGAACATACAGGTTATTGAAGGCCCCATCCGTAGCTGAGTCGCACGTGGAAGGGTTAGGCGTATTGCACTTGGGGAACATGGACAGAAACTTCAACGCGATGGGATTCGGATTGATAATCTTGTTCCCGGCAAATGCCTGCCTGGTTCCGTCAGGATTATCGGGCTGGGTTGGGTCGTAGATAGTAAAAGTGTCTGCTGAAAAATCGCCTGTCCGCTCGGCGCTGGTCGGAACAGTGAAGGTGTTGGAGCCATCGAACATCTGCTGTTGCGTGGCCTCGTAGTCGCCGAAGAAGAACAGCTTCTTGTGCAGGATGGGACCGCTGATCGACCCGCCTTCCTGGTAGCGATGAAAGTCGGGCGATGTGTTCTTCAGGCCCTGCTGAAGCTGGCTTAACTTATTGAAGTAATCGTTCGCGGCCAGCACATTAGGCCGAAGCACCACAAAGGCGTCGCCATGAAACTGGTCGCCGCCAGACTTGCTGGCAAGGCTGATGACGCCTGCTCCGCCACTCTGATACGAAGCGGGAGTGTTCTGCGTCTCAACGCGGGATTCGTCCACGCCATCCTCGGGAATTTCCAGGGCCGGGAGGATGGCTCCTACGTTCTGTTCCGCAACACCCAGGGGACTGCCGTCAATCATGTAATAGACAGAGCCAATGATGGCGCCGTTGATGGTGTAAGAGGAAACATCGACTCCCGGGCGCCCACTGGAGATGTTGATGATGGCCTGGGAATTGGACGAGTTCGGTGATCCATTGGCTGGCGTAACGCCGGCACTCAGTTGCACCAGGTCAAAGACGTCGCGGTTCAACAGCGGGACGCGGTCAATGGTTTCGGCGGAGATGAGCTGGCCGACAGTGGAATTGCCGGTTTCTACGAGGTCGACGGACTCAGAAACGGTAACCGTATCCGTAACGCTGCCCACACGCAAGGCAATGTTCACAGTTATGACCTGATCTACGGTCACGGCCACCTTATCCCGGGTGACACTTTCAAAGCCGTCGCGGCTGGCATTTACCTGATAATCGCCCGGATTTAAGGAGACAAATGAGTAGAGGCCTGCGGCGGTGGTGACTGTAGATTGCGTAACCCCGGTTGCATGATTGAGCGCAGTTACCTTGGCTCCGGGCACCACGGCGCCGCTGGGGTCAGTCACCAGACCGTTGATGCCGCCCCTGCCGGCCTGGGCGAATGCGGCAATCGCCGTACAAAATACAAGCATCCACAAACAGAAGAAAGTGCGTGCCAGCGAGGTACCCGCAATCCTGTCGTTCATTGCCCGACCTCCCGTAAAGCTCCCAATTCAAACGTTTGAAATACCCGGTGAGACAATGTAGGATTTATTCGCTTGGCTGTCAAGCGAAAAAATCCGGGCAACTCGTAATCTGCTTGAGAGTTGCCCGTGACTCCGCGTGCTAGTCACTCACGCATATCGGCGAGGTTCCTCGCCGATTGCCAATGAAACGGTGTAGATTCAATGTCTGCGTGTTTCAAGGCGTCAGCGGTTACAGCTTCAGGCGGGGTGCGCCGTTGCGGAACTTCTGATCTGGCCACCAGCCCAGCGAGCCACGACCGATGTCGTTGTGACAGAATGACGCAGGGCCGCCAGCCTTGAAGAGGCTGGGGAGGCGAAGAAGTGGTTGAACGAAGATCCGGCCATGTTACGTTGCTCGACATTGCCCGTGCCTGTGGCTTTTCGGTATCCACTGTTTCCATCGTGCTGAGCGAGGCGCCGCTCTCGCAGAATGTAGCGGCAACAACGCGCGAAAAGATACGCGCAATGGCACGAAAACTTGGCTATCATCCTGACGCGTTCGCCCGCTCGCTCCGCCGCCGACGCAGCCAGACCATCGCAGTTCTGGCCTATGATCTTTCCGACCCATTCTGCGTTCCCATCATGCGCGGAATTCAATCCGGATTGCACCGAGCGAACTTTCTGCCGCTGCTGATGGACGCCCAAACCCAACGCAAGCTCTTCGACAGCTACTTGAGGATGGTTCTGGAGCGGCGCGCCGAAGGTGTAATTGTGGTTGCCAGCTGGGTATTCGAAGAGACCAATCTGCTGGCCGATATCGAGAAGAATCACGTCCCCATCGTTATGGTGGGCCGGGACCTGACTGGTCGCGGAATCAACTCAATGGCGGTGGACAACCAGGCTGGAGGCGCGCTGGCGATGCGCCACCTGCTGAAGCTTGGCCACCGTCGAATCGCGGTCGTCCGTGGTCCGGAAGAGCTTTTCGACAGTGAGCCGCGGTGGGCGGGAGTAAGGCAGGCTGCTGCGGAAGCCGGCGTCCAATTCGATCCGAAGTTGATCTTTCAACTGCCGGGGGCGACGGATTCCGTCTCCAGTTTCGAAGGTGGACTGCGCCTCGCAAGACAGATGCTGGACTCGGGCCGCGTGTTCACGGCCGTCCTTGCCTTCGACGATTTAACCGCTCTTGGCGTGGTGCGCGGGCTCATTGGTGCAGGGCTGCGGGTTCCTGAGGATTGCTCCGTTGTGGGCTTTGACGACGTGCTGCCGGCGGCCGTGGCTACACCGGGAATCACCACCATCCGACAGCCGTTAACCGAAATGGGATTGCTTGCGGCGGAGTGGACGTTGAAAGCGATCGAAGCGCACGAAGAAGGAATTGACAAGGCACCACGGTTATACGAGGCGCTGCCGGAACTGGTGGTGCGGACATCCTCAGGTTATCCGCCGCAAAGGAGCGAGAGAGGCAGAAAGCGCAGTAAACGCGGCACTTGACAATGCCGGGCCGGTTGGAAGATATTTGGCTGATTCAAACGTTTGAATTTCGACTCACCCCGCGAGATTCCCGTTTGAAAATAAGCCCTTATATTAACTAGGCGAGAAATCTATGACGTACTTGAAGGAGGGAATCTGGTGGCTATGAATGGAAAGGTTTTGTCATGCCTCGTTGCCCTGCTGGCATTGCCGCTGGCTCTGCGGGCGGGAAATGTCACGCCCCTTCGTGAAGGATGGCGTGTGCAATCGGCCTGCAAACTCCAGGTTGGGGGCGAGGCCATAGCCGCTGACGGGTTCACGGTTGACGGTTGGCTGAATAGTTCAGTGCCCAACACTGTGCTGGCTGCGCAGGCTGCCGCAGGCTCGATTCCCGATCCCTACTACGGCGCCAACCTGCGCCAGATTCCAGGCGCCAGCTATCCCATCGGTCTTGACTTCTCTAACCTGCCCATGCCTGCCGATAGCCCCTATCACTGTGGCTGGTGGTATCGCAAGCAGTTCACAGCTCCGGCAGCATCTGAAAAGGACCAGCGCTTTTGGCTTCACTTTGGGGGCATCAATTATCGCGCGGATATCTGGCTCAACGGTCATCGCATCGCGGACACGACCATGGTTGCCGGCGCCTATCGCACCTACGATTTCGACGTGACAGGTCTGCTGAATCCCGACAAACCAAACGTGCTCGCGGTGGAAACCTTTGCCCCCACTGAAAAGGATCTGGGTATCAACTGGGTCGACTGGAATCCCTGCCCGCCGGATAAGGATATGGGTCTCTGGGGTGGAGTGGATCTGGTGACCACAGGTGCAGTCACGTTGCGTTCACCCATGGCGGTTACTCACTTTACTGACACCGCGCTCAGTTCCGCTGACCTGACCGTGTACGCCGAGTTGCACAACGCTACGGGGAACCAGGTCAAGGGCATCGTCTCCGGAACGGTGGCCGGAGTTCGCTTTGAACAGCCGGTCGAGTTGGCGGCCCATGAAGACCGTACCGTGGTCTTCTCTCCGCAACAGTTTCCTGCGCTGCATATTCGCGACCCAAGGGTGTGGTGGCCCTACCAGATGGGCCAGCCGCATCTCGAGCGGCTCACCATGAGCTTTGCCGCGCAAGGCAGACAGACCGACGAGCAAAGCGTGGAATTCGGAATTCGCGAGATTACTTCGGAACTTACCGCCAATGGCAGCCGGCTGTTTCGCGTCAACGGCAAGCCCATCTTGATTCGGGGCGCAGGCTGGTCGCAGGATATGTTGCTGCGAACCGATGAGAGCCGATTGCGCGACCAGTTCCGCATGGTGCGCGACATGAACCTCAACACCATCCGCCTGGAGGGCAAGCTCGAAACCGAAGATTTCTTCCACCTGGCCGACGAGCAGGGAATCCTGGTCATGCTTGGCTGGTGTTGCTGCGACCACTGGGAGCATTGGAAGGACTGGACCCCAGAGGATCTGACCATTGCCACAGCATCGTTGCGCGCGCAGATGCTGCGTCTTCGCCAGCACGCCAGCCTGCTGGTTTGGCTGAATGGCAGCGATAACCCTCCGCCCGCGGATGTGGAGCGCGCCTACCTGCAGATCGAGTCCGACACGCATTGGCCCAATCCGATTCTCTCGTCCGCATCGAGCACGCCCACCACCGTCACCGGCGCCAGCGGAGTGAAGATGAATGGACCTTACGATTACGTCGCGCCCAGCTACTGGTACGTTGGGACTCGCTATGGCGGAGCATCTGGGTTTAATACGGAGACCAGCCCGGGAGCGGCCATTCCGTCCCTTGCCAGCAGGCAGAAGTTTCTGCCTGATGCAGAGGCGTGGCCGCCCTCAGCCACATGGAGCCTGCATAACGGGGGCAGCGAATTCGCCACCCTCAAGGTATTCGACGCGGCCATGGAAGCCATCTACGCCAAGCCGCACTCAGCTGCCGAGTACGAGCGCATGGCGCAGACCATGGAGTACGACTCAGAGCGCGCGATGTTTGAGTCTTACGGCAAGAATAAATACGTATCCACCGGTGTGATTCAGTGGATGCTCAACAACGCCTGGCCGTCAATGATCTGGCACCTCTACGACTACTACCTTGATGCGGGCGCCGGATACTTCGCAACGAAGAAGGCTTGTGAACCGTTACACATTCAGTATTCCTACGACGACCGGTCGATCGTAGTGGTGAACAGCACCTATGAGTCTGTTGCGGGACTGCATGCAAGTGTTCACGTGTATGACTTGGCCTGGAAAGAGTTGTATAACGCCGTTGCGGCCGTGGATACCAACTTGGATAGCGCACAGCGTGTTTTCTCTGTGCCCGATAGTCTCTATGCGGGCCCAGAGAAGATCTTCTTCATCGATTTGTCCCTGACAGACGCCGCCGGCCGCGTGCTGAGTCACAACTTCTATTGGGTCCCCGGTACGCTTACCACCTTCGATTGGGAAAACACCGACTATACTCACACACCGGCGCAACGTCACGAAGACCTGACTGCGCTGACTAAACTTCCTCCCGCGAACGTGGCGGCGCACGCGGACATTGAAACCACGCCGCGTGGCCGCGAGATTCGCGTACATCTTCAAAACACATCGGCCGCACTGGCATTTCAATTACGCGCCGCTGTCCGCACGCCGTCAGGCGGCCTGATCGCTCCGGTCTTCTGGTCAGATAATTGGATCGAACTGATTCCGGGTGAATCCACTGTGTTGACCGCACTGCTGCCGGAAAACGCTACCGGCGCGGCCATCGTTCAAATCGAGGGTTGGAACACTGCATCTCAAACCTTGACACCGACCGCTGCCGCGGCGGCACATTAGAGCGTTTTCGATTTGAGTGCGAGCAGAACCCTGGGTGCCCCATCCTTGCATCGTTTTGTGATTCAAGGGTGGGAGACCACAGATGCCCATCTCGGCTGTAAACAGTCAAGCCCAAAACGCTCTAGAGCTGGTTGCATAAATCCGATTTTGAAAGGGCACGGCAGCCGTGCCCGAAAAGCCAAATAGAATTTAGGGCTTTAGTCCCATCGACGTACAAACCGCCCCACGAATCTCCTTGAATTCGCCACACTCGCTTTTGCCGAGAATTAGGCCCCGCAGGCGCACAATCTAGGTATGGAGAACCTCCAGGTTTTCGATCCGGTTCAGTCTGTCAGGCATGTGACCGGTCTATACCACAAGGGTACCCACCCCCCTCCCCCTCCGAAACCCACCTTTGTGGGGGTAAATATTCATGTAACCACTGTGTAATGAGCATCTTAATAATTCACCCTATGTACTCATCGGTAAACAAAACCCCCTGATTTTCCCCTGTTTTTGGCCCCAAACTGCCTCAGAACCTGAGAAATTGCCGCAGTCGAAGCCGCTCCCGCCAAGTAGCCTCAACCATCCGGCCCGGTTGGGCTAGCGGCGGTCGAGATCAAATCGCTCGCGAATTTGATAGCGCGAGCCGGCTGAGTCGAGAAAGCTTTCGTAGAGAAGGAATTGCTGACAAACGAACCTGGTGAAATTCGGATGGTGGTTTAACTTGGCTTTGAGTTCCTGAAGACTTTGCGGCTGGCGCTCGCGTTTGCCGCGCGCGAGAGTGATGTGCGGTTGATAGGGCCGAGCCTCCGGGAGGAATCCGCAAAGCGCGGTCGCCTCGGTGATGCGTGCCTGAAGCGAGAGCAACTCGGGTGTGAGCCTGACCCCGGCAAAGAGAATTCCAGAGCGATCAAATAAGCCCAGTCCCTCAAGCGATATGGGCACGGGCGGCGCGTGCAACTCGCGCAATCTCGCGACAACGCATGCGTAGTGTTCCTGATCGGTATTTCCCAGGAACTGCAGAGTGATGTGCCAGGATTCCGGTGCCGACCAACGGAGCCCGTCCCCGCGGGATCGAAGACGCGCCGCAATTGCCGAAAGCTGCTCGGTAACCGTGGCTGCCAGGGGGATTCCGACAAAGAGGCGCATACGACGATAGTTTAAGAGAGTCCTATCGCCGGGTGTGGATACTGACTCGACGAAATGGGATTGGACTTGCGCAACACAGGCGTTGCTTGGCTTTTCAATGTTTACTGCTGCGTGTGGTTGGAAGGCTTGTCAGCGTGGAAGATACTGTGGTTGATGTCGGGCCAGAACTCCTTGAAGAAGAATGAAGCAGCATCGATTCCAACATCCAGTCCCCACTCTGTGCCTGTGTTGGCAAAGCTGCGCTCCCTCGACGGATAGTAGAGAGTAGACAGACCTGCGGCCGCACCTGCGCCGACAACCTCACTTATGTTGAAGACTTCAGCTCCGGAATCCGAGCGCGTGATCACGGCGCGGCTCAAAGCATAGCCGGTCCGCTTAAAGAATCCACCCCTGCTCAATGTATAGAAGCGCGTGTCCTCATGGGTGAGGGTGGGCACCACGAATTCAACCATATAGTTTTCACTGGTCTGATCGACTGCAGCGTGCCAGAAGTAGCGGGCATACCCGGCCGCCCCCTGATGGAACTCGGGAGTTGCGTTCTCTTCCATCGAATAGCCGGCTAGAATTGCAGGGATAAATATGGAAGAGTAGTCGAAAGAGTCCTCTGTAGCGGTGGTAAATTTGTCTTTCACTGATTGGGCCGGCAGCTTCTCGTCGGTGCTGACGGCGCGAAAGTTCGGAATAATGCCAAGGATGCGCTTCGTTTGAGGCGCTCGGGGATCATGAGGCGCGTTCTGCGGGGCAGGCGCGTCTGGCAAGCTGTTCTGTGTGGCTTGCGGCATTTCGGCTGCGCCGTCAAGCGAGAAGTCGTCGGTCGATGGTTTAAGGGCAGCAGAATTTTCTGTAATGCCTTGGAATGAGCCGGCGGGGATTGTATTTTGTTGTGCTGCCATGTTAGCCGAAGATGTCAGAACGCAGGCAAACGACAACAAATACAGGGCAATGCGGGCCATAGATCGAATTCTGAGTCTTCCGCGCCGGAGCATAAATCGCTCCATAGAGTATTCGACAGCAATATTCATTGAATGTTCGATGCTTTATCTGACTATCGGAATCGAGAAAATGGAAGCCACAACCAGGGAAAAATGAACAAATCATCATCTGGCATGCCGATAGAGAGACGGATCTTGCCCCGGAGCTCGGACAAGAGTGAGTGGCCGAGGATGCCTATGGGCGTGCCGCTCGCGTATGGACCGCAATGATTCAGCGGCTGACCCATCTCATGCATTGACGATCACTGCGGCTCTGGCCCGCAATGATCGTTAGGCGCGGTTCTTCAACTCAGGGTAGCGCGCGTAGATGCGGCGCTGGTCTTCAGGACTGAGCTGGCCCAGCCGCATCGGTTTGTCCTGCGGACGCGAGCCTTTCTGATTCAACACATTCATCAGGCTCCATTCGCGCTGCAGTCCGTGGGGCTCCTCGGCCTTCAAGTCGTAGCGGGTGAAGTCGATGGCCAGGGGAGGATTGCTTTTGGTCCAGTCGTGCAGGAGCGCGAGGCGAAACTCGCGGTTCATGAACCACTCAATTTCCAGTTCCTTTTCCGAGCCTGGTGCCCCGGTCCCTTTGGCATCAAAACGGTAGTTAAGCGAGGCATTGTTGGGGGTATGCTTGCGCCACTCCAGGCCGAACGCTCCTTCGGTCATCACCTGCGTGTCAGGCCATCTTTCCCGCACGGCCTGAAGCCAGTAAGTCAAATCTTCATCGTGGCCGACCGAGACTTCCCAGATGCCCGTCACAAAGCCAAAGCCGTTGAGAGCGTGGCCTCGGTCGAAGTGCATTGCGGTGGTATCCATCATTTCCTTGCGGCCCCGGACCGTTCCAAGATTGCCTACGGTCTCGATCGGGCCCACGCCAAGCCGGCTGTTGAACCCGCCCTGGAATCCGTCGCGCCGGGCAGCCAAGAAGTCACAAGTCCAACCATCGAGGCAAACGCAGTCAATAAAATCGGCCGTTCCCTGCGCGGGTTTCAGATAGTGCTCGCGGCTGGGGTAATAGGGATAGCAGATACCGCCATCGCCATCACCGAAATCGACGGCATGCTGACTCCAGACCTGGCCCTGACATACATGAATGCCCTCATCGGCGGCGAGGAATCTCTGATTTTCCGCGTCAAGATAGCCGGCCACCAGGCATTGCGGGCGGTAACCGCCTCCCACCATTTGCGAGATAAGCCCGAGCGCCTTGTGAATTGTTACCCTAATATGTTCACGGGTGTCGTACATCGGCGCAAAATAGCCACCCGGAATGAAGGTGATCTCGTCGCCATGTTGATCGTGATAGGAGGCAAGCAGCCGCCGCGTTTCCTGGTATTCCTTTCGGCTGTCATTCAGGGCTAGCCAACTGATTGCCCAGGTCATCTTGCCATCCGGGCAGCCCCTGGCGAAGGCTTCTCGCCGGGCGCGAACGTGATCGGGGCGGTTATCGGCGGCTTCGTCCTCGCCAATCGAGTGGTCGGGTGTGACCTCGATCTGGTTCACGCGCACGACCGATACGTGGGTCAGGAATCTGCCACGCAAGGGGGACAGCGGAACAGCCCAAGCCAAGGAGCCTGCTGCCGGCCCCGCAAGCGCAAGAGAGGCCGCTGACCCCGCCACTCCGCTCAAAAACTGTCTTCTGGTCCAATCGCTGCTCACGTGCCTACTCCCTCATCCCGCCTTCTGATGCCACACCGTGGCGAGGATTTCTTATCCGGCAGGAATCATACTAGAAAGGGCTCTGTCGGTCTGTTGAAAGAGTGGTCAAACGCATGCGGATTCATCCGATGCGCGACGGAGCTGCGAGTATGTCAGATCGAACCCATATCATGAATGAATCGGAGTTGCAGTCGGATAAACTGGTAGTCCGCCCTTTCTAAGGCCGAAGAGGTGAGGACACACTTCGCATTGATGACCTCTCAACTTACATTTACGAGATTTGCCTGGAAGAATCTCTGGCGCCGGCGTCTGAGAACTCTGCTGACACTTTGCGGCGTTGGAATGGCAATTGGCGCGTTTGTGGGCCTGGTGGGCTTTTCTCGCGCGTTTGAGCACGAATGGATGCGCATCTACTCCAGCAGCGGGACAGACATCGCCGTCATAGAGGGAACCTTTCTGAGCACCTCGTTGGATGAGTCGGCGGTCACCAAACTCGAAACGTTATCCACGGTAAGTCAGACTGCGCCCATGATTTACAACGTGATGGATCTGACCCCAGACGTGAACGCCCTGGCTTACGGTTGGAAGGCCGACTCGTATGAATTTGACTCGTTGCGGATTCTATCGGGTCGGCGCTTTCGCGACGGCCAGCGCGAATTGATGCTGGGCGACCTGTTGGCCGAAAACTTGAAGAAGAAACCTGGCGATACTCTTGAAATCCAAGGCTCGACCTTCGCGATTGCCGCTGTCTACCATGGTGGTTCGGCGCTGGAAGCCGACGCGGTGATTCTGCCCCTTGACCAGTTGCAGCAACTCAGCAGCCTGCAAGGCAAGGTCTCCACAATTCACGTGCGGCTCAAGCCTGCACCGCGCGGGGAGGCACAGGACCATTATCTGAAGCGCGCACAGGCGCAGATCGAGGGCGCCCTTCCGGGGCTGCGCGCAGTTCCTGCCGCCGAGCGCGCCAGCAACAATCAGCTTGTGAGAATGGCACAAGCGTCCGCCTGGGGCACTTCTTTGATCGCTTTGCTGATCGGCGTCCTGGGGATTGCCAACACCATGGCCATGTCGGTGTTCGAGCGGACTCGGGAGATCGGCGTCTTGCGTGCGCTAGGCTGGAAGCGGTGGCATGTGCTGATTCTCATCGAGATTGAGGCGGCTGTGCTCGGCCTCGGCGGCGGATTCCTTGGAATCGGCGTTGGATGGTGCGCTTTGCGTCTGCTGGCAATCCTGCCGCAAACCGCGAGCATTGTCTCGGCGTCGTTTCCCTGGCCCCTGCTGGCCGAAGCGCTGGGCATTGCCGTCCTGGCCGGGCTCATCGCCGGAGCGATTCCTGCATGGCGCGGCGCGCAACTTTCCCCGGTCGAAGCTCTGCGGCATGACTAGTTTGCTTCATGAAAAGTCGATGATCCACATCTGCCGAAAGGCGGCCGGAGCATCAGTCGACCGGCTGAGAAAAACGCTCTTGCAGCTCTCGCCGAAGCAGCTTGCCATTGTGATTCTGCGGTAAGGTGCCTGACTCGAAAATCCAGATGCGGCGCGGTGCTTTGTAGCCCGCGAGATTTTGCCGGCACCAATCCAGCAACTCGCTCTCACTGGCCTTGGAGCCCTTTTGCAGTTCGACCGCTGCCGCGGGGAACTCACCCTTTTCCTTGTGGGGCAGGCCGAAGGCGACGGCGCGGGCAACTGCCGGATGCGCCAGAATGGCCTCTTCCAGTTCGCGGACATACACCGAGTAGCCGCCCGACTTGATCACATCCTTCATGCGTCCAACGAGGCGGATCAGGCCAAGGCGATTTCGCGTGGCCAGGTCGCCCGTGCGCAACCATCCGTCGTTGGTAAGCAGGCTCTGGCCATGGTCATTGTCTTTCCAATAGTGAGGAGCGAGACCGCGGCGGCGGATCTGGCACTCGCCTGCGACGCCGACCCGTACAGGGTGGTTGTATTCATCGACTACACGAATGTGAAACGGCGGCATGGGAAAGCACAAGTCGCCGCTTCCGGGTAGGAACGACAACTCGATACCCATCATTGCGAGGCCGCCTAACTCCACCATGCCATAGCCGTTCAGCAGAACGGGCGGAATCCGCCCACCGCCCGGCAACCTGAGCAGGGCGCCGAACTCCCGCAGGCGCTGCCAAACTTCAGAGGGCAGGTGATCGCTGGCCGAGAGCCATAGGCGAATGTGCTTGAGCCGAGTGGGGTCCGGATTGCTATTGACCAGGCGCGCGAACATGGCGGGCACACCTACGAAGGCAGTGACGTCCAGGCGGTCAGCAAGTTCAAGCGCGCCCGCTACATCGAAGTGATCCAAAAAGCAGCCGCGGATGCCCGCCATCAGGCCGTAGAGTGCGATGCTCACGGCCATAATGTGAGACCAGGGCAGCGCGACAAGCGCAAGGTCCCTGGGTCCGAGAAAAAGTCCAGCCAGCACCGTAGAGACACGCGCGCCGAGCAGAGCGTTGCTGGAGAGAGCTGCGCCCTTGGGAAAACCGCTGGTGCCGGAGGTGTGGAATATAGCCACGGTCGCAGCCGGATCGATAGCCACTGGCGGGAACGGCGCCCCAGTAGGAACGACACGCTGGAATCCTTCCATCGTCTCTGCTTCTTCGTCCGCCTGTATCCAGATGCGTACTCCCAGCGCCTGGCGGTTACAGATACTGCGCTCGAAAACCGCCTTATCAGTGACCAGAATCTCCGTGCCGCTATCAGCCAGAATGCGACGCACCTCGGCGAGGGAGAGAAGCGGGTTCAGGGGAACGGCGATGCCCCCGGCCCGGATGATCGCCAGGAACCAATGAAAGCATTGCCGGTTGTTGGTGCGATAAATGGCGACGGGCTGACCTGGCTGGAGCGCAATCGAACGGCGAAGAAAGGCATCGATGGAGCAGACTTCATCGTGCAATTCGGCTAGATGAAAGGCGCCTCCGTTGTCGACGGAGACTTCGCAATCGCCTTCCCGCCGGACCAGTTCATCCACAAGGTTGGCCACAGTGACGTCGCGGTCACGCGCGAGTTGATAGCGATGGAAAATGTTCATTTGGTCGCAACCGCTCTGCGGCCCCAATCGCTTGCGACGCAGTAGTTGAATAGGCGGTCAAGGTAGTCCAGCACCGGCGGCGGGCATATTCCGGCAGGCCCGAGCAACCGCTCCGCATTGCTGGTGTCAAACTGCATGCGCATGGTGAAGTAGTCTCGGTAGGCGCGGCCATCGCGCAGCACCCGGCGCTTGCGTCCCCATAAAGCGAGAAACAGCAGCGGTCGCACCGCCGCGAAAAAGAATTTGGGATCGACATAGCGCGGTTCGGGGGCGTTGAAGTACTCCATCGCGCGACGGGCGACCTGCTGGATGGTAGCGCTGCCGCGCGGCCCGGCGCAGAGATGGACGGTGCTGCCGAGGGCCGCCTCATCAAAAGCAAGCTTCGCCACAGCGGTGGCGACAAAATCGACCGGCACAATGTCCAGCACGGCATCTGGGTAGCCGGGCACAGTGCGCCACAAGCGCCGCGCGTAGATCTTTAGCGGCCAATACATCATCTTGAAGCTGGAGGTGACACCGGTGTGGGAGTCACCAACGATGATGCTGGGACGCAGAATCACTCCAGGCAAGGAGTCGAGGCGCGAGCGGACCAGCGCCTCCGCCTCGGCTTTAGTCTGCTCGTAGGTGTTGCGGTAACTTTGCCCCACGGCGAGTTCGTCTTCACGCACCAGGCCCGCGCGCTCACCGGCCACATAGGCTGTACCAACGTACGCAAAACTCCGCAGTTGGCGCGCGCCAGCCGCGAAATCCAACACGCGGCGAGTACCCTCCACGTTAATGCGGCGCGCCTCATCCAGCGAGTGATCGAAACGTACTGTGGCGGCGCAGTGAATTATCCGGGTCGCTTCCGATGAAAGGCGCTGCCAGGCAACTGCATCCAATCCGCAATTGGGCTGGCCAACATCTCCGGAATAGACCTGCACACGTGACCGGTCGGCTAAAGGGACAATCGCATCGGAGCGTTGCTGGCCCGATTGGTTCGGTTTCGACCGGATGAGCAGGGCTAGCCTGGCGTGCGGCAGACGATTCAACAGCTCGCGCACCAGTTGTGTTCCAAGAAAGCCTGTCGCACCGGTGACAAGGATGAGTTCTTCGTTATTCATTCAAAATCCGACCTCAGTGCTCGAACAACTCGAAGGCCGGTGAACGTTGACCTTTGGATGCCTGGGCCACAGATAGAATATGCGAAATTATAGCCCGCGGAGCCAGCTCTCCATGACCCACCGGCTGGGCAGAGACAAGCAGTACGCTTTATGCACCATCTTCCTCCACAAATAGAAATCTGCTTGGACCCAGGTTTTTTCACGGGTAGAATTCGATATGCCCTCCGGACAGAGCGCATCTGGGACCGGGTCATCTTTGTCGTCGCAGGCAACGCTGCCGGCCGTTTGCATTGTCACGGCCGACGATGAGTTCCTCAATGTGCTGACCCATGAACTCTCGCCCTGGTTCAAGGTGCTGTCTCGAGACGGCTATTACGACTTGGCGCGCCTGACTCGGGAATCTAACGTCGCAGCAGTTCTGCTCGACATCGATACGCAAGGGGAAAATCCGTACGGCGGTCTGCATGTGTTGGACGAATTGCGCCATCTGAATGAGGATCTCACGCTGATTTCGTTGAGCCGGGCGCGGGCGCGATCCGTGGAGAAGCAGGCTCTCAGCGCTGGGGCCGACGCGCACTTTCGCAATCCGGTTGACGTGGCAGAGTTACGCACGACTCTGGTGGACAGGCTGCGCCAGCGACGCGAAGAGGCCGATCGCAAGAAGGCACTGGAATTCAGCCGCTTTCAGGACTTTATTGGGGTGAGCGAGCCGATGCGTCTCGTCTATGACGCCCTTCAACAGGTGGCGGCCAGCAACATTAACGTGCTCATCAGGGGCGAGAGCGGTACGGGCAAGGAACTGGCTGCACGTGCCATTGTTGCACTTAGCCGCAGGGCTACCAAACCGTTTATTCGCCTGAATTGCGCCGCATTACCTGAAAATCTGATCGAGTCAGAGCTCTTTGGCAGCGAACGCGGCGCGTTTACGGGAGCCGTCGAGGCACGCCCTGGACACATTGAAATGGCGGACGGCGGTACACTTTTTCTGGACGAGATCGCCACTCTAACTCTGCCGCTGCAAACCAAGCTGCTGCGTGTGCTTGAGGATCATCACGTGCAGCGCCTGGGAGGGCGCACGCTGCGCAAGATTGATTTCCGGCTTATCTCCGCCACCAACGAACCGCTGGAAGAGATGGCACGCACCGGGCGCTTTCGTGAAGACCTCTATTACCGGATTCACGTGATTCCCATCCACCTGCCTCCGCTTCGGGAGCGCATCGCGGATATTCCCTTGCTTTGCGATCATTTTCTTCAAGTCCACTGTCTGGCCAATGGCATGCCGTTGAAACGGCTTACCGCCGACGCACTGTCAGCGCTCGAGGAACATACGTGGCCGGGCAATGTGCGCGAGCTTGAGAATCTCATCCAGCGTTTGATTGTGACTACGCGTGGAGATGAGATTGCCGCAAGCGACTTGCCGCCCCGCGTGCTGGCTCAAAGTATCGCCGCGCAGGAGGCGATCCTGCTGCCTGAAGAAGGCACCGACTTTGACCAACAGATTTGCCAGATCGAGACAGCATTGTTAAGCACGGCGCTGCGGCGGACAATGGGCAGCAAGACCGCAGCCGCACGACTCTTGAATTTAGATATCCAACGGATGAAGTATCTCTGCCGGAAGTACTCCCTCTAGTGCGCTTAGGTGAAAAAGTAACCCTAAGTAGATGAATTATTAACCCAGAGAGGGGATTCGTCTCATGAGCCGAAAAATCGGCCATCAACTTAACCCCAATTATTTCAATGGTCCGGAATTTTCCCCCGGCATGGCCCAAGTTTGGCACGCTGGTTGCATTAGGTTATGGCGTAACAAGGAATTCAAAAAACTTTGGGAGATGAAGACAATGGCAATCACGAAGAAGTCACTGATCGGCAAGAGCACATCTGCAAAGTCCTCGACCGTGAAGCCCGCCGATTCCAAGGGCCGGTCAGCAGCGAGCAAGCTCGTCAACACCAAGCAGACCGCCAGCAAAGTGGTGGCCGCAATGAATCTCCACAGCACGATGCTCATCAATCGTTAGAATGCTCGCAAGGCGTTACGAAGATTGGGGAGCGCTTGCAGCGCATTGGTAGTAGGCGGCTTGTGCATTCTAGGCCAATCTGGCTGGCGCCCTAAATTGAATTGAAGTTCGAGCGGCGGTCGCACATTCGGCCGCCGTTTCAGCTTCACCAGACATGAGCCTTGATCAAGTTCAAGAGCGCAAACATTGCCCGCTCCGCGATACTCCGTCTCACACCAAAAATCTTAGCCCGGCCTGAGGCTCCAAACATCGGATTGCCGTCGGTGGCGGGCAAAGTCACGCGAGAACAGTAGTAGACTGCCATCTGAATCCCCTTGAAATCCTGTTGAGGAATCAAACCTGGGGGAAGAGTTTCAGCGTCGGCTCCGGGAAGAGGGAGCGGCTGATGCAGGACCGAGAATTCGCCCGGCAGCGAGAGTGCGACTTTGGCGTCGCGCGAAATGCGATCCAATCCCCACGCCGGAATGAAGATTCGGAGAACGCGGGGTCCGGCGTCAGCCAGATCAATCAAAGGCTGGCCTGAAGCAACGTCCTGGTCGAGTAGCAAGCCGGGATTCTGTGTCACGATGATCCCGTCGCTTGGCGCGGTAATCAAAAGGGAAGACTGAGCTTCATGGGCAAGGCCGGCGAAATGGGCGGCGCCAGATTGTTCGGCGGCCGCGGCGCCGATGCTCTGGCCCTGGAGTTGAGCATTGAAAGTCTGGAATCTGGCGCTGCCTACCTGGGCAGCGGCCGAGGACTGCATCGATGCGGCCATGGGGCTGCTCATGCGCAGCAGCGGCTGCCCAGCATACACCCGCTCCCCTTCTCTGACAATTACGTCATTCACCCGTCCCATCACCGCGGCATGCAGAGTGTGCGAACGGATTGGCTCAATCACATAAAAGGCGTCCACTCGATCGCGCCAGATGGGCAGGAACAGAATTACCAGAAGCATCGCGACCGCAACGGTGTGCGCCAGACTCCAACCATGGCCTGAGCCAAATCTGCGCTCCCAGAATCGCTCTGCCACTTCGCACAAAGAGCGCAGGCGCGATCGGAAGATGAAAAACGCCAGCGCACCGGCAGGAATTAGGGCGAACTCTGCCAGCCAGTGCGAAGCAATGTTGTATGAGAAGCGGACCGCAATGAGGAGTAATAGATAGCTGTACGCGCCGGAGGCAATTGCGTAGACGATAAAAAACGGTGCGCGCCGGCGGGGAACAATGGGAGTCTCCACCGGCAGTCCAAGTATGCGGCTCTGGAACCATCCAGAAAGGAAAGCAGTAGATCGCTCCTTTAGGTCGGGAATCTCGATCAGCTCGGTAAAAAAATAGTAGCCGTCGAGCTTGATAAGAGGATTGAGGTTGATGAGAGCGACGGCCAACCCTGTGAGCAGAATGACTTGGTACGCAAAATCATGCACCCACTCGCCGGTGCGAGTGTTTGACCAAACCACCATTGCCAGCCCGCAAAGAATCATTTCAACCCAGATGCCCGCGATGATGGTGGCCAATCGCTGAATCTTGGTGGCGGAGACCCATATCTCGGTCACGTCCACGAAAAAGGCGGGCGCGAGATAGATAAACATGAATCCCATGCTATGAACCTGCCCGCCGTAGTGCTTGCAGGTTAAGCCGTGCGCCGACTCATGGAAGAAGCCGAGAATCAGAAACAGCACCCAGAATTGCGCAAGGTCCAGCACGCTCTTGCGGGTGAAGTTGAAATAGAGCACGGTGTCAGGGCCAAGGATGCTCCACTTGGAGACGAAGACTGTGGTTTCGAAAACGAAGAGCAGAATGACCGCCAATACGCACCAGCGGCTGTACACATAACTGCCAATGGCTCCGTCGAGCCACCCAAGATAGCGGTCAGGGTCCCATGCGGAGAAGCCGATGTGCGCCAGGTCGATTTTAGATCTGCCCCGGCGTCCCCGCTGGGCGAGCAGTTTCTCGCTCAGCGCGAGATTCTTCTCCCGGGGCGTCTTATACCAGAAGTCGGATACGTCCATGTTCTCAGCAAAGGAGCGTACTTCCTCCGCGCTGATTGGCGCGGCCGTCGCACTTGCAAAGAGCTCGGCAATCTCATCATAGGAACGAACGCCATCGAAGAGTTGCGCGAGCTGCCACTGAGTCGGCGAGAAGCGAAAGTAGTTAGCTTTGCCACGCTGAAGCACGCCGACGATGTGTTCGCCGTCGAGCACATCCTCACGGACGACGAGGTCCGGATCGAGACGAGGAGGCCGGCTGCGCACGAGGCGCGCCTGAGGCATTTCCGGGAGCGCCGCATCGAGTGCTTCACTTAGATTCATGGCGCGAGACGTACCTGCATGGACATTCCAGGCTTGAGGAGCGGCGATGGATGGACTACCGCGCCAATCACCTGCACGCTGCCGCTGGCCGGGTCGACCACCGGGCTTACGCGAACGATGCGTCCTTCTTGGCGCAGACCGGGGTAGTCCGCAGTCGAGAGCTCAATCGGTTTTCCGACGGAGAAAGCCGCCATGGCGGATTCCGGTACGGTAAAAAGAACGCGCAGCGGAGCAACCGCGGTAATCCAAAAAAGAACATCGCCTGCTTTGACTTCCTGCGCAGGGCGCACGGAGCTTCGCCCCACCACACCCGCAAATGGCGCGACGATACGCGATTGTTCCAGTTGCAGGTTGGCTGTCTTCAGGTCCGCCTCCGCCACAGCCTCCTCATCGTGGTTGTGATTCACTTCTGCAACCGTTTCATCGACCCTGTACTTCGCGTGCTCCCAGGTCTCCTCGCTAATGATCTTGTCAGCACGCATCTGTTCAGCGCGGTGTAGATCCGCTTTGGCGGTCATCTCTTCGGCTTCCCATTCGCTCGCCTGCGCTCGAACCGACGCAATGTGCGCCGCTTGTGATTCGCACTTCGATCGCAAAACACGGTCATCCAGCATGGCCAGAAGCTGGCCGCGTTGTACCCGGTCACCAATCTGGACCGCTATTGTTACGATGCGGCCGTCTCGTTCCGCGGCAATGTCTGCCTGCTGCTCTGCCACCAACGGTCCGGTCGTCGCAAAGAACCTGGGGTCGGAAGCTTCCAGCGGCCCCGGCGCCGAGGGCGAAGCGGGCTTCGCCGAATTCACAGAAGTCTCGGGCGTGGCGGCAACGGCGGCCTGGGCCGGCGGATGGGAATCACAGGCTGTACAGTTCACGAGGATCAACGCGCATGCCAACGCGCCAGCGGAGGAGGAATATATTCGGCAGCAAAGGGAAAGATTCATATACGTCACCACCCGATCCAATTCCATAGAGCCTGCCAAATCCAGAGTGCGGGTCGGCGCAGCAGAACGTAGCCGGCCGGCTCCCAACCAATAAAGATCTTGGCACGGCCTGTCATTCCGGCGCGAAGGCTCGCGTCGGCGTTCGCGAGTTGAACCTCTGCGGTGAACGTGCGCTCGCCATCCCCAGGATGAGCCTGAGGGCTCACGACCAGGACGCTACCATGCCAGGTGCGCTGCGGATAGCTATCGAGCTTGATGGATGCAGCCTGGCCGGGGCTCAGCAACGCTGTGTCGCGCTCAGGAACGGAAATCTGAAGAATCGCGGTGGATAGATCAAGCACCTGCGCGAAGGGGACGCCCGCGTCGAGATGTTGGCCGGCAACATTCTGAAGGTTGGCAGTGACTACAATGCCGGCAATGGGCGAACGCAATTGCGCTCCCTCGAGCCGAGCACGGGCGCGCGTCACCTCAGACCGAAGATACTCAGCGTGGGCGCGGTCTGTCCCCGCCTGGGCTGCGCCATGAGCCAGATCGTTCTCCATGACCAGCATGGCCTCCTGGTATTTGGCTTCGGAAGATGCAAGATCGGTGCGCCACTGCCAGTCGTTCATGGCCCCCAACACGTCTCCGGCGGCAACACGCTCGCCTTCATGTGCGAAGACCGCCGTTACGTTGCCGTCGACGGGTGCAGCGATCGTGACCAGGTGCTGGGGCGCCACCATCGACTCTCCCACCACGCGCATCGGCAGCGGACAGAAACCGAGAAAGAGCATGCATTCGAATACCAGGCCAAAGGTCATCCAGCGGCTACGGCGGCTCTGCAGCAAGGCGCGCTTCTTCTTCATCAGCGGCTCTATCAGGCTGATGAGCGGCACTTCGCGATAAAGCAGCGCATTGCGGATGGCGACAGTCGCCTGGCCCGCGAGGATCTTGATCATTTCGGTATGAGGTAAGTCAAGGAAATCAGGATCGCTACTTTCATAAAGCAGCATCCCAAGTCGCCCCTGGTCGTCGGAGAGTGGCAAGGCGTAGAGCGCGCGATAACCGGTCTCATCGAAATGACGCGCAACCTCGGGTGGCAGATCGGTCTGCATTCCGTTATCGGATTGCTCGTACCGGCGAAGGTGCAGAAGCTCGGACTGAGAAGAGAGCCAGCGTGTCAGATCATGGAGCCGCTCCACCTGTACGTCTCCCAGGGGCAAACTGGACAACCCTGAAACAGCCTTCAATTGCAGCCGTCCGCGGTGATCGAGCGCTATGGCACAGCGTTCGTAGGGCAACACATTTTGCGGACTATTGACGATGATCTGCAGCAAGCGGTCCAGGCGCAGTGTGGAGGTGATCTCCGCGCTCACATTCACAAGCGTTTTTAGAATCTCCAGCTTGCGCTCAGCATGCATCAAGGTCGCATTCTTGAGTGCATTGCTGATTGTTCCCGCCATTGACACGAGGAAGAACTGGTCATCCTCGTCAAATGCCTGGCCTTCCTTGTTAATGGCCTCGAGGACACCGATCTCAGCGTCGTCCTGCATCAGCGGGACCAGCACCGCATTCCTTACCGGCGGAATGTCGCTGTCGGCATCGGCCGCAGCGTTGCGGGCACCTAATCGCTCATCGTCGGCGTCTGTGATCAGCAGAGGGATGCCCTCCTCCGCCATGTCCGCGACATAACCGTCGCCGGGAGCTTGCGTCACGCCAACTTGGACTGTGGCGTCTTCCCCATTGCTTGCAACGAGGCGCAGTTCATCGCCGTCGAAGAGCCAAAGATGAACGGCTTGACAGGCCACCATCGTCAAAGCCTTCACCGGAATCATCGCAGTGACCGCATCGAACTCGAGAGTCGAATTCAGCGTCTTCTCAAGGTCGTAGAGTTGCGACATACGATGAACTGAATCAAGCAGAGTTTGACGGAGCCGCTCGAACTCCTCGGCGGCCAGAATTGCAGGTGCAGCCAATTGGATGATCGGCGCGATCTGGTCCAGGTCCCGTGGCACCAGGCCGGTGGAGAAGGTGAGAATCTCGATGGCTCCAGTGAGGCAGCCATCATGCAAAAGAGGAATATACGCGAGCGAGGTAACCGTTCGCTTGACGTGCAGGTGAGAGTAGTCTTCGCGACGGATTACGGCGCCCGGGTAGATGATCGAGCGAGCCGGTTCGGACAGGAGCGGAGCGATCAGCCGGCACTCGGCCGGTATAGAAATCCGTTCAATTGAAACGTCCCCGGCCGCACCGATCGCGGTCCAGGCCGCGTCGACCTCTTCCGGCACAAATCGGTGAATGGCACAGGCGCTGTCTGGAATCTGGTCGACAATGGCACTGGCCACGAGGGACGCGCGCACGGCGACATCGGGCGCGGCCAAAAGCAATGCGGCGAATTCAATCGAGGCATTGTGCAGAAGGGCCATAGTTGTTTAATAAGCTGCTCCAGAGATTCCTTGCCGGACGGGGCAAGTCGCTGTATGGTTCTGGAGTAGTTGGAGCCTAGCAAGCTGCGGTTCTGGTGTAAAGCAAATTCCGCCAAACGATAAGGGGAAGACGTGGATCTCGACGTGAAGCAGAACGGCAATATCTGCACGCTGAAATTGAAAGGACGACTCGTAAGCGGAGAGGCTGTGAGTCAGTTTGAGAATGCGTTCCAGTCCGCGCTCGCCAGCGGGCATGTCTTTCTGATTCTCGACCTTGAAGCCTTGCCCTATATTGACTCATCCGGCATCGGCTCTATCGTGAATGCGCTTCGGCTCTCGACAAAACTGGGAGGTAGCACGAAGCTCCTCAATCCCGCTTCTTTCGTGTCCAAGACGTTCAAAATGGTCGGCATCCTGAGCTTGTTCAGTGTCTATCAATCTGAAGCAGACGCGGTGGCTGCATGCGGGGGCTCTTAACTGTATTCCTAAACGAATAACAGCAATATTATCAATATATTAGGTGCGCATCCAACGCGCGTTTACGCGCAAAGTTCGGGTTGAACACGAAAAACCAAGCGGCTTCAGAATTGCCAGGCATCTCGCTTGGAACAGGCCAGGACGTCCAGAGGAGAGATTGCCGTGAGCATCTTAGTCTCTCATCCTTTTGGTGGTTGACTGCTCGCTATTAGCCGATGCCGCACCCATTTTGCAATATGGAATGTGCTCCATGGCACTCGACGACACTGCAGGTCCGGGGAAGACCAGACAAACCCCATCGGAGTAAAGGCTTACGCTTATCAAGGGCACCAGAATGGACCGAACCAAGTTTCGGGTTGCGAAATATTGCGTCGTTGATATAGCGTCTTTCTGTCATGACCGCCGGGAACTCACGTGATCAATACCTGATCAAGTCGATCGTTTACGCATCTCGTTTGCTGGCCGCATTTCGCTCTCCGAGTGAAGCTCTGCCGCTGAAGGAAGTTGAAGCGCGGAGCGGACTGACCAAGACCAAAGCTTTTCGCCTGCTCTATACGCTCGAAAGATGCGGCATGGTCGAAAAGGTTGGTGGAAACCTCTATCGAACATGTCTTCGGCCTTTCAGGCACAGGCTCTACCGTCTCGGATATGCCTCGCTCGGAGATGACTATCAATTCTCTCGGGAGGTGACAGCGAGTCTGCAGCGCGCCGCGGATGTCGAAGGGATAGAGCTCATTTCGACAGATAACCGTTACAGCGCAAAAACAGCCCTGCGCAATACCGACCTGCTGGTTCGCGAGAAAGTGGATCTGGCCATTGAGTATCAGATAGGAGAAGAAGTTGCGCCGATTATTGCTGCCAAGTATCGGGAAGCGAATATCCCCATGATCGCTATCGATATTCCCCATCCAGGCGCGACGTTTTACGGAGCCAATAATTACGAGGCAGGCTTGATTGGAGGGAAATACCTCGGCCGGTGGGCGAAGGAGCGATGGCTGTCAGAAGTCGACGAGATCATTCTTCTGGAGCTGCGCCGGGCGGGGAATCTTCCCAAGATGCGCCTCACAGGCATGTTGATGGGTATCAACCTTGTGCTCCCAAATACCAAAAGCTGCCGGGTCACCTACCTTGACGGGGATGGGGAGTTGATTCCCAGCTTTGAAGCGATGCGCCGGCATCTCCGATTCTCCCATGGTCACAGAGTCCTCGTCGGCGCCAACAACGATCTCAGCGCTCTCGGCGCCCTGCGGGCTTTTCAAGAAGCGGGACGCACTGAATGCTGTGCGATTATGGGGCAAAATGCCTCACCTGAAGGACGACAGGAATTGCGCCAGCCGAATACGCGGCTGGTGGGGTCGGTAGCCTTTTTCCCAGAGCGCTACGGGGAAAACGTCATTCGAGTGAGCCTTGATATCCTGTCGGGGCGTCCCGTTCCGCCGGCAGTTTTTGTGGAACATAAACTCGTTACACCCTCGACCGTTGATCACTATTATCCGAACGACAGCTTGACGGCCGCATAACACAAGATGTGCGAATTACTACAGTTGGGGCCCAATGGTCTGCATGCAGTATGTCGACGTGGTGGAGTGAATTACTACGTAGGTCCCGCTTCCTGAGGCCCTCAAGGCGGCCACTCTTCATCAAGTCCTTCAGCACTGGTCTATGTCTGTTTCTACGGGAGTTTGGTTCTATATGAACGACTAACTAATCGGCCTGTGGTGGCCTGAATACGGATTTTCATATATTGCATTCATGCCTCAACCTAAGCAACTTACTTTCCCGCGAACGCTTGAATCGAGATAGTCTCATGAACCTCCAGATAATCAGGCGGCACTCATTTCACATTGCGCAATTCCACCCGTGTATCAAAATGCATAGGGACCTCTTCGACGGTGCAGCTCATTTCTACAGAATATGGACTAATACCACTGGTTATTGCAGTTAAGGACGTTTATTTCACCATTGAGTCATATTGCCTTCCGCATTTCACAAAGTGGAATCACCAAAATTTCTCTGCCCCTCGTTGACAAGCGTTTATGTGCGATGGAAAGCTCCACACCACTGTTGAGCACTCGGGGCTGACCCTGGGCTAACCAGAGCGATGGATCAACCCGTTGATTGACATGAGAAACACAAATGGGGTTTCCCGCACAGGCCAGTGCAGCTGCGTTCATTCCTTGCCGTTGGTTGAACCGCTTCTGAACGCACACGCGGCCTTGACCGGAATTCTAGGAGGACCTAAAAAAATGAAGTTGAGAATGCTCTTGATGAGTCTGCTGCTGTGGATACCGGCGAATCTACTCTTCGCGCAAGGTGGTTCCACGGGAACGATACTTGGGACGGTCACCGACAATTCCGGCGCGGTCATCGCGAGCGCGGGAGTTGATATTACGAATATCGGAACAACCGTTACCACTCACACCCAAACAAGTTCAGCGGGCGATTTCACCGCCCCTTACTTGCCGCCGGGCGTCTACCGGATCACCGTCCAGTCCGCAGGCTTCCAAAAGGCGGTGACTGATGGTGTCCAGCTGGCTGTGGCTCAGCAAGTGCGTGTGAACGTCCAGATGGTGCCGGGTTCGGTCACCCAGAGTATCGAAGTTTCCGCCAGTCAAGTTGCGTTGGATACAGATACTCCTTCTATATCGCAGGAAATCAGTCAGACGCAGGTCAATGACCTGCCACTCAATGGCCGCAATTTCCTTGACCTTCTCCGCCTGACTCCCGGGCAAGTCACGACAACCACCGAAGCATCGGCATTCCGGCAGGGGGCCGAATCGGGTATAAGCGTCAACGGCCAAAGGGCAACATCCAACAGCTACACCCTGGATGGAATGCCGAATGTCGATGCTTCCGAGTCTCAAGCTGCGGTCATTCTTTCGGTGGATGCGATTCAGGAATTTGCCGAGCAAGCATCCACTTATGGCGCTCAGTTCGGATTCAGTGCGAACCAGGTGAACCTGGTGACGAAAAGCGGCACAAACAACTTGCACGGAACGCTCTATGAGTTCGACCGGAACGACGCATTCGATTCGAAAGGTCCCTTTCAAACCGCGCTGCCACCTCTGCGCCAGAACCAATTCGGCTATGCTGCGGGCGGGCCGGTATACCTTCCGCACCTGTATAACGGCAGGAACAAGACCTTCTGGTTTGCCAGTTATGAAGGGTGGCGAATCAATTCAAGTTCCGACAATTTCTTTAACGTTCCATCGCCCGACGCTCTGGCGGGAGATTTCACCCAATCCATCATCGACCCGACCACGGGAAATCCGTTCGCGGGCTGCACCGCCAATGGCGCGAACTATGTCTCCTGTGTTCCACAGGCGCGCTGGTCCCGGCTCGCGAACGTTGCGATTGCGGATAAGTTCTTCCCAGCGCCGAATTCCACAAGCGCGTCCGGCAACTTCGAGGAAGTCGGCAGCGCGCCCCTGCATCAAAATGAGCAGGACTACCGTGTTGATCAGGACCTGGGAAAATTTGGCACCATCTTCGGCAGGGGTACGTACGGAACCTACATTCAGTCTCAGGCGAACAATCTATCCGTGCCGATTGGAAACACCTTGTACGATCAGGCGGTCACTTCATGGGCGATTTCACACACCAAGAGCTTTGGTGCAAATGCTATAAACCGAGCGTATTTCTCGCACATGAATTTCTACTTCGACGAGGGCACGGGAGATCCTATAACAAGCACTGACCTGCAAACGCTTGGATTTACAAACTACTTCTCAAACATCGCCGGCCTGCAAGCAGCTTACCCCAATATCGCCTTCAACCTCGGAGGACTTTCGAATGGGGGAGGAGATGTAAATGCTTATCTTGCCAACCAGCAACCGGAGTGGGATATCGGTGATTCGCTGACCATCAACCGCGGCAGACACACCATCACGACTGGAGTGGACTATCGCAATTACAAGTTGAATCGCAATTACAACCAGAACTTCCTTGGACTCTTCACCTTCAGCGGATTTGCAACTGGGGGCGATACCCCCACAGTAGAAAGCGAAGTAGCTGATTTTCTGCTTGGTTACTTCTATAAGGGAGGCAATGCGTATGTGCCGGGGCCTCTGTCTAGCACCAGTACGCCAGGTGCTGCCGGGAATCCCACAACTCTTGTCTTTTCGTATCTTGCCCCCTTTGTCCAGGACGACTGGAAGGTGAATGGCAAGCTCACGCTCAATCTGGGCGTGCGCTACGACTACAAGCCAACCCCGCACGACGCTCACAACTATTTCTTCTGGAGAGACCCGGATAACGCCTCCGGAGGAATATGCACCGCAGACCAAAGTCTAATCGGAAAATACGGGGCCGGGGTCTACAGGTATTGCGGAGAATCCCATCCGCCCACGCCCAAGGAACCCTTTGCTCCGCGAATCGGATTTGCGTACCGCATGGGTAGGCCGCTGGTTATTCGTGGCGGCTACGGGGTGTTCTTCGACAACTACGAGGGTCGCGAGTTCGACAACTCGCAGAACCTGTGTCCGTTCTCGAACCAGGTCAATCTGGCCCAGTCTACGGGACAGACTTCACTTATTACAACCGATACTCTGTGGCCTGTCCAAAGCCCGAGTTGCGAATTCAGCGCCAGCAGTCCTCTGGGCACTTACAACCTGATTCCTCCCTATTGGCATAACCCTTATGTTCAACAGTATTCTTTATCGGTTGAACACCAGTTAGCCCGCGAGACGACAGTGGAACTCAACTATGTCGGCAACCGCGGAACCCGCCTCCTTTCGCGAAACAACGTCGCGCAGGCGTTTGCTCCGACCAACCCAGCCGCTTGCCAAGCCGATCCAAATGCATCGGGTTGCCCGGTCGCCGACCGCGAACCATTTCCAAATTTCAACCTTTATATTGAGGAGCAGTTCGAGGGGTTCTCTAACTACAGCGCAGGGACTTTGAAGCTCGAGCATCAATCGCGCGGGCTTGCGCTCACTACCTTCTATACGTTCTCTAACAGCCTCGACGATAAATCGGCGGCGGCGGCGGTCGGCGCCACGAACAATGGTTGGCAGGGTTTTCTCGACAACCATAATCCGAGAAAGGACTATGGGCGGTCAGATTTCAATGTGCCACAGCGCTTTGTTCTCAGCGCGATTTACCAACTGCCCTTTGGCCGCGGAAAGCAATTCCTTGGCAACGCTGACAAGGCGGCAGATCTAGCGGTCGGGGGCTGGCAGGTGAACGGGATTTTCAACTGGCAAAGTGGACTCCCATTTTCTGTAACCGCACCTGACGCGCTGGGCGTGTTGCAAACCAACGGAGCGCCCAATCGGACGAACCAGGTGGGAAGTCCGTACCCAAGCGGATTCCATAAGTCCATCAACAACTGGTTCAACACCGCAGCCTTCGTTCCGGCACCCGACTATGAGTTCGGGACGACTGGTAGAAACATCATTCGCTCTCCGAGCTGGAACAATCTGGATTTCTCACTATTCAAGACGGTCAAATTCACTGAAGGTCTCAGATTCGAACTACGCGCAGAGGCTTTCAATGCACTCAACCATGCAGAATACGGCCTTAGTGGCGAAGCTGGCGATTCCTCCAATGCGGCGCAGTATGGAAAGATCCTGGCCGCGAATCCGGGACGTATCGTGCAGCTCGGCGGAAAATTCTATTTCTAAGGCTGGAATCATTCGCCGTTTGAATTGGGTCGGCCTGCCATCTCTGACAGCAGGCTGACCCACGCCGCAAGACCGAGATTGGCATCTTCGGTTTTATCCAACGTCCCGGGCCATTTTCTATCAATGATCATTCAACTAAATAGCAAAGGGGCAAGAATTCAATGAAAAGCAGATACGCAGTCATTCTTGGAAATCTCGGTAACACCAAAGATCGTTTTTGCGGCGGGTATAAGAATAATCCGCCGGCGATGGAGATGCTCAAAGCAGCTGCAAAGATCCCCCACGTCTCTGGAATCGAGCTTGTCGGTGATTGGGACATCCGTCCCGATAATGTCAAAGAAATGTGTCATGCGTTCAAAGACTACGGCATGAAATGCGTCTCGATTATTCCCAATCTTTTCGGGGATAAGATCTATTCCAAGGGCAGCTTCTCAAGCTCAGATGCGGCGGTTCGCCGGCATGCGGTGGATCACGTCCGCGCGATGTGCGACGCCGGTGTGGAGTTGGGCTGCCCGCTCATCAATCTGTGGCCTGGCCAAGATGGCTATGACTATCTGTTGAGCGCAGACTACGAATCTGAACGAGCGTGGTTGTGTGAATCGGTTCTGGAACTCGCTGATCTCTATCCTGATCTTAAGTTTGCTCTTGAATACAAGCCCAAAGAGCCGCGTACACATAGCTACATGGCGCGAATGGCAGATACGTTGCTTCTCGCCATCGAGACCGGTGCGGCAAATGTTGGCGTTACGATTGACACTGGCCATGCGTTCGTGGGCGGCGAAGTTGTGGGCGAGTCCATCGTGCTTGCAAAGAGAGCTGGAGATCGCCTCTTCCACATGCACTTTAACGATAATCACCTGACCACCGACGACGACATGATTGTGGGGTCGGTGCACAGTGTATGCTACCTGGAAACCCTCTATTGGCTGGATCGCTGTGGCTATTCCGGCTGGCTCTCCATGGATCAATATCCCTACCGGGAAGACGCTGCCGGAGCGATTGGCGAGAGCATACTTTGGCTGTGTCAGTTTGAGGCGATATTGGAACGGAACCGCGAACGGATTGATCATCTCGTGCACCAGCAAGACGCGATTGCCACGTCTCGCTTCTTGCGCTCGGTCCTTGCCCCAGTCAACGCGTAATAAGGCGTTCCCGAGGCGTGCAACGCATCAGTCGCGACGGGGGACAGTTACGGCCATTCTCTAATGAGAAAACGCACCAGATGCCAGAGGAGTTCGATGAGACTCATCTAGCTCGCTTTAGTGCGACAACGGAATCTGATCTTTCTTGCTTGGAAGGAGAATTGGGAGTATGAGGCATCCTCTCCGCAATCTGCTCTTGCTCACTCAAATCGCTGCTTTGGGCGTCTTATGTTCTTATGCTGAAATCAAGGTCACCGACCCACGATGTGAATCTGCGGTGAATCCCCTGGGTATTGATGCAATAACGCCAAGGCTGAGTTGGATTCTTACCTCGAGTGAACGGGGTCAAAGTCAAACCGCCTATCAGATACTCGTCGCAAGTGACGAAGATAAGCTGAAGAACGACCAAGGAAATATCTGGGACTCTGGCAAAGTTACTTCTGACCAATCGAACCAGGTGTTGTACCAGGGTCCCACGCTTACTTCGCGCCTTCGCTACTTCTGGAAGGTTCGCGCATGGGACAAGAATGGTGTAGCAGGTCCCTATAGTGAAGCCGCATTTTGGGAAATGGCGCTCTTGTCTCCACAGGATTGGAAGGCACAGTGGATCGGATACATGGGCGGCTGGGCCGGCCGGGCCTTGTATTTTCGATCTGACATCACGGTCAGCAAGCCCGTTCAGCGTGCTCGCGTTTACGTCGTCGGGATTGGTTACTACGAATTGAGACTGAACGGCTCCAAGGTCGGAGACCATGTACTGGATCCGGGTGTTACGGAGTACACAAAGCGAGTTCTATACTCGACCTACGACGTCGCAGATCAGTTGAAGCCTGGGCCAAACACGATCGGTGTAATAGTCGGCAATGGGTGGTACGGCGTACCCAGACTTCTCTTGCAGCTCGAGGTGAACTATGTTGATGGCTCTCAAGACACTTTTTATTCGCACCAGGGATTCTCCGCGCAGAACAATGGACAATGGCGCGTCACAAGTGGCGCAATTCTCGAGAACAACATCTACGACGGTGAAACCTACGATGCCCGTCTCGAAAAGAGTGGGTGGGACACCACAGCGGGCTACTCCACCTTGGACAACGGGCCGGTCGACCGAACTGAGGGCTGGGCAGCTCCACACAATGCACCCCCACCGGGGGGAAAACTAGTCGCCCAAGCTGTCAATCCCATAATGGTGATGGCGACAGTTCAACCGAAAAAAATCAGCGAGCCAAAGCCAGGCATCTTCGTCTATGACCTCGCGCAAAACATGGCGGGTTGGGTTCGACTTAATGTAAGTGGGGAGCGCGGCACGCGAGTCACGCTCAAGTTTGCCGAAAACCTAGCCCCGGACGGAACTGTCGACCAAACCAACCTGATCAAGGCAGCCGCGACGGATGTTTATATTCTCAAGGGTGGTGGTGCCGAGTCGTGGGAGCCGCGTTTCACTTATCACGGATTTCGCTATATTCAGCTTGAGGGCTTTCCTGGGAAGCCGACCCTCGATACTCTCGCGGCCAAGGTTGTTCGCTCCTCAGTCGAGCCGGGCGGAACGGTTGAGACGAGCAATGATTTGATTAACCGGATTCAAAAAATGGTTTGGTGGACGGAGGCCAGCAATCTCCCTAGCATACCTACCGACTGCCCGCAGCGAAATGAGCGAATGGGGTGGATGAACGACCTCACTGTGCGCTCGGAGGAAGCGATTTACAACTTCAATATGTCACGCTTCTACCCTAAGTTCCTTCACGACATTCGCGATTCTCAGGGCGAAGACGGCGCTATTCCGGATACGGTCCCGTATGGGTGGGGGAGCCGTCCAGCCGACCCGGTATCGGCCAGTTATCTCTTGTTGGGGTGGTTCGTCTATCAGCATTATGGCGATACGCGCACAGTGGCCGAGGAGTTCGACGGTTTTAAGGGCTGGACAGATTTTCTTCGTAGTAAGACCAAAGATAACATTGTGACCTATGGCTATTATGGAGATTGGTCACCCCCGAAGGCCTTTGCTATTCCTGGAAGTGACGGTTCCGGCGCCGTATCGAAAGATACCCCGCTCCAGTTCATGTCAACTGGATATCTCTATTACTGCTCGCGGCTCGTCGCCCAAATGGCGCACGTGCTCGGCAAACAGGACGACGAGGCTAAGTATGAAGATGTGGCAAAGCAAGTAGCCATTTCATTCAATAATAAGTACTGGAATGAAGCTGCCGGAGGATATGGTTCTAACAATGAATCCATGAACTCCTTCGCACTGTTCCTTGGCGTCGTTCCTCAGGATAAGGTGCAGCGCGTAGTTGCGAGCTTGGTCAAAGCCGTACACGAGAACCAGGATCACCTTACAACCGGAAACCTCTGCACAAAGTACGTTCTTGAAATGCTCACTAAGTATGGATACGGCGATCTAGCATTCAAGATTGCCACTCAAGAGACTTATCCAAGCTGGGGCTACATGCTGGCCAACGACGCCACAACTCTTTGGGAGCGCTGGGAGCCGTTGACTGGCGCTGGCATGAACTCGCACAACCATCCAATGATGGGATCGGTCAGCTCATGGTTCCAAAAGTATCTCGGCGGAATCAATCCCGATCCACAAGGCCCAGGGTTCAAGCGCATTGTGATTCGCCCATATGTTCTGGGTGACCTGACCTGGGTGCGCGCGGAGTACAGCTCTCCCCATGGCCTGATTGCCAGTTCCTGGCACAAAGACAATGGGACACTCACATTGAAGGTGACTATACCCGTCAACACCACAGCGACTGTTTATGTACCCGCGGGAGCCGCTGCCAATGTTGCTGAAAGCGGAAAGCCCACGTCGGCATCGGCGGATGTCAAATCGCTTGGCAAGCGAGAAGGAGCGGCCATATTTGAGGTGGGGTCGGGTGAATACGAATTTGTAGCTAAGTGAAAGACGACACGGGCTAAGGGCCTTCTTGGACTTAGTTATACATGTAGACGCGCCGGCACCGGCCGTGGCGGGACAAAGTTCGATCAAAGGATCTTGCCTATGTCCGCCGCGGCCGATTCTTTGTGTCGATGACTCGTGCAATTCATCCATTCGCACGCTCGACTTGGCCCTTCATCAAAATGCTCAGCGACCTCAAGTGCGCGGATGACCGGCTTTCAACTTTAGAGCGACTCGAATTTTGAGGCCGGACCAAATCTACATGCGATTCTCAGCGTCAAAAGCAGGTTCCCCCGTGGACGCTGTTGCTCTTTGGCCGCCTATTTGATCCTGAAATGAGGACTCGAATGCACGGACGTACAACTGGTTGATGGATCATTCCACGATTACGGTGGCACTGATATTCTGCGCGGACCCATCTGTTACGGTAAGCGAGATCGGAATTGTGTAGAGACTTCAAATCGCCCCGGCTATACCTGATGTTCATTAGTCTCGATCGGCAGGATTACCCGGCATTTCTGTTGGAAGGCCAGAAGACCGCGGAAATCATGCACGATCCAATACTCAGTGACATCATTGCGTCGGCGCGAGCTGGCTATGCAAGAGCCGGTCGGCGCGGTCTGATGGATCGCCTGTATGCCAAGCAGAAGGAGTACTACCTGCAGGGAAGGTACGACGGAATCATGCTGGCCAAGGCATGCGCATTGATGGGTCGAAAACAGGAAGCAATGCAACCGCTGGAAGAGGCCTATAACCGGCATGAAATAAATGTCCTTTCATGTCTTTCCCACTCAGACTTGCTCACATTAAGGGATGATCCCCGCTACGTTGCGCTGGTGAAGAAGATCAACTTCCCATTACATCCAACGGGGCCTTCGCCAATTTACCTGGCTGCAATAGGGAAGCAACCGCTACAAGGTTCCTCCACCCCGCACTGAACGGCGTCGCATCGCGGAGCCTGGGACGAATACTAAAATTGGCTCAAAATACCTGGGTTGATTAACGCGGCAAGGAATTCATCACTAGGACAGCGCAGTCGCTGGCCGATATCCGCTGATCCATGCGATCTCCGTTTGCCGCAGCGGCACCGCAAGCAGGGCGTAGTAATTGTCGGTGAGGTACCCTTCATAGCCCATCGGCGTACCATTCCAGCGCCTGAAATCGTTTGATCTGCCGCTCTCCCCACGGCCTTCGAATCCGCCCCGACCATACTCCCCAAGCATCGCAAACAGAATGCGATCCGCTTCCACCTTGCGCCCCAGATCATACAATGCCGCGAGCGTGAAGAAGGCAAAACAGGCCGTTGCACCCCCATTCTGGTAGTTCTGGAACCCATCGGAATTGTCCGGGAGCACGCCGCCGCCACGAAGCCCGTCCGGCTCCTTATGCACATAATCCTTTAGAGGTACGGATACGAGATTACCGGGTAGGCCCATGTTGAATTTGTCATAGCCCACCTCCCTCATCTTCGCCATGAGTTTGTTCATGATGGCGTCCGCCTTGTCCTTCGGCACGAGCCCGTAGTGAATGGCGATTCCGTTCACCCATAGGAAGTAGTAATCGTGTAACTGCCCATCTGAACTCCGCCAGCCACCTAATACGCCCGTCTCCGGATCGTAGAAAGTCTCGAAATACACATCCCGCAATCTGTTTGCAGCAGCCTTGTAATGTGCTGCGTCTTCCGTCTTGCCAATGCGCTCTGCCATCATCGCCATTCCGTTCAATGCACGGTAGGCCAGCGCGTTGCCGTAAGCGTCCTCGTGTCCAAACCCGATGTCATCCCACCAGTTCGACGGTCGTACCTTGATCGGAATCCCACTTGGCCATGTCCCGGAATTGCCGCTTACTATGTACTCAAACAGGCCATTGCCATCCCTGTCGGTTGCAATCATCTTGTTGGCCCACCCTTTAACGCCCGCGTAGTTGGCTTTCAGCCATGCATCGCTTTTCCCCTCGCGCACACAATTCGTTGCCGCGATCAGCAATGAAGGCATCGAATCCAAAGATTCGGCCGGAAAATTCCCGGGCGCAGGCAGTCCATAGGCTTGGCCACCGGCAAGGATCGCATCCAATGTCTGCCTCACGATATCGAGTGCAGTCAACCCCATTACCAGCGGCGGACTCAGCGCAGCGATGTCCGCATATTCGTAGTAGCAAAAGGCGCAGGTATCGCTCGTTGTATTGTTCGAAAGCACTCGTCTATCCGCATTCAATTGCAGTGCATTGAGCCAATTGCGCTTGAAAGCGTCAAAACGGCTATCGTTCTCAATACCCGGCAATTGCGGATATATCGCCGTGATCTCCAATATATAAACCACTTGCTTGTTCGCTTCAGTAGCTGGAGGAAATGTCAGAGTCGCCAGGAGCCCAACGCTCTCGGGAACGTTTTGCAGAGTCGATCGCTGTCCCGCTTGATATCCAAGACCAACGCCATCGGCACCGTTTGCCGTAACTCGCATTGATCCCTGTTCCGGAAAATGAATCAGTGCAGGTAAGCTTAGAAATCCGTCTCCGCTGGACAATCCAAGTACCGTCGAGTAACACTTCGACAGATCGAAGCGGAAGGCGAGTGGTTCGAGCACCACGCCCTCTGACCATTGCGAAATCATCAGAATCTTTCGATTCGACAACTCCACAGCCCACGCCGGCCCATCCACGGACGATTGCTTCGCCATCCTATACTCGATACGATGTGTCTCGCCTGTCTGAGCAATAGATGCCCTATATCCGCTCGAACTCGGAGGCTGGAAGACGTTCGCACCCCGCTTGGACCGCCCTAGTCCGTCGATACTCAACTCCGCAAACTCGGGGGCATTCCTTGATAGTTCCACCATCATGCTTCCCGAGGCAAAGCGAAAGCCATTTGCGCTGATCGTGGCAGGGTTATCTGCGAATGCCTGCTCGCGAAGCAGAGTTGAGGCGAGCATCCGCCCGGCTACTCCGGAAACTGCCGTCTTCAAGAAATCCCGGCGCTCAATCATTATTTGTCCTCTCCGTTAAAGGGGGTCGCAACGACCAAATGCTCATACCTTTGGTTCTTAGGTGCTCTCTCAGATGCCAACTTAATGCCGAAATGGCTCGGCCGCCACCAGAAATCGAATTCTGGGGCTCGCCTCTCTTGAATCGGCTGATTCGATGGTTACAGGCTCAACCGAATTCTAAGCTGTATATAATGATCGCTGCCATTGGAAGCAAGCAATCTCTCCGTGGCGTCGGTTATATTCGGGTTGTTGTGCCCTGGAACGTTCAGGGAGTTGACCGCCCCAAAGTTGAAGCTCAGGTTCGCCTTCTCCGTGAATCGGGGAACTGGACGGGATTATGGGCGGCGTCCTGTTCGCTCCCAGCTTGAAATGGCCCGATGAGAGCAGATGCAACTGCCCACACGGTAATGAGTAATGGTGCCAACAATGCCTACGGGTATGAGCGTCTTGGACTGGGCGGTTCTTTGCGCATACTTCGCCCTCATGATCGGCATGGGCTTGTGGGCGCGAACCAAGATCGTGAATGCCAACGACTACTTCACCGCCAGTGGAGCCATGCCCTGGTGGCTTTCCGGCATCTCGCATCACATGTCCGGTTACAGTACAGCAGTCTTTGTTGGCTATGCCGCTATTGCCTACACCGCCGGTTTTACCATCTACGTATGGTGGGCAAGCACAATTGCATTAGGGATGCTGATTGGCTGCTCCACGTTTCCACCGCGCTGGGCACGTCTGCGCCAACGCACAGGCCTGATTTCGCCACTCGAGTTCCTCGTGGCCCGCTATAACCTGCCCACTCAACAGGTGCTGGCCTGGAGTGGCGCACTGTTTAAGATATTCGATATCGGCGCCAAGTGGACTGCCACCGCTATCCTGCTGAATGTCCTTGCCAACGTGCCGCCTGTTTATGGTGTCTTGCTCACGGGCAGCGTCACTCTCGTCTATGCCGTCGCGGGCGGACTGTGGGCAAATGCACTCACAGACTTCAGCCAGTTTGTCATCCAACTCGCCGCAGGCTTCACTATGCTCATTGCGGTGCTCTCGCGTCTTGGCGGTGTCTCAGCCCTGTGGACAATCTGGCACCGGCTGCCGCCTTCACACTCGCACCTCTTTGTCGCGCCTTACACACCACTTTTCGCTGCCACCTTCCTGCTCTTGAACACCCTCTCTTACAACGGTGGTTCATGGAGCCTGGCGCAGCGCTTCATCGCAGCGCCCAACGGAAAAGATGCGAGGAAAGCCGCTCTGCTCTCGGCTTCTCTCTATCTCATCTGGCCGCTGGTGCTGTTTTTTCCTGTGTGGGCTGCACCGCTGCTGCTGCCGCATCTTGCTGACCCAGCCAGAAGCTACGGCTTGATGGCCCAGATGTTGCTGCCGCGCGGTGTCGTCGGTCTGGTGCTGGGTGGCCTCTTTGCATCTACGATGGCGATGACTTCTTCTGACGCCAATGCAATCTCCGCCGTGGTTGTGCGAGACATTCTCCCCGCGCTGCGTCGCGACCGCCTACGCATGAGCAGTGTTGCGCAATTACTCGCTGGCCGCGTCTGTACCTTTGTCCTGCTTGCACTCAGCATGGTCATCGCCTACTATGCGGATCACTTCGGCGGTGTGCTCGGACTGATTATTCTCTGGTTCGCGGCACTCTCCGGACCGGCCACGATTCCTATCATGCTCGGCATACTACTTCCGTTTCGTCGCTGCGGTCCTGCTGCCGCGCTCATCTCGTGGAGCGGTGGCGTATTCACCTTTATTCTCATCAAATTCGTCTTTTCGGCGCAGATTACCAACTTCGCTGGCGACATGGCCACGGCCGTCAGTGTCGGTGGCCCCGTTGTCGTTGCACTCATCCTCTACATTGTGGTCGGACTCTTCACCCGCAAAACGAGGCCGGCGGCCTACGCTCTGCTGCATAGCATCAATCTGGATTCCACCCCGGACGAACATCATGCAAACGATATTAAGCATGACGATGAAGCTTCACAGGAATTCGTCTCCTGAGTATTAACCTGTCGAATTCGAAAAGATCCTCGCTTAACTCACTCAATGTCCACGGGAAAGTCATATCGAGAAATATCGAGACACGTGTTGCTTCATCGCCAACCTCTTCTCACTCGGGCTAGCTGCGGGGAACATCGAGATTGATCCAACTGGCAATCCCATCGCGGCCTGCGTTGTTTCGCGGCCATACCTTCAGCTGGTTGCGTCCCGCATGCAACCTCCAGGTGAAGACTGCGTTGACAGGCGACTCCTCTTTCCCGTCGATTGTGGCCAGAAACGACTCGAAGCCAGGGGTCACCGTATCGAGATGAACCAGAAATTCATCCGGCTTCGAAGTTGGTTCGAGAACGAAGTGCGCCTGGTTGAGTGTCCAGTCGAAATTGCCGCGCCTGGTGACTAAGTTCGGGTGAAGCAATTCGGCGGGCGCGTCCGCATCTGTCCACACATCGAATCCGCTCCAATTCCAACCTTCTTTGCCATTGTTCAGCGGCAATGGCCATTTCTCCTGCAGGAAATTGCTCCGCGGGATAAGCCTCAGTTCGGCGAATGACATATCGCGGTCCAGCCCACGCCACTGGAACGCCCCTCTCAGCCAATCGGGCGTTGCAGGCATATTCCACTTCACAAGATGCACAATACGAGTGGACCTTGCTTGCTGGCCGCGCAGGACCCGTAGTTGGCGCTGCCGAATCTCCGACAATGAAAGTGGAACGCCAGTGGCATTGTCTACCGCGTAATAGGCCATCGTTCCATCGATCCAAATCCACTTCCGGAGCTGATTCGACCAGATCTCTACCGCTTCATGGCCGACGTTTGTCGGACGACCCACTGTTCCGCTATCAATCGAAATGTCCCTGCCCACAAATCCAAAGCTTTCGGCGGCCTGCAGGAGCACCAGGTTGTACTGCTGACAGAAACCGCCAACAGGCTTGCCATCAGGAAGCTTCTTCAGGATTTCGAGTGCGTCCCACGGGGGATAATACTGGTCCAGGTGCCACTCCGCCCATTTCCATTGTTGCGAAGACCAGGCGGCGAGCTTGGTAATTATGTCGAGATCCGTTTTCGCACCGTTGACGACGGCGTCAAGCTGATAGCGCGTTCGCAGTTCCTTCAGTTTCGGCTGCGTGAAAGGCTCATACTGAAATGGAATGGAACTGCGCACAATCTCTTCATTGTGAAAATCGATGACCTTGAGGGCCTTTGTCCAATCCTCCGCCTGCCTGGGCTCGGTGATCAGCTTGATCTCACTCAGCCTTGGCGTAACCAGCGGATCCGAAGTCGCCAATGTCACTTCAACTTGAACATAGCGGCCGCGCGGCGTTTTCACCATGCCATCATGGTCAGGTGGCTCCCACTCCGACCACGTCTCCTCGCGTGGCACATACGTTGTTCCGGATCGAACGCGAAGCGTTACTCCGCTCATGGCGTTCGGCGCAGTAGAAACCAAGACTCTCAGCGGACCAGGCGCGCTGAGAGGCGGTGCGAGCGGCTTCGCCTCAAGGTTGGAGACATCCACCACCGGCAGCAGGATAGAGCCGCTGGATACAAAGTGCTTTAGATAAACCCGTACGTAGTACTCTCCGGGAATATTGCCGGCAGGACCCAGTCTGTCCACACTCCAGGTTTTGCCCTCATCGGCGCTGCGGGCGCTCCTGTGCGCTAATTCCACATAGGAGTCGTCGGCACGCGCGATCTTTACCCCGCCTGTTCCCCGGATGATAATGTCGTTGATTCCCGACTTAAGGGTCGAAGGGTCGATGGTATACGCGTGCCACTGTTCGCCAAATATCGGTTTCGCTGTCCCTAGTTTCTGCGGGTTGCCGTTTATCTCCACTTTCAGGTCGCCGCTGCCGCCCACGATAAGCACTGCATTACTCGCCTGCGGATTGGAAATCAGGAGCTGTTTGCGAATCACGATGCCTGGAGAAAGCGTCTCTGTATTTGGCTTATAGGAGAACCCGGAGGCAGACCCATCATCCTGGAACACTTCGCCTGATCTCAGCTGTAGTATCGAACCGTCAGGAGAGAGGGCAACGTTGCTGGTCACCGCGCGTTCGTAAATTGCGTGGGCGCTCAAGCGTAGCGTCTCCGCCTGTGCCGGGCCCAAGACGCAGGCCGCAAGCAATGTGGCCCCAATCGACGGTCGGACGATCCGTAACCATATGGTCATTCAGTCTTCCTTCTAAGAGCACATCCGGATAGCCGTTCGGACACGCGGTAGAGCTATTCCAGGCTCACCGCTCCAGCTCAATTGCCTAGAGCTCAGATCGCCAGGCTCGGATGCAACCGCGCGGCCATGCACTTATCCTGACTCTCAATACTCTTGCGGCCAGCTCGCAGATACAAATGTTTTCGTGACGGCAAGTCTACCAGCATCCTTGCCCACCATGATAGGGTTCGTTAGCTGCTTTTTGCTTGTCGGCGTCGAAAATCATGGTTACCCTCGGTGGTTGAATAGGTTGACCATTCTGGAAACAAGCCAGGTTGCGATGGCAGCGGATGTTCGGCCGCGCGAAGAGCCTTGTAATCGCCTCCGCAACCGGTGGTTCTCATATATAAGGTTGAGAGATAGACATTTGCATGCCGTGCAAAATCGCTTGGCCCAGGCCCGACCGCCAAATTTTGCATATCAAGCATGTCGCAAGAACCAGGAGAAAGCATGGATCCGCTATCGATCTCTGGACGTGATCCAGTAACAGGAAGATGCATCTGTGTCACGGTTCAAGACGGTCATATCATCTCCGTTGATGATGCTCGCCAGGAATGCGACCTTTGGATCTCGGCTGGCCTTATCGACCTGCAGGTAAACGGCTACCAGGGGCTTGACTTGAATGGTGACAATGCGTCTTCTGAGACGGTTTCACAGCTGACAAGAACTTTGCTGGCAACCGGCGTAACTACTTTTGCGCCCACATTAGTAACAGCGTCCGAATCGGAGATTCTGCATCGGCTGGCATGCATTGCCGAAGCGCGCACCGCGGATTCCATCGCCAGGAAATGTATTCCCTACGTTCATGTTGAGGGCCCCCACATATCGCCGATCGACGGGTATCGCGGAGGTCATCGCCTTCAGGCGGTTAGGCCACCGTCATTGCAGGAGTTCGACCGATGGCAAGCTGCATGTGGTGGCCTCGTGGGACTTGTGACCCTGTCGCCCCATTACCCGAACTCTCCGGGGTACATCTCGGAGCTGGTAAATCGAGGCGTTCATGTGTCGATTGGACATACCCATGCCTCGTCCGCACAGATTGATGCGGCGGTGCGGGCAGGCGCCCGTCTCTCCACCCATCTCGGAAATGGAATAGCCCCTCAATTGGACCGCCATCCCAATCCGATTTGGAGCCAGCTGGCCGAGGACCACCTGACGGCGTCCTTCATTGCGGACGGCCAGCACCTGCCGGCGGATGCCCTGAAAGCGATGATTCGGGCTAAAGGATTGGACAGAAGCATTCTGGTTTCTGACGTGGTTTTTCTTGGCGGCATGCCCGCCGGAACCTACATTGTTCAAGGAGAGATTGTCGAACTTACCCGCCAGGGGCGCCTGCAAATAATCGGAACCCAGCTCTTGTCTGGGGCTGCGGTGCCGCTGATTACCTGCGTGGGCTCAGCTATAAGGATGACGCGATTCTCGCTGGCAGAGGTGCTCAAAATGGCTACTGAAATTCCCGGCCGGTTTGCCGGAGATAGTGGCCTGCTCGCGCCAGGGAAGCGAGCCGATCTCATTCGTTTTCGTTGGACTTCCCCTGAAAGCCCATTAACCATCGAAGACGTATGGCTCGCGGGAGAGCCCATGGCTGTCCCCTTTGATGTAGATACTCGCTTGTGGCCGGACCAGTTGCGGATAGGGAAGGTTAATGAAGTCGGTTAGGGGGCAGCGCAAATAACGGCAGGACAAAGGATATCGTGGTCGTTGCGATCTTCATGGCATCTCGGAATGGTGCGGCGCTTCGGCCAAAAATTCCTTGGCCCGCTCCCACCACATTCGTGAGGAGCACGGGACAGAGATGCTCGAGACTTGCGCTGGAGACACCAGGATCGCAGAAGCCCTCGAGTTTACCGTCGGATTACTTCCATTCTTTTATTTGCGGCGCCTATGGTTCTCCGCTACTATAAAGTTCCCTTCGTTGAAGAGATAGCGGTTCCCGATACAAACATCGCTGTCAGGATTGATAAGTCGCTCTTAATATCGACCGGAAAAATAGGCCCTGTTTAAGTTTGAGCTGGCAACTGCGGAGGTGATGGATGGCCGTCGGTCTTATTGTGTGGGGTAGGTTTCTCGACGCCTCCGGGAACAAGGTTACTGTGCCGGCGCCATCCACCAATCTAGGCAAGCCCTGGTTGTGGGATATGCTGCGAACCGAGGCTGCTGCAATCGGATCGACCTTTGACTTTGTTCAGTTGCCCCCATGGTCGCTGGCGCAAGGTGGTGCCGGATCAGGGTGTGACGGCTACGGAATTTTTCAGCGCCGCAATCTCAACGGCACTCGCTATGGTCCTCTCGAAAGCCTCATGGCGGCAATCGCTGCGATGAATGCACACGGCTGCCGGACTTATGGCGACCTGGTGCTTCACCAGTTGATTGGTGAAAACGGCGGGCCTGGGGTCTTCCGCTACGTCGGAGCTGACGGCAAGACGATGAATGGGAGAGGCCAAACAAAGCCTGGTTGGTTTCGCGGCGGCACCAAGAACGATGATCCCATTCCTCCCTTCTGCCGAGAAGATGACGTGCCGGTCAGAAGCGATGACACACCGTTTGGACGCGAGCTGAGCTACCAGAATTGCAATCCTCCTCATGTCACAGAAAATGACGCGAAAGACTATCTCGTCTGGGCGAAGGCGCGCACCGGCGCAAGCGGATTCCGCTTTGACGACACTAAGGGGACTTATGCACCATCCGTACGCCGCATTATGGATGCCCTGCCAGAGGTCCCCTTCTACAGTGAGTATTTTGACGGAGACCCGGCCAATCTCAACTGGTGGGCAACCAGTCCTCCGCTCAGTGGACGTTCAGCGGTGGAGGACTTTACGCTGCACTGGCGCATTCAAGCCGCATGCAATGGATACGATGCCACGCAGTTCAACAGTGGTGATGCGGGTTATTGGCAGTGGAACCCCGGTCTTTCCGTGGGTTTCGTTGACAATCCTGACACAGACACGAGCCCCGGCCAACAAGTGATGTTCAACAAGGGTTTGGCCTATGCTTACCTGCTCACTCTCCCGTTGCGTTCGGCGCTTGTGTACGGGAAGGACTATTTCTCCGGAGCGACCTGGCCCGGCGCTTACGGACTGAAGCCTCTGATTGACAATCTCTGTTGGATCAACCGCATGTTCGCCTTCGGCAACTACCAGGTTCGGTGGGTTGATCGGGACGTCTTTGTGGCCTCACGAGACGGGAATGGCGGAGGTGTAGGCTGGAGCGGCGGCCTGTTGACAGCGCTGAACTTCAGCACGTTGACGCCTCGGACCATCACTTGTGCGACACCGTTTGGTGCGAATCGCTGGCTGCATGACTATACAGGGCATCATCCCGATATCTGGACCGACAACAATGGAAATGCCACGTTCACTATTCCGTCAAACGCATACTCGAGCGGTCAGTCCTATCTCTGTTTCGCCCCAGGCGGCGTCAGCCAGCCTTACCCGACAACGGTCCATGCAACGACGCAAACTATTGAGGGCGCCATTGATCTGGATGTGATGCCGGCTCGCAATGGAAAACAACAGCTACCACAGCGCCTGTATTGCGCCAAAGACACCGATGTATCGCTCAAGGTTTCCGCCAAGTTGCCGCCCGGCTCCACGCTGGTAGCTACGATAGGCCCCGCGGATGGCGAAATCGTCGCGCACTGCCAAATCGGTGCGGAGCCCGGTAACTCGAGTGGCAAGACAAAGAACACGGGCTGGCAGAATGTCTCGTTGGAAGGTTCTGGTTTGCCTGATGCCGGAAACGAGTTCCGATTAGTTGTAACCTATACCGGAGCAAAAGCATAATCAGGCAAGTCGGTAGAACTGCACTGAACTCGTTCTTTCAGATTCAAGGCCCGTCGCTAAGAGAAATCGATGTGCAACAAAGCCTTCGCAAGATGTTGAAGGTTTCTTCCCTTGAATTGCGTTTTAGAGAATGGCGCAGTTCACTAACGTCATCTGCGCTGTAAGAGTTCAAGAGCATTCGGACTTAATCCTCGGTTCAGAGAAACTTCGTTGAGCTGAATTGAATAGCCATCAGATCCGCGCGGTGACTGTTCGATAGGAGGCGATTTGAAACCCAATCATTTTTGCCTGCTGATCTGCATGTTTCCTCTTGCTGTCATTGAGAGTGGCGTGGCGCAATCAACCATGGTGCCGTGGCTTACCCGTTCTGCGGATAACTCAAGAAGCGGTTGGAACGCACATGAGACTGAACTGACCCAGGCATCCGTTCAGTCGAAGGGAATCCTGCGGGCGACGATCATCCCAGTCATCGGAGATGCGCGAGGAATGGAAGCGCAGCCACTCATTCTGCCTAACGCGCAGACTGCACGCGGAACACGTGATGTGCTGGTGCTTCCATCGATGGCGAACGTCGTACGCGGGGTCGACGCACATGATGGCTCAGCCATCTGGCAGGTTACGTTGGGCACGCCAGTCAATGGGTCCAGCAATATCGACTTCCATGTCATCAATCAGTTTTGGGGCTGCCTCTCGACGGGAGTCATCGACGCGGATACGAAGCGCCTATATCAGATTTGCTGGGTTTCACCTGACAGATCGGGCAACCCGCAAACGGCCCGTTACTTCATGTTCGTGTTGAACGTAGGGGACGGAAGCCAGGCAGTTCCGCCCGTATTGATCGAAGGAAAGAGCGGAGCACAGGACTTTAGCGCGGCAATGCGCAAGCAGCGATCGTCTCTCGTCGAGACGAATGTTAACGGTGTAAAGACAGTGTTCGGCTGTTCGGGGACGATCTACGAAACGGCCGTGGGCGCATCTGGCTTTTGCTTTGCCTTCGACATAGCAACCAACAAGATGAGTGCGATGCTGGCGTTGACCTCGGGAGCAGGCGCCGGCGTATGGATGGCGGGGCAAGGTGCAGCTGCGGATTCTGAAGGCAATCTCTACGTAATCACGGGCAATGGAGGCTTCGATGGAGCGAGCCAGTGGGGTGAGTCATTTCTCAAATTGAAGTACACACCTCCTTCCGCAGGAAATGCAGCCAAACTGCAGGTAGTCGATCACTGGACGCCGTGGTCTGACCTCGGCCGAACTGGACAGCAAGCAGCACCCGCCGCAAAGATGGCCGGCATGAGTGCTCCCTCTGAGGCAATCAGGCCCGTCGGCGGAAAGATGAACATGTCGCTGCAGAATGCAAAGTTGACGCCGATGGTCAACGATCAGGGCGTTCCAACTCTTCTCGTCTATCCGGAGTTGGCCACCGGAGCGTGGGCCGATGAGGACTGGGGATCGGCAGGTCCAGCCTGCATCTTCGCTCTCGGTGTTTGCATTGCGGCGGGAAAGGACGGAATCGCCTATCCGATAAAGACAGCGAATCTTGGGGGTACAACGATCGCGGATCTCGCCGATCCGAAAGCAAACTGTGGAAAGCTTGCGGCGCCTCCTGTTTGGCTCACCATGAGTCCGGGGCCGGTTGATCCTTGCCCAACAGATCCTCGAACATTGAACTTCTTTCCGTGGGGCGAAACAGCGCATCTCCACATGACCCCGGTCCAGTTTTATGACCCGGCGCTGAAATCTTGGACTATCTTCGCCTGGGGAGAGAATGCGCAACTGCATAAGTGGGCTGTGAGCTCAGCTGGACAGCTAACATATATCGCGCAAAGCCACGAATACGCAAGCGCGGATGTGCGCGGCAATCCTCCAGGAGGCATGCCGGGTGGGTTTTGTTCCGGATCAAGCAATGGATCCGATCCTGACTCGGCACTACTCGTCTGCACGATCCCGTACGGTGATGCGAACGCTAACGTAGTGAACGGCCGCCTGCTCGTCTATGACGCGGTGCACCTCGCTGCCGATGGATCACTCAAGGTCCTTTGGGACTCGCAACGATGGGGCGTCCAATTTTTGTTCAATAAATTTGATCCCCCGGTGATTGACGGTGGCCAAATTTATGTCCCGAACTACAACGGCGGCGTGGATCTTTACCGGCTGGTGCAATAACAGCGTGAAGTCCGGGTGGGTGTCTCTGCGCTTTCTCCTGGGCTGACCCCAAAGTAAGACTCCACAGCCGGGCTCCGGTGCAAACTCAAGCCGTGGAGATATTTCGCAGCAAACACGCGCAGCTCGCGCGGCATCTATCGAAGCTTGTCCCCGCATAGTCGGCAACGTGATCGCGGCCAGACAACTCACATCACGCAAGTTCCGCAGCCGCTGGCGCCGAACCCTGCAAAAGGTCATGCGGCGCGCTGATCTCGCAGTCCTATGGACTGGCAGCTGTCGAAACACTGTGTAAGATTGACCAAGGAATCGAATAGCGAAGTGACACCGGCACAAAAGAGGCGTTGAATCGGGTGCCTTAGAGATCCCCATAAGGTCAACAAGATAAAATAGCTACCGACAATCCGGGCCTGTAGCTCAACGGTTAGAGCAGGGGACTCATAATCCCTTGGTTGGGGGTTCAAATCCCTCCGGGCCCACCATTAAAGCCTGCGTATTCAATGATTTATAGTGGCAACAATACACTTGACTCATCAGGAATTTTCTGTCAGAGTGGGAGTATGAAGCCGATAGCAGAGCCAAAGACATTGCAGGATGCTGTAATTCTGTTTCGAGACTCAGATGCTTGCATTCAATACCTTGCGGCGAAACGCTGGCCGGACGGTGTTGCGGTGTGCCCTACATGCGGGGAAAGAGGTGTGCCCTACGTTGCGGCGCGGCGCGTGTGGCAGTGTAAGAGCAGGCATCCGAAGTGCCAGTTCTCCGTCAAGGTGGGAACCATCTTTGAGGATTCGCCTATTGCCCTCGGCAAGTGGCTTACCGCCATGTGGATGGTTGCCAACTGCAAGAACGGTGTGTCAAGCCATGAGATTGCGCGGTCCATCGGCGTTACACAAAAAACCGCTTGGTTCATGATGCATCGCATTCGGTTAGCTATGGGTACCGATGCCCCGCACCAGCTTGGCGGTGAAGATGGCGGTCCCGTGGAAGTGGATGAGACTTTCATTGGCCCCGACCCACGCAAGATGCACGCCGATAAGCGGGAGGCGCGTTACAAAGCCGCTAATGCCCGTCCCAAGACTCCTGTGATGGGATTGCTTGACCGCGAACTACGCCAGGTACGCGCCAAAGTCGTTCCCAATGTTAAGCGCGAAACCTTGCAGACAGAAATTCTCAATCAGGTATCCAATGGCTCAACCGTCTACACCGATAGCGCCACTGGATACGACCGGCTGGCCGCGCAGGAGTACGTCCACGAAACCGTCAATCACATGCTCGAATACGTGAGAGGCGAAGTACATACCCAAGGCATAGAGAACTTCTGGTCTCTCTTGAAACGGGGATTGAAAGGCACCTATGTAGCGGTCGAGCCATTCCACCTTGACCGCTACATTACAGAGCAGATTTTCCGCTACAATAACCGTGCAACACGGGATAACCCGCTTACGGACTCAGACCGCTTTGCGCTGGCAGTATCGCAGATAGTTGGCAAACGCCTTACCTATGCAGAACTGACCGGCAAGGTGGAGGAAACGAGCGAGCCGTTCTGATATGCCGCACAAACGGCAGAGACGCGGGAAGCGAAATCGAGAGCCAGATTAACCCGTCACATTCTTGGCGGAGCGTGGGGCTAGTCGGCGCACATCTTCATAACCTTCAGAAATGAGGGTAGGAGATTGTGTGCATCAAGTCAAATCGTCATTCTAGATGAATGGTCAGATAGCGAAAAGGTGCTCGTGCAATTTCGCCTCCTATATTCCGGTAACCTGTTGGGTGCATCGCGGAATGACACCCGCGCGTCACTAAAACATCAAATCAGGCAAGAACTGTCACCTCAACTGAAACGGCTATGGGAGACTAATCTCCACCTTCAACGATTCAGCCGAGCACACGCCCGCTTTTGGCATGAGAATCACCCTGAAGACAAAGAACAACTCCCAACCCAAGACGGACCCGAGATTCAATCCATGCTCCGCATACACGGACTGAATCATATTGCCCATAACTTTGAGCGAGCAGGTCAGCAGTTCATCCCACTCGTAACCGAAGAAATGGGCCTTAGATGCAAATTGGAAATCTTGTTTCTTCGCCCGGAAGAATCAGGCAATCTGTACGTCAGCGGCGACCTAGACAATCGCATCAAGACACTTTTCGACGCGTTGAGGATTGCCAAAGACGCGAATGAAATGGGGGGATCTCCAATATCCAAAGAACCGCTCTATTGTTTGCTCGAAGATGACAGAGTTATTTCTGAAATTCGAGTCAACACAGATCAACTTCTCTTGCTTCCCAAAGAACAGTCCATCCATCCAAATGATGTTTTTCTAGTGATAGAAATATCGCTGCAGGCACCGCCGGGGAGCACGCTGGCGTTTACTTTTGGTTAACTGTCTTTCGGCTTCCGCTTGCTACCCTTCTTTGGTCCAGGCCGGAAAAGCCGCGCCTCTGACGCCTTTTTATATTCCGCTTCGCGCCGCTTCAGTTCCTCGCGTGGGACCGCGAGCACTCGCGTTACCAGATTGTCGAATGCCGTAAATTCAGCGGA
>CAYNGB010000007.1:0-128079 GCA_964396795.1 uncultured Occallatibacter sp. | reverse complement strand
TTGACCCTATAACGGTTTAGCAAACCGCCGCCTTCAGCCGCTCGGCCATCTCTCCGTGTCTGTGCCGGATTATACCGGAAGCGTGGCTCCACCGTCCCACAGCGCCCCAAAATCCCCACCCTCAGGGCACCAACCTCACGCACCCGCACTTGTCCAGCGGTGTCAGCAGCCAGCCAGGTTCACGGTTCACTTCCCGGCAATCTCCGGCGGAGCAGTCCCGCTTCGCATAGCGTGTCAAAGAGCGCGCCGCAACCGCGTTGCCCGCGATCGCAGCAGCAGCAGGTATGCAGCCAGCTTTCTGAGAAAAAATCTGCAGCTCATTCCTGTGCGAAACCGGCCTGTCGAGCCGAGCAATTCAGGCGCGAAATACACCGCAAAACGTGTCTCGCTTTCTGTTTGAGTGAACTGCGTTCCCACCCGCGCCAGTCGCGGCGTCGGCCCACCTTGAAAAAACTTGGTTCAAGGGTCATTTTTTTCTTTCTGCACGAGGCAAAAGTTGTTAGATTCACAATCATGTATTTCGCCCTTAAACCGGCCCGGCGGAAGATGCGCTTTCTGCCCTTGATCGCGGCCACTTACTTCATGGTTTCGGGCGGTCCCTACGGCATTGAAGACATTCTCGGCGGCGCTGGCTTTGTCAGGGCAATTGTGATTTTGCTGTTGTTGCCAATTCTCTGGAGCCTGCCCACCGCGCTGATGATTGGTGAACTGGCCAGCACTCTGCCCGTTGAGGGCGGCTTTTACATGTGGGTGCGCCGCGCGCTGGGCCCCTTCTGGGGCTACCAGGAGGGTTGGCTCTCGCTCTCGGCCAGCATCTTCGATATGGCCATCTATCCGGCCATCTTCGTTCTTTACCTGGGCAAATTCAACCCGGCACTGACGGCCGGCTGGCAGGGATACGCATGGTCCCTCGCCGTGGTGGTACTTTGTTGTCTCTGGAACCTCCGTGGCGCGCCGGCTGTGGGCGAGGGCTCGGTGGGAATGTTCACCCTCTTGCTCGCGCCGTTCGCCGTTTTCGTAGTCCTCTGCCTTTGGCGCGGAATCTCGCTCCATCCCAGTGTGCAGTGGGGCCAGGCCGGCTCCGAGACTGCGCTTTCCACTGCGGTTCTGGTTGCCATGTGGAATTACATGGGCTGGGACAATGCTTCCACCGTGGCTCAGGAGGTTGAGAACCCGCAGCGCAACTATCCCCGCGCCATGGTTTCCGCAGCCCTTCTGGTGGCCGTCACCTATATTCTCCCGCTGGCGGCCCTTGCGTTGTCCGGCCTGTCTGTCCAAAGCTTCTCCACCGGCGATTGGATGACCGCGGCCAACACCATTGGTGGTCCGTTGCTGGGTTTGGCGGTGGTAGCCGGTGGCGCCATCTGCGGCGTCGGCATGTTCAACGCGCTCATGATGAGTTACACCCGCCTGCCCATGGCCATGGCCGAGGACGGCATGTTGCCGCGCGTGGTTGCCCGGCGTAACAGCCGCGGAGTGCCATGGGTCAGCGTGCTGCTCTGTGGCCTCGCCTGGGCCTTGGCGCTTAAGCTGCCATTCGAACGGCTCATCTCCATCGACCTGATTCTCTATGGTTCCAGCCTGATTCTTGAGTTTGTCGCCCTGGTCGTATTGCGCATCCGCGAGCCGCAGCTCCACAGGCCCTTTAAGGCGGGCAATCTGGCTTTTGCGTGTTCCCTCGGCGTCGGCCCTGCGGTCCTCATTGGCTATGCGCTTTACGCCTCGCGCGCTGAAAGACTCATGGGCACCACTTCAGCCCTGCTCTTCTCCGTCGTTGTCGCGCTTCTGGGTCCGGTGTTCTACTGGCTCACCGCGGCGCCCATGGCGCGTCGCCGTCTCGCCGCCGCTTCTGCTGCCGACTAGCCCATTTTCAATTCCGGCGTTCACACAACCGTGGGTGCCCCAGGTCCGGATTTTCGGACCTGGGAAGCCTCAATACTGAACCGCGGCAGTCAATCTATTTTGCCGCCTTCAGCTTCCCCGCACCCTGTTTGGTCTTATTGTCGTCAAACTGCTTGGCGGCCAGGATCACCCGATCCCGGGCATAGGCCGCGTCGTGCCATCCCTTGATCTCCACCCGCTTGCCTTCCAGGTCCTTATAGATTGAGAAGAAGTGCGTAATCTCCTTCAGCATGTGCGGATAGATATCCGTATAGTTCCACACGTTGCTGAAGCGCGGATTGTTCTTCCCCACCGCCAGCACTTTTTCATCCAGCGTGCCCTGGTCCAGCATCTCCAGCAGGCCGATGGGGCGCACTTCCTGCACGCAGCCCGGGAAACTGGGGCTGGGAACCAGCACCAAAACGTCCAGCGGGTCGCCGTCGTCGCTCAGCGTAGACGGAATAAAGCCGTAGTCTCCGGGGTAGTGCACCGGCGAGTGAAGGTTCCGGTCCAGCTTGAAGACGTGCAGTTGCTTGTCGTATTCAAACTTCTGCGTCCCGTCCTTGGGAATCTCGATCACTGACCGAAACACCTCGGGCGACCGGTCGCCAATCGGCAATTCCAGATAATTAACCATCTCTTTCGTTTCTCCTTACGCAGTGGGGAGGTGGTCCGGCACAAAATCTCTTTCCGGATAAAAGGGAAGTCACCGGCCATCTGCCGGAGTGTGGGTCTGCGCACACTTCTGGGCGTAACCACCCCGGCAGCATGAGCAGGTCCCTATATAATCAGGGATAATGAAGGCGAATGTCTATGTCACGTTGAAGACGTCGGTCCTCGATCCGCAGGGCCAGACCATCCAGAATGCCCTCCACAAGATCGGGTTTGCAGACGTCACCGCCGTGCGCCAGGGCAAGTATTTCGCCCTTTCGCTCGCCGACGGCCTGTCTCCTGAGGCCGCGCGCGCCCAGGTCGAGCGCATCGCCCGCGAAGTCCTCACCAACCCCGTAATCGAAGAGTTCACCTACCGCATTGAGGAATAGCCCCGCCGGCCAATGGGTCACCTTGATGCCCGCAGGCTTCAGCCTGAACAGAGGCTGATGAGAGAGTCCTCGTTTTAAAAAGGGTATCGGCTTTAGCGTTGAAGGGCGTGTGCTTTAGCGTTGAAGGGTGCGGGCTTTAGGTGAAGGGCACGGGCTTTAGCCCGTACGAAAGTGCCACCAAACCAAGCGGGCTTTAGCCCCTGAGGCCTGCTTTTCGGGCTCCTCACTCCAACTCAGCCCTTCTTCAGTGCCACAAGAGTCGCAAATTTCGTCGGGCTTAATAGGCAACACAAGGGCACTTTGCGTCAGGGCACGAGTTTACTCGTGGCGCAAATGCAGCCAAACCAACGAGGGCTTCAGCCCCTGTTGGTCGCTCGCACCGCCGCTGGCTTGGAATCTCGATTTTTTCCGCAGCCTGTTCAGCCCCTGCATAATTCCCGCAAAATCGAACGGCCTTCACAGCTTGCGGAGAAACGCATTCCGGAGGGAGGCGGGGGTTTTCAACCCCCGCACAAAGCCGCCAGAATAAGCGCGAACTTCAGCCCCGGAGAAACCGCATGTGACTCAAGCCGCCAATTCCAATTGAGAAGGACCCGAGTCCAATGACTTCCGAGAAGCCGACTTGAACTCGAACTGTTGCGCGCGGGCGCTCCAGATACAGCACTAAGACTTTCCATTACTAAATCTGTTCTATCGAGGTGTGGGCCACAATGAATGTCACTTTCGCACAGGCTGCGATGATGTATATCCTTACCTATGGCAGAAGGCACGTTGGACGGAAGGAATCGGGTTCCCTCTGCGACCGGACCGGCTGGCCCGATCCCGCATGCGAACTACTGCACTCATCAGTGCTACGCGAAAGGAAAGCGTGAGCTGTCGAGGTCTTGTAAATGCAAGGGGTGTAACGGCGCCGCGCATGGGCGCAAGAGAAAATATGCGTTTGACCACGGCTATCTCAAGTCCTCACCGCCTGGTTCACGCAGACCACCATCAGGCCAAGAGCCGCTTTTCCCTGAAGAAAGTCCTGCTCCAGTTGACGTCAACGATCAACCCTGATCAGATGGGCCTTATTGCCCGTTGGGTGCGGCGCGGCGATGATACCTTGCCGCTGGCATAGAAGGGCATAGAATTTGCGTTGTTTCGTCGCTACCTGATGCGAGTCCTTTGTTGCAGGCGTGGGGTGCCTTACGTGAGGTGTCCGCTGAGCAGGTATCGTGCTAACCTCAATCTTCCCCCAAGGTCCGTTTGGAGTGTTGAGTGAGTTCTGAAGAGACACGGCGAATTGCCGAGCTACTTTCAAACGAAGGCGACGCGTTGCGATTACTAGAAGGCGCTGTTCATCAGGAATTCTGGACATCACAACCCGGACAGTTGTCCGATTTCCAACTCAGCAAGCTGATTGGCGAAACCGGTGAGATCGATGGCCCGGAACTGTACAGGTCTTTCGAAGCCATGTTTCGAAGGCTGTATGAATACACAGAATCGCCCATAGAACGAACTCTCTTCGGAGCTCTCTGTGTTCGGTTGTGTTTCGGCTCGCGTCGCTACGATGTCTTCGTACACAAGCCGACATCCGATTTAGAAAAATACATCAACGATCTCACGGGGTACGTGGACAACTTCACGTCTGCGTGGGCCTGTGACGCCTTTACCCGAGGCCAGGAATACCCTGATGAGGACGACATGTATCTAGGGGGCGCGTTCCGTTGGGGTGACCCGTTCCTGAACGACATTGTCTGGGAAGCAAACAAAGAGTACATAGATTTTGTTAACGCCGTGCACTTAGTTCCGCAAGCGGTTCTTACGCTCTCCGGAAGGACGATCAGACCAGATCTTGCCATGTGGTTTCCTGCAGATGACAGTGTGCGCTTGCTGATCGAATGCGATGGATACCAATTCCATTCGGGCAGAGACAAATTCAAGTCCGACCGGGCTCGAGACCGGGAGCTACTGGAGCTTGGGTATAGGGTCCTGCGGTACTCGGGTTCTGAAATCATGGAGGATCCCGTCACCCTAGCCAAGAGCGTCACGGATCTCTTGCGTACTTTGTCCATACCTGTACGCCCAAATCTCTATCGCCGAATGGTGAGCCAGATGAATCTCCTCCGGTCTCATTCGGCGGGACTCGTTGGTCTGCCGGAAGACTTCCGCGAGATCGCCGAGCTTAGCCGCGCTGTTGCCGAAATCTGCGACGGGATCTCCGTTTCCCAGAAAGTTGTGGAAATAGGTAGCGCCAGACGGGACCAGACCTCTGAGGAGGTCCGGCCGCGACTGGTTTTGGCTTTGGAGAGGCTGGACGATGATCGGCTCCGTGAACTCCTGGGAGCAGTGCTCTTCGGCCGTGACTATGATCCCGCACATGCCACGGCCCCTATGCAGTTTCTTGAGAGCATTCGGCATGCTCGACGCCACCCTCGTGACTTCTGCATTTTGAACCTCACGAGGAGACCCATAGCTCAGTGCTTGGACAAGGCCGCGCATTATCTTTCACAGTCTCGATCTGCGGCTATTGGCTAGGTTGAGGAGTCTGCCCGGGGAGTGCTCTCAATCGTTGATAACAGGGCAAAGCGCTTATTGAACTCCTGATTAGGAGGCCGGGTGCCCCATTCCTTTCAACAGTCTCATCGTGGAAGGGGAAGGTGGCCACGTCCGCTCACCGGCCGCCTCAATCCTTTTGCAGAAAATAACCCGCTCCGGCTGCACAATCGAAATGAGGGAATGAGCGGTCAGGGATGTGAACGGTCCGTACCCCCCGGAAGGGTACCCACCCCCTCCCCCTCCAAAACCCGCCCCCGGAAGGGTCAATTCCAACATAACATGAATGTAATGAACAATATAGAAATTTGCCCCATGTACTCATCGGTAAACAAAACTACCCGATTTTCCCCTGTTTTTGGCCCCAAAGTGCCTTGGAATCTCAGAAAACGGCCCGGCCGAAGCCAATTCCGGACGCCCAGGTCCGGATCTTCGGACCTCAAATCCCGCGCCCCGTCACCTTCTATCGCCCGGTCGTCGCATAAAATCGCTTCATGTGTGGAATTGTCGGGTACGTCGGACCCAAGAAGGTCGTTCCAGTCATCATCGAGGGGCTCAGGCGCCTCGAATACCGCGGCTACGACTCGGCAGGCATCGCTGTGGGCAGTCCATCCAGCTCCACGCTGGACGTTCGCCGCGCTTCAGGCAAGCTGCATAACCTTGAAGAGGTCCTCGCCCAACACCCGCTCGAAGGCACATTCGGCATCGGCCACACCCGCTGGGCCACCCACGGCCGCCCCACCGAAGAGAACGCCCATCCTCACCGCGACTGCACCGGTCGCATCGTCGTGGTCCACAATGGCATCGTCGAAAATTACCTCGACCTGAAGCGTGAACTCACCGCTCAGGGTCACAAGTTCGTCACCGAAACCGACACCGAAATCATCGCCCATTTGATTGAGCAGGTACAGGCGGACGCCGAGGCTGCCGGCGCGCCTATTCAGCTCGAGGTGGCCGTCCGCCGCGCCGTCAAGCGGCTCACAGGGGCCTTCGCCCTCGGTGTCCTGTCCGCCTCGGAGCCCGATAAGATCGTCGCCGCCCGCCTTGGTCCGCCCGTAGTCATCGGCGTCGGCGAGGGCGAGTCTTTTGTCGCCTCCGACGTTCCCGGCATCCTCCACCACACCCGGGACATCTACTTCCTCGCCGATGGCGACATGGCCATCCTCACTTTGGCCGGCGTTGCCCTCACCGACTTCGACGGCAACCCCATCCAGCGCGCCATCACCCACATTCAGTGGGACCCCATCCAGGCGGAAAAGGGCGGCTACAAGCACTTCATGCTCAAGGAAATCTGGGAGCAGCCCCGCGCCATTCGCGACACCACCCTGGGCCGCGTCTCGCTGGACTCGGGCAAAGTTTTCCTCGGTGAGATGAAGATCGACGACGAAGAACTGGCTACCGCTTCCAGCATCAACATTGCCGCTTGTGGCACTAGTTGGCATGCCGCGCTCAGCGGCAAGTACATGATCGAGCGTCTCGCGCGTCTGCCCGTGGATGTGGACTACGCCAGCGAATACCGCTATCGCAATCCCATTCCCGATCGCAACGCGCTCGGCCTGCTCATCACCCAGTCCGGCGAAACCGCAGACACCCTGGCCGCGCAGCGGGAGATGATCTCGCTGGGCTCAAAGACCGTCGCCATCTGCAACGTAGTCGATGCCATGGTGGCTCGCGAAGCGCACGGTGCCATCTACACCCACGCCGGCCCTGAGATCGGCGTCGCTTCCACCAAGGCCTTCACTGCGCAACTCACCGCACTATTCCTGCTGGCGCTCAAGCTGGGCCAGTTGCGCGGCAGGCTCGACCCGGCCCGGTCGGTCGCACTGATTGAAGAGCTGAGCCGCGTCCCCGCCAAGATTGAAGAGGTGCTTCGCTCCCGATCTGCCCAGTGCGAGCAGTTGGCTAAGGACTTCTCCACCGCGCGCGACTTCCTCTACCTGGGCCGCGGCATCCACTTCCCGATTGCCCTCGAAGGAGCACTCAAGCTCAAGGAGATCTCCTACATCCACGCCGAGGGTTACCCCGCCGGGGAGATGAAACACGGCCCCAACGCCCTCATCGACGAGACTTTGCCCGTAGTGGTACTGGCCACCTGCGACCAATCCGACCCCGCGTCTAAGCTGCGTTATGAAAAAACGCTCTCCAACATTCAGGAAGTCACCGCCCGCTCCGGTCGCGTAATCGCCGTGGCCACTGAGGGGGATACCACTCTTGGCAACCTCGTCGAGCACGTCATCCACATTCCTCCGGCCATTGAGATGCTCTCTCCGCTTATCGAGATTGTTCCCCTGCAGTTGCTTGCGTATTACATCGCCGTTCGTCGTGGCTGCGACGTCGACCAGCCCAGGAATCTGGCCAAATCCGTCACGGTGGAGTAGCCTGTTCGCACCGTCGCCCGACGGCTCCAACCTCCCCAGGAGCAGAACACCATGCCCCCACTCTCCGAACCTGATGTTGTCTCACGCCTCACCGCTCTTCCCGCCTGGCAAGTCACGGATGGCGAATTGACGCGGACCTTTGTTTTCAAGGACTTTCTCGCCTCACTCGCTTTTGTGAACCAGGTCGCCGGCTTGGCCGAAAAAGCCGGCCATCATCCCGACATCGACATTCGCTACAACAAGGTCCGCCTTGGCCTCGTCACTCACAGTGCTGGCGGCCTCACCGCCAAGGACTTCGATCTTGCTGCTGCCGTCGACAAGCTGATTTGAGCGCATTCCGCCCAGCCTCTGCAGATCATTCCCGCGGAACTCCGTTCTGCCAGCTCCGCGGATTGACCTGCACCTTTTCCGTCGATATAGTAGTCAACATGAGCTCGTGCTCCACTCCGGCTACTTGTTGCGCGTGTTGTTGCGTGACGCGCCGGACTGTGGGGTAAACCAGCTTTAGACTCAGATCGACTTCCCCCTAAGCCCGCGCTGCAGATTCTCTGCTGCCGCGGGTTTTCTATTTTCTGCGCAAATGAACGGAGTGATCGGATGAAGGCTCTCGACCGCCTCAACCACATCCAGCTTCTCGAGGCTGAAAGCATTCACGTCATTCGTGAAGTAGCGTCGGAGTTCCAACGGCCGGTGATGCTTTATTCCATCGGCAAGGACTCATCGGTCATGCTGCGTCTTGCGCAGAAGGCCTTTCATCCGGCTCCCATTTCGTTTCCGCTGTTGCATGTAGACACGGGCTACAAGTTTCGCGAGATGTTGGAATTTCGTGACCGCTACACCGCCGAGTTGGGAGTCAAGCTAATCGTGTGGCGCAACGAGGAAGCGCTGGCCAACGGTGCTAATCCCGTCCAACTCGGAACGCAGCGTTGTTGCGGGCTGCTTAAGACACAGGCCCTGCTCGACGCGTTACGCGCGCACGGCTTTGACGCTGCTTTTGGAGGCGCGCGCCGCGATGAGGAGAAGTCGCGCGCCAAGGAGCGCATCTTCTCCTTTCGCGATAGTGCCGGGCAGTGGGATCCAAAGAACCAGCGTCCGGAATTGTGGAGCCTTTTCAATGGCCGCATCGGCCCAGGCGAGAGCATTCGCGTATTTCCGCTCTCCAACTGGACGGAGCTCGATATCTGGCACTACATCCATCTCGAGAAGATTCCCATCGTGCCGCTCTATCTTGCCAAGGAACGCCGCATGCTGGTGCGTGCCGACAGCCTCATCCCCGTGGAGCAGTCGTTTGTGAAGGGATTGCCCGGCGAAGAGCAATGGGTCAAGTGCCGCCTGCGCTCCCTGGGATGCAGTCCATGCACCGGCGCGATTCGCTCCGAGGCCGATACCGTTCCCAAGATCATCGCGGAACTGATGGCCGTGCGTAACTCAGAGCGCGCCAACCGCGTCATCGACCATGATCAGGATGGCTCCATGGAACTCAAGAAGCGCGAGGGCTACTTCTGATGATCTTTGCGGGTGAACCCATCGCAACCGCCACCATTGACGCGTCCCCGGACGACGCGGATATACGCATCGAACAGCAACTTGAAGCCGAGCGCGCCAAGGATCTGCTCCGCTTCAGCACTGCGGGCAGTGTGGATGACGGCAAATCGACCTTGATCGGCCGTCTTCTTTACGACTCGCAAAATGTCTATGAAGATCACGTCCGCGCCGTCACCCACAACGCCGCCATCGACTTCGCACAGCTCACAGACGGCCTGCGCGCCGAACGTGAGCAGGGCATCACCATCGATGTCGCTTATCGCTATTTCTCCACCGCCAAACGCAAGTTCATCATTGCCGACACTCCAGGTCACGAGCAGTACACGCGCAACATGGCCACCGGCGCATCCACAGCCGATGTGGCCATCGTGCTGGTTGACGCGCGCAAGGGAATCCTGGACCAGACCCGCCGTCACGCTTGCATCGCCGCGCTGCTCGGAATCCCCACGGTCATTGCAGCGATCAACAAGATGGATCTCGTGGATTTCTCAGCGGAAGTTTTCGAGCGCCATCGCCGTGACCTGCTTGCCCTTGCCCAGCTTCTTGAGATTCCCGAGATGATCGTGGTTCCTGTCAGCGCGCTCGATGGCGACAACGTCGTTCACCGTAGCCTGCGCATGCCCTGGTATACCGGTCCCAGCCTCCTCGAGTTGCTTGAGACCGTGCCCCTCGCCATCGAGCGCTCGCTCGACGCCTTCCGTTTCCCGGTGCAGCGCGCCATTCGTCCTCATCAGGACTTTCGCGGTTTTGCCGGACAGATCGCTGCCGGTACCGTCCGCCCCGGTGATGAAGTTATTGCACTACCCTCTGGCAGTCGGACCCGCGTGCGCTCAATCGCCACTTGGGACGGCGACCTCGAAGCCGCCAAAGCGCCTCAGTCTGTCGTACTTACGCTTGAGGACGAAACCGACCTCAGCCGCGGCGATATGATCGCGGCGGTCGCCGCGCCGCCGCACAGAACGCGGCACTTTGAAGCAACCGTGGTCTGGATGCACAGCAATCCACTGCGTGCAGGTGCAACTTTCCTGCTCAAGCACTCCACCCAAACGGTCCGTGCCCACGTTGTGCAGATTCGCTCGCGCATTGATGTCGAACATCTCGACCAGCGCGCTACTGACCAACTCGCACTTAACGACATCGGTGAAGTGGTTATCGAAACCAGCCGCGCCCTGCTCGCCGATCTCTATCGCGAAAATCGTGCCACCGGCAGCTTCATTCTCATCGACCCCGCCGACAACGCGACCGCCGGCGCCGGCATGATCCGCAGCATCTCCGATGTGGACGAATCTGCACCCACTATCAATCGCGCAACCCGCGGATTGCTTGTCGTAGGCAATCGCTCGCAGTTAGCTTCTCAAATCGAGAAGGAACTTCTCGAAGCGGGGGCTCTTGTCCTGCGCACGCGTGTTCCAGTCTCGGCCTCGCTTGTCACCATCGCTCGCCTCGGCGCCGTTGTGCTGGTCGAGAGCGACGACAATGGTCCGCTGACTCTCGCTCGAGTAGACGTGCTGAACGCAAAGCCGCTTGAACTGGCCCCTGCTTTCGAGTCTGTCGATCCCGATCAGATACTCAGTAAACTGCAATGCCTCGAATCGATTTCGACTGGAGAAAATGAGAATGACAACGGCCTCGGTATCTAACGCACTTACCCTTGGAGCCATCGGATTTCTCCGTGATCGTCTGGCCGGGTCGCAGCATGCCTGCGTCACCAGCAGCTTTCAGGCCGAGGACGTGGTTGTTCTTCACATGCTGCGCGAAATCCTTCCCGAGATCCCCGTCATATTTCTTGAAACGGGCTATCACTTCCCTGAGACCCTTGCCTACCGCGATCGCATTGCCTCGGAATGGAATCTGAATCTGGTCAATGTCCAGGCCGAACGTACCGTGGCCCAGCAGGAAGCCGAGTTCGGCATTCTTAATCAAACTGCTCCCGACCGCTGCTGCGCCTTGCGCAAGGTCGAGCCGCTTTTTCGCGCTCTCGCGGACTACCGAGTGTGGGTCACAGGACTTCGACGCCAGCAGTCAAAGTCGCGCGCCAATCTCCAGCCGGAGGAGACCTTTACCCTTCCCACCGGCCATACTCTTGCCAAGCTCAGTCCGCTTGCCGACTGGACCACGCGCGATGTGTGGCAGTATGCCGGGGCGAACCACATTCCGCTGTTGTCGCTCTATGAGTTGGGCTACAGCAGCATCGGGTGTGCGCCATGTACCAGCCTGCCCATTGACCCCAACGATCCGCGATCAGGACGTTGGTCCGGCCAGAAACTGGAATGCGGTATTCACGTGCAAGGTTCGTAGTTGCGGAGAACGTGATGGAATTTCTACTGGGCTTCTTGATTGCTGCACTGATTGCGATGACCGGCGTCGGTGCGGGCACTATCACTGCGCCGTTGCTGATCCTCTTCCTCAATGTCCCGGTCGGCGTCGCCGTAGGCACAGCCCTCGCTTATTCGGCTGCGGTCAAACTTGTCGTTGTTCCGGTTCAGATTTGGCGCCGCTTGGTGTCGTGGCGCATTCTCGGTGTCATGCTGCTCACCGGCGTGCCCGGCGTGGTGCTGGGCACTTTGGTTTTTCGGCGCGTGGTCGGCGCTCAATCCAACAATGTCTGGCTTTACCTGGCGCTCGGTATCATGATCGCGGCCTCATCCGGATGGCACGTCTACCGCCATTTTCGCCCCGTCCGTATCAGCGGTGACCGCCCCTATCGTCCCCGCTGGCTGGCAGCCGCCATGTTGCCGGTAGGCGCGGAGGTGGGCTTCTCGTCGTCCGGGGCTGGGGCGCTCGGAACTCTCGCTCTGCTCGGATTCACCTCGCTTGAAGTTCAGCAGATTGTTGGCACAGACCTAGCCTTCGGTTTGTGCCTCTCTTTGATCGGGGGAGGGTTGCACCTAAGTCAAGGTGGATTCGATCCAGTCGTGCTGAGCAAGCTCATAACAGGCGGTATTCTTGGAGCCCTGGCCGGCACAGGTCTGGCTCCCAGAGTCCCGGCTCGTGCCATGCGTCTGGCGCTCTCCCTGTGGCTATTTGCTTTGGGACTGCAACTCTGCTGGCAGGCCTTGCCCTCCCTCGCAAAGTTAGAGACTGTCGTGCTTGCTTTTGCCAGACAGTAACTCCCATAACTCACCTGCACGTGCAAGATAAGTTATTTACAAAGAGATAACCTGGTAACCTGTCTCAACCATCCGCTAAGGAAGGGTCTCTAGCTTCTTCAAAAATTGTCTTGACTCACTTTGGGGATTGCGCCTAATCTGAGCGCCTCGTTCGGAGTGCGTGTTTTCTCCGGGCTTTCGGGAACCCGCTTCCCCACCACGTTTCGCGGGTTCTTCAAATTGCAGGAATCCTGCTAAGTCGCCATCGCCTATCCAGGCGGGAGGATAACCATGTCCACTTACACCTACCCCGGTGTCTACATCCAGGAACTGCCTAGCCCTGTCCATCCCATCACTGGCGTGGCCACATCGATTGCTGCATTCGTCGGATACACTGCGCGAGGTGTCGACAATCGCGCCCAGGTCATCTATAGCTTTTCTGATTTTGAGCGGCTCTATGGCGGGCTGGCTTCCAACAGCGAGGTCAGCTATGCCGTGCAGCAGTTCTTCCAGAATGGCGGTTCGCAGGCTTACGTGGTGCGCACGCCAATGCACTATCCGGCCAGCCCAACACCCGTGATTTATGCCGAGGTTGAGATTGCCAAGTCTGGAACCAACGGCATCACTTTCACCGCGCTCAGCAGCGGACAGTGGGCCAACGGACAGCTTCTGGTCGATATCGATGTGCAGGGACTGGACCTGACGACCACCACCGGAGATCCTCTGTCTTTCAACCTGACTGTTACCGATCTGCTGGATGGGACCACAGAGTACTTCCCTGAAGTAACGTTGAACTCGGCCCTGCAAAACTACTTCGTCGCCGTGGTCAACGATCCAGACAACGGCTCTCAGCTCGTCAACGTAGCCGCCAATCTCCCCACTACGCCGACCGCTCTTGAAGTCACCGGCGTTCTGGGCACGCCTCTCACCATCTCTGCGGTAAACACGGCACTTGGCGGCGGAACTGCCGTGGCCAACGCAGACTGCAGCCTCACCTTGACGCTACCCAATGGCCCGGTGACGCCGCCGACCATCAAGGTCATTGGCAGCGGCATCACCATTGCCCAAACGGTTTCCGGACTGGCCTCGCAGCTGCAACAGGCGCTCAACAACTGGCTCATGGTCAATGTTCCGGGCGCATCAGTTACCTGCGTAGCCGCGCCCAGTGGCACTGGCACGGGGATTCGCGTGAACGCTCTGCTGCCCAATCAACCGGACGCCATGATCTCCTTCGGCTCGCCGGCAACGGGCAACGACGCGTCAAAAGCGTTGGGCTTGAATCCCACCGAATTCAGCAACGTGGCCCATTATGCGCTCGGCACAACCACGACCAACGCTGGACTGGGCCTCGCTTCCACGCCCGCCACAAAGCCCTCCGGCCTTCCCCTGAACGATGAACTCATCGGTGATCCATCAGCCTTCTCCGGCATCTATGCACTGACAAAGGTGGACCTGTTCAACCTGCTCAGCATCCCCGAAGCGGCGCGCGCTCTTCCCGGCAATCCCAACTCGCCCGATCCCAACATCAACGCCACTGAAATCTATTCCGCGGCCATCGCGCTGTGCGATCAACGTCGGGCCATGTTGCTCATCGATCCACCGCCCAATGTAAACACAGTGGCCGCTGCGGTGGATTGGAAGACCAATACGCTGGGTGTGGTCGATGCCAACGGCGCGGCCTTCTTCCCCCGCCTGCGCCTGGCCGATGCGCTCAATAACGGTCAGTTGCGCACCTTTGCGCCTTCAGGAGTGGTCGCGGGAGTGTATGCCAACACCGACGCTACACGCGGTGTGTGGAAGGCGCCTGCCGGCATCGGCGCCACTTTGAACGGAGTGCAGAACATGACTTACCAGCTCAGCGATCAGGAGAATGGCGCGCTCAATCCGCTGGGGCTTAACTGCTTCCGCACTTTCCCGTTGTATGGCCCCGTGTTGTGGGGCGCGCGCACCCTGGTGGGCGCGGACGCCATGGCTAACCAGTGGAAGTATGTGCCCGTGCGGCGCGTTGCGCTCTTCCTTGAAGAGAGCCTCTATCGAGGCACCAAGTGGGTAGTCTTTGAGCCCAACGATGAGCCGCTTTGGGCGGCCATTCGGCTCAACGTCGGATCGTTCATGGACTCCCTCTTCAAGAAGGGGTTCTTCCAAGGCATCACTGCCGACCAGGCCTATTTTGTGAAGTGCGACGACGAGACCACCACACAAGCGGACATCGACCTGGGCATCGTGAACATCCTGGTCGGATTTGCGCCGCTCAAGCCTGCGGAGTTCGTGGTTATTCAAATTGAACAGTTGACCGGACAGGCTGGCTCGTAACCCGCATGCGGCCGTCGCGCTGGCGCGGCCCTTGCGCATGAATAACGAAATCGGAGAGACGAGGGAGGAATCATGGCGGAGTTTGTCGTCAACGCGCAACGCTTCGATCCGTACAAGAATTTCAAATTCAGGCTGAAATGGGATGGGCAATATGTCGCCGGTCTCAGCAAATGCTCGGCCCTCAAGCGCACCACTGAAGTGGTCAAGCACCGCGAAGGGGGCGATCCCAGCACCAGCCGCAAGTCGCCGGGGCGTAGCGAGTTTGGGCCCATCACGCTCGAACGCGGCGTCACCCACGATCTGGCCTTCGAGGCCTGGGCGGCCAAGGTGTGGCAGATTGGCGCGGGACTTGGCGCGGAGGTTTCCTTGGCCGACTTTCGCAAAGATGTGATCTTGGATTTCTACAACGAAGCCGGGCAACTTGCCATCAGTTACAAGATCTATCGCGCATGGGTCTCTGAATATCAGGCCATGCCCGACTTGGACGCTAACGCCAACGCGGTCGCTATCCAGCACATCATCCTTGAGAACGAAGGCTGGGAGCGCGACACGTCGGTGACTGAGCCGACCGAGCCAAGCTTCACATCGACACGGGCATAGCCGAATCCGGCCCCGTCTCCCGGCCACCAAACTCATTGATGCCGGCGAGGAACTCAGCGAACTTTTCTCTAGCCCGAAGACCTCGGGAATGAAAGAGCATGCCGTGCTTTCGTTGTTGCAGCGATCAGCCATGGTGAAGAAGGCTTTCGAAAAGTAGGCGTGACGTTTGGCAAAGACGGAGTACAAACCGATGTACGCACTCGAAGGCGAGCGGATGTTGACGGCGTGGGAACGGGGCCGCGAACAGCGGGAGCCCTGGCGCGCGCTCGCCTTGCTGCAGGTTGCGCTGCCGGAATGGGACGTTGGCGCTCTTGCTGCTTTGCCGCTTGCGGAACGGAATGCGCTGCTGTTGCGGCTGCGCGCCATCACCTTCGGCGGCCGCATCGAGGGTTTCGCTGTTTGTCCGGAGTGCGGTGAGCAATTGCAGTTTGTGGTAGATGTGGCAGATATCGAGCGGGAGTTATGCCCCCCCGTGGAGGAGTCTTGGCTGGAAGGGGCGACCGAGATACGCATGCGCCCGGTCAATAGCAGCGACCTGGCCGCATCCATGGCCGTCGACAGCGATGCGCAAGCGCGCGAGCTGCTGCTGGAGCGGACGTTAACCCTGCCTCAGCTCGCGAACACTGAATCTCCGCAGCTCAAGCGCACACAGCGTTCCGATTGGCTGGCCCGTTTCGATCGGCTCAACGCCTCGGCGGAAATCCGCTGCTTGTTGCCCTGTGCTGCGTGCGATGGTCGTCCCGTGCTCGACCTGGATGTTGCCGGTTTCGTCTGGCGTGAGGTGGCGCTTGCAGCCCGGCGTCTCCTCGTTGAAATTCACCGACTGGCTCGCGCCTATGGATGGAGTGAGCAGGCAATTGCGGCTATGAGCGCCCCGCGCCGCGCCGCATACCTGGAGATGCTGGACGCATGAGCGGAGTACTCGACAGAATGGTGCAACGTACGCGCGGCGAATTGCCCGCGGTTGAGCCATTGGTGGCGCCCCAGTGGACGGTGCCTACAGCTCAAACGGCTTCGCCTGAAGAGACCGTTGAGCACGAAGCTCGTGTCCGCGTGGATTTGCCGCACCGCGAAGCCACGCCCTTGTCTAAGCCGGAGGGAACCGCAAAGACTCCGGCATTGAACCAGAGTGCGCCCGCTCCCGCCGATCTGTCAGAACTCAGCCGGAGTATGGAGCCTTCATCAAAGGCCTCCGAGCCGGCGCACCCTGCGCAGATTCGCTCTACCGCTGAGAACCTCGGTGAAGTTAAGCCCCAGGTTGCAGCCCGAGTCTCGCAAGACTCTGCGCCCCCTGAGTTGCGTGTTCTCGAAGTGCGCACCGTGAACGCACCAGACGCAGTATCGGATGTGCAGCGAAAAGCGGCCGGCGAACCACAACGGGCTCTATCACCGATAGTGCGAAAACCGGAACATGAAGTGAAACCAGCGCCTGCCGCGGTTCAGCCGCGCAACGATGTTGCGCCGGGGATGGACTCAGGCACCGAACACACTGAGATTCACATCACCATCGGCAGCATCGAGCTGCATGCGCCGCGCACCGCAGCCAAAGCGCCTCCATTCCAGCCTCGCGTAACCCTCGAACAGTTTCTGAACCGCAGGTCGGGAGCCGCGTCATGAGCGACTATCTTGCGGTTGGCGGCGTCAGCGCCGTACTCAAGTCCCTACTCACTACTGCGCTTGCGGCGGGCGGTCCGTCCACAATTCTTGGTGCGGCGGCGGGCATCACCAACGTCGCGCCCGATTTGGTCTCAACCGGCCCAGATGAGTCCGCACAGATCAATCTTTTTCTCTATTACGCCAGCATCAACCCTGCCTTGCGCAATCTGGGCTTGCCTTCGATGAACGCCAGCGGCGCGCCCTTGAGCAATCCGCCTCTAGCCATCAATCTCCATTACCTGGTCACTGCGTACGGCAGCAATCCATTCGACTCGGAGATTCTCCTTGGCTGGGCAATGCAGGTCTTTCACTCGACGCCCGTTGTGCCGCGCGAAACCATCGAGCAGGCGCTCGCTGACCTGGTCTCCGTCCACCCCGCTCCGGCCGAGCAGCAGTTGATCTCCGGCAGCACCCTCGCCAGCCAAGTGGAGCACATCCGCATTACACCAGAGACACTGACTACCGAAGAGATTTATCGTTTGTGGACCGCCTTCCAAACCAGCTACCGGCCCACAACTTCCTACCAGGTCTCGGTAGTGGTCATTCAGGATACACAGAGCTATGCGTCGAATCTACCTGTGCAGCGGCGCTCGGTTCTGGCCCTGCCGCTCGTGAGCCCGCTCATCGCCAACGTCACACCTGCAATGATTGCCTCGGGCCAAACCCTCACCATCACCGGCAGCAACTTCCTGGGCGACATAGCTTCGGACACTCAAGTATCTTTCGACATGGGCGCGGGCGTGGCTGCCGCCACGGTACAGGGCTCCTGCGTACGCGCCGTGGTTCCCGCCACGCTCACAGCGGGTACGCACAATGTGCGCGTGCTGCGCAACGTCACTTTTCCGTCCTCCACGCGCGTGCATCCGGGCTTCTCGTCGAATCCCGTACCCTTCCAGCTTGTTCCGGTCATTACGCTGCCAGTCACTCCGCCTATCAAGGCGACCCAGGGCAATCCGCTCACTCTTACCCTCACTCCCGCGGTGGGCGTGATGCAGACCGTGGTGGTTTACATAGGCGACCAGGCCATCCCCATGCCGCCCATGCCGCTCAGTGGCCCGGCAACGTCAACGCAGATCACGGTCACGGTGCCTGCATCGATTGCAGTCGGCACATATCCACTGCGCGTTGAAGTAGACGGCGCGCAGAGCCGCCTCACACTCGACACGAATTCAGGCAGCCCGACCTTTGGCCAATTCCTGCCCCAGGTGGAGGTGAGCGCATGACCCTCGTGCGGGAAGCTACCATGCTGGCCTTGTGGGACGAGTTGGACCGCGTGCTCGCGCAGTTGCAGCGCCGCGCGCAATCTAATACTTCTCACGACAATGTCTCTCCTCTTAAAGGGAACGGATATCGGCCGGACGCCGCGCCCTTGACCGACGATCGTGACGAGCCGCTCTTGCCCCCTCGTTGGAGTCCTGTCGAGCGGTTGCGCGAAATATTTTCGCTCACCAACTTTGAAGTGGACATCCTGCTGCTCTGTGCTGGTGCTGCATTGGATCCGCGCTTTGCCGCGGCCTGTGCCGCCGCTCAGCCGGATGCGTCCCCCGCGTCCGCATCCTGGCCGGCTTTCGGGCTTGCGGTCGCCGTGTTGGACGAGCCCCACTGGAGCGCCATGAGCCGTCTGCGGCCGCTCCGCTACTGGCGCCTTCTTGAAGTTGGGTCGGGCCCGTTGCTCCATGCGCCGCTCGAAATCGATGAACGCATTCTGCAGTTTCTGCTCGACGTTCCCACCGCGGATGAACGGCTTGAACTGCTCATGCATCCGCTCCCCCTCGAAGAGGCGCACGGCGAAGATTTGTCTGCTGGTTTGCGCCAGACAGCGCAGCGCGGGGCGTTCCATTGGCGTCAACCCCGCGGAGCGCGCGGCCCGCTGCTGTTAACCGGAGCGCGTGGCAGTGACCGTACCGCGCTCTTCCACGCTTTGTGCCGCGAGACCGGTGTGCGCGCCTGGGAAATGGAAGCGGCTCATCTGCCCGAATCGTCGGTTGAGCGCGAGCGCCTGGCCCGTGCCTTTATGCGCGAGGCTGTGCTGTGGCCGGTAGCCTTGCTGGTCCACACCGCCCAGCTTGAAAACGTGCAGGCCCTTGCGTCCTGGCTCGACCGCGTCGATGCACCCATCGCGGTTGAGGTCGAACCGGGTTCGCCTGCCGAGCGGTTGCAAGGAACGCGGCTCGATACGCCCGCCATGAGCGCCGCGGAACGCAAGACAATGTGGGCCGCGCACCTGGGTCCCCTCGCTGCGCAAATGAACGGCGCGCTGGGCGCCATGGTGGATGTGTTTACCTTGGATGCCGCTGAAATCTGCCGTGCCGCCGAAACGGTGCGGGAGGAAACGCTCCTCGAAGGCGGTAGCGGAACACCGGTGGCCCAAACGGCTTGGCGCGTGTGCCGCACCACCGCGCGGCGCTCGCTCGACGATCTCGCCGCACGCGCTGAGGCCCTTTCGTCATGGGAGGATCTGGTGCTGCCTGATGGCCAGGTAGAAATTCTGCATCAGATCGTAGCCAACGCGCGCCAATCCGCGCTGGTCTTGCAAGATTGGGGATTTGCGGGTCGCTACACGCGCGGCCTCGGGCTCTCCGCACTCTTTGCCGGTCCCAGCGGCACCGGTAAAACTATGGCCGCCGGCATCCTGGCGCGCGAACTCGATCGCGACCTTTACCAGATTGACCTTGCCACCATGGTCAGCAAATACATCGGCGAAACAGAGAAGAATCTTCGCCGCGTATTTGACGCTGCCGAGCACAGCGGCGCCATTCTGCTCTTCGACGAGGCGGACGCTCTGTTCGGAAAGCGTAGCCAGGTGCGCGACAGCCACGACCGCTACGCCAACCTTGAGATCAGCTACCTCTTGCAGCGCATGGAGTCCTATCGCGGCATCGCCATCCTGACCACCAATATGCAAGGCTCCCTCGATACCGCCTTCCAGCGCCGGTTGCGCTTCGTCGTACAGTTTCCATTCCCCGACGCGGCGAGCCGCGAGCGCATCTGGCGCAGCGTCTTTCCCGCGGCCGCGCCAACTCAATCGCTCGATTTTCCTCGTCTCGCGCAGTTGAACATTACCGGCGGCGTCATTCGCAACATCGCATTGCTGGCCGCATTTCTGGCCGCGGATGAGAATGCCGCCATCGCCATGTGCCATGTACTCACCGCCGCGCGCACTGAATACGCCAAGCTTGAAAAGCCGCTCGGCGCGGCAGAAACGCGAGGCTGGCAATGAACTCCCGCAAGGTGCACATTCACATCGACCGCCTGGTGGTTGAAGACCTTCCGGCTCATGCGCAGCAGCGCTTCGTCCACGCCCTTGAGAACCAGTTGACCCGGATGGTCGATGCGCAGGCTCCCCGCGAACTCTCTGCCTCGGGTTCGCGGCGCATCGCATCGCTTGATGCCGGTCGCATGCGTGCCGGTGCCACACCCGAGCAGGCGGCCGCGCAGGTCACCGCGGCTCTCCACGGCAAACTTGCCGGAAAGGGGATCAACCGCCATGGCTAACGTCTCCCCGCTGCTCCAGAAAGGCGCCATTCTGGTGGTCGATCCCACCACCGGAATTCCGCTCAACACCATCAGCTTCGAATACAACCCTGAATCGATCCGCCGCAGTCTGCAACCGCAGAGCGTCGGCGATCAGCCCGACCGCACTGAAGTGCTGCGCCTCAAGGGACCGGCCATCGAGACCATTCACTGCGATGTCGAAATCGACGCCACCGATCAACTGGCTGCTTCCGATCCCACTGCGATGAGCCTGGGCATCTCGCCGCAACTTGCGGTGCTGGAGTTGCTGGTCTATCCCTCCAGTTCCATCCTCATCGCCAATGAAGTGCTCTCGCTTGTAGGCACCATCGAGATTTTGCCCATGTCGTCGAATCTCACCATCTTCATCTGGGGTCCCAATCGTGTCACACCCGTGCGTATCACGGGCATCGAGATTGCCGAGGAGGCATTCGATCCCAAGCTGAATCCGATTCGCGCCAAAGTTTCGCTTTCGATGCGCGTATTGAACGTGAACGACGTAGGTTTCCTCACCCCGGCTGGCGCCATGTATATGGCCTATCAAATGAGCAAGGAGTCGCTCGCGCAGCGCGCGTGAGCAGGAGGAACGCGATGGACAACGCATTAGCGGCATTGGTGCAGGCAGCTACCGGAACCGGCGCGCCCACAAATCCCAGCAGCCGCTACTACGGCAACGCGGTGGAGCAGATGACCCTGCCCAATGGAACCGTGGTTGCCTACCTGTCGCGGCGCATCATTCCGCAGGCTTCCATCTGGCCGGTTACGCAAAATTACAGCGTCGTGGTTGCGGACCGGCTTGACAATCTTGCCGCGCGTTTTGTCGGCGATCCCATTCTCTTCTGGATGATCGCCGACGCCAACACCGCTTTCAACCCTGACAACCTCACCGCCGAACCGGGCAAGGTGATTCTTATTCCGTTGGTCTCGGGCATCCCCTCTGGAGCGCGCAATGGTTAGTCCGCTCTATCTCACGTTGCTGGTGGGCCCCATGGAGCCTCTCCCTGCGCCCAAGCCGCTCGTCGATGCGCTGGTCTCTGTCGAGGTCACTGAGAGCGCAACCGGACGCAGCGGCTTCCAGTTGACGTTTACCCTGGCGGACAAGGGCATCCTCGAAACGTTCTTCCTGCTCGCCGGCAGTTCGCCGCTGCCGATTCTGCGCGTGGTCCTGCTGGTCACTTTTCCCGGCATTCCTCAGGTACTCGTCGATGGTGTGGTCATGCACATCGAAGTCCAGCCTGACGCCATGAGCGGCTCATCCAAACTCGTGGTGTCCGGTCAGGACTTGACCGCGATGATGGACCTGATCGACTTCAGCGGCCTCCCCTATCCCGGCATGAGCCCCGATATCCGCGTGTTGACCATCCTCGCCAAATACGCCATGTTCGGAATTGTCCCTGAAGTCATTCCTGTACCCGCTCCCGACATTCCCATCCCCCTGCTCCAGATCCCCACGCAGAAGAAGACCGATCTCAAATACATTGAGCAGCTCGCCCGCGAAGTTGGCTACGTCTTCTATCTTGTACCCGGTCCGTTGCCCGGCATGAACCAGGCGTACTGGGGTCCGCAGATGCGCCTCGGAGTGCCACAGACCGCGCTCAACGTGAATCTCGACACGTGGACCAATGTTGAAAGCCTCAACTTCCGCTACGAGCCGCAGACTTCGGTGCTGCCCATCGTGTTCATTCAGGATCCGCTGTCGAAGGTCAGCATTCCCATCCCCATTCCTCCGGTCACGCCGTTCAATCCGCCTCTCGGGTTCGCCGTTCCCATTCCCCAGAAGATTGAGCCCATCACCGAAACAGCCAAGCTCAACCCCGCCCAGGCCATCATGCGCGGATTCGCGCGCAGCGTTGAGACCGCCGACGTGGTTACCGGCGAAGGCTCGCTCGACGTCATGCGCTACGGACAGCCGCTGCGTGCCCGCAGCCTGGTAGGTGTACGTGGTGCAGGCCTTCCATGGGACGGCATGCACTACGTGGATTCCGCCACTCATCGCATCAAGCCCGGAGAGTACAAGGAGAGCTTTGTGTTGAAACGCAATGCGCTTATTGCGAATACGCCTGTTGTGCCGTCGCTGCCGTTCTAAGGTGCGGCGACAAATTGTAAGGAGAAACAAAAAGTGGAGAAGTATTACGGCAAATATCGCGGAACGGTGGTCATGAACATTGACCCCATGAACATTGGCCGGCTCATGGTCCAGGTGCCCGATGTCTCCAATGTGATTCCGTCTACATGGGCCATGCCGTGTTTTCCCTTTGCCGGGATTCAGAACGGATTCTTCGCTGTGCCCGCCATTGGCGCTGGCGTGTGGGTGGAGTTCGAGCAGGGCGATCCGGATTATCCCATCTGGTCGGGCTGCTTCTTTGGCTCCGCTGCGGAGACTCCCGCTCTGGCCCTCGCCACGCCCCCCGGCTTGCAGGCCATCGTGCTGCAAACCGTTGGCCAGAACACCCTCATGATCAGTGACACGCCCGGCCCCACCGGCGGAATCCTGCTCAAGTCCACCTCCGGTGCCATGATCTCGATCTCCGACACCGGAATCATCATCAGCAACGGCCAGGGCGCAACCATCCTGATGAATGGCCCCAGTGTCATGGTCAACGAAGGCGCATTGGAGGTGGTGTAGCGATGCCCGGTTTTTTGCTTCATCAAGGTGCGGTCGTCATGTGCCTGCATGGCGGTCAGGCCATGCCCATCGTGCCCAATCCATCGGTCACGCTCATGGGAATGCCCTCCGCTACCCTCACGGCGCCGTGGGTGGTGGCCGGCTGTCCCGGAATTCCCCCCGCCGTGCCTCCGTGTGTCACAGGCCAGTGGGTCATGGGAACCATGCGCGTCACTTCATTCGGCCAGCCGCTCGTGGTGCAGTCCGGCATAGCCATCACCGCTCCCGGCGGCGCAACGCTCATGCCGGTTTCCATGCAAACGCGCGTAACGGCGATGTGAGGCAACCATGTCAACCATGAATCTCGCCTTCCCTTACGGATTCGACTCCACGGGCCGCACTGCGCAATCCCCGTCCGTGGCGCAGCACGTCGCTGACATGATCGAGCTGATTCTGTTCACCTCGCCCGGCGAACGCGTTAATCGCCCCACCTTCGGCAGTGGCACCGCGCAGCTGGTCTTCGCGCCCAACAGCGATGTGCTCGCCGCGGCGCAGCAGCAGGCTATTCAATCCGGCCTGCAACAGTGGCTCTCCGATCTCATTCGCGTGCAATCCGTCACTGTCGTCACCCAGGATTCCACGCTGCTCGTCACCGTCGTTTACATCCTGGTCTCCAACCAGCAACAGCAGTCGCAGCAGTTTGTCTATGGAGGGCCAACCCAATGATCGCCTTCTGCAGTGACAAGCGCCGCCGCGACCTGGTGCTGCAAACCCAGGGCCTCAACGGCATTGATTATCTTGAGGTGCTGGGTAATGCCGGCTGCGGCACCCAACTTGCGCTCACCTTTCTTAAAGATGCGCGTTCCCTCGCGCTCACACCGGCCAATGTCGTCCTCACCGGCGACACCGTGCTGACCGTTACAAGCATCCAGCCGCCCACCGCCGCCGATCCTCTCACCATCACCGTCGTGCTCGACCAAACCGGCGATTTCTCGCCCTATGCGCTTACCCTCGTGGCCGGCACGGCGAACTTTGATCCGCCACCCACCATCGATTCGCAACTCGCATGTGTCAGTTTTTCCTTCAAGGCTGGTTGCCCATCGCCCGCTGATTGCCAGGTCACTTCCTGCTGCCCGGCCGCGCCCACTCCCGCGCCCGACATCAACTACCTGGCCCGCGATTACGATGGCTTTCGCCAGGTCATGCTCGACCGCATGTCCGCCCTGGTTCCGTCCTGGACTGAGACCCACGTCGCCGATCCCGGCATCACCATGATTGAAGCGCTTGCCTACGCCGCCGATCGAGTCAGCTACCTGCAGGATGCGGTCAACACCGAGGCCTACATCGGCACCGCACGCAGCCGCATCTCCCTGCGCCGCCACGCCCGCCTGGTCGACTACTCCGTCCAGGAAGGCGCCAACGCCCGTGCCTGGGTCTGTCTCGCCGCTTCCCAGGATGACATTACAGTCCCCGCGGGGACCTTGATTTACCCGCTCGTTTCGGGCCTCAGCCCATCCGTCGATCCTGACAGCTACGCCGCCGATACATTGCGCGCCAGTCCCGGTCCCGTCTTCGCCAGCCTTGCCGACCTCACTATCTTTGTCGAGCAGAATCAGATGGACTTCTACACCTGGGGCGATGGCCAGTGCTGCCTTCCTATCGGAACTACTTCAGCCACACTTGACGGCGTCTTTCCCAGCCTCCAGGCAGGCGACGTGCTCATCTTCGAAGAAGTTATCGGACCGCCCACTGGCGATCCTGCCGACGCCGACCCCACGCATCGCTGGGCCGTGCGCCTCACCAGCGCGACCACTGTGGACCAGAGCGGAATTCCTCTGCAGGATCCGGTCAACGGCGCACCCCTTACCAGCATCGCGTGGCAAAGTGCCGATGCGTTGCCCTTCCCGCTCTGCCTTTCCTCGGTTACTGACACCGCACACGAATCGCTGCCTCTCTCCGGCGTCTCGGTGGCACGCGGCAACGTTCTCGCCGCCGACCAGGGCCAGTGGACAGTCGGCGAATCCCTCGGTGTCGTTCCGCCTCCGCCGCCTTCGCCGGTCGCCGGAATGGGTTGCAACTGCTCCGCCGCGCCTGGTGCTCTCACCCCGCGTCCCTATTTCCGGCCGACGCTGACCAACCTGCCCCTCACCTTTGCCGTTCCTTTCGATGCCACCGCGCCTGCTTCAACATTTCTTGCTCCCGACGTCTCCACCGCGGCGCCGCAGGTCACTCTCTTCAGCGATGACGGCACAACCTGGACACCCATCGAAGACCTGCTTGAAGAGGACAGCGAATTTACCGGCTTCGTTCCTGAAATCGAATACGACAACACGGCCCACCTGCGCTTCGGCGATGGCACTTACGGCGCCGCGCCCGCCATGAACCTTGCCTTCACCGCCACCTATCGCACCGGCAACGGCGCCGCCGGCAATGTCGGCCGCGAAGCCCTCGCCCACGTTCTCTTCTCCGGTCCCGGCATCAGTGGAGTGCGCAATCCGCTGGCTGCCGCCGGAGGCACAGACCCCGAAACCATGGACCACATCCGCCAGGTTGCGCCGTTCAGTTTTCAGAGCCAATTGCGCTGTGTCACCGCCGCCGACTACGGCACCATGGCCGAAACCCTCTCGGGCGTAGCCGAAGCCAGGGGTACCATGCGCTGGACCGGCTCCTGGTACACGGCCTTCGTCTCCGTCGAACCCTCTGCAACCCTCGACACCGATCTCACCGCTTCCTTGAAGCAATCTGCAACCGCCAGCCTGAACAAGATGCGCATGATGGGTGTCGATCTGGTAGTGGAACCCGCCATCCTGGTCGGCCTCCGCATCGGTTTGGAAATTTGCGTTGCGCCCAGCTACTTCCAGGGCGATGTGTACGCGGCAGTCTGGCAGGTGCTGGTCGCCGGCGATCCATGTATCGGCGTTCTGGGCTTGCTCAATCCAGCCAACTTCCAGTTCGGAGAAACGGTCTACGCCAGCCCCATCATTGCCGCGGCTCAGGCCGTCACCGGCGTGGTCGCTGTCAGTCTCACCACCTTTGAGCGTATGGACTCGCCCACCCCGCCGGGAACCGCAATTCCCACCCAGCTCACCATGGGGTCGCTTGAGATTCCGCGTTGCGACAACGATCCCAACCACGCCGATCGCGGCCTGCTGGTGCTCACTATGGATGGTGGCAAATGAGCTGCACTTGCCAAAGCACGGGACCTCAACTCTGCGGCTGCTGCGCCGGAGTCACGCAATCCACGCCTGGCGCTATCTCGAACCGCCCCGGCCTGCCCGCCATTCAATATCGCGTAGGCGTCTACTCCAGTTTTCTTGAAACCATGCTTGCCGCGCTCTCCTCGTCGAGCGTTCCCGCGCTGGCCGGCCTGCGCACTCGCTCTACCGGAGATTTCTCCATCGCCTTGGTTGATTCCTGGTCCGTGGCTCTCGACATCCTTACCTTCTACACCGAGCGTCTCGCCAACGAAGCCTACCTCGGCACTGCCGTCGAGGGCCGCAGCGTCTTCGAACTCGCTCGCTTGGTCGGCTACAAGCCGTCTCCCGGCGTCAGTGCGTCCACCGTGCTCGCCTTTACCCTGGCCTCCGCACCCGGTTCGCCGTCCATCGTGCCCATTCCTGCCGGAACCCGCGTGCAGAGCGTCCCCGGTCCCGGCCAGTCTCCGCAGGTATTCGAAACCTCGACCGACATCACCGCCACCATTGCCGCCAACGCCATCCCCGCGTCCACATCGCAGCCCTGGCAACTTCTCGGCTCCGACACTTCCACCTGGATTACAGGAACCGCCAACAATATCCAGGTAGGCAACGCCCTGCTGTTCGTCAGCGCCCCTGGTGGAACCCCTTCAACCACCGGCCCCGGGGCGCTGGTCTTCGTCACCTCGGTCACCATTGATCCCGTCGGCGGCAACACCTTCATCGCGTGGGACCAGCCACTACCCTCCGGCATTTCCGGCTCTCAAGCTTGCGTCTATATCTTCCGTACCAAGGCTGCGCTGTTCGGTGCCAATGCGCCTTGGCCCGGAATGTTTCCGAAGAAGACTCTTCCCAACATCCCCGGCGCTCCGTCCTCGCCGTCCGACGATTGGAACTGGCAATACGCCGGCGGCCAGACCATCAACTTGGACAATGCGTATGCCGGCCTGAATCCGCCTACTACATCCAACCCCACACCCGCCCAGTTGCAATGGCTCGTCCTCACCTACGCTGGAATCACGGCGCTCTGCCAGATCTCCTCCGCCACTGAGTCCAATCCCGCTCTTTACGCGCTCTCCGCCAAAACCAGCCAACTGCAAATGAGTTCGGCCATCTTCCTGCCAGCTGAGACGCTCGCCACGATTGACGAAATCCTCCAGGCGTATGTCGATGCCACACGACTCATCACCGTCTACTCTCAAAGCCAGTTGCTCACCGGCGCCAGCCTGCCCCTCACTAGCTGGCCGCAAAGTAATACCTATCCTCTGGCTTCGGGAATGCTCGTCCCTGTCTCCGGCACTGCACTTGTGCTGCAGGGATTACAGGCGCTTGCAGATAACGCGCCCGTCGCCGTCAGCGGCAAGCGTGTACGCATAGTTGCCACCTCGGCGCTGGCTACGCCCACTGGTGGATTTACCCCCTCCGGTGCCACCGGCCTGCTTGCCGTCAGCGCCAATCAGCCTTTTCTCGTCGATGCATTTCCGCCCGCCACCGACACCGCAACCAGCAACCTGCTGTGGAGCGTGTTGACGGTGACCGGTCAGCCCGGAACCCTCTCCGTGCCCACCGGTTCATTCACATTGCAGCCTTCTGCTTCTTCTGATCCTGTGGCCGGCGAAGCCGCCGTCCTCTCCAACGTGGCCGTCCAGAACGCGCAAGGGGCGACAACCGCCCTCACCTTCAACGCTGCGCTCACCCGCATCTATGACGCGCCCACCGTTACCGTGAACGCCAACGCCGTTGAGGCTACGCATGGCGAGACGACCCAGGAAATTCTCGGTTCCGGCGACGCCTCCAACCCCGCGCTCGAGTTCCAGCTCAAGCAGTCTCCGCTCACCTACGTTTCGGCGTCCACCGCCACCGGCATCCAATCCACGTTGCAGGTGCGGGTCAACAATCTCCTCTGGTCTGAGGTTGCCAACTTCCTCAACTCCGCGCCTGCTGACCGTGCCTACGTTACTATCCCCAACTCCGCTGCCGGTCCCACGGTGGAGTTCGGCAACGGCGCCAACGGCGCGCTCACGCCCACCGGACAATCCAATATTCAAGCCCAATATCGCAAAGGCATCGGTCTCGCCGGCATGGTGGCGCCCGGCCAGCTTACTCAGCCTCTCGACCGCCCCCAGGGCCTGCAATCGGTCACCAATCCCAGTGCCGCCACCGGTGGTGCCGATCCCGCATCCCCCGCCGATGCGCGCCTCTCCGCTCCGCTGCCCACCCTCACCCTCGACCGCGTGGTCTCGCTTGAGGACTACCAGAACTTCACCCTCAACTTTGGCGGCATCGCGCTCGCCCTCGCCTCATGGACTTGGTTCGGCACCACGCGCGGCATCTTCCTCACCGTGGCCGGCGAGGGCGGCTCAGTTCTCAACAGCAACGACAACGTGGTCCAGAATCTAGTCCTTGCGCTGCAGACCTACGGCTTGCCCTACATGCCCGTGCAGGTCGTCTCCTACGAGCCGGTGCTCTTTGAGATCGCCATGCAGGTTAAAGTCGATTCGCCCACCTACGATCCCACGCTGGTTGTCGCACAGGTCTGGCAGAGCCTCTCCGCAGCCTTCGCCTTCGGCCAGATGCAACCCGGCCAGAGCGTCGCCGCCAGTTACGCCGTTCAACTCGCGCAGCAGGTTCCCGGCGTCATCGCGGTCAACCTCACCGCCCTCAATCGCAGTGGCGATCCGCCCGGTGTGCAATACATCCTCTGTGCCTCCGGGCCGCAGCCCACGCTGTCACCGCCTGCCGGAGCTGAAATCTTGCTTCTCGATCCTGCCTCACAGGGCAACGTAGGAGTGTGGCCATGAGCACGACACCTGCTCCCGGACCCATCTATTCGCTGTTGCCGGCGGTCTTCCGCACACGCGACGCTTTGCAGGGCGGCCAGCTCGAGGCTTTCTTCCAAGTCCTCGAGAGCCAGGCCGCCATCGTTCGCCAGAACGTATGGCAGCTCTACGACGATCAGTTCATTGAGACCTGCGCGCCTTGGGCCATTCCCTACATCGGCGAGTTGATCGGCTTCGATCCCGTCTACACCGTCGCCCTCAGCGGCCCCGACAGCCGCGCCGAAGTTGCCAACACCATCGGCTACCGCCGCCGCAAGGGAACGCTCCTCGCCATGGAGCAGTTGACCCACGACGTCTCTGGCCGTACCACCATTGTGGTTGAGGAGTTCAAACGTCTCATCACCAACCTCAGCCTGCGCGATGTCCGGCCCCATCACGCGGATCACGCGAATCTCCGCCGGGGCCGCGATTGGGAAGACCAGCAGGGCCCCTTTACGCGCCTCAACCGCACCATCGATGTGCGCCGCATCGCTCCTCGCAATCGCGTAGCGCCCGCCGGTCCTGACCCCACCCCGCTCGAAATCACCTTGCACGGCCCAGGCCGCTTCAACATCCCCGATATCGCAGTGTGGATGTGGCGCTGGCAAAGTTGGCAGGTCGTTCAAGCTCCGGCTTTCGATCTCGGTGCGGGTGGCTACTTCTTCAGCTCCCTTGGTGGCCCTGTTCCTCTCTTCCAGCAACCGCCTCCCGCGCCGCTACCATTCACGCGGCTGATGAATCAGGGCGATGCCCCGCAGCCCATCACGCGCCGCGCCTTTGAAGTTCGTACCGCCGATTTCTATCCCTCGAGCGTGGAATTGATCGCCGATGGCGTCGCCGTAAACCTCGACCAAATCGTATGCGCGAACCTCACTGAAACCAATGGCAGTGTCTGCCGCGTGCCCTCGGGCAAAATCGCCATCGACCCCGAGCTGGGCCGCATTCAGTACGCGACCGATGTACCCCTGCCCAACGATTTGCGCGTGATCTACAGTTACGGAGCGGCCGCGCCTATTGGCGGTGGACCCTACAACCGCATCGCCAATCTCACTCCACCCGCTGCCACTGCATCCTCCTTCCAGGTCGGCACTGCTGCGTATCCCACTCTCCACGATGCCGTGCAGGCGTGGAACGCTCTTCCTCCAGGGTCTGCCGGAATCATCGTGCTTCCCAACTTCGAGTCGTACGAGATTGATCTCACCGGTCCCAATGCGATTCAGCTCTCTTCTCAATGCCAACTGCTCATCGCCGCCGCGGACGTCACGCAGCAGGGCGCGCCTCCTGAGTGGAACCGGTCCTGCGTCACTCTGCGCGGAGACATCGAAGTGGTCGGCCTGCCCTTGCAAATGCTGGCTGATGGTTTGGCTGCGCCCGTGGGCCAGGTGCAGTTCAGCGGTCTCCGTCTGGCGGGAGAAATCCGCGTGTTCGGCGACTCACCGTGTGTGCAGATCGCCGACTGCACGCTCACTCCCGGCCGTTCGCTCACCCGCCAGGGCGACGCCGCATCTCCCGGCGAGCCCAGTCTCAGCGGCTCCGCAATTGGCGCCAGCGTGTGCCTGTCCCGCGTCATCAGCGGGCCCATTGCACTCCCCGCAAGTTGCTCCGTGCGCATTCTCGACAGCATCGTGGATGCCGGTTCGCCATTCTGCCCGGCCATTGCCGGCGCGGACCTGGCCTCACCCGGTGCCTCGCTCCACATTGAAGACTCCACCGTGATTGGCCGCGTCTGGGCCCAGGCCATATCCCTGGCGTCGAACACCATTTTCTGGGCCAAGCTGGGCCGTCGCGATCCGTGGCAGGCTCCCGTCTGGGCCAGTCGCCGCCAGACCGGCTGTGTGCGCTTTTGCTGGCTGCCGTTCAACTCCCTAGTTCCGCAGCGTTACGAGTGCCTGCCGCCGGACGCGGCCAGTCAGCCCGCGCTCTTGCCCCAGTTCATCACCCTGCGCTTTGGTGAGCCGGGCTACTGCATGCTCTCCGGCGACGTCCCGCTCGCCATCTGGAAGGGCGCGGACAACGGCTCTCAGATAGGTGTCTACCAGCAGATTCAGGAAACTGAAGCGGTCACCAACATACAAATCCGTTCGGCGGAGTATCTGCCTGCCAATCTTGAGCGCGGGGTGTTTCTCATCCCCTCGCGCCCCTTGCTGCAGGCATTCCCTGAGACCAGGGCCTACGGGTACGGACTTCAGAAGCGGCGCTGCACGGGTGAAGTTGAATCCGCGCAGGATACGCCTTTCGGCATCGGGATCGGATTGCTGTAGGAGTGCGAGCCTATGGAGTTTCAAGCTCTCCATCTGCACCCGCGGCAGCGGCAACGCGGTATCAACCCCATCGATAGGCAGGACGAAATATGAGAGGCGATTTCAGCAGAATTCGATTCAACCCCGCAAAGCATTACACCGCGGTGCTCGAGCAACAGGGCCGCGTCGCGCTGGATGCCGACGGCAACGAGCGCACCGCCATCGACGCCCATCTGCGAGACACCACCAATATCGACGTGATCGGCCCCTACGGTGGCCCCATGGACGATTGCGGCTTTGCCATCGATGTCACCGCCGGCGAAATTCTTATCGAGCCCGGCCGCTACTACGTCGAAGGCCTGTTGCTTGAGAGCGAGGCCTTGCAGCACTACGATCTGCAGCCCTATCTCATCAACCCCACCTACACCGCGCAACAGCTCCTTGAAGCGGTGATCGAGGGCCAGGGGCAGGTCACAGCGCAGTTGGTTCTCCAGGTGTGGCAGCGCCTCGTCACCCAACTCGACGATGGTTGCCTCCGCGAACCCGCGCTCGGCCAGGCCGATACCACCGCCCGCCTCCAGACCGTCTGGCGCGTCATCGGAACCCTCTTTCAATCGGCGGCGCCTTCGCAGCCCGGCAACCCCCAGCCGGCGCCCTCCGCGCCGACCAACGTCAACGTCAATCCGATCTCAATCGGCCTGAGGAAGCCCATCCTCGGCCTCAAACAGGCCGCGATCGGTGCCAGGTCGTCCGCCATCAACATCAACCCGCCTGGGCTTAACTTCAATCCCAATCTGCCCGGACCGGGCCCCAATCTGCCAGGTCCCGGCTCGAATCCCTCCGGATCAACCACCGACCCGATTGTCGCTGGAAGCGCAAGCGGCTACGTCGATCCCGTCACCCAACTCTCCTCCTGCTGCCAGGGTCTTTACAGCCAGCAGACCCCCGCGCGCACCGGCGCCATGGGAGCCGACACTGGAGAAGGCAACAACCAGTGTGGCTGCCAGCCCATTCCCTCCGCCGGATACCAGGGCCTCGAGAACCAGCTATATCGAGTTGAAATTCACACCGGCGGCACACTTGACACCGCCACCTTTAAGTGGTCGCGCGAGAACGCTTCGGTTGTCACCGCCATCACCGCCATCAGTGACAGCGTGGTCACCGTCAACACTCTTGGACCCGATGCCAACCTCGGCTTCCAGGCTGGCCAGTGGGTCGAACTCAGTGACGACACCTTCCTCTTCGGTGACACCCCTAACCAGCCCGGCGATCTCTATCAGATCGCTTCTCTTGGTCCCGGTCCGCTCCAGGTAACCCTGGCCACATCGGTTGCCGGCATCCACCTTGACCAGCACCCGCGCATGCGCCGCTGGGACCAGACCGGCACCGGTGCCACAGGGCAGGGCATTGCGCTCTCGGCCACCGCCATCCCCCTTGAAAACGGCATCGAAGTCACCTTCAGCAAAGGTGCTTATCAACCCGGCGATTACTGGACCATCCCCGCACGCACAGCAGACGGAGCCATTGACTGGCCCCCTTGCGGCAGTGACGGCCAATTCTTCCAGCCTGCCAAATTCACTCCCGTCTATACCGCGCCCCTGGCCTGCATTCACCTCCGTTCCGCCAACTTCGCCGCCAACGAAGATACGTTCAACCCCTACAGCCGCTTCGTGGTCGACGATTGCCGCCTCCAGTTCCCGCCTCTCACCGCGCTGGCCCAGGAACAAACTTCGCCTGCCCTCCACGTTCAAAGCGTCACTTGGACCAACGACGACGTCATGACCGTCGATGCACTCATCAAGAACGGACTCTCCGTCACCTTCGACCAGGCCCCGTCGTGCCCCTGGGGCGGCGGCAACTTCCGCGTCACTTTAGAGGTGCCGCTGCAAGCCGACCCGCTGGTTGGATTTGGGGGCAAGCTTCCCGGCTTTCCCGCTCCCGGCAATTACCCTCCCGGCACCGATGTCTTCTCGCGCACCGAGTTGGTGCTCGATCCGCCTCTGGGCATCACCGTCTCCGGCGCGCAGGTTAACTGGATTACCCCCGCGGCCACCCAGGGCGTGGCCATGTACGAGGCCTACTACCTCTATATCGGACTCAATGCTGCGCTCAAATCCACCAGCCCCCTCGGCTTTGGGCGCATGCGCGTTCGCCTCCTAGGCGGTGCCGTGTACGCGGATGGCGCGGCTGGCAGCATCTACCTTGACGGTTTGAGCTTTGGAGAGACCGGCTCCCGCGCCGTCGATGGAAGTCCCTGCGTCAATCTCGCCACGCCCAGCGGCAGCTCTCTCAAGGCCAGCGACTATGAAAGCTGGTTCTATCTCGCGCCTTCCGTCCTCATCGCCGGGGTTGCCATTCAATTGCTTAACGGCACAGCCGTAGTAGGCACCAACGCCGTCACCGTAACCGTGAACTCCCAGGGAACCATGACCGGCCTCCAGGTCACCAGCGTGCCATCGGCTGCCGCCACCGCGGTCACTGCCGTGCAGGCCGTCATCACCATGTCTTATCCGCCCGTGACTCCTACCGATGTATCCCTTACCCTCACGGGAACCGGCGTGGGAACAGTAGTTACCATCCAGGCCACGGCCACGGTCGCCGCGGGGCAACTCTCCGTGAACGTGCCCATCAACATCCTGGCCAGCCCGGGCGTCACCCCAGGGGCTGGTGGCCTCACAGACACAGTCACCCTCGCCGCGTCCGTTGCCGGCCTGTTTTCGACCGTTCCATTCGCAGGCACAGCGCCCACTCTCGCTATCACCGGTGGCCTGGTGCCGCCGCCCGTCATTCCCTAACTCGGAGAGTCCGCATGCGAGCTGTATGGTCGTTCTGGAGTCAGCCTTACAAGGCGCAAGCCGGCCGCACCTGGCGCGAGCCGCGGCACCACCTGCTCGCCTGGGGATTGTCGCTCAAGTTGGCGCGCCGTCATTTCGATCAGACCATGCTGGTTACTGACTCCCCCGGCAAAGCTCTCCTCGTCGATCGTCTCGGACTCGAGTTCGATCGCGTCTCCACCGAACTCGATAATCTGCGCAACGTTGATCGCGGCTGGTGGGCCCTCGGCAAACTCGTCGCCTACAGCCTTCAGGATCGGCCTTTTGTTCATCTCGATACCGATGTATTCCTTTGGAAGCCGCTGCCGCCGTCGCTCCTCTCGGCCCCGGTCTTTGCGCAGTGTCCTGAGCGCCACTCGCTCGACGGTGGCTGGTGCCAGCCGAGCCACATCCAGCGCGTGTTTGAGCGGTATTCGCTCAGCGTCCCGGTGGAGTGGGAGTGGGCAACGTCGCGCGACAGCAACTGCTTTCGCGAAGAGAATTGCGGCATTCTGGGCGGAAACCGTATCGACTTCATCCGCCATTACGCGCAGACTGCCATCCGCATGGTGACTGACCCGATTCATGCTGCGCCGTGGGAGGAGCTGCCCCATAAGGATGCGCTCAACATGCTCATCGAGCAGTTCTGGCTGGCCGCCTGCCTCGACTACCACCGCTTCCATCCGCAGTCTCCCTATCGCGGCGTCATCATCCGCTACATGTTTCCCAGTTTCGAGCAGGCCTTCAATCCTCAAGCTGCCGCGCAGGCCGGATTCACCCATCTGCTGGGCGACACCAAGGCCCATCCCGGTGTATCGGAGCGCCTTGAGCGCCGCATCGCCGAACTCGATCCGACCTTCCATCGTCACTGCCGGCGCGTGGCCGCCTACGCTACCGAAATGGGAGTCTGACATGACCAGTCACTCCGCACTCGCCTCTCTCCGCACCGCAACCGCGCGCACCTCTTTGCCTTCCGCGCCTATCTCCGCGCGTCCGCGGCAGTTCTCCCGAGCGCTTCCCGCTCAGCCTTCCGCAATTCCCGTTCGCGCCATTGAGCAGTCCGCATCTGAGGGTCCCATGTCTCCGCTGCCTCTGCAGCGCAAGCTGGCCATCGGCTCATCGAGCGATCCTCTCGAGGCAGAAGCCGAGGCCGTCGCCGCCTGTGTAGTCAGTGCTCCTCCGGCAGTTGAGCCGTCGGTCAACTCCGCCCCTCCCGCGCTTCGCCGTCATCCTGCGGGTCCAGTCCAGCCAGTTGAGGCGCCGCCCATCGTGCACCAGGAGCTTCACTCTTCTGGCCGACCGCTTGATGCAGATACCCGCGCCTTCATGGAGCCGCGCATTGGTCACGACCTCAGCGCCGTCCGCATCCACACCGGGCCGCGTGCCGAGGAATCCGCGCAAGCCGTGCATGCCTTGGCCTACACCGTCGGCCAGGACACGGTCTTTGCCGCGGGGCAATACAATCCCCAATCCGCCACTGGCCGCCGGTTGCTGGCCCACGAACTGAGCCACACCGTGCAGCAATCCGGCGGCAACCCCGGCTCCCGCCTCTCAAGCGCCGCTCCCGCGCTCTACCGTCAATCCAAGTCCGACACTCCGCCGCAACAGACCACCCCCCAGGACACGTCCAAGCAGAAGCCCAAGTCCGACCAGGTCACCATCAACGTCTCCTGGGATGACTTGTTGAATCGCAAGCTCACCCCGCTCTCGTTGCTTGAGCCCCGGCAGCAGCATCAGCCCCAGCTGCCTTCGCCCGGAACCCTGACCCTCGGCGGTGCCACGGCGCCCGTGGCGCAGTATCCATACTCCCCGCCCTTCGGCTTTTCCCCTCCGCTCAACCAGTCCGCACCTTCTTTGTTCCAGCCCGGGCCCTATCTAACTCCGCCTGGCCAATCTCCCGGCATCCCGTCGTATCCGCCCGGCCAGACCCCGCTTGGTCCCATTCCCGGCCAAGCGTCTGGCTCGGCTGGCGGTGCCTCACCCTCCGCGCCATCGCGCCTCTCCCTCAAGGACATCGGCAGTTTGAGTCTCGGTCTGCGTCTCGGCTTTCCAGAAATGGAGGACGATGACAAGCCCGGCGCACCACCCTCCGCGGTCAAGGAGGCGATGCAAAAAGCCGAGATCCTCAACTACATGGTCACCGGTCAATTGCCCTCTGCCTATCAGTTGGATAAGGGCAAACTTGCCGGCGCCATCTGGGGAATCTTTTCCACCTACATCGCTCCCGACGTGGCGCGCAAAATTTCCAGCGGAATGTCCAGCAAGCACACCAGCAAGGGAATCTCCTATGAACTCGATGCCGTCCTTCTCACCGACTTCAGCGGCGGCGGAGTTTCTCTCACGCTCAAGTTCTGATCTTGCCTCGTTCCTGCGGAGCCTTGCCCATGGCAACAGCGACAGTCGCCGGCGCATCGACCCGTACCGCGAAAACCGCCCCTCCCACCGCGCGCCGTGCCGCCCCCGCGCCTGCTCCCGTTCCGCCTTCTCCGCAGTGCCATCCCATAAGCTCCGCGCTTCCCGCTAATCCCGCCTCTATCCCCGTTCACGCGCATGCCGCAGCACCTCCGCCCTCGACGCCGCCCATCGTGCGTCAAGTGCTTCATTCCCCAGGCCATTCCCTCGATGCTGCCAGCCGCCAATTCATTGAGCCACGCCTGCGTCACGATTTTTCCGCCGTGCAGGTTCACAGCGACTCCCAGGCCGCTGCGTCCGCGCGTTCCGTCGGTGCTCTGGCCTATACCGTCGGGTCCCACATCGTATTCGGCCAGGACCTCTACCGCCCCGCCACGCCCCAGGGCCGCATGTTGCTGGCCCACGAACTCGCACACGTCGTGCAACAAAGTCGCGGTAACTCTGGTGCCGGCGATTCCGTCAGCATTCTCGAAGCGGCCGCGGACCGAGCCGCCGTGGCGCTCCTGCATCCCAATGCCTCCGCCGTTTCCGTCGATGGCGCCACCGCCCCTCGCCTCCTCTGCCAGAACAAGCCGCCGGATGTTGCAGGCACCGGAACCGTCTCGGCCATGACTCCCGAGGACATGTACAACAAGCTCATCGCCATGCGCGGTTTCGATGAAGCCATCCCCGTCGCCAAGCTCGACGCCACCAAAGAGAAGCTCGCAGAGATGGAAGCCCAGCTCAAGACCAGCACCGACCCTCAGTTGCGTCGCCAATACAACCGTCTCCTCTCGCAATACAACATCTCAACCTTTGAGGCCGCTGGAGGCCCCGCCGGATATGGCTACAACACCTACGCCATCGTGCAAGTCGTTGGTCCCGACGGCAAAATCATTGCGGTAGCCGACGGCAAATATACTGGCGGACTCCACGCCGAGCAGATCGCGCTGCAAAAGATCGATGCCCAGCTCGGCGGCCAGGCCATCCCCGGCTCCCGCATTGACGTGGTCAGTGACAAAGTGGTGTGTCCCGGAGAATGTGTCCCCGCCTTCAAGGCCTTCGCCGAAAAATATAACGTCGGCAAAGTCGACGCTCACGTTTTCCGCCGCCAAAGAGTCGCTGGGACGGGCTCGGCTAGCGAGAAGACCACTGCGCGCACTGCCACAAAAGCGTCGTCCGAAGGCCTGACTCCTACCAGGCAATCAGAGACCATCGTGTCGCGCCCGTCCGTCAGCGGTACCACACCGCCCGCAACCACCACCGGCGGTGGCTCCCCTGGCTCTGCCCGCACGATAAACGATCCAGCCGCGAATGCCGCCGACAGCGAAGTCTCGCCTCGTGTCCGGGTCGCCACCGGCACAGGCGCCGAAGGCGATACCGCACCCCGTGTCCGTGTTGCCACCGGCACTGAAGGTGAAGGCACTACCCGAACCCGCGTGGCCACTGATGAAAGCGCTGAGAGCGAAGGCAATCCGCGTGTCCGTGTCGCCACCGGCGAGAACGAAGAAACCTCGTCAACCGGTCTGGGTGGCGCAGTGCGCGAAGGCGAAGCTAGTGAATCAGTCCTGGGCGGCGCTGCCAAGTCAGCCTTGAAGAGTGCCGCGGTCTCCATCGGCACCGGCGTTGCCATGAGCATTCTCCAGGACTGGTTCAAGCAGAAGGTCCTCGATGACCTCGCCGCGCTGCCCCAGCCGCGTCCCGACAAGCGCACCGCCCGCGCCTATTTGAGCGATCCAAAGACCAAAAATGGTGTCCGCGCCCTCGATGTCCTCGCCCAGAACCTTGGTCCTTTCTCCGCCGATCTCGCTACCGAACAAGCCAAAATCTCCAGCACCCGTTTCGCCCAGTTGATAGCCACTACCGTCATGCCCGAGAAGACGACTGACGACTACGAAAAGAAACTCCATCGCCTCGACGAGCTTCAAAACGGCCTCGACGCATGGGAGCAGGAACTGTTGACCATCGACTCCAATCTCGATGCGCTCCTCGAACTCGAAGGTCAGTTGAAGCAAACTGCGCAGGCCGCACAGGATCTCAAAAAAATGCTAAGCCTGATAGGGGTCGCCGATGAGCTGATCAAGATGGGATTCTCTTACGAGGAGTACATCGATCTGCTGACTGTGCTCGACAATGTCTCTAATCAAGTTGCAACCACCATGGCCAATGCGCGCAAAGCCAAGGAGGCAGTGCGCAAGGCGCTCAATCAAACCGCCGATTTCGATCACCAGGTCAATCAACTCTGGTGGCAGGAATTCGGTGGCCAGGTCAATCGGCTTGTCAAAGATGCCGACCAGGCTCGCCGCCAGGCGCAGCAGCGCAGCATGCAAAGAACCAAGATCAAATATGGCTCACTCGAAGGCCTCGAGCCGCTCCACCTTTGGAACTCCGACCAGCAGGGCATGTGGTACTTCTACAAGAATCGCGAAAGCGAAATCATCTTTCAGCTCAACGAAGTCACCAAGGGTGCCGCAAACAGTCAGGATGCCTTCAACCGCAAGGTCGCTCTCGAGGCCGAACTTGGCCGCGTCCGCCAGAAGATGCTCGAGATGCGCAGCGGCGTCGGCTCCGCAGCTCCCTAGTCTCAATAAGGCCACCTGCGTGTAGGGCGTCGCCTCGTGCAAGTCTTTGCTTGCCATTCTCCCGCCTTGCTGGCGATACTGCTTGTAGCCGCTTTTACTTGGGCTTTACCCCTTTTCCCAAGCGAGAAAACCATTGGCACGTAAGCTTTACACCGCACGCCTGGCACGAAAAGAGTGCATCTCCGAACCGGCGCAATGCTTCCACCTCGAGTTCGCCATCGACGAGCTGGAGAGTTTCCCGTATAGCCCCGGCCAGTTCGTCTCTGCCGTGGCCGAAGATGCTCATGGCAAGCAGCAGACCCGCGCCTACTCCATCGCCTCTGCGGCCAGCGGCAACCGTTTTGACGTGTGCGTCAACCGCGTCGAGGGCGGCTTCTTCTCCAATCACCTCGCCGATCTGCCCGACCTGCCCATCGGTGGAACCATCCAGATTCACGGGCCGCATGGCTACTTCACCCTTCGCGAGCCCATCACTGACTCCATCCTCATCGCTACCGGCACCGGCATTGCTCCCATGCGCGCCTTTGCCCAGTGGCTGTTCCCCGCGGATGGTCCCGACCGCAGCAACGGCAAAGACATCTGGCTGGTCTACGGCACCCGCTACGAAAGCGACATCTATTACCGGCAGGAGTTTGAAGCGCTTGCCGCGCGCCAGCCCAACTTCCACTATCTGTCCACTCTTAGCCGTGCCCCGGAAACCTGGCCCGGCCTGCGCGGTTACGTCCAGGACCACATGGCCCAGATCGTCGAAGAGCGCGCCGCGCGCCTCGGCCAGTCCCTTCCCTTAACGCCGCCCGACGTATCCATACCCGCCGCCCAGTTGAGCTTCGACGTCCACACCTACATCTGCGGCCTCAACAACATGGTTTCCGCCGTGCGCGACCGCCTCACCGCTTTCGGCTGGCACCGCAAGCAGATCGTCTTCGAGCGCTACGACTAGAGCATTTTCGATTTGAGTCTGGAATAAACTTTGAGTGCCCCATCCTTTCCACAATTTCATCGTGGAAAAGGTGGGAGACCACCACTGGCGGTAGAGAAATCAGCTTCTACAGATTGAACAACTCACGCAGCCGCCGTGTCTGCGCCCGGCTCACCGGAATCTCCGTTTGCCGTTTGTCGTTCATGCGCAGCTGGTAGCTCGACTTGAACCACGGCACCACTTCGCGAATGTGGTTGATGTTCACCACAAAGCCGCGATGCGCGCGCCAGAACAGCGCCGGATCCAGTAGCTCCAACAGCTCTTCCAGCGTGCGGCATTTTGAGTGCCCTTCAAAACTCTGCGTGACCACCCTGATCACGCCCTCGTCGATGGCCGCGTAGCAGATTTCTGCCTGGTCCACCAGCATCAGCCGGCTCTGCGCCTCCACAATCAGCTTGGCTGGCTGTGGCGTGCGTCCCCCGGCTTGGGGATGGTTTAAGAGCCGCAATAGCGCATCAATCTGCGGTCCCGGCAGCGGGCCTGCCCCTGCGCTGCCTCCGGCCATGCGTCCGCGTACCCGCTCCAGTGCCTGCTCCACACGCGCGCGATCAAATGGCTTCAGCAGGTAATCCACCGCGTTCACGTCAAAGGCGCGCACTGCGTATTGGTCGTATGCCGTGGCAAACACAATCTGCGGCAGCGGCTCCGCCTCTTTCCCGGTTTGCGCGCGATGGCGATCCACCAGCTTCTGAATCACCGCAAAGCCGTCCAGCCCCGGCATCTGCACGTCGAGGAAAACAAGGTCGGGGTGGTGTTCCTCAATCAGGTCCACGGCTTCAATGCCATTGGTCCCCTGCGCCAACACATTCACGTCCCCCACCTGGTCGAGAAGGTACTTCAGCTCGTCGCGGGCCAGTTGTTCGTCGTCGATAATTAGCGCGGAGATCGGCATTGAGACCAGAAGCTTGATTGTAGGAAGGGAACTGCACCCGGTCAATCCGCACAAGAGAATCGAAGGCCTGGGTGGGGAAACCACAAATCTCAATGGGACTTTTTTCTGTGACCCGATAACTCTCCGGGTGCCGGGTGCCCCCGGTCTCGAATCTGAGACCGGGGAAATCACGGCTCGAAGAATTCCTTACTCGCCCAGCACCCGCAGCCGTGTCGGCATGTGGTCGCGCTCCAACTCGTGGCCGCACCGTGTGCAGAACTGATCCGTGACCCGCACCGTGCGGAAGCAGTTTCCGCAACTCGCGGTTAGCTGGTAGTTACACTGCGGGCAAAAGTGAAAGTCGGTCTGCACATGCGTGGAGCAGGCCGGGCAGCGCGAAACCAGTGGCGCGCGCAACAGAAAATAAAGCACGGCGCCGATACCTCCCGGCATCACAAAGCAGAGCAGCATCCAGAACCGTGAGCTCATGGCCCGCCGCGGCGCGTCCTTGCTGACGTAACCCACCATCAGGAAGTACAGCGCGGCCACCAATCCCCATGAGAGATTCAGGTAAATGCGAATGCCGAGTGGCGGAAGATGGTGCTGAGATTCAGGAAAAACCAGCCAGAAATAATACTCGACCAGGACGAAGACTGCGGCGGCAGCCATGATCGACCACACCGGGACCAGGCGTGTGTCTTCGTTGGCGTGAATGGATTCTGGATCGCGCATAGGTCAACCCTTCCTCGGAGGGCCTTTCACATAAGCAAGCTCAACTTAGCAGCTATATAGGATGGACGGGAAGAAGATTGCGGAAGTTGCGTATTCTTTAGGGTAGTCGCGGTTATGACCCCGGATTCAGGACTCGCCGCCCTGGTGACGTGACCTTGTGATTATGCAATTGTGCCAATCAATTTGTGTGCCCCGTGTCTCACTTTTCACCGGAGTCCCCGAGGACAGGTCTTCGTCCGTGGGATGGTTTGAGACATGGGAAACCGCATATCTAGGCAGTCACAAGACTAAGACTTCCGCCGCAGCCATCCGGCCAGCAGTGCCGAGGCCAACAGTGCCGTACTGAAAAAGAATCCCCACACACTTAGCTGGCTCACCAGGCTGGTCAGGTGCTCCTCTTCAATCAGGGAATCTGCAACCCACCAGACCGGTGGACCCACCACAAAAAGGACAATCAGCGTGGCCGCCATCGCCATCGCCCGGCTGCGTCGGCAGCCGGCCTTTTGTTCCCGCATCACGCCGAGTGAGGTCATCACAACGCGCTGGGTGCGGTGCGCCACGGCACACTCCCGATTAGCCTGTCCTCCGGCCAGTGCCTCCACCAGATCGCGATCGGCGTTCATCCCCTTGTTTGTCTCTGTCGGGGTATCGGTGGCCGTACCGCGGGTTTCCATCACACCGCCTCCAGGCGATGGATACCGGCCCGCTCAAGCTTCGGTCTCAGTGCGGCAAGGCCACGATAAAGTCTTGATTTCACAGTCGAAAGTGGCGCCCGCGTCACTTTCGCAATCTCGTCCAGTGACAGCTCTTCGTGAAACCGCAGCACCAGCACCTCGCGATAGAGGGTATCCAGTTGCATCAGCGCCGTCGCAATCCGCTCCCGGTCTTCTACATTGGCCACGTTCTCAAACGGCGTCGGCTGCTCGTCGGTAACCTCGATGCTCAGCGGCCGGTCGTCGTCATTGCCGGTCTCGAACAACTCGTCCAGGCTGGCCATCGTCCGTTTGCGCCGCTGGTCGATCACCAGGTTGCGCGCAATCGCAAAAAGCCAAGTCTCGAACCGCGCCTTACCGTTGAACTGGCCCCCGCGCGTCAAAACTCGCATCCAGACTTCCTGGAACAGGTCCTCGGCCATTTCACGATTGCCGGTCAAAAAAAGCAGATAGCGCAGCAGCCGGTGTTGAAAACGGACAATCAATACGTCCAGCAGGCCGGCGTCTTGGCGCTTCAGTCCTTCCGCAACAGCAAGGTTCTCCTGCCGCACCTGTTCATCAGCTTGTACGGTGGCGCCGGGAGCGAATAAAGAACGAATAACGGCGGCAGTGCTCATCTTACTCAAGTAGACGACAGAATCCCCCTCCAAGCCGCTACATAAAGCAAGATTTATCCCCAAAGTCCCAATTCTGATCAAAATTCCTGCCAAATACCTCCGTCCACATCCCGATCCCTATGCTCTGTTACGCTTTCCCCGCGCCACCTGCACCGCCTCTTCCACCGCTCTCGCAGCCCGGCGCTCCCTGCCCTCCACGGTTTGCACGTAGAAGATGCCCAGCAGATGGTTGCGTCTCTGCGTCGGCGTCATTGCGTTCCAGCCCTCTTCTGCCAATGGCTGCCGCTGGAATCCAGCGCGCAAAATCGGCGGTGGCTCCTCCTCGCCTTCCATCGCCAGCAGCAGGCTTTCGGCCATCTTTTCGCTCCGCATTTCTCGTGTCGCAGCGCTCTTGGCTTGTGCCACAAAACCCCCGATTCCTTTTCGCATCGACGGGCTCAAACTGTCGAACCACCGTCCCAGCCGCCTGTCCTCTTTCAGCGCCTTCAGCAACTCCGCGGGCACCGCCTCAAGCCTCTCCTCCAAGTCGGGTTCCAGCCGAATCTGCACTTGCTCGCCCGCTTTGGCATGGGCGCCGGTCTGCATTTGCTTGTTCACCAGTAAAGTGTGTCCCTCACCCTGCGCTCCTGGAAAGAGCGAGGTACGAAACGCAAACCCATTGATCTCCCCGCGCACCCGCCGATTACGCCACTCAGGCCAAGCCTTCTTCAGGTCTACCGGAACCCGCGCAATCACCCAGCGCAGCCGTGTTCCCGTGGGCTCCAGTACGGCGCGAAACGTCTTTGATGTAGTTCCGCTCATTGGCTTTTTCGCAAACTCAGTATGCAAGTGATCCGGCCGGCCAGGCAAGCACGCTGACCATCTACACTATCCCTCATGGAAGTTCTCTACGGCCTGCATCCTGTCGAGGAGGCCCTCAAGGCCGGTCGCCGGCGCTTTGACCAGGTGATAGTGGCGCGCGAGCGCCACGATGACCGCCTCGCCCGCCTCGTGGAAACCTGTCGTCAGGCGGGCGTTCGCGTCCGCTCTGAGGCCCGCGAGCAGCTTACCCAGCTCGCCGCGACCCCCGCCCACCAGGGTGTCGTTGCCCTGGTCCGTCCCCAGGAATCTCTCGCCATTGAAGACTTCTACGACCCGCTCCCATCCCTCCCAGGAGCGTCGCGCCCGCCGCGTCTGCTCCTGGCTCTCGATGGAGTTGAGGACCCGCAAAACCTCGGTGCCCTGCTGCGCGTGGCCGACGGTGCTGGAGTCGATGGAGTCGTGCTCACCGAACGTCGCGCCGCGCCCCTCAGCCCTGTCGCCGTCAAGGCCAGCGCCGGCGCCACTGAGCATCTCCGCATCGCCCGCGTCGTCAACCTCGTCCGCGCTCTTGAAGACCTCAAGCGCCAGAATTTGTGGATCATTGGCCTCGACGAGCGCGGCCAGACCGACTACGACCGTTTCGACCTCACCGGCGACTGCGTCCTCGTCCTCGGCCGCGAGGGGTCCGGTCTCCATGATCTTGTCCGCCGCACCTGCGACCACCTCCTGCGTATCCCCATGGCCGGCGGCGTCAGCTCCCTCAACGTCTCTGCCGCCGGTGCCGTCGTCCTCTATGAAGCCTTCCGCCAGCGCCGCGCCGCCGCGCAACAGCAGGGAAGTAACGGCTCCTCCGCTCGCCCCATTGGTCAGGCTGCGTCCAAACCAAAGCCACAGAAAGGCCTCGGTTCATGAAGTTTCTCCCTGCCGGGACGCTGGCTAGCCTCGCGTTTGCCGTCCTCCTGGCTGCACTGCCCGGCGAGCCTCAAACCCCCGCCGCTCCGCCCAAGCCGCAGACCCAGACCTCCGGCGGCCAGGTCATCTTCTCTCGTTCTACTGACGAAAACGGCCAAACCACCACCCATGCAGGTCCCGCTGCTGCCCGGCCCACCATCCAGATGGCTACCGCGCCCTCCGTCGAAGACGCCGATCGCCGCGCCGTCACCTTCACCGCCCTCGACCTCGACGTCCACCTCCACGCTGCCGCCCAGCAGATCGCTGTCCGCGCTCTTCTCACAGTGCGTAACGACAGCAAAGCCCCGCTCCCCCGCATTCCTCTGCAAATCTCGTCGTCTCTCAACTGGGAGCAGATTCGAGTCGGCGGCAAGACCGTCTCCTTCCCCGTCGCCACACTGAACTCCGACACTGACCACACCGGCCAACTCCACGAGGCCGCCGTCCCGCTCGATGCGCCGCTTGCGCCCGGTCAGTCCCTTCAGCTTGACGTCACTTACTCTGGCGTCATTGCCCCCACAGCCCAGCGCCTGCTCTCCGTCGGAACTCCTGAAGACCTCGCCCTTCACTCCGATTGGGACCAGATCGGCGTCCCTTTCACCGGCCTGCGTGGCTTTGGCAATGTTGTCTGGTACCCGGTCTCCAGCGTCCCCGTCATCCTGGGCGACGGTGCCCGCCTCTTCGACGAGATCGGCGCCCACAAGCTGCGCATCTCCGGGGCGCACTTCCGCCTCCATCTCGCCGTCGAATTCCCCCACGGCCAGCCGCCATCCGTGGCCCTCATAAACGGCCAACCCGCCGCGCTCTCAGTCACTGACAAAGGCGGCCTCGACCCCGACTTAGCCGGCGTCGCCACTGCCTCCCTCGATGGTGCAACCCTCGGGTTTGACACCCCCAGCCTCTTCCTCGCCGTACGCACCGCCCACACCGGCCCCAACGTCACTGCCTTCGCGCTTCCTGAGAATGAGGTCGCCGTGCAGAGCTGGACAACAGCTGCAACCGCCGTCACGCCATTCCTTTCTGGCTGGCTTGGCCCGCATCCGCATGCGCAGCTCACCCTCCTTGACCTGCCCGACCCTCAGGATGCGCCTTTTGAAACCGGGGCTCTGCTCGCCATCAGCCTCCATGAAGCACCCGCCGACCGGCTGGAAGGCGTTCTAGCTCACGCCCTCAGTCATGCCTTCACGCAGAATGCAACGCGTCCGCCTCCCGCATGGCTCAACGAGGGACTTGCCTTTTTTATGGGTACACTTTGGGTTGAAAAGCAGCACGGCCGCAGTCAGGCCCTGGAGCTGCTCGAGGCCGACCGCGCCGCGCTTGCCCTGGTTGAGCCCGTCAGCCCCGGCGAGAATCCCGGCCAGCCTTTGGCCCAGGCCATCGCACCCGTCTACTACCGCACCAAGGCCGCCTATGTCCTGTGGATGCTCCGCGATCTGGCCGGCGACGATGCGCTTTCTTCCGCTCTTCGCGCCACCAATTCCGCGTCCGATGCCGGTCCCAGTGCTGCTCCCGCCGCCTCGTTGCAGGATCTCCTCAAACTGGGCGGTGCCCGTCAGGATCTCTCCTGGTTTTTCAGTGACTGGATCGCCACAGACAAGGGTCTCCCTGACCTGTCCATCGTGAGCGTCTTCCCTAATGCCGCCCAGACCGGCACCTGGCTGGTAGCCGTCGAAGTGGCGAACACCGGCTATACAGCCGCCGATGTTCCCGTTACCGTACGTTCCCCTTTGACCTCGATTACTGAGCGCGTTCTTGTCCCCGCCCGGGGTACCGTGGTCCGGCGGATCCTCATCCAGGGCCAGCCGACTTCAGCCCAGGTCAATGACGGCACCGTCCCTGAAACCCAGGCCAGCGTCCACGTCACCAACCTTGACCAGTCTTCGCCCGGCAAACCCGGATCCGCCTCGCCGGCCCCCAACCCGCCCACGCCTCCGCCGCAGTAGCACGCCTCCACCCAAAGTTTGATGCGTCCCTCCACTCTCCCTCAGTACCATGGCCGAACGATGCGGACCGAACCGCAATCCGGGCGGCAGATGGGTGTGTGGGCCGCCACCGCCGTCGTCACTGGCGAAGCCATCTCGCTCGGCATCTTCCTCACCCCTGCCGCCATGGCCCGGTCGCTTGGTTCGCCAGCCCTGCTCGCTGCGATTTGGTGCGGCATGGCGGTCCTCACCCTTGCCGGCGCGCTCTGCTTTACTGAGCTGGCGGTTCGCAATCCCCACGATGGCGGTGAATATGTCTACCTCCGCCGCGGATTTGGCCGCCGCATCGCCTTTCTCTATGGGTGGATGGCCGCCATTGTCATGTATCCCGGCATCGCTGCGGCTCTATGCGTCGGGGCGGTTCCTTATATCCAGGCCCTCGTCCCCACTCCGCCCTTGCTCGCCACAGCCCTCCCTGCTCTTATCCTCCTGTCTCTCGGCGCATTAAATTACTTCGGCACGCGCCTCAGCCGCGGTTTCATGACCACCCTCAACTGGCTCAAAGTCCCGGTCTTGGCTGCGCTGGTGGCCTGGGCGTTCTTCTCGAGCCATGCCGCCCTGGCCAACCTCACTCCGCTCACTATCCGCCGCGCCGGTTCCGATCCGCTCATCGACGCCATCGCCGGAGCGGCTATCAGCGCCTTCTTCTGTTTCGGTGGCTGGTGGGAGGCGGGCAAGATCGCCGGCCAGGTTCGCAACCCCGCGCGCACCCTACCCATCGCCTTTGCCGGCGGAGTGCTCGTGGTCACCGCCGTCTATCTGCTGGTGAGCCTTGCCTTCGTGGCCGTCGTTCCCATGGACCGGATTCAGAGCAACACCGCTTTCGTTGCGCAATTCGGCCAGGCCCTCTTCGGCTCCGCGGGTGGCCGCGTGCTTTCCGCCTGCGTCGTCCTCTGTGTGCTCGGCGGACTCATGGTCCTTTCCATGGCCGTGCCCCGCGTCACCTATGCACTGGCTCGCGGCGAGGCCGCCACGGATTCGCTTCCCACCGCGCTTTCTGCCTTGGGCCGCCTCCATCCCCGCTACCAGACTCCGGCCAACGCCGTTCTCCTCCAAACCGGGATGGCCCTCCTGGTGCTCACCCTCGGCGCATTTGACCGTATTCTGGCTTTCATTATCTTTTCCGCGGTGGTCTTCCTCGCCCTCACCGTGGCCACACTCTTTCGCGTCATCATTCCGGTGCACCGCTGGTGGTTTCCGCTCGCGCCCATTGTCTTTATTGCTGGCAGCGGCCTGCTCGCCGTTATGCTGCTCATGCATAACCTGTGGCCATCGCTTTTGGGAGCGGCCACCGTATTGCTCGGTCTTCCCGCGCGCTGGCTACTGGTCCGCGAAAAAAGCTTAACCCCCGCCGTAGCCACCGAATCACTGACTTCTGATCTCTGACCCCTGTTCACTGTTCACTGACCACCGGCACCCAAGGAGTACCTCATGCCCCACATCGCGCTTCCACCGGATCTACCCGGCATTCGCGGCGCCATGGCTTTCCGGCCTGAAACCGCCCGTCCCCTCAACGCCCTTGTCGAGGTGCTGCTCACCGGGCCTAACACCCTCACCCGTGGCGAACGCGAACTCATCGCCACCTATGTTTCCAGCCGCAACTGTACCCACTACTGCCACAGCATCCACGGCGCCATTGCCGCCGCGCACCTGGGAGGTGACGAAGCCCTGGTTAAACAGGTAAAGACCGACTTTACCCAGGCAGCCATTAGTCCCAAGCTCAAGGCACTGCTCGTCATCGCCGGCAAGGTGCAGCAGGACGGTAAACTCGTCACTGCCGCCGACGTCGAAGCCGCGCGCCGGCAAGGTGCAACCGACCTTGAGATTCACGACACCGTCCTCATTGCCGCCGCCTTCTGCATGTACAACCGCTACGTCGATGGCCTTGGCACCGACCAGCCTGACGATGAGGCTCTTTATCGCGAACGCGGCAAGCGCGTAGCCCGCGACGGCTACGTCACCGTCAGCGAAGAGTACCTCGCCACACATGCCCATGCAACCGGGCACTGATCTCTGACAACTGTCCACTGTCGGCTGTCTGCTGACACCCAAGGAGCACCCATGCCCCACATCGCATTGCCTGAAGGCTTTCCCGGCATCAGCGCCGGGTTCACCTATCGTCCTGAGACGGCCAAGCCCATGCGCGAATTGGCCCACGTCCTGCTCCACGATCCCAACTCGCTCACCCCCGGCGAGCGCGAACTCATCGCCACTTACGTCTCCTCGCAGAACGGTTGCTACTTCTGCCAGACCAGCCACGGAGCTGCGGCCGCCTGTCATCTGGGCGATGCGTCGATTGTCGAAAAGGTGAAGGCCGATTTTCAGGCCGCGCCGGTCAGTCCCAAGCTCAAGGCGCTGCTCGTCATCGCCGGCAAGGTGCGCCAGGACGGCAAACTGGTCACCGCCGCTGATGTCGAAGCCGCGCGCCGCCAGGGTGCAACCGACATCGAAATCCACGATACCGTTCTTATTGCCGCGGCCTTTTCCATGTTCAATCGCTACGTCGAAGGCCTCGGAACCTGGCAGCCCCGCGACCCCGAGATGTACAAGCAGATGGGCAAGCACCTTGCCGAGGAGGGCTACACCGCACCCTCCATTCGCCAACCCGTCGCCACAACTTAACGGCCCGGGTCGCAATCTTCGTCGTCAGTTCACCGTCTGCGTGAGTTTAGAACTTGTTGGGTTGTAGTAGATGCCGCCCGCAAAGTTGGCAGTGATCGAGTGAGATCCTGCAGTCAGTGCCGTGGTCGTGTACTTCGCGACTCCACCGCTCGGCGTCTCAGTCACCAGCGCGGTCGTCCCATCCAGGAACGTGACCGGCCCGCCCGGCGGAATGCCGGTGCCGGTCAGTGTCACCGTGAAGGTGACTGAAGCGCCCACGGTAGATGGATTCAAGCTCGATGTCAGGGCAATCGTCGGTGTTGTCTTGTTGATCACAAAGTTGCCTGCCGACGCGCCAGTCAGGCTGTTGTAGTGGGTAGTGTCGGTCGGCGTAAAGCTGGCCGTGATCGCGTAGGTCCCCGGTGTACCGGGCACTGTCGCCGACCCGCTATAGAGCACATTGCTCACCGTCCCTGCCACCGAGCCCATCACTATCGCCGCCTGTGCCTTGCCGTTATATGCAACTGGCGAGTTGCTCACACTCAGCGTCGGCGTCATCCTGTTCACAGTTTGTGTCAGTGCAGCACTCGTTGGGTTGTAGTAGATGCCGCCCGCAAAGTTGGCCGTGATCGAGTGGGATCCTGCGGTCAGTGTCGTGGTCGTGTATTTCGCGACTCCGCCGCTAGGCGTCTCAGTCACCAGCGCGGTCGTCCCATCCAGGAACGTGACCGGCCCGCCCGGCGGAATGCCGGTGCCGGTCAGTGTCACCGTGAAGGTGACTGAAGCGCCCACGGTAGATGGATTCAAGCTCGATGTCAGGGCAATCGTCGGCGTCGTCTTGTTGATCACAAAGTTGCCTGCCGAAGCGCCGGTCAGGCTGTTGTAGTCGGTGGTGTCGGTCGGCGCAAAGTTGGCCGTGATCGCGTAGGTCCCCGGTGTACTGGGCACCGTGGCCGAGCCGCTATAGAGCACATTGCTCACCGTCCCTGCCACCGAGCCCATCACCATCGCCGCCTGTGCCTTGCCGTTATATGCAACTGGCGAGTTGGTCACACTCAGCGTCGGGTTCGTCTTGGTTGCAGGGTTCACCGTTTGTGTCAGCACGCTGGACTTCGCCGCGTTGTATTCGGGCCCGCCCACAAACGATGCCGTCATCGAGTGGCTGCCCGCCGTCAATGTTGTAGTCGTATACTTCGACACTCCGCTGCTTGGCGAAACCGTAGCCAGCGTTGTGGTTCCGTCCAGGAACGCGATCGCGGCGGTGGGTGTTAAACCGGCCCCGGTCACTGTGGCCGTAAAGGTCACCGAGGCCCCCACGGTCGATGGATTCAGGCTCGAAATCAGCGTCACCGTCGGTGTCGACTTGTTCACCGTCTGTGTCAGCACGCCCGACTTCGCCGTGTTGAAATTCGTGTCGCCCCCATACGACGCTGTGATTGAGTGCGCTCCTACCCCCAGCGCGTTGGTCATGAACTTCGCGCTTCCACTGCCCAGCGTTCCGGTGCCCAGCGTGGTGGTCCCGTCCAGGAAAGTCACCGTGCCGGTCGGCGTTCCGCCCGAGCCGGACACGTTTGCCGTGAAGGTCACTGAAGCGCCATAGGTCGAGGGGTTCAGGCTCGATGCAACGCTCACCGTCGGCGTTGTCTTGCCTGCGGCTGGGGTTACCGTAATCGCGGCCTGTTCCATTCTCCCGTTGTAGCTTGCTGTCACCGTCACGTTAGCGCTCGATGTTACTGCGCCTGCCTGGTTCATGAACGAGCCCGAGGTCTGTCCCGCCGCGATGGTGAACGTGGCAGGAACCGGAAAGGCGCTCGTATTGCTCGAACTCAAGGCCAGGCTCGCGCCTCCCGATGGAGCCGCTTCCGTCAACTGGAACGACAGCTTTGCAGAGCCGCCGCTGGCGATCGTCGTTGGACTGATGCTGAACGTGTTGATCGACGTTGTAACCGCATAGTTGTCGATAAAGTTCTTCACGTCCAGCGAGCCCAGGCCGGTCACCTCGTCGTATCCCGCCGTCACCAGGTATCCCGCCTGTCCGCCCGTCAGTCCTGTCGGCGAAGGAGCGCTGTTGTTGCACATGCTCGGCAGGTTCACGCTGCAACTGGTCACCCCGCTGCTGGCTACCGTCACATCGTGAAACGCCGTAGGCATATGGGCCGCCAGGCTGTAGATTTCCGGGTTCAGATTGCCCTGTGCGCCTCCTAGTTTCTGATCCAGCAGCGCTGCCACTCCAGCCATCCCCGGCGCCGCCGCAGACGTGCCCGCGAAGACATTAAACGGTATGCTCCCACCCGAAGCCACGCAGCTTCCCCCTCCCGCCGCGAAGCAGCCAAAATAGCCGTCATGCCCCGACGCCGAAAAGGCCACGTCGGGCGTATAGCGCCCGGCCCGCGCCGCCGGCACACCCGTCCCCGTCTGCCACGATGGGGTCGCAATCACGCTGCTTACACCTCCACCCGATGCGGCCACTTGGGTTGCAGTTCCGTTCATGGGCTCGTTCCATCCCCCCTCGGGTATATAGCTCAGAGCCGACAGCAGTCCTGCCCCGTTCGTGTTGCTCCAGTAGGTCGCTGGGTTGCTCGTGTCGTTGAACTCGGTGCCGCCCACGCATGTCGCATAACTTGAGGAGCAGATGTAACTGGGGCTGTTTGCCTTGGGGCTCGCGGGCGGAGTCATAAAGGCTGCATCGCACCCTGAAGCGCCCGAATCTCCAGAGGATGCAAAGATCGACATCCCTTCCGCTGCGCCCGTCTGAAAGAGCGAGTCCCAGAAGTCAACTCCTGACGGTCCCGCCGACGACTCGCATGCACCAAAGCTGATGCTCATCACCTGCGCGGGAACCGGTACGGTATCCACCAGGTAAACCGCATCCACAGCCACTCCGCCGCTGGCGGAGGTCGCTACAACTAGCAGCAGGTTTGCCGCTGGTGCCACGCTGCCCACACGCAGAACATCCAGGGTCGCCTCACTCTGCAGGCCCGCGGATGCGCCTCCCGTCGGCGGGGCCGTGTAGGCAGGGCCGGGGTCCACGCCTCCCAGCGCCGTGGGAACCACCTCGGTCGGATTCGCAAATGTCGCTCCGGTCAAACTGCGAAAGTTGGTAAAGTCCGCAAAGTCGGTGCGCGATTCGCCCACAATGCCCACCGTTACTCCCGCCCCTGTCTGGCCGGGAGGAACATCGTAAATGGTGTCGAAATCCGCGGGCCCCATCACATAGGCTCCCGCCCCCAGAGTGATATCAGGCGAGTACGATTGCACCCTGCTGATGTGCTGCGGCGTGTCCTCCGTGCTGTAGAGGCCGCGCACGCCCTTGATCATCGACGACAAGCCTGCCGGCACCATCGGATTGGAAGATACCGACATGCGCTGCACGCCATTCACGTTGTAGTTATGCAACTCGGTTTGGAACGCCCTGCCGATATCCGCCGCCGTGCCGCCGAATCCAATCAGGGTCTTGCTCGGCGATACCCACGTCACGCGCAATCCATTCGATCGCAGCCAACCGGTCACCATTTCCATGTCTGCCGTCGGGCGTCCAAACCGATCCCCGATCTCTGCGGCGTTTAGCCAGTGATGGTAGTCCGGCGAAGTCGCATCCTGCTGGTCCCGCAATAACTGCTCAAACGCCGCCTGCTGCTCCGGGGTACGCGCCACCACGATCACCAGGTTCTCCAGTGTCTGGCTCGCCGGAACCGCGCCTCGATCATTCCCCGCGTTGGCCCATTGTGGAACATGGTGCGGCAGCGGTTGCGCCTCTGCGGAGTCTGCGCTCTGCGTTGCGGCAGCGGCATTCTGTGCATGCATTGTGCCGCACCACAGGGCCGCTGCAAGCATCGCTAACGCGACCAACGGCAAACGCATCTTGCCTCGGCAAGTAGCTTTCGTTGAGGCAATTAACTCAAGGCACGCTGAAGAGCAAGACCTGCAGACCTTCGGCATCTGATTTCCTACTTTCCGCAGTTTCAGCGGGCTGGGTGCCCCATATCTCGATCTTGAGACATGGGATATACTCTCTGCACCCGAACACTTGCGTGCGTCCCCTTCACTTGCACTTGGTCTTGATCCGGTAGTTGCAGAGTCTTTCAAGCCAGGAGAGAAAAGCCGCTGGACGGGCATCGTTCTCGCAGCACAACCACGGGATTTTGAGACAGGGAAGGGGGAATCTGAAACTGCGGGCAGTATCCTGTTCAGCGAGTGAGAGTGTCAAGAAGAAACCGACAAGTCCACATTCTCCAAAATCTCTAGGAGACAGGTCCTCGTCAATGATTAGCTATTCTCTGGTATGGTCAGGTGTGAGCCGAATGCTCCGCCTGCGACCGCAGCCGCGCCGACCGGAGAGGGTCGGCTGATCTTTCACCTCTGGCCGCTCCCTATTCCTTGCTCCCCGCATTTCTCGCCTTCACCTTGAACCAGATCGGTGTCCCTTTAAATCCAAAGGCCTCGCGAATCTGGTTTTCCAGAAAGCGCTCGAATGCGAAGTGCAGCTTGATGTCGCGGTCCGTAAACAGCACGAAGGTTGGCGGCGCCACTGCCGCCTGGGTCATATAGAAGATGCGTATCCGCTTCGACATCGGCACCGGTGCGCGCTGAAAGTCGATCTTCTCCAGGAACCGGTTCATCTGTCCCGTAGTCACGCGCTTACGCCGTTCCGCAGCCACGGCCTTTACTTCGTGCAGCACCCTGTCGATCCCCGTCCCCTCCAGCGCTGAAAGAAAAATCACCGGCGCATAGCTCAGGTACTTGAGCACCGTCCGTAGTTGCTTCTCAAAGATTTCACGATCCGCCGGCGGCTTGCCATCTGTGCGCCCCGTCGTCACCGCGTCCCATTTGTTCACCAGGATAATCACGCTTCGCCCGCTCTCGTGGGCGTACCCGCCGATGGTGGCGTCGCTTGCCGTCACCCCGTCCTTGGCGTCCAGAATCAGCAGTGCCACATCCGCGGCTTCCAAGTGCCGCCGCGCCATCACCACGCTCATCTTTTCCGCCATCAAATGCGTCTTGCCCTTGCGTCGGATGCCCGCCGTATCCACAAACCGCAGTTGTTGTCCTTCGAACTCCACCACCTCGTCCACCGCATCCCGCGTCGTACCTGCGACCGGCGACACAATCGCCCGCGAAGTCCCAGTCAACGCATTCAACAGTGTGGACTTACCCACATTCGGCCGCCCGATGATGGCTACTGAAGTCTCATGCTGCTCATACTCCCCATGCGTGCGGTGCAGTGGCCGAGCCTCCTCGTCCAATCCCGCTGCTTCTCCGGCCAGCACCGGGCCGCCTTCTGAAATTTCGGCCTCTTCGGCTTGCGCGTCTTCTGCCTCTTGCGCCGCCCGTGCCTCATCCTCCGTCGGCTCTACCTTCGCGGGTGCCGGAATCGCCTCTGAAATCGCATCCAGCAAATCGCCAATCCCCAGCCCGTGCTCGGCGCTGATGGCAAACACGTTGCGAATCCCCAGCCGGCGGAAGTTCTCCGCCTCCGTGGTCATCACCTCGCCCTCGGCCTTGTTCACCGCCAGAAAAACCGGCTTGCCGCCGCGCAGCAAAATCCGCACCAGGTCGTAATCCGGGCTGGCCAGTTCCGTCCTCACATCCACCACCATCACCAGCGCGTCCGCATCCTCCAGCGCAACTTTGGCCTGGTTGTAGATCTCCGTCGGAATCAGCGCCGGGTCGTCGGGCACAATTCCACCCGTATCCACTAGCCGGAACTGCCGCCCCGCCCACTCGTACTCGCCATAAATGCGGTCGCGCGTAATGCCCGGCTCATCGCCCACAATCGAGCGGCGGCTCCGCGTAAGCCGGTTAAACAGCGTGGACTTGCCCACGTTCGGCCGGCCCACAATGGCCACCAATGGCAGTGCTTCCGCGCCGGGTTTGGCGGGTACAACCGATCTGCGATACGTCGGCAAAATAATCTCCAGGTGAGTCGAGGCGCCGGTCAAGAAACATACCCACGCCTCCAGTAATCCGAAAAGGCTCGGATTCAGGGGTAGTAGCAGGCGCCGTGCTCATTTCTTGCCGGTCCGCGTCGCGGCGGCATCCTGCACCATCCGCTCTACTAGTCTACCGTTCATGGCTTCCATCCATACTGTCCATCGCCCGCGTCACTATGATGGAGTGAGCACCCGGCCCCGATGCCCTCAAGCGAAACCTCAACCCGCGCCCTGCCCACGCTCCATGAGTTCTTCGCGCCCGGTGGCATCCTGGCCCGTTCCGCGCTGCCCTATGAATTCCGTCACGGCCAGTTGGAGATGGCCAAGGCTGTCGAGCGCGCCCTCGCCGAGCACCGTCACCTCATCGTTGAGGCTGGCACCGGCACCGGCAAGACGCTAGCCTATCTCCTGCCCGCCCTGCGCACCGGCCAGCGCGTCATCGTATCCACCGGCACAAAGGCCCTCCAGGACCAGCTCTACTTCCGCGACCTTCCCTTTCTCGAAACGCTTCTCGGCAGCCTGCGTGTCTGCTACATGAAGGGCCGCGCCAACTACCTCTGCCGTCACAAGCTGGTCGCTCTCCGCACGCAGCCCATTCTCTCCGGCCTCGAAGAAATCGACCAGTATCGCCAGATCGCCGAGTGGGAGCAAACCACCGAAACCGGCGACCGCTCAGAGTTGGACGGCCTGCCCGAGTCCAGTGCCCTGTGGCACAAGCTCGACGCGCGCAGCGAGGCCTGCCTCGGCAGCACCTGTCCCGATTACCGCCGCTGCTTCATCACCGAAATGCGGCGCAAGGCTCTTGAGTCCGACATCATCATCGTCAATCACCACCTGTTTTTTGCCGACCTCGCCGTCAAGCAGGAGGCGTCCGGTGCCCCCGACGCGGGCATCCTGCCTGAGGCTGCCGCCGTGGTCTTCGATGAGGCCCACGAACTGGAAGACGTGGCCTCCAGCTACTTCGGACTCTCCGTCAGCAACATCCGTTTTGAAGAGCTGGCCCGCGACACCGACGTGCTTCTGCGCGGCAAGGAAGGCGCCGCAAACCTCCCCGCGGCCACCCAGCAACTGCGCGAGCGTGCCCGCATGTTCTTTGCCGGCCTTCCCATGACCGGCGACGGCCGCCAACCCTTCAATGAGCGTGAGGAATTCCTTGAGACCTCAGGCGACCTCTACATGAGCGTGCGCACCACCCTCAAGCTGCTTGAGGCGGAGATGGATCGACTCACCGGCATCGAAGAAGCGCCGGGGCTCAAAAAGCGCGTCGCCCGCCTCCGCAGCGAGCTTGAATTTCTCCTTGAATCGAACTCCAGCAACATGGTCTTCTGGCTTGAGCGGCGCATCTCCGCGTCTGCCGCCGAACGGTCCGCAACGCCCGGCGCATTTCGATCTCAGGCCCGCACCACTTTTCTTCAGGCCACGCCCATCGACGTCTCCGCGCTGCTGAACGAGCTGGTCTTTGAAACCATCCCCACCGTGGTGCTCACCTCTGCCACGCTCACCGTGCAGGGCGGCTTTGAACACATCCGCAAGCGCCTCGGTCTCACTGAATCCCGTGAACTCGTCGTGCCTTCGCACTTCCGCTATGGCGAACAGGCGCTGCTCTATCTCCCGCCTGAAATGCCCGACCCCCGCGACCCCGAATTTCCTGAGGCCGCCGCCCGCTGCATCCGGCGCGTGCTTGAAATCACCCACGGCCGCGCCTTCTGCCTCTTCACCAGCTACAGCCAGATGCGCGCCCTCTACGAGATCCTCGCGCCGGTGCTCGATTTCCCCATCCTGCTCCACGGCACCGCCCCGCGCAAAGCCCTCTTGGAGCAGTTCCGCCAGACCCCCAACGCGGTTCTCTTCGGCACCTCAAGTTTCTGGCAGGGAGTCGATGTGCAGGGCGAGGCGCTCAGTTGCGTCATCATCGACCGCCTGCCTTTCGCCGTGCCCAACGACCCCGTAGTCCAGGCCCGCATGAAGGCCATCGAAGAAGCCGGCGGCAAGCCTTTCAACGACTACCAGGTTCCCGCAGCCGTCCTCACTCTCAAGCAAGGCTTCGGCCGTCTCATCCGTTCTCTCGAAGACCGTGGCGTACTCGTCCTGCTCGATCCCCGCATCCGCCGCCAGCGCTACGGCCAGACATTTCTGCAGAGTCTCCCCCCCTACCGCATGACCACCACCATCACCGACGTGGAGTCATTCTTCGACACCAGCACGCGATAACCATCCGCGAAAGAATCGGCCTGCCGGGTCCTAGATTTGCAGTTGGACTCTACGGGGAGCAGGGGCCTTTAGGCCCCGAAAACAGGCTAGATTTGCAGTTGGACTCTACGGAGGGAGCAGGGGCCTTTAGGCCCCTGAAAACTGCCAAGTTTGACTGACAGTTCTGTTCAACTCTCGACAATATGAACCAATTTGTCGAAAGCGAATTGATTCAGGCGATCTGCTTGCCGGCGTCAGGGCCTACCGACTGGTCGAAAACAGCTTCGACTGTGATGGCCACAACGTGATGCACCGGTGGAAGAGCCTTTGGAACCGCTTTCATTTGCTTGCTCGTCTCTTCGAAGAGCGCGCCGGAATCTATGATCTCTGCTGTTCCCTTGATCTGGTATCCCTTGCCCGTTCCCGGGTCCACCACGGTGACAGCAACATTCTTGTTCTCTAGTAGATTCCTGCCGGTCTTCAGCGAGAACAGGTCGGCGAAGAGGACGTGCTGCTCGTCCAACAACTTAAGAGAACCTTTGGGAGTGACATTGGGCATACCATCGCGGGAAGCGGTTGCCACCCATGCCAGTTTACCTGGTAAAAAATCTTGAACGTGCTTGGGAATAGTGACCATTGTTTCCTGCCTCCAGATTTGATCGTCCGTGCCCAATTCCGCAACCCGGAGTTATGAGAATTGATTACAGCCAGACGCTGCTCATGAGTTCTTCGTTTTCGGGATACATCGACTCTGGTTCGGCTGTATCGCCGCCAGCGCCCTCAACCCGACTTGTTCCGATCTTGACACGGCCGGCAGCGAACAATCACCGCCAGCCCCACTACTATATCTGATAAAAGGACATTGGACTAAACCGCTGTGCGGTACTCGGTAGCGCCGGCGGAGCCGCGAGATTCCTCCGATAAGTACCGGAAAACGCCGCAGTGTTCTTTAAACGCAGTGACGTATCGTCAGTCAGATTCCGGAACACTAGCCGACCTTGCGTTACTAATCGTCGTTTGCGGAAGGCTAATACTCAAAGAAGCTCACAGTGGGCGCAACAGCGCCCCCGTAAAAGCGGACTCCATGTTGCCGGAGAATTGAGAAGAACTCGTCGTTGGCTATGTAGTCGTTATTGCCGAGGGAACTCAACCACCCATGCTCAAACGCCTCGTAAGCCAAAAGCCAATGATCTTCGTAAAGCTCCGCAGACCGCATGTGAGAGTGCCATTTGGCAAATCCTGCTGCGTCGAACAATCCATGCTCATGCAGATCCAGCGCGACAAGCGCAACCAAGTCATCGTCAAGTCTGGCCACCATATCAGCGACCGGCTTGGAAATGGGTACGCCCATTTCCTTGGCGAGCCACAAAGCCCATGAAACCTCGTTTCCTTGTTGAAGCGGTGCGTGATATGCGCAAATACTGTGAATCAAGGTAGTCAAATCGGTACTGTCGGTATGGAATGCCACAAATTTCGTATAGATCTGACCGACAATTGACAACATTGTGGGTTCGGCGAGAGCCGCTTTTAGGAGAAGCGCTTGGCAAAGAGTCCAATTTTCGCCGGCGATATTGGCTCCAAGTATCTTCTTAGCTGCGTAGGTGAGAACGCTATCTGAAGGAAACTGCTTGGAGAATTCAAAAGCTCTATCGAATAGTGTCAACAGGTCGAATGACTGGACTGCAGCTGCATCCCTGACCTCAAGCATTCGAAGCTCACTCTTCCATCTGGGCTCCAATGAGTCTGGCAGCAAGACTATCTCAGTTTTAGATTCGTTAATGTCGAGTTCAAATTCTCGTCCGACCTCATTTAGGGTCGCTATACATCGCTCGGCCTCCGAGATGGTCGAGAAATAAAGAAAGTAATCGTCGATCGATCTGGTGCCGCGAGTTGAAGGTAATTTTGATATCAATTCGCGGTCCATTGCCGTTCCGATTACTTCGCTGACAATAAAAGACGTATCTGGCCCGACAGGTATCCCACCGGTTTGTTTATCCTGGCACTCCCGCATCCAAAGATCAATCCGATTCCCAAGCAGGTTGAATTTCTTGTCAGCTCGCGCCTGCTGCTTCGTATGAAGTGCCCAAGGGACGCTGTGTGTATAGATTGAGGGATAATACCGCGCGATGTCAGTTTTGAGAAGATATCGCGCCCCCACCGAACGCTGAGCTCTAAAGGCTGGCTGTTCATTCAGCGAGTGAGTTGCTTCCACAGCACGTACAGCACTGAGCTTTGGCGTACTGAGCGACAATTGAGACTGAGCGCAGAAAGTGCTCAAAACAGACCAAGCAGATGCAATCTCCTCTGAGAGAACACTTTGAATCAACGGATTTGGAATCGATAGTGTTCTCCTGAGGTGTTTTCTTTTTGGAATCGAATGGGCCACCGGACGACTTCGATGGACACCCGCCCCATTTTTCTGAATGGTCTCTGTAGCTTTGGGCGTTACGAACGCAAGGATGTCAGGTATGGCAGGAGATATCGAAAGAGAATTGATCGGCGGAATAACGTGATCTGGGAAGTACCCGCGGGTCATCAGGTCGGTGTTAGAAAGCGTCGGCGCTGATGTCGCGGTAGCCATAAATCTGTATGTGAAGGCGATGTTACCAGAGCGGTTGGCCACTCGGATTCAGGTAATCCCGAAAACGCCCATGCGGCGGAAATCAAGTGGGCGGGCGGCCCCGGTCTCGGCATACCTTCCGAACCACAACTGAGGGTGCCCCCGGTCACCCTCGCACCCTCGCACTTGGGGACCGGGGAGGCCACCGACCTCAACACGCCGGGTATAGAATCCTGACCGGCCCCGAAATACGCCCTTTTCGCCAACGATTACTATTAGCGCGAATCAACGGGTACACCACCGCCAGCCCACTCACTGAACGCGCCGGGTGTCCTTTGACCTGGCCACAGAAAAGGTGCACCCATCCGCTCACCCACCCTTCCAAGTCGATTTGCAGAAAATAACCCACTGAGGTCGCACAATCGAAATGAGGGAATGAGCAGTCGGAGATGTGACCGGTCTGTACCCCACCCAGACCCCCACCCCCCTCCCCCCAAAAAGGCCCGCAGGGGGCGACGAAATCCGGCCGGATGTGCAGGTAAGACGTGTGTAATAAACAATATACGAAACAGGCCAGAAAGGGACCTGTTATCTTAGTGGTAAACAGAAACCCCCTGAAAATCGCCTCTTTTTGGGCCCGAATCGAGCCTTTTCTCATCAAATTGGCCGAAAGCGACCCTTGAAACAGCATCATCTGAGAAAGTGGTAGCGGTGGAGATTACATCTCAAGACGTTCTTCTTGTCGTCGACGTGCAGAACGATTTCTGTCCCGGCGGCCAACTCGCGGTTGCCGACGGAGACTCGGTCATCGAGGCGATCCACAGAGTCGCGCCCAGGTTCGCACATATCGTCCTCACCCAGGATTGGCATCCCGTGGCGCATACTTCCTTTGCCAGCAGTCATCCCGGCAAGCGCCCGTTCGAGCAGATCGAACTCAGCTACGGTCTCCAGACCTTGTGGCCGGACCATTGCATTCAAGGCACTAAAGGTGCAGAGTTTCACCCTGACCTCCAACTCCCGCAGGCCGAGCTGATCCTGCGCAAAGGCTTTCGTCCCCAGATCGATTCCTACTCCGCATTCTTTGAGAATGACCACGCGACTTCCACCGGCCTCGCCGGCTACCTTAAAGAACGCGCCCTGACCCGCGTCTTCCTCGCCGGTGTTGCCTACGACTACTGCGTCGCATACTCGGCCCTCGACGCGCGCCGCCTGGGTCTGCCGGCCATTGTGATCCGCGACGCCTGCCGGGTCATCGACCTCGATGGCTCCGTCGCGAAGGTCGAAGCGCAGTTCGCGCAAGCCGGAGTCACACTCATCGACGCTGCGCGCCTTTCCGACAGCGCCGGAGCGCCGTAGAATCCGAGCAGAGCGAGTGCATCCTTTTCGCTCCTCACAGATATGTCGCGCAACTTCTACATTCTGGCTGCCACACTCGGGCTCTTTGCGTTGATCTCGGCGGCCATGGCGATGGTGCCCTCGAGCTTCCAGCCTGGACTGCCCGCCAACGCATCGCTCTGGCGTACCGTGGCGCTGTTGTTGCTGCTGGCGGGACTCGCTTCAGCTCTCGTCGGGGTCATGAGCCATCTCTTCGAGCAGGTTGACCGGCGCAGCGAAGAAGCCCGGCAGGCCGCCCGGCGTAAGAACCGGGGTGAGAAGAACTAGAATCAGATCAGGAATTCTACCCCGCACAGGATCGGGCAAACGCCAATGTATGAAGTTACCGTAGAGGCCGATTTCTCCTCCGGGCACTACCTTCGCAACTACCAGGGCAAGTGCGAGAATCCGCACGGGCACAACTACAAGGTGCGCGTGACCCTTGCCGGGGCGGCGCTCGACTCCACCGGCCTGCTGCTCGATTTCAAGTTGCTCAAGCAGGTCCTGCGCCCGGTGATCGACCGCATCGACCACCAGATGCTCAACGACATTGACCCATTCATTGAGTTGAACCCCTCCGCCGAAAACATCGCCAAATATTTTTACGACCAGACCAATGGGCAGCTTGAAGGGATGACCCAGGGCCGTGTGCGCGTCAAGGATTGCACCATCTGGGAGACCGACACCACCACGGCAACCTACTACGAGTAGCGCTGCGCCGCTCTCATTTCATCTGGCTTGACTTGGACTGAAGATATTTGTCGAAGGGTATCTCGAAGAAGAAGAGTTCGTTGCCGTCGGCGTCGCGCAGCTTGTGCAGGTGCAGCTTGGCGCCACTTAGCGGGTGGTCCAGCTCTGAGACGTCGTAGAACAGAAAGCCAGCGCGGGTTGTGTGCGCCTCCACGGCCAGTGCTCCGTATTCAAACTGGTCAAAGTCCGCCTCGATATCCTTATTGCTGGCCTTGGGTTTCATCTTGATGTTCGGAATTGGCCCCGGCATCGGAATCTTCTTGCCTTCGCGCTCCTTGCGCGTCATCAGCCGCTCAACGTCTTCAGGCTCGGCAGCCTGAATGCGGTCGCCCGCCGCGGTCTGGAAGAGAATCCGCGCATCGCGCAGCGAGATGGGCCGGTCGCCGTTATTGGTCACGATCAGCCGCACCGGCATCACCCCGTGGCTCAGATAGTCCACGCGAAAGATCGATTCTTTCTCCTTGGTATCGTAGGGCTCGGCGGCGATTGCCACCTTCTCCTTTTCGTGCACTTCAACGGCGGCAAACGACGTCGCCGCCTGCACTGGCGGCGGTTTATGATCGCTGGCCACCGCCGGCAGTACCAGCCACAGAACAGCCAGCGGAAGAACCCTGAGAACCCTCATCGTGCTCGACTGTATCATTTGAGGGTTAGACAGCGGATGCGGAAGTTCCGTTACGCATGATTCTGCTTTTCTACAACCTGGCGCTTCTGGTGGTTTTGGTGGCCGGTGCCCCTTGGTGGCTGTGGCGCTTGGCGACCACCCTTAAATACCGCGAGGGGCTGGCTGAACGCCTGGGCCGCGTCCCGTCGCGGTTACGAAGGGGTACCCGGCCTGTAATTTGGATTCATGCCGTATCGGTGGGCGAGGTCTTGACGGTCATCCGGCTGGTGGGCGAGTTGGATCGCGCCTTCTCCGGATACCGCGTCCTGATTTCCACCACTACCCGCACCGGGCAAGAACTCGCCCGCCAGCGCTTTGGAGCCGACCGCGTCTTCTATTGCCCACTGGATCTGCCTTGGGCTGTACAAGCTTATCTCAATGCCCTGGAGCCGCGACTGCTGATCCTGGCCGAGACAGAGTTTTGGCCCAACCTGCTCCATGGCTGCTTCCGTCGGGCAATTCCCGTGGCTGTGGTCAATGCGCGCATCTCCGATCGATCCTGGCCGCGCTACCAGCGGATGCGCAGGTTGTGGCGCCCCATTCTTGGGCGTTTGAGCCGGGTGATGGCGCAGACCGACGTTGACGCGGAACGTCTGCGGGCCATCGGGTGTCAGCCGCAAAGAGTCACCGTCTCCGGCAACCTGAAGTTTGATGTGCGTGCGGCCCAGCAGGCTGAAGCCACGCGTCTGCTCCAGGCGTTGGCTCCCGGTCTGCGCTTCGTAGTTGCAGGCAGCACGTTGGAGGGTGAAGAAGCCGAGTTGCTGGCAGCTTGGCCGCGCCTGCTTCAGGCAGATCCGCGACTGGTGATGGTCCTGGCTCCCCGTCACCCCGAGCGCTTCGCCGCCGTATCCGCGCTCCTCGACAGGTCCGGCGTTGCCTGGGTCCGCCGGTCCGACTGGCAGCCGCAGCTTCCTTCGGACTCGGTCATTACACTCCATCCGCTCAATCCCGGCCAGGTTGTACTACTTGACACTATCGGCGAACTGGCCTCCGTCTACTCGCTGGCCGCCGTTGCATTTGTGGGTGGCAGTCTCGACCCCGGCTGGGGGCATAACCCGCTGGAACCCGCCCAGTTTGCTGTCCCCATCGTCGTCGGCCCCTACTATCCCAACTTTCGCGCCATCACCGAGGACTTGCGCGCCTTTCAGGCGCTTCGCATCGCTCCCAAAGAGGAGCTTGCCCGGGTTCTGATTGACCTGCTCCTTGACCCCGTCGCCGCCGAGGCCATGGGCGAACGGGCCCTGCAGGTCTTCCAACAGCAGGCCGGGGCCACAAACCGGTGCGTGAAGGCCATTCAAGAGCTGCTGCCACCTGAATTGGAATCGGCCGAAGCGGACCAACAGGCAGTCGACGCGAAGCGGCCCGCATGAGCCAGGCATCGTCAGCACGTCCCATTCTCCGGCCGCTGGTTCCTCTCTATCGACTGGCTCTGGCTTTGCGGGAGTTACAGCTACGCTCGGGCCTCGAGCCAGTGCGCCGCTTGCGCTATCCAGTTGTCAGCATCGGTAACCTCTCTGCCGGGGGTGCAGGCAAAACACCCCTCACCATCGCGCTGGCCAAGCTTCTCCTAGGCAAGGGATTCCATGTGGACGTGCTTTCGCGCGGCTACGGACGCCAAAGCCGTTTGCCCACCTGCGTCCGCCCCGATGGAACCGCGGCCGAGTTTGGCGACGAGCCGCTCCTGATTGCGCGGCAGACGTGCGTGCCGGTTTACGTCGCTCCGAAACGCTACGACGCTGGATTGCTCGCGGAGGCCGATGTTCTTGCCCAAGGTGCGTCTGACTCACCCACCATTCATCTCCTCGACGACGGATTTCAGCATCGTCAGCTCGCCCGGGACGTGGATATTCTGCTCCTGAACCTGTCCGACTGGCGAGACAGTTTACTCCCAGGGGGCAACCTCCGCGAGCCGCTCCGGGCGCTGCATCGGGCCAACGTGATTGCCATTCCCGCAAACGAATCTGAACTGCAATCAGAGCTCCGCGCCCGCTGCTGGCAAGGTCCTATCTGGCGGTTACATCGCTCCGTCGATGTTCCCGCTGTCGGCGGTCCCATAGCTGCCTTTTGCGGGATCGGCCGCCCCGGACAGTTTTTTCAAGGACTCGAATCGGCGGGTCTGCGGCTTGCCGCCCGCATCGCATTCCCTGACCACCACCCTTACACCACCGCGGACCTCGAACGGCTGTTGGCTGCGGCACGCAAGGCCGGCGCCACCTCCATCCTCACTACGGAGAAGGACTCCGCCCGATTGGGTAATCTCGCATCAGTCTTTTCAGGGTCCCTTCCTCTCCTCACTGCTGGTCTTCGCATTGAAATCGAGGAGGAGTCGGCTGCCATCGACTGGCTTACCGCCCACTTGGGCCGCGCCCCAATGCGCCTATCCCTGTGAGAAAATCAGAGTTTGCACACGCAGTCCAAGTTTCGTTTGCTTGTGGTCCGCCTTGGCGCCATGGGCGACATTCTCCACGCGCTGCCAGCGGTTACAGCCCTGCGCATGGCTCATCCGAGCTGGCGCATCGACTGGGTGGTCGAACCCAGGTGGAGGGCGCTACTATCCGCTCCAGGCAGCTCAGGGCGCGATGCTTCGCAACCCACGCCCGCCCAGCCGCTGGTCGACCTGCTCCACCCGGCGCCCACAAAGGACTGGGGGCGCAGCCCGCTAAGTCGCAAGACTCTGCATGAAATCAACGCCCTGCGCAAGTCTCTTCGGGCAGAAGCGTATGATGCGGTGCTGGATCTGCAGGGAGCCATACGTTCTGCCGTAGTGGCCCGAATGACAGGTTGCCAAAGACTGATCGGCGAGGCCCGCCCGCGGGAGCAGGCAGCGAGCTGGCTGTTTACCGAGCGCGTAGCAACCTTTGGCGCACATGTCATCGAGCAGGACCTGGAAATGGCCTCGTCGGTGGCCGGGGATCAGCTCGAGCCAGTCCGGCCATGGCTGCCTGTGAATCCTGTCGCTGAGGTCTGGGCCGACGAATTCATGCTCTGCTTTGCGAATCAGCCGGCCGTGCTTATCAACCCCGGCGCGGGCTGGGGAGCTAAACGTTGGCCGGCGGAGCGCTACGGCGCTGTTGCCCGCGGACTCATTGATCGAGGGTTTCGCGTACTGGTCAACACAGGCCCCGGCGAGGAACCACTCGTTGACGTGATTCGCGCAGAAACGGACGACGCGGTCACGCCGCTCATCGGCAACCTGGACCAGTTGATTGCGCTCACCCGCAGAATTACGCTGGCCATTGCCGGCGACACTGGCCCACTGCATCTGGCCTGTGCCCTGGGGCGGCCGGTTGTGGGCATTTACGGCCCCACCGACCCCAGTCGCAACGGCCCTTTCGGCACTTGCTTCAAGGTGCTGCGCAGTCCGGAGAGCCGCCGAGACCACACTCGCTACGAATCCCCGGAGGCCGGATTGCTGACAATTACGCCAGAAGAGGTGTTGCAGGCCGCCAGCGAACTTCTGGCCGAGGAGACCGCTTCATGACCCAGCCCGGTGATTCGAGGCAACAGGACTGGATCGCCCGCTGGCAGCGCGTAGCCCGCCGCATCCGTGTGCCCCTTGGATTTCTCACCGCATTGCTTTACTTGTTCGAGCTGTGGCGTCGTGCACCCCAGCCTGCTGCAGTGGCCTGGAGCCTGTTGCTCGTTGTGCCGGGCCTGTGGCTGCGGGGCTATGCCGCCGGCTATGTGAAGAAGAACCGCGAGCTTACCCAGACCGGTCCCTACGCACACACCCGCAACCCCCTTTACCTCGGCTCGGCCCTCATCGCTTCCGGTTTTGCCCTGGCGTTGCTCAGTTGGCCTGTGGCTCTGGTACTCGCTGTCGGGTTCCTGGTGATCTATATTCCCGTGATCGCTTCTGAGGAGCGCTTTTTGCGCACCACCTTTCCAGAATTCGATGTCTATTGCCGACGCGTGCCCCGATTGATCCCGCGCCTCACGGCTGCCCGCGAGCCTCATGCCGAGAGCGGATCGCTGGCCGGCGGGCAGAGAATCCCCGCCACGCCCGGCTGCTTCTCCTTCGCTCTTTACCTCAGGCACCGCGAGTACAATGCAGCTATAGGGGTTGCGTTGCTTTATTTCAGTTTGATCTGTCTACGGCCGGTTTTGAGCGCGCTTCTGCATGGGCCCCGGTGAGCGAATTCTGTACAGCAATAGCCAATCTTCCAAGGAGCAAGGCCAGAAAGTGAAGATGCGCACGACGTTACTGACGATCTTCTGCGCCCTCGCTCTTGCCACAGCGGTGCATAGCCAGCAAGTTCCTCAGCTTGCTCCACCCGCCCCCGGCTTCAGTTTTCCACAAAGACAGACCCTTACCTACTCCGTAGATTGGCGTGTCTTTCCCGCAGGAACCGCCGTAATACGCTTCGAGGCCGCAGGCGACCGTGAACGCATTACCGCAAGTGCAGACACCATAGGCGCCATCAACCTTCTCTTTCACGTGAGCGATCACTTCCAGGCCAACTTTGATCGCGCCAAAGGCTGCACCTATGAGTTCGACAAGCAAACGGTAGAAGGTCGCCGCCAGATAAACTCCATGCTCAGGATTGACTATGGTCAGTTCAAGTCCCTTCTGGATGAGAAGAATCTCGTTACCGGGCAAACCAAACATGTGGAGTCGCCAGTACCGGGTTGCATGACCGATCTGCTGACCGGCGTTTTCTATTCTGCGTCGCAGCCCATGACCGTAGGGCACAGCTTCATAATCCCGGTAGTCGATGCTATGCATAACGTGCCCGTAACCATGAAGGTGGAAGGGCGCGAGGAGATTAAGACCCCGCTGGGCACCTTCAAGACCGTGCGCGTGCAGCCCACAGCCGATGCGGGTGTGGTAAAGAATCGCGGCAATATCTGGATTTGGTATACCGATGACGAGCGCCACCTCCCGGTACAAATGCGCGCGCGCCTCTTCTGGGGCACCATCACGTTTCGCCTGGTCGGCAACGAAAACAAGTGACCGCCCCGGGGTTCACCGGCTCAAATCAAATGGCGCTTCGCAAGGCAGGAATCCGATCTCCGACCAGTGATCCCTGTCTTTTATTGCATCCGGTAGCGCTCGCGCATCAGCCGCTGCAGCCGGGGCCAGTAAATGAGGTCAAAAGCCAGTTCCTTGTCTGGGAACATGGCCAACGCCGCGCGGCGCGTGTCGGCCACCATTGCCGCAGCCTCATCCACCGTCAGGTTAGCGTCCTGCCAGATGACCTGCATCACCATGTTCACCACCATCTGCAGTCGGCGAATCTTGCGGCTCTCTTCTTTCAGCTCTTCAGCCGATTGCGCAGGTTGCCAGTCCTCTCCGCGAGGATTGGCGGCGCCTTCGCCGGCCTCCGGTTGCCGTTCCCACTCGAAACCCGTTGCACTCATGGGGCAGGCCCTCCTTGGGGAAAGGTGGAATGGCTTGCTTTGTGTGCATCCTAACATTGTCCGATGGAACTGTTCGGGCTTCGGCCCGGGGGGCTGGCCTCGGCCAAGTTTTCGTACCCGTAGAATAGGAACGGATGGCCTTTACCGAACAATACGATGTTGCCGTGGTTGGCGCCGGTCACGCTGGATGCGAAGCGGCGATGGCGGCTGCGCGCATGGGGCTGAAGACCGCGCTCATCACTATGAATCTCGACCTGATTGCGCAGATGAGCTGCAACCCGGCAGTTGGCGGCGTGGCCAAGGGCCACCTGGTCCGTGAGGTGGACGCCCTGGGCGGAATCATGGGAGAGGTGGCAGACGCGGTAGGCATTCAGTTTCGCCTGCTCAACACCTCGCGCGGCCCGGCCGTGTGGAGTCCTCGGGCACAGTGCGACAAACAACTCTACCGGGCGAAGATGCGCGAAGTGCTGGAAAGCCAGCCGGGTCTGCACATCCGCCAAGCCGAAGTGGTCAACCTTGTAATCGAAGAGGAAACGCGCTCCTCAAATGGAATGGGTGCCCCTGGTCTCGAATCTGAGACTTGGGATACAGCTGAACTGCCTCGCCCCATCCGCCCCCGCCGCCGCGTGCTCGGCCTCAAGCTCCGCGACGGCCGCAACCTGCTGGCAGGGGCCACAGTCATTACTACTGGGACTTTTCTTAACGGTCTCATCCATTGTGGAGAAGAGCGCTATCCCGCCGGGCGCAGCGGCGAGCCGGCCAGCGTGCTGCTCGGCGAAGCGCTTCGGGCGTTGGGGCTGCGCACCTGCCGGCTCAAAACCGGGACTCCGCCGCGCCTTGATGGCCGCACCATCCGCTGGGCGGCTTTTGAGGAGCAGCCGGGCGACGCCGATCCCACGCCATTCAGCTTTCGCACCAGGAAGATTGTGCAGCCGCAGGTCTGCTGCCACATCGCCTTTACTACGCCGGAGACGCTGCGCATCATTCGCGAAAACGTTCACCGGTCGGCAATGTATTCCGGCCAAATCGGGGGCATTGGCCCGCGCTATTGCCCCTCCATCGAAGACAAGATCGTCAAGTTTCCTGACAAGACGCAGCATCAGTTTTTTCTGGAACCGGAGGGCCTGAACACTCACGAGATTTACGTCAATGGGATGTCCACATCGTTGCCCATGGAGGTGCAATGGCAAATCGTTCGGTCCATTCCCGGCCTTGAAGAGGCGGAAATGCTGCGCCCCGGCTATGCCATTGAATACGACAGCGTGGATGCCACTGAACTCGACCGCACCTTGCGCGTCAAGAGCATGGAGGGTCTCTATCTCGCCGGCCAGATCAACGGCACCAGCGGTTACGAAGAGGCCGCGTGCCAGGGCATCATGGCCGGCATCAATGCGGCGCTGTGGCTCAAGAATGAGCCACCATTCACCATGGATCGCACCGAAGGCTACACCGGCATCCTGATCGACGACCTGATCTCAAAGGGTACCAACGAGCCGTATCGGATGTTTACCTCGCGCGCTGAATTCCGGTTGCACCTGCGCATTGACAACGCCGATCGCCGCCTGACTCCGCACGGCCGCCGCCTGGGACTCATTGGCGACCAAACCTGGGCGGAATACGAACAGAAGCAGGGCCGCCTGGCCGCCCTCAAGAGCCTGCTGACCGGTGGCAAGGTAGACACGGAGCGGCTGGCCGGCGCGGGTTTCGCCAAGCTGACCGCGACCGCCGGCCTTACGTGGGCGCAACTGCTCAAGAGGCCTGAAGTAACCATTGAGCCGGTGCTCGGCGCCCTGCGCGAATCGCTGGCCGCCGAACCGCAACTGGAGGAAATGGCCGCCGCGGTCGCCACTGGCCACCCGCTTCCCTCGGTCCTCCGGAACGAAGCGCGAGCCGTCGAGACGGAGATCAAGTTCGCCGGCTACCTTGAACAGCAGAAGAAGTCCATCGAAAAGCTCAAGGCTGCCGAGGCCGTTGCCATTCCTGAGTGGATCGAGTACGGAACCATCAGTGGCCTCTCGCGGGAGATGCGCGAGACCTTGAACCGGGTGCGTCCCGGCACCATCGGCCAGGCCAGCCGCATCCCAGGCGTTACGCCGGCTGCAGTCGGCCTGGTACACGTGTCCATCCGGGTGCAGGCTGCGCAACGCGCCGGCAAACTGGCATCCACAGGCAATGTGCCCGCTGGCTACTGATCCTACTTGTCGCTCCTGGTGAACAGGGGGATATGGAAGGGCATCTCGGCGTTGGACTGCCTCTTCGTCTTGGCGTTCGAATCCTCGCGTAGCACCGTACGTTGCGAGTTGATGCACAGCCACCCGCCCCGCACCCGTTCGAAAACGTGCGTGAAGACGCCCTTCTCGTCCAACTGGGCCGAATTGACTTTATGGTGCAGCACATAGGTGCCGTTGGCCACCGCAATGTCGCCCAACATGCGGACAGTGATCACGCGCTGGGCCAGATGCATGGTTTTGTCTTCTCCCGTAATGAGGTTTGCCACTTGCTGGTTACGGGTGGTGATGTCGCCCGTGGCTGCAACATCCACAAACAAGGGCGACAGCACGAGCTCCAGGCTGTATTGATCGCGCTGATTCACAGCGCTGGACCAGGTATCCTCAATCTTTTGGAACTCGCTGACCTCAGGGGATTCGGCAGTGGTGGCAGGCGACTGGGTAGTCGCCGCCGCCGGAGTCTGCCCAACTGCAACCGAGCAAAGCAGCAAGACAGAAAAACAAGCCAGAAAACGAGTCATACGCACACAAACTCCCACACTCGATGATATCTCTTTGACTTCCCATGGAAGCCTATTGAGAGCATGAATAAACGGGAACAAGGACCCCGGGTTTAGAGCAGGGTCTGCAGGCGCTCTGGCTCGTGCAGGGTGATAAGTGAATCGTCGATCGATATCCAACCATCTTTGCGAAATTGGCCCAAAGTGCGCGTAACGGTCTCGCGCGTAGTGCAGGCCATCGAGGCCATCTCTTCGTGGGTCAGCAGCAACGGAAAGCGGAAGCCGCCGCCATTCAGGTGTTCACCGATTTGATGAGCCAACTCAAGCAGCAGCCGGCCCAGCCGGGCAGCTACAGTCTCGGCCAAGGCGATGCGGCAAGCATCCTGCAATGCGAAGCGGTACTCCTGGCAAATGCACTGAACCGCGCGCATTTGCGCTTCTTTGTGGCTCCGCAGGAAAGTGAGGAAGCGTTCTCGTTCTACCGGACGAAGCTGGGCAGGGGTAAGCGACTCGGCAGAAACTTCGTAGACCCCATGTGAGAGGACTGCGTACAGCCCCAGCATGGAGCCAGGACCAGCAACCCGGACAATCATCTGGCGATCCTGGGCGCGGCCGGCAGTTAGCTTCAAGTATCCGCCGCAGATCAGGTAAAGACAGCGGGCATCCCCGCCCTGAACAAACAGCGAAGCCTGGGCGGGCAGGGAAATGGTGCTGGTTGCCAGTTCAAGGTCAGCGAGTACGGCGCTTCCCAGGGAGCAAAACCACCCCGGCCGACGGTTGGCGCAAGCGGCACAACCTACAGGCGCTTGGCGGGCCAAATGTCTTTGTCGTCTCTGTACTCCTGCCGGAATTTCAAAGCTCGCCATAGTCTTGCCCCGCTTGAAAACATCGAAACACTCTCGACCTCTGCTGCCATCCCGCAAGGGCTGACTTTGAGGACTTAACATTTCGGTCTCCGGGAAAGAGACTTTCGCCTCATCAAAGTTTCCCCCGGCGTCGCAGCCTGTGGATGTGATGGGCCTCACGTCTCTTTTGGCCCGAAGTTCCTGCAAGCCCCAGTTTTCTGGACTGGAACACACGATCATCTTTCGCCCTTATTGCGGACTGCTAAACTTGTGAAGGCATCGGACAGTGGCCCTGCAACTGCCGCTGGATCACATGCTTTCACGTCGCGGGAACCCGGTATTTGGGTAAGGTGGTCAATTTTGCTCATTCGTTCCAGGGTATTGGTGATGCATTAAAGCAGCGGGTGTTCTTTGCATTCCCCATGCTCCATATGAACGGTGACCACGTGCACGCAAAAGTGATCGGTCGCACCAATACGCAAGCGAAGATTGAGCTACGGTAAGCCTTGATTACTAGGAGCAGCGCAGTCGCGGCTAGTAGTCGGCCATTTTTCAATATGTGACGAGCGTCACCGTCATTCGGCAAGGGAGAAAAGTAGCATGCAGCCCGTGAGGTGATGCTCCGCACAAAGAGCGTCTCCGAGCCAGAAAGCACAGAATCCAGGTAGCTGTATCTGTCATCTTTTAAAGGCGTTATGCGACACTGCTGGGTTCTGGTCAGTTAAATCTGGTTTCGAAGGTCGCAACGAGAGCAGTTGAAGTGCAATTGAGGTGACACTTGATGCATAGAAATAGGCCAGTCGCAAGATCGCTCTTTGGTGCGGCCCCGGGCGCAAGACCGGGACTGCGTGTTTGTTTCCTCTTATTGGTGGGCGCATGCCTCGCTTGCGCTGCAGCCGTAGCCGCTCCTCCAAAGGAAGCCAAAGCAGCAGCGACCCAGGCAACGACACCTACTCCAGGAGACTTTGTGGGGGCAGAGACCTGCGCTACCTGCCACGCAGAGGTTGCCAAGGGTTTTACTGATAATCCGCATGCTCGGCTGGCAGAGATGCATGGCAAGTCTGGAGTTACCTGCGAGGGCTGCCACGGTGCCGGCAAAGCCCACGTTGAGGGCGGCGGCGATAAATCCAAGATATTTAACCCCGCTGAAGCTACCGCCAAACAGGTCGACGAGAAATGCCTGGGTTGTCACCAGGGCCAGCATGCGAACTTTGAGCGCTCGGCCCACGGCGAAGGCAACGTGAGCTGCATCGGTTGCCACAGCATCCACGCCGGCGGGGACAAGGAGCATCTGCTCAAGGCTGCCGAGCCTCAACTTTGTTTCCAGTGCCACACCGACATCAAGCCGCAGTTCTCCATGCCCTTCCATCACAAGGTGGAAGAGGGTTTGATGCAATGCACTGACTGCCACAATCCACATGGCACTTTCGGCAGCAAGGCCCTCAAATCATCCGCGCAGCAGGATATGGTTTGCACCAAATGCCATACCGAAACCGCCGGACCGTTTGTGTATGAGCACGACGTGGTCAAGACAGAAGGCTGCACCGCGTGTCATACCCCGCACGGCGGCCCGAATCCTCGTTTGCTGAATCGTGCCAACGTGAACACGATTTGCCTGCAGTGCCACTCCCCGTCGCCTAATTTCACCACAGGTTTACCCATCGGACCGGCGCACAATCAGGCGGCGCAATATCAGTCGTGCACCATTTGCCATACGAGCATTCATGGTTCCAACACCAGCGCAGTTTTCTTCAATTCCACTGAGTAGGGGCGAGCGATGACAAAACAGACAGAAAACCGGAAATGTCTGGGTGGGTCGCTGGCCGGGATCAGCTTTTCCCGGTTATGCACCCTTACCCTCGCGGCCTTTTTGGCCACAAGCGGAGCGGTTACCGGCTTTGCGCAAGCCCAGCCGGATGCAGCCAAACCCGCCAAACAGGTTTCAGAAAAGAAACCCGCGGCCGAGCCGGCTGAAAAGATCAAGGGCGGCTACCTGGTTCATCAGTCCGTCGAGTTGGGAGGCCGCATTACCCAAAGAGACGGCAGTGACGCCATGTGGGCCACCATGGTGAACCAGAGTACCGGAATGCGCATCATCGGCCAGTCTCTTGAAATGCATTCGGTGGACACATCCAAAACACCATTCTTTGACACTCTTTCCACCTCCAGCGTGGGTTACGGCGGCGACCCATACGATGTCACCTACCTCAAGGTTTCCAAGGGCCGGTTCTACGACTTCGCGGGCAGCTTCCGGCGGGATCGTAATTACTTCGACTACAACTTGCTGGCCAACTCGCTGCTCGGCCCCAATGCCCTCGTACCCGAGCCCGATTCGCTACACCTGTTCAACACCGTCCGCCGCAACACAGACACACTGCTCACTCTGATGCCGCTCTCGGTGATCAGTTTCCGTGCCGGTTTCAATCACGGCACTCACGAGGGCCCATCGTACACTTCGGTTCACGAAGGCGGCGACGTCCAACTGTTGCAGTGGTTCCGTAACAGCTCAGACAACTATTTAGGTGGCGTGGACGTGAAGCTGGCCAAGCGGACCACCCTCAGCTATGACCAGTTCTACGTCTTCTACAAGGGCGATTCGTTTTTCCAATTGACAGGCGCAAACTTCCAGCTTACCGATGGAACGCCGGTTTCGCTGGGAGTCGATACCCTGGCCACAGCTACCTGCGGCTCGGGTGCACACAAGACGTTGGAAGTCATAGACGGCATTGCCAATCCATATTGCAGCGGGTCATCCGTGCAAAGCCAGGTGGCGCCTACTCGCACTACATTTCCTACCGAACAGTTGCGCTTCAGTTCGCACTACTGGAACCGTATCTCGATGAACGGGCGCGTTGACTACAGCGGCGGCGTCAGCAACGTGAACAACTTCAACGAGACCTTTACCGGGCTGTTGGCTCGCACGTTTACTCGCCAGGAGATCGACACCGGTGGCCTCGGCGACGGACGCCTTGCTCACAACAAGCGTGTCAACGTGAATGCCGACTACGCCGTTGAAGCCGAACTTAACAAGTACTTGTCGGTCTCCGATACCTTAAGCTTCTGGGACTTCCGCGTTCCTGGCTCGAACAGCGTTGTGACTACTACCTGGGGCAGTTCGACCACGCCGAACTTGAGTATGCTGACGCCGGTCAGCAGCATAACGCCCAATCCCACGACCACAACTCCCAACTTGACTTACCTGAACCAGAAGAACCTGGGTAACACCGTATTGGGTGTTGTCAATGTCACTCCGCAGTTCAAACTCTCAGCCGGCTGGCGCATCAATTCCAGGGAAATCGCGGATTACGGTCCCGATGACCTCACTTGGCACCAGAACTGGTTTTTGTTGGGCGGTGTTTTGCAGCCGTCCCACGCCGTCCGGCTCAACGTGAACTACGACATGATGAATTCGAAGAACGCCAATTCATCCACACCCAGTAACACCTATACCCGCGAGGCGCCGGACAAGATTTACCACGTGCGTGCGCGCCTCACAGTCATACCGTCCAAGTGGGTCAACTTCGCCGTCTCCGGTAACGATTACAGCGCCAAGAATGACGATCCACTGGTCAACCACCAGGAGCACAACCGCGACTTCAGCTTCGCCACGCAGTTCAATCCGATGGAGACGTTGAGCCTGGACTTCAGTCTGGCTCGCGATGACGTCTTCTCCCGGACCGATCTGTGCTACATCTACACGGTGACGCCAACCGCGCCGCTCCCTCCAGGGGCAATCAATGCCGGTACCTGCGTGCCGAGCACAGCCAATCCCACCGCAACCAGCAACCTGTTGCTGGGCAATGGGTACTATGATGCGCCGGACACGTTTGTCGCTGCGGCAGTCAACTATGCTCCATCGAAAATGTTCCGCTTCAACGGTGGGGTCCGGGTCAATGATGTCAACGGCTCCGCTGAAATGCTCAATCCGCTTATGGTGTCGGGTGCGCTGCAATCGAAGATTGTGTCGCCCTTTGCCGATGCCCAGATCAACATTGCGCCGCAGTGGTCGTGGCATGGCAACTGGATTCACCACGGCTACTCCGAGCAGGGTGGTCCAGGCCCTGCAGCTCGCGATTTCCACGGCGACGTGGTAACGCTGAGTGTGAAGTACGCTTTTTAACTACTGGGGCGGATTGGACAAGAAGCTGTTCCGATCCACCTTTTTTGCACCTTCACTGATTTCGCATGGTAATGCGAATTCACTCAACCGGCTCAAAGGGATTCACGCAGTCTTTGTTCAGAAAGCTGTTTGCTGGAGCGATTGCCCCGCCCACCGGGGCCGGGAAAATCACTGAGGAGTTTGAAAGATGAGCACGAAAATTAGATCTCTGATGGTGCTGGCCGCAACAATATGCCTGGCTGGCTCCTTGGGCTTCGCTCAATCTGCGGGTGAGGCGAATTACAAGGCCAAGTGCCTGATGTGCCATGGCGCAAAGGGCCTTGCCGATGCGCCGGCAGGTAAGGCGATGAAGGTCAAGCCAATCTCCGATCCGGACGTGAAGAAGCTTTCCGAAGCCGAGATGGTTGACGCCGTCAGCAAGGGCATGGGCAAGATGCAGCCTTATAAAGACAAACTGACTGACGCCCAGATCAAGGACGTGGTAGCCTACTTCCGCACGTTTCTGAACTAGGAAGAGGAAAGCCCGGCGCGGTCCCCGTCCGTTGTGGAATCGCGCCGGATTCACGTGACTGCGATTCACTGGTTTCACTCCGCTGCAATCCGGACGACCTCTTTCGGTTGTCCGTTCTTGGGTGTGGAAGGCAAGCCGTCTGCTCAGTGCGGCCCCGGTGTGAAGACTGGGTATTTTTTTGAGGAGTCTTGCAATGACAAACAAAACTCGTTCTCTAGTGGTGCTGGCCGCGACTGTGTGTCTGGCCGGTTCCTTGGGCTTCGCTCAATCCGCAGGCGAGGCGACTTACAAGGCAAAATGTCAGATGTGCCACGGTGTCAACGGCGCTGCGGACACACCGACAGCCAAGATGATGAAGGTTAAGCCGTTTTCTGATCCGGACATGAAGAAGCTCTCCGCGGCCGACATGATCAAGTCCACCACTGACGGCAAGGCGAAGATGCCCGCATTCAAGGGCAAGCTCACCGACACTCAGATCAGCGAAGTTGTGAGCTATATCCGTACGTTGAAATAGTGCGTCCCGGCTTCAAACATTTCCAGGGTCAAGGTCACTCAGCCCAGGTTAGCGCCTGCTCCACCCCGCGGATGAAGAATTGTCCGCGGGTGTCGCGGGAGCTACGGTCCAAACCAACGTGGAATCTCTGCCTTTGTGAACCGCCAGCCCTGAAAGTGCAGTAATCGGTAGCCTATTTATCTCAGAAATTTGAGGGCAACAGACAAATGTTCCAAAAATTCCGCGAAGGCTGGGTACGGCCGGCACTGTTCTTTGGCAACAATCCCATAAGTCTTGCCGGCGGCGCCATTACCAGCGCTTCCGGCGTAACCATGATCGGCTATTGGCTGGTGGAGATCTTCGGCCGGCCCAATGACAACCCCTATCTGGGGATCATCTTTTTCCTGCTGCTCCCGGCCCTGTTCATCGCCGGATTGCTGTTGATTCCGGTGGGCGTGTTTATCCGTCGCAGAGCGCTTCAGAAGGCCGGGCAGATTCCGGCGCAATTCCCCAAAATAGATCTCAACGACCGCATCTTTCGCCACGGCCTCGACATTGTTTTGGTGGCTACCATCGTGAATTTGCTGGTCGTTGCCATGGCCAGTTATCGCGGTGCTGCTTATATGGACTCGCCACAATTCTGCGGCCAGTCCTGTCACGTCATGCATCCTGAATACACGGCCTACAAGATTTCTGCGCACTCCCACGTGGACTGCGTGGAGTGCCACATCGGCTCCGGCGCGTCGTCTTACTTCGCCGCCAAGGTGAATGGCACCAAGCAACTTATTGAAGTCTCCATCGATCGCTATCCCACGCCCATCCCGTCGCCGGTGACCAGTCTCCGCCCCGCGCGCGTCATCTGCGAGGGTTGCCATACGCCCGCCCGGTTTGTCGGTGAAAAGTTGCTCGTCAAGTCCAGCTTTGCCGACGATGAAAAGAACACCGAAACCCAGACCGTCGTGGTGCTGCACCTTGGCGGACAGGATTCACTCTCTCATTTGACCGGGATCCATGGTGTGCACCTGGGCCACATTGAGTACGTTGCCACCGACTCTACTCGAACCACCATCCCCTGGGTGCAAAAGCAGAATGCCGATGGTTCCCAGACCGTGTTCGCCACCGCAGCCGGAGCCAACGGACCACCCCAGGGCGAGCGGCGAGTGATGGACTGCATCGACTGCCACAACCGCGCTGCGCACACATTTGTGACGGCGGAGGACGCCATCAACCGGGCCATGGCCGACGGCGCCATCAGTCCAGACCTGCCCTGGGTCCACAAACAAGGACTGGAACTGCTCAAGGCCAATTACGCCAGTGAAGATGAGGCGCGTGCGAAAATTCCCGAGCAACTGGCGGACTTCTATCGCAGCCAGCATCCCGACGTGATGGCCACTAAGGCGGCGCTCGTCAAGTCCGCAGGTGACGAGTTGGTGACCCTTTTCAGCCAAAACGTATTTCCCTTTATGAAAGTTACCTGGGGAACCCATCCCAATCACATCGGGCACATGAGCTATCCCGGCTGCTTCCGTTGCCACGACGGCGATCATGCAGCCAAGAACGGCACGGCCATCACCCAGGACTGTGCGGCGTGCCACAATCTGCTGGCCGTCGATGAGCCCAAGCCCAAGGTGCTGAGCGACCTGGGCATCCAATAAATCGCGACCAATGGAATGAGTTGAAGGGCAGCCGACAAGGCTGCCCTTCTTGCGTTTACTCATGACCGTATCCCGGCATGGTAGGCTGGCTCTTCGTATTCAAGGAGCCTCTTTCTGATGTCTAACAGCCATCCTCTTCATTTCAATCTTGTTGCGGCGGCTCATGCTGCCATGATCGAACACGGCTTCCAACCTGACTTCCCGCAAGGCGCCGATACCGAGCTGGCCGCTATTCAAGCACATCCTCAGCTTCCCGCTGCACCCGGTGCACAGGACCTCCGTGGATTGCTCTGGTCTTCCATCGACAACGACACCTCAAAAGATCTGGACCAGATCGAATGGGCCGAGCAGTTGCCTGACGGCCGCATCCGCGTGCTCATCGGCGTGGCTGACGTGGACGCGAGCGTCCACGCAGGCACGGTGCTCGATAAGCATGCCCGCAGCGAAACCACCTCGGTGTACACGGGAGTGAAAGTCTTCCCCATGCTTCCGTCGGAGCTCTCCGAGGGCATCACCTCGCTCAACGAGAATGAAGACCGGGTTGCGCTGATCATCGAATACGCGGTGGATGAGGCCGGGACCGTGACCGGCGGGAAAGCCTATCGAGCATTGGTACGCAATCGTGCGCAATTGGCATATAACGCCGTGGGTGCGTGGTTGGAGACTACTGGCCCGGCGCCCGCCAAGGTAGCCGCCAGCACCGATCTGGCACAGCAGCTCAAACTGCAAGACGCAGCCGCCCATCGCATGCTGGATAGCCGTTTCCAGCATGGCGCGCTCGATCTTGAAACCATTGAGACCCGGCCCGTGATGCTGGCTGGCGAGGCGGTCGATATCGCCCGCCAGCCGAAGAACCGCGCCACCTCGCTCATTGAGGAGTTCATGGTGGCAGCCAACGGCGTCATCGCGAAAACCTTTGAAGATGCTTGTGTGGCGTCCATTCGTCGCATTGTGCGCACGCCCAAGCGCTGGGATCGCATCGTGGAGGTGGCCGCGGGCCTCGGCACCACGCTGCCCGCACAGCCAGACTCCAAGGCCCTGAATGACTTCCTGCTGGCCCAGAAGCAGAAGGACCCCGACCATTTTCCCGATCTTTCCCTTACCGTCATCAAGCTCATGGGCCCCGGAGAGTACGTCCTGGTTAAGCCTAACGAGATTTCGCCCGGCCATTTCGGTTTGGCCGTTCAGGATTACACTCATTCCACCGCGCCCAACCGGCGCTTTCCCGATATGGTCACGCAGCGCCTGCTCAAGGCCTGGCTGGCGCACGGTCCACAGCCTTACTCCGAGGGTGATTTGAACGCCATCGCGCTGCGCTGCACGCTGATGGAAGACGGTGCTCGCAAGGTGGAGCGCGAGATGCAAAAGCGCATCGCCGCGGTGGTCTTGCGTCCCCGCATCGGCCAAAGCTTCCCCGCAATCGTCACCGGCGTCAACAATTACGGCACCTTTGTCCGCACCCTCGATCCGCACGTGGAAGGGATGCTTGTGAACGCGGGAAAGCCGGGAGCCAAGGGCCTCGACGTGGGTGATCGCGTGACGGTGAAGCTGGTCTCCACCGATCCCGAGCGTGGATTCATTGACTTCGCCGTGTGACCCGGCCGGCAAGGCTGCAAACACAAAGGGGGATGACGCGAAGTCATCCCCTTTCTTTGAAGCCCAAATTTTCTTGTTGGCATCTCTCGCCGCTACTTCACAGAATCCTCAGGCGGCTCCGCAACCGGAGACTCTGCTTCATGGACCCCTTCTTTTGCCGTTGCAGATTCTCCTGGCGCGGCGCCTACTTCATCCATCCACAAGCAGGCGATCCACCAGATGACCACGGCAAGGTACACCACACTGTTTGAGTTGAACAGTTTTTCCCGCAGGCCCACCACGCGTTCATACTCTGCCATGGAGTGCGGCGCAGCTGTCTTGGTAATAACCTCCCAGATCGCCTGCACCGCCAACTGGCTCAGAGAAGCGGTGGAGAGGCCAATGAGAATCCGTTGCGTGTGGGTGCGCCATCCGGCGCCGTAGCGGCGGCCAAAGAGCACCACCAGCAGGCCCAGCGCCACAGTCAACACATCCACCAGCAGACCGGTCTTCTGTGCCAACAGTTGCAGCAGCGCCAACGCTGCGATTGGCGTGTCCACGGCAAGCGATTTCCACGCCGGCCATTGACCCCAGGTGGCTAGGACGATGCCGCCTAACGCCACCAGCGCTACAGTCCCCGCTATCCACACACTGCGTCGTGCCCGGCCAAAGGCGCGTCGCGCCATCTCCACCACCACCAGCAGCGCCGCCACCGTGGATATGTCCGCGAGAGTAATGAAGATTGCGCTCAGGGTGAACTGCGGCATCCGGCCATAAAGCAGCCGGTTTGAAAGCAGGCGCAGCGCCACCAGGGCTGTGCTGGCCGTGAACCACGGAAATCGCCGCGCCCGATCCCGTCCCAGCAGGACAACCAACAGAACCAGAAGTGCCGCAAAAGTCAACGTCCAGAGTGTCTGGACAATGGTGAAAGGAAAATTGAAGTGCATCTCAACCTTGTCTGGCCGCGAGGTGAGTGTCTGCCCGGCCCAGTTTCAGTTTAATTGGCCAAGCCCATATAGGCTCTTCCGGAGCGGCGTGCAGCCGCATGTGCCTTTGCGTGAAGCCGTGCAGCTCTACCTTGTGTCTACTTCTCAGCGCGCGCGGTCCACACAGTCAGGTCCAGGTATTTTGCCCCTTTCGGGCGAGCGTCCGGAATCTCCCTGCACGCACGAGCGGGGTCCTCTTTGTCATCATCCAGTTGTAGGAGGTGTTCCCCGTCGACCATAATCCCTCGCTGCGCCCGGACTGCGCCGGCTTGAGATGGGTCAAAGGGGGATTTTATGGTGCGCCCGGAGAGATTCGAACTCCCGACCTAACGCTCCGGAGGCGTTCGCTCTATCCAGCTGAGCTACGGGCGCGCTCTATCAGCATACCGTATTTTGGGTCTCGCTGGGCGCTGTCAGCATGCCGGCGGTCAGGCCCCGCGTTCCGCCTCACGCTGTGAGCGTAACACTTCCATCACAGACTGGATCAGGGCCTTGGCCCCCTCCATACCCCCTAGAACAGCCTGCAGATCCAGCGCCGGTTTCGAAGGGTTGCGGCTTGAGGCACAATAAACCCCGTGCTGGCCCACCAGGATTAGCGAGTCGGTCAGCAGGTCGAGCGCCACAGCCAACCTGCCGCGCTCCACACCCATCATGAACTCGTGTTGCTCCAGCTCAGCCCGCTTTTCGTCGAAGACATTCATTTTTCCAGCCTACTCGAAAAGCGGACCTCTGGCGCATCGGGCTACGCGGTCAGTTTGCGCATGTACTCCGCATTCTCGCGAAGCTCTTCGAACGGCTCCATCTGGTACTCTTCCTGTTCGACGAAGTAGTACTTGAGCCCCGTGGCGGCGCGCAGAATCGCGTGATAGTCCATTGATCCGTGGCCCAGCACCGGGAGTTGCACTTTTCCGTCTGCGCCGCCTCTCACAATATCCTTCACATGCAGCAGCGGGAACCGTGCCGGCGCTTTGCTCAGGTAATCCACTGGCTCGTGGCCCGAATTGTAGACCCAGCCGCAGTCCATTTCGAAGACGACCAGCTTCGGATCCGTCAGCCGCAGCAACTCGTCGTAAACCAGGACGTTTCCCTCCTGGGCAAACTCTGGCGTGTGATTGTGCACCCCAAAAGTCATGCCGGCGGCCTTCACTTTTTCGCCGATGCGATTGAACTCGCCTGCCACATAGCGCCAGTCGTCCAGCGTTAGTTCGTCGCGCGTGTCGGACGGGTCGCGATGCACTCCCCCTGAAGACGAGCAGACCATATACTCCAGTCCTAACACATGGCCATATTCAATCAGATCGTCGAGTCGCGACCTTAATATGTCTAACGAATGGTGGGTACTGACGCAACGTAGCCCAGCCGTATCCATCGAATGGCGAAATTCAGAGGCGGTTTTGTTGTAATAGCCTGCCGCTTCCACCACGGTGTATCCCGCAGCCCGCACCTTTGCGAGCGCCCCGTCAAAGTCCTTCGACAACTGGTCGCGCACCGAATAAATCTGCAGTCCGATAGGGACATGGCTCGGCTTGGCAGTCAACCGGCTGGCGCCAACAAAAGTTGCCGCGGCAACCGCGCCCGAAGCCTTCAAGAAAGTTCTGCGTGATGAATTGCTCATGATCTTCTTCTCCTCAGCCTGCGCGTCAACCTTTGATGGTCTGCGTGGCTGCGTCCCACGTGGCCACACTGTGATGGAAATACGAGTAATTGGCCATGTGGCATGCAATGGCGGCATGATTACCGAAAATCTCGTCTTCGACTACGTGTTCGCGCGTTTCTACCGCGCGGAAGAAGTTGGCGATGTGATCGGCTGTGTCGTCGTAGTCGCCAGGCGCCGAATAGCTCTCCATGGCGGCCATCTTGGCAGGCGGTGCGGGATTTGCCGCATGCCATTCGTTCAAATATTGCTTCTTGGCCGCCGCGGTCCAGCCGTTCAGTGAGTAGCCTTCGGGCTCAGGCCGGGTGTCCTGCGGAGTCACGGTAAGTGTGTTGCCGCTGATCACCATGGTGGCCTCCTTGCCGTGGAAAATGGTCTCATCGCCACCCGAGTTGTTCTGGTTGCAGTGCAGGCTTACGGTGATGCCCGGATAGTCGTAGAGCGTGGCCAGCAGGTCGGGAAAGTCGCGTCCGTCGGCGAAGTGAGTTAGGCTGCCGCTGGAGCAGGCGCGGTTGGGAGCGGCATTGATGCCGCTGACGCCTTGGATGCCTGAGATCAAGTGAACGAACAGGTCCCCTGCCAAGCCCTCCCCATAGTCGGCAAAACAGCGCCAGCGGAAGAAACGCACCGCATCGAACGGGCGTGCCGGCGCATCGCGCAGAAAGGCGTCCCAGTCAATCGTCTGCGGGCTGGCGTCGGGCGCAACGGGATAAACCCAGGCGCCGGAAGGCGAGTTGCGATCCGTTTGGCCTTCAATAAGATGCACCTCGCCCAGCCGTCCTGAGGCGTAAATCTCCGCAGCCTTCTTGTAGACGAGGTTGCTCACCCGCTGGCTGCCCACCTGGAAGATGCGCTTGTTGGACTGTACCGCATCCACCATTGCCAGCCCGTCGGCCACGTTGTGCGACATGGGCTTTTCGCAATACACGTCCTTGCCCGCCGCAATGGCGTCCAGCACCACCCGCCGGTGCAGATGGTCAGATACGGCCACAAACACCGCATCCACATCTTTCCGGTCCAGCAGCGAACGGTAGTCGCGGCTGGTGGGAACATCCGCTCCGTAGGCCTCCAGGCCAGCTTTCTGGTGCATGTCGTAGAGGTCCGCAGTGCCCACCAGCATCCCCGTAGAAACTTGGCGCGCCGACCGCAACAGATCGCAACCACGAATCCCGGTCCCAATTGAGACAAAGCGAATCTTTCGCCCGCTGGCGTCGCCCGCGGCTGCCTGTGCCGCCAACACCGGTGGTTCCAGCAACGTAGACTTGATGGCTGTTCCCGCTGCCACGGCGCCCGCGCCGAGACGCACAAAATCCCTGCGTGTAATGGAATGCATGCTCATAAAGCCTTTTCCCCCGCGAACGCCATTCTCGCTCCCCGGTCCGGCTTATGTCCACAGACGCCGGGAATGGCAAAGTCGCTATCGAATTGAGGCACCCGTTTGTGACCGCAGAATCCTCACCGACAACGCTCGCGATTGAATCATGGGACAATGGAACGGTAGACATCATGACTAACGACAGCCTTTCTGAATCCCAGCCCACCCCCGAAATCACTTCTGAGACCGTGGCCGAACCTGCGGAGGATTTCGCCGCGTTGCTCTCCGAGTTTGAGCACAGCCACACACACCAGCCCGAGGGCGGAGCCAGGCAGTTGCAAGGCACGGTCGTCTCCCTGTCTGCCGACGAGGTGTTTCTCGACATCGGCTACAAGACCGAGGGTGTTCTGCCACGCACCGCCTTCGAGAACAATGCCGAGGGAGTGGAGCCAGGGCAGAGCTTCCCCGTCTCCGTGACCGGCCGCAATGAGGAACACTACTACGTGCTGTCACGTTTCAAGGTGGCGCAGCCTCGCGACTGGACAGCGCTCGAAGAGGCCTTCGCGCAAAAGCTGGCCGTGGCGGGCACTGTTACGGGCGTGGTAAAGGGCGGCCTTAATGTCGACATCGGCGTGCGCGCCTTCATGCCCGCCAGCCGCAGCGGAACCCACGACGCCGCCGAGTTGGAAAAGCTGGTGGGTCAACAGATTGACTGCCGCATTACCAAGCTCGATGTCAGCGATGAAAACGTAGTTGTAGACCGCCGTGTGGTGCTGGAAGAGCAGGCACGATCCGCCGCTGAAACCCTCCACGCCGCAATGAAGGAGGGCGATACCGTCAGTGGCCAGGTTCGCAGCCTGATGCCCTACGGCGCTTTCGTTGATCTGGGCGGCATCGATGGCCTCCTCCACGTGAGCGACATTTCCTGGGCTCGGGTGAACAAGCCGGAAGACGTGCTGACCGTGGGCCAGGAACTTCAGCTCCGAATCCTCAAAATCGACCCCGAAAACAAGAAAATCTCCCTCGGCCTCAAGCAGCTTCAGCCGGAGCCTTGGGACGCCGCGCCACAAAAATATCAGGCCGGCCAGCGAGTCACAGGTACGGTCACCCGCCTGGCCGACTTCGGTGCATTCGTTGAGATCGAACCCGGCGTTGAAGGCCTCATTCATATCTCCGAGATGTCGTGGGGGAAAAAGGTGCGCCACCCCAGCGACATATTGAAGCAGGGCGACCATGTGGACGCCGTCATCCTCGGCATCAAGCCGGACGAGCACCGCATCTCCCTGGGCCTCAAACAGACTCTCAGCGATCCATGGTCAGAGGTCTCGCTCAAGTTCCCCGTCGGCTCTCAGATTCAGGGCCCCGTGACGAAGCTGATGAACTTCGGCGCGTTCGTTCAGATCGCGGACGGCATCGAGGGACTGGTGCACGTGAGCGAAATCGTCGCAGACAAGCGCATCAACCACCCCCAGGACGTGCTTCGCACAGGCCAGGTGGTCAAGGCGCAGGTGTTGGCCGTCGACACCGAAAAGCGCCAGATCAAGCTCAGCATGAAGCAGCTGGTGCCCACCAGCATCGATGAATACATCGCCGAGCATAAGCCAGGGGATGTTGTTTCGGGCCGCGTTGTCGAGGAGTCAGCCGGCCATGCCACCGTAGAACTTGGCGAGGGCATTCGCGCTGTGTGCCGCGTTACTCATGTCGCCGTCGCTGCCGCGAAGACCACGGCAGCCAAGGTGGATCTCTCTTCGCTCTCGTCCATGCTCAAAGCGCGGTGGAAAGGCAATGCGCCAGCTGCTACGGCAGAGCCCGAGCCTATGCACGCGGGTCAGATCCGAAGCTTCAAAATCGTAAAGCTCGATCCCGACGCCAAAACCATCGAAGTCGAGCTGGCGTAAACCTCTATAGATACACCTCATCGATGTAGCACCAGCGCCAGTCTTCGCCCCGTTCGGCCGACTGGATCAGCGGGTGCTGCGTCGCATGAAAATGCGCCCGGGCATGGCGGTTCTGCGACGAATCGCAACAGCCCACGTGGCCGCACTCCAGGCACATGCGCAGGTGAACCCATGCGTCGCCGCTTTGCAGGCATTCCTCGCAGCCTTTGCTGCGCGGCTTCACCTTCTTCAGATGTTCTGCCGTATGTGTGCACTTGGTTGCCATCCGAGACCTCCTCAGAATTTTTTGCTCCCTTTCGCCTTCTCACTACGTTACCCGGTATTGTTCGGCGAGAGCTTGAAACTGCTTCACCTGTGCCGCCACCCAGGCTTCATTGCGGCCCAACTCCGCGGCCAGCAATTTTGCCACCGGCTCCGCCATCTCCATTGCCGCACGTGCATTCAGGAACAGGGCGCGGGTGTGTCTTGCCAACACATCTTCCACTGTGCGCGCCATCTCCGCCCGCGCCGCCCACACCACTTCCGCGGCGATATAAGACAGCTCGGGATGTAGCCGCGCCGCCAATCGTGGGTCCCGCGCCAGCGTCTGGATTGCCTCCGCGTCGGCTCCGTAAACCTCTAGGCTTCCCAGCGCCGCCGAGTCCTCCAGGTAGCCGTGAATGCGCAGGTTTTTTGTGATGCAAGGCGTGTCCTTCAGCTTGCCCAGGGTAATCGCGTGGTCTACGCAATCCTCGGCCATGTGGCGATAGGTGGTCCACTTGCCGCCGGTGATGCTCAGCAGGCCCGACGTATCCACATGGATCACGTGATCGCGCGAAAGCGCTGAGGTTTTACCCTCCCCCTTCACCAGCGGGCGCAGGCCCACGTAGACAGCCAGCACGTCGGCTCGGCTCGGCGGTCGGCTCAGGTAGCGTGCCGCTGTTTCCAGAATGAACTCAATCTCCTCGTCCAGCGGACGCGGTTCCAGACTTGGCGCGTCCAGCGGAGTGTCGGTTGTGCCGGCCACCGCGTGCCCGTGCCAGGGGATCACAAACAAAACGCGGCCATCACTGGTTCGGGGAACCATAAGCGCCGTATCGCCCTTCAGGAATGAACGGTCAAAGACCAGGTGAATCCCTTGGCTGGTGACTACCAGTTGCTCGGCGGCAGGGTCGGCCATGCGCCTCACCTCGTCGGTAAAAACGCCCGTCGCGTTCACCACCGTGCGTGCCGCGATGGTAAGAGTCTCGCCGGTCTCTTCATCGCGCGCGGTCAGCCCGTTGATGTAACCCTCGGCATCACGCGTCAGGCCCGTGACCGGGCAATAATTCACCAATGTCGCGCCATAATCAGCCGCCGTCATTCCCAGGTGGATCAGCAGCCGCGCGTCATCAAACTGGCCATCGTAGTAGACCACCCCACCTCGCAGCTCCTCCGGCTCCAGTGCCGGCAGCCGTTCCAGCGTCTCCTCCTTCGACAGCAGCTTCGAGACGCCAAATCCATACTTTCCCGCCAGCATGTCATAGACTTTCAACCCGATCCCGTAGAATGGCGCCTCCCACCAGGAGTAGTTGGGCACCACGAATGCCAGGTCATGCACCAGGTGCGGCGCATTCTGCCGCATTAGTCCGCGCTCTTTCAGTGCCGACATTACCAGCGGAATATTGCCTTGTTCCAGATACCGCACGCCGCCGTGCACCAGCTTGGTGCTGCGACTGCTGGTTCCTTTGCCAAAGTCGTGGGCTTCCAGCAGCACTACGCTCAGTCTGCGCGACGCCGCATCCACGGCCACTCCCATGCCCGTCGCTCCGCCGCCCACCACGGCCACATCCCACGGGCCTTTTTCCTCCGCCCGTTCCCAGATCCTGCGCACCATCTCTTCCCTGCGCATTGCTTCCACCTCTGCCTTACTCGTTCCAGTTCTTCGCTCGTTCCACGGCTCGGCTCCATCGCCTCCGCCGCTCGGTTCGCTCGTCCGGGCTCATCTTCGGTTCAAAGCGCACATCATTCTGCCGCTTGGCCCGTAACTCATGGGGTCCGGCCCAGAATCCTGTTGCCAGCCCCGCCAGGTAGGCGGCGCCCATTGCGGTGGTCTCGGTCACCTGCGGCCGAACCACCGGCACACCGAGCACGTCCGCCTGGAACTGCATCATCAGGTTGTTCACTGCCGCGCCGCCGTCCACACGCAGAGCGCCCAGCGGCGTTCCCGTTTCGCTGTGCACAGCCTCCAGCACATCGGCCACCTGCAAGGCAATGCTCTCCAGCGCCGCTCGCGCAATGTGGCCTGGCTTGGTGTCGCGGCGCAGGCCGATTAGCAGCGCCCCTGCGTTTGGGTCCCAGTGGGGCGCGCCCAGGCCGACGAACGCCGGCACCAGCACCACCCCGCCCGTGTCTGGCACACTGGCCGCCAGCGCTTCCACCTCGGCCGACGACCCTATGAGCTTGAGGTTGTCGCGCAGCCACTGGACCACTGCGCCTCCGATAAAGATGCTGCCTTCCAGAGCGTATTCCAGGCGATGTTCGGCGCTGGCGGCCAGCGTGGTGATCAGCCGGTGCTTCGAACGTACAAATTGAGTGCCGATATTCTGCAGCAGAAAGCAGCCTGTGCCGTAGGTGTTCTTTGCCTCGCCCGCGCTCCAGCACATCTGCCCGAACAGCGCCGCCTGCTGGTCGCCGGCAATGCCTGCGATTGGTATTCCGCCCAGGCCCAGGGTGGTCGTCACCTCGCCCACCCGCTGGCTTGACCAAACAACCTCCGGCAGCAGGCTTTCGTGAATTCCGAAGATGCGCAGCAGCTCCGCATCCCACTCGCCTGTCACGATATTGAAGAGCAGGGTGCGCGAGGCGTTGGTCACATCCGTAACATGATGGTAGCCGCTGGTCAGGTGCCAGATCAGCCAACTGTCCACGGTGCCGAAGGCCAGTTCGCCGCGCTCTGCCCGAGCCCGTGCGCCCGGCACGTTGTCCAGAATCCACCCCACCTTGGTGGCGGAGAAATAAGGGTCCAGCACCAGGCCGGTTTTTGCGCTCACCGTCTCCCCCACGCCGCTCGCTTCCAATGCGCTGCACCGCGAAGCCGTCCTGCGGTCCTGCCACACAATCGCCGGATGGATGGGTTTGCCGGTTTCGCGTTCCCACACGATCACCGTCTCCCGCTGATTGGTAATGCCGATAGCCGAGACGTCTCTGGGCCGCGCGCCTGCCCGCCCCAGCGCCTCCACGGCGCAACTCAACTGGCTGGTCAGGATTTCGGTGGGGTCGTGCTCCACCCACCCCGGCTGCGGGTAGAACTGTTCAAATTCATGCTGTGCCACGGCGGCGATCGCGCCCGCCTCGTCGAATAGAATCGCGCGGGAACTGGTGGTTCCCTGGTCCAGTGCAAGGATCATTGCCATACGAGTCGTCTTCCTTCGGTCTTCAGTCAACCACGCGGGAAGGCTTGCGGGCAAGGTAAGGCAAGCTACCCTTGCCGCATGCCACCCAAAACAAAAGAGGCAGACGCCGTTCAGGCCGTCTGCCCCTGGTTGGTTTGTAGAAAGCTTATTGGATGGTAAACGTGAAGGTCGTGCTTCCTGTGATCGACGATGTTGTCGAGTCCTGCCCGGTTAACGTAATGGTATAGGTCCCCTTCGGTGGATTGCTGGGCGTGTTGCTTGATACCCCTCCGCCACACGCTGAAACTGCCATGCCCACAGCCAACAGGGCGATGAGCCCTGCCAAATTGCGGAACTTGCGCGAGTACCGGCCCAGGAATCCAGCCAGCAGCAGCCCGGCGAAGGCAATTGTTGCCGGAGCCGCCGGGTTAGGTCTGTCGTTCTTTGATGTATTCGCCCTCCGCAGGCTGTGCATCGCGTGCTGCCCGGGCTTCGACACCGCGGCGGTAACACAATCAGCTGCGTTGGTGTCTAAGGTCAGCGTCGTGGTTACAGCGCTTGCGCTGGTCACGGCCACGGAACCATCGCCATCGCTGAGCTGATTTGCAAAGTTGTAGCACAGGTTAGTCAGCGCGGTGTCATTAGACGTGCTGAAGGCCAGCAGCACCGTGCCCGTATAGCCGCCTGCAGGCTTCACGGTGATTGTCGAGTTCCCTGAACTGCCCTGGCTCACGGTGACGGCGGTCGCCGTCAAGGTGAAAGAGCCGGAGCCCGAGCTGGTCCCCGCGATCGTAACCTGGGCAACCCCGGTCGAAGCAGTGTGTGTGGCGTCTCCCGCGTACTGGGCAAGCACCTGGTGAACACCCGCGGTCGTGAATGATGTCGTTGTGTAAGTCAGTGTTCCGTTATTCGAGAGCTGTTGAGCCGCAACTGTCGTGCCGCCAGCGCCCCATGCGGTTCCTCCATCGATTTGCAGGGTCACATTGCCGGTCGGCGTAGTGCTGCCGGTATTGGAGGCAACGGTAATGGTGAAGGTAACGGATTGGCCGGAATTCGGCGTGCTGTTCGATGCCGAAACCGAGGTCGTCGTTCCCACCAGGGGCGCGGCATTGGTCGTCCATGCCGGCGCTAGCGCGTCCAACTTCACCGACCCCAGCCCTGTCACCAGGTCGTACCCCGTGCCTGCCGCGTAGCCTTCCGTGGCCCCGCTGCTGCTGCAATATCCATATGTGGTTCCCGCCAGGCAGAAATTGTTGCCGCTGGTCACGTCGTGGAAGGCGGCAGCATAGGTGGCGGCGTTCGATGCCAGCGTATAGAGCGACGGGTTGATGTTTCCCTGACCGGCGGTGTAACCGGCCTCCTGATTGATGATGGCCAACATCCCAGCAAAAATAGGCGCGGCAAAGCTGGTGCCGCCGGCGACGGTCAGATAGCCGCCCGTCGTATCAAGAAACCCGTTGGTGCAACTACCCTGCTGGGCCGGACTGCCATTGCCCCCCGGACTCCAAACGCTCTGGTCGCTGCTGCAGTAGAGATATCCGGGATAGTACGGTGACGCATAGAGTGCAATATCCGGGACGTCGCGCTTACCGTCGTTGGGAATGCCGGTCACACCCTTTTGCCAGCTCGGTTTGGAGGTGTAAAACGTGCTCACTCCACCACCGCTCGCGCTCAAGCCGCCACCGTTTTGTGGGGTGTATTGGCCGTTCAGGGCATCGTCATTCCACGCCACTTCAGGGATGTATTGGGTCGCGGTAGTCAGCGCGGGCGTCGTGCTGTTGGTGGCGGAACTCCAATATGTACCCACAACATCGTTGGCCGCCGTGATTTCAGTGCCGCCTACCCCCGTCACGTATTGGCTGCTCGCGGGGTAATTGACTGCGAGGGCCTGTTGTTGAGCGGTGGTTAGGCTGGTTGTCGTGCTGCAGCCCGTGGAACCCTGATCCCCTGAAGCCGCCAGAACCGTCTGACCTTGCGTCGTAGCCTGCTTCAGAATCGGGTCCAGCGACGCAAAATTAGTCGATCCTAATGCCGTTTCGCAGGCGCCATAGCTGGCGCTGATGATGTTCCCAATCTGCTCGTCCACTGCATATTGAATGGAGTCGAAAACTCCGTATGTATTGTTACTACCGGTATACACAAAGAAGATGTTGGCGCCGGGAGCCATCGCGCTCGACCACTCCAGGTCAATATCTGATTCGCTTTCGTCACCAGCAACTGCCAGTGGGCTCCCCGATCCAGGGACCAACACCTGGGTCGGATCCTTCACAGCTATGCTGGAGGCGTTTTGAAAGTCCTCAATGTCGCTCACTGCAATAGATGACTGGCCCACAATTGCTATCGACTGCCCCGCGCCTGTTTCGCCCGTGCCGGTTGTTGGGAAGTCATAAGCTGTCTTAATATCTCCCGGCGCGAAAAACACAACATCAGCATTGCTGCTGTTGCAGCAGATCGTGTAGTTCGGACGCCCGCGCCGCCCCACGCCTTGGATGTGCATGGGTCGCAGCCGGAAGTCGTCCAGATTCCTGATCCCCGCCACCGTGGCCGCAAGCGCCGCCGGCAACGAAAGCTCAGTCGATGGAGCAAAGTGCGTCTCGCCATTCGATTTGTAATAGTGCATTTGCGTCTGGAACGCCTGCTCCACCTGTCCCACTGTGCCCGAAAAACGGATCAGGTTCTTGCTCCGGGCCACCGAATCAATTGAGAAGCCCTGCTGCTCCAGCCAGCTCTGTACTTTGTCCAGGTCCTCTTGTGCCATCCCAAAACGGGCGGCGAACTGGTCCGGATTCAGCCACTTATGAAACTGCGGCGAGGCTGGATCTTGCTGCGCGGCGATCAGTGCATTCAGAGCCGCTTCCTGCGCTGCCGAACGGCTGAAGACCATGCTGATGCCGTTCAGCTTCGTGTCCGCGGGTACCCGCCCGGCGTCAAACTGTGCCTGTGCCCGCGGGTGCAGTGAGCCCGTTAACGGGACCATTTCTGAACTGGAAATCTCGGAGCGAATCCGCACAGCCGGAGTCTGCGCGCCAAGAGCTGTTACCGCCAAAGCGCAGATGGCGATCCATCCGCAATTCCGAAGCCGCTTTTGCGCTGAGGGTGCAAGCATCGTCGTCATAGCCATCCTTCTGATATGCCGTGTTGAGGGTACAGACATTCTGGCACGAACTCTAGAGGTCCGTACCATGCCGGTTAGACACAGTAGAGCCGCTCGTACTCTATCCCCAAAAGCAGCGAAATCATTGGTGAAAAGGACCGGGCGCCTTGGCATCATGCGGCACGGGCCAACATCCCCCTAGTCAATAAGCGCACGCATCTTCAGGTATAGACTCCATTTTCGTCACAAAGTTGTACAAGAGGCTGCGCCATATTTGGCAAGGAGCAAAGCCGGCCATCTGCACCGTCTCTGGCTGATGACGCGAGATATGGAAGTATCCAAGTAGGTCCGCCTCAGGCCTCCCAGTTCACCAACTCCAGCGCTGCCGTTCCTTTACGCGGTGGCACAAAGGTGTCCGTTCGCCAGGCGATTGACAGTTTTTCGCGGCTCAGCAGCTTGTGAATCTGTCCCCGCGCGTGGTCGCACCACGGACCGCTCTTGTCCAAGCGCACGTAAGCCTGCCAGTGGCGCAACGCCGCCCTGTGTTCACCCTTGCGCTCGTATGCCAAGGCTAGATTGTAGTGCGCATCTGCATAGCGGGGCGCCAGAGCAAGGGCTTGCTTGTAAGCAGCAATCGATTCATCCGGCCGCTGCAGTTCGTCCAGCACATTGCCTAGATCGAAAAAGGCCAGCACGTACCCCGGGTCAGTCTCAGTAGCGCGGCGATACAATTCCTCCGCTCGGCCATACTTGCGCAGGTGAAAATGGATGGTCCCCAGGTTGATATACGCCGGGGCAAAGCTGGGATCCACCGCCACAATCTCTTCGTAGAGTGAAATGGCGCGATGCTTCTCTCCCGACTCTTCGGCTTGTACCGCTCTCACGAATAATTCCTGTACGTTGCGCGCGTGGCCTGCGCCCGGTCGGCGCAGGGGAGCCGGTTGTCCGGCGCTTGGCTGCCGCTCTACACGCTCAAAATCAAACAGCAACTGTCGCCGGATCGGGTCAACCATCGCCCCGTCGCAACGGAAAGCGAGCCGCGTTCCGGTCCTCACCAAACTTGCCTCAAGCAGTGGATTGGCCATGCCTGCCACGGCCTTCATGGCCACAATGGAATGCCGGATCGATGCTGCCGGCACATCCTCTTCCCGCAGGACGCGCAAGATCCTCAACTGTCCGAGATCCTGAAAGGTGTAACTCTCCTGCTGGGGAACGAGGCCGGCTCTCTCCCACCCCTGTAACTGGCGGGAACTGATCTGCAGAATCCTCAACACATCCTGGCGCCGATAGCTGGTCACTCTTCAGTGCTCCCTTGGTTGGTCCCGGTCAGCTTCGGATTTCCCAAACTCCATTTTCAACTCGAATACCCGATTCCGATCCTTGACATGGCTCTTGGAACAGCGACGGAGGCACCGCTCTAGCTGCGATTATGCCAAGAATATGCGTGGATAAGCAGCCGTGTATCACGAGAACAATAAAAAGTGAGTGGATAACCGGTGCCTGATTTGGTTCGCGCAGCTTCTGGCGTGGCCAATTGTGGAAATCGGCGTCCCAACCGGGGCTTTTGCTAGACCACGTAACTGAGCAGCGTCGGAGTTGAGAGCTTAAGGTCCCCACCTTTTCCCAGCGGATAGTCCGCTGATCGAGAACTTCACGTTTGCGGATCTGGCCATGGACCGATAGACTGCTCTCCGAGCGAAAATCGGTCCCTCGAAGTGTCCAACGAACTTTCTCTTCCCAGCCGTTGCACCGAATCGAGCCGTGGGTGCGGTTGAACGAACGGTATCCACACTGGGAAACGAGATGCTTCGCGGACTTCATTCCGTTTTTTGACCCGAAAAGGAGATATCGTGCGCCTTGTACGGAAAGCCTTTCTTCTTGCCTGTTGTCTGGCTGTCTTAGCGGTCGTTACGCAGAGCAACCGCGCCTGGGGCCAATCCGCCGCCGGCGATCCTTTGCCCCCCGCACCGCACCCCAAACAGACTCATCTGAAGCATGTGCTGGTCATCGGCCAGACCAAAGGCTTTGAGCACGATTCCATTTCAGCGGCCATGGCTGCGGTTTACACCATGGGCAGCGAGAGCGGCCTGTGGGATACGACCATGCGTACCGACACGGAGTTGCTCACCAAGAAGGACCCGGGTAGAAACGCGAAGAACCTGGACTACTTTGACCTCATCGTCTTCGCCAGCACCACGGGCGAATTGGATATGGACGCGAGCCAGAAGCAGGACATGCTTTCTTTCATTAAGGACGACGGCAAAGGTTTCGTGGGGATTCATGCCGCGCTCGATACAAATTACACCTGGCCGGAATACGGCGAGATGATCGGAGGTTGGTTTGATGAGCACCCTTGGATGACCTTCAATGCGCCTATCGTCAATGAAGATCAGGATTTCCCCGCCGTGCGCCATTTCCCCAAAACGTTTGTGAAGTACGACGAAATCTATCAGCCCAAGTCCTGGTCGCGCGATAAGGTAAATGTGTTGCTCAGCCTCGATCCGAACCGGCTCGATTACGCCAACAATCCGCGTGTCCACCGCACCGACCATGACTTTCCCGTGGCTTGGAGCAAGATGTACGGCAAGGGTCGCGTCTTCTATTCCACCCTCGGCCATACTGAGGAGTCGTGGATAGATCCGGACGTCCGCAAGATGTACTTCGAAGCCATCCGCTGGGCTCTCTGGATGACGGATGGGAGCACCGCATCCCACCCGCGGCCGGCTTCTGCGACTCGCTGAAATTCAGATCCTGGCTGTCTCGTAAAGCGACGGACCACAGATACAATCACCCTACGGCCACCGCAATGGCCAGTCGAAAAATGGCGGACTGATTCTGATGGATCGTAGAAGCTTCCTCTCGTCAGCAGGGGTGCTGCTGGCGACTCACTCTCTCCCTGGATACTTGTCTGCGCAGGCCAATCAGGGTGCTGCCGCTGCGGCCACCAAGCCCGACCACACCCTCCGTATCGAACCTTGCGCGCTCGAGATTGGTCCCGGTATCACGATTCATACCCTCGCTTACGACGGACAGGTTCCCGGGCCGTTCTTGCGCCTGCGCGAAGGTGTCCCCGTCACCATCGACGTCACCAACGCCAGCCCCGCTGCCGACCTCGTCCACTGGCATGGTCTTGCCATCGATTCGCTCAACGATGGTGCCATGGAAGAGGGATCGCCGATGATTCCGCCCGGCCATACGCAACGCTACACCTTCACTCCCAGACCGTCAGGCACGCGCTGGTATCACACCCACGCTGGTGCTTACGAGAACCTGTCCGCCGGTACCTACAGCGGGCAATTCGGCTTCCTCCTGGTCGAAGGTAGGGAGCAACCGGCGCACTACGATCAGGAAATCAATCTGGCCATCCACCACTGGGAGCCTTCTTTTGTCCCCATGGTTGAAACCATGCGCGAGCAATCCGCTAATATGCCCCTCACCACCGGCTCCGACGTCGGCTATAAGTACGCCACCATCCAGGGACACATGCTCGGCGCGGGAGAGCCCATCCGGGTAAAGCAGGGCCAGCGCGTACTCATGCGCCTGCTCAATGCCAGCGCTACTGAAAATGTCGTTCTGGCTTTGCCCGGTCATCGTTTCACCATCATTGCAATGGACGGCAATCCTGTCCCCAACCCTCGCAGCGTCGAGGTGCTTTCGCTTGCCGTCGCCGAACGCGTCGATGCCGTCGTCGAGATGAACTCGCCCGGTGTATGGATACTCGGCTCAACGCTTGAAAAGGCCCGCAGCATGGGTCTCGGGGTCGTCGTTGAATACGCCGGCAGGACCGGAGCACCAGCTTGGAAGGATCCAGCGCCGGCCGAGTGGGATTACACTCAGTTCGCCAATACATCCGCGGCTCCTGCGCCCGATGACACCTTCGTCCTCACCTTTCGCGATATCGGACCCAAGCCCGGCTCGAACTTTGACATCTGGACCATCAACAACAGGTCCTGGCCCGATGTCGAACCGCTGATAGTTCATCCCGGCAAGCGTTACCGGCTGGTCTTTCGCAACGGAAGCGGAGACCAGCACCCAATCCATCTGCACCGCCATACCTTCGAGGTCACGCGAATCGGAGAAAAGCACCTCAGCGGATTGATGAAGGACGTCGTCAACCTCATGCCGCTGGATACAGTCGAGGTAGATTTCGTCTCTGACAATCCCGGCGCGACGCTGATGCACTGCCATCAGCAACTGCATATGGACTACGGCTTCATGCAACTGATTAAATATTCGGGATAACACCACATCGCTTGGGCGCATCCACATTGTCTTCCCATCACGAATGAGAGGGGTTTTGGGTTTGAAGAAAGTTCGAGTAGCAGCACTCCTGGCTGCAGTGGCTACAGGAATCCTTGGCTTTCAAGCCATCCAGACCCCTATTCATGCCGCTTCCGCCAGCGCAGAGTCCGCCTTGGCGCACCAGGCGGACAACCAATCGCCGCCCAATGCCGGAGCCGAATCGTATGCCCGCCATTGCGCAATCTGTCACGGTGATCAGCGCGAAGGCATTCTTCCTGCCTTCCCGCCTCTAATCGGCATTGCACATCAGAAGACCGGCGACCAGATTGCAGAGATCATTCATTCCGGCAAGGGGCGCATGCCGGGTTTCCCCACACTGCAGAGTGAAGAGTTGCAGGCATTGTTGCACTTCCTTACCAGCTCGGCCCCGTCAACGCCTGAGGCGACCGCCGGTGCTTCGGCTGCAGATTCTTCCGCATTGGCAGAGGCGGGCGGTTCGCTGTTTCTCCAGAACTGCGCCTTCTGCCATGGCCGCGATGCGATGGGAGGAGAATCTGGCCCCGACCTCACCCAATCCGAGCTCGTCCTCTCCGACGCTACCGGCGAAAAAATCTCTGCTGTCGTGCTCAGTGGACGGCCCGCAAACAAGATGCCGGTCTTCAAATTCTCCAGCCATGAAATCGACAGTCTCGTTGCCTTCATTCGCGCGCGCACAGCCACTGCCGCATCCCAGAAGGGCGGTCGCCGCGGGGTGGCCGTAGCCGATCTGCAAACTGGAGACGCGCAGGCCGGCATGCGGTATTTCAACGGCGCTGGAGGCTGCGCCAAGTGCCACTCGCCCTCCGGCGACCTGGCCGGGATCGCCACTCGCTACAAGGGCCTGCAACTGGAAGAACGCATGCTCTATCCCGAAGATGCCACGAGCAAGGTCACGGTTACCCTCCCCTCCGGTCAAAGGATTTCGGGGACTCTCGCCTATCTCGACGAGTTCACCGTGGGACTGCGTGACAAAGATGGCGTCTACAAATCGTGGTCAACCAAGGCCGTAAAGTACACGGTTGATTCGCCCGTCGACGCCCACGTAGATATGTTCAGCAAGTACTCCGACGACGACATCCACAACCTGATGGCTTACATCCAGACGCTGCGCTGAGCCACGCTGCAATGCACATCTCTGATCGAGGTCTCGTCTCAATATGAAAGTCGTGAAAGACGCATTGGTACTTGCCGCCGGGGTACTTTTCCTGTCCCTGCCAGGGCCCTGCGCGCTGAGGGCGCAGAACCTCCAGAACGCGCAACTCCTCAATCCGCCCGCGGACACCTGGCCGCTCTATCATGGCGACTATTCCGGCAGGCGTCACAGCAAGCTGACGCAGATCACGCCGCAGAACGTGGCCAGCCTGAGCCTGTCCTGGGCCTTCCAAACCGGTCAGACCGCTGAAATCAAGGCTTCGCCGCTACTCGTCGATGGGATCCTCTACTTCACCGTGCCCGACAATATATGGGCGATTGACGCGCGCTCCGGTCATCAGGTCTGGCACTACAACCGGCCGGCCACAAAGGGCGATCACATCGGCCATCGCGGCGTCGCCATGCTGAAGGACTGGCTCTACTTCACTACGCCAGACGATCACCTTATCTCTCTCGATGCGAAAGACGGTGCCGTCCGCTGGGACCAGGTCATCGCCGATGTGGACAAAGGCTACTGGACCACGATGGCCCCGCTGGTGGTAGGCAACCACGTTATGGTCGGCTCCTCCGGCGATATGGATAACCTCCCCGGGTTGATTCGCGCCTTTGATGCGGAGACAGGCTCCCCACAGTGGCAATGGAATAGCACGCCTCCCACCGGAACGCCCAACGGCACCACCGGCGGCATGGCATGGATGACCGGCACCTACGATCCCCAGTTGAATCTCACCTATTGGGGCACTGGAAATCCGACCCCGGTTCTCAACGGCACCACCCGGCCCGGCGACAACCTCTACACCTGTAGCATTGTCGCCATCAACCCTGACACCGGCAAGCTGGCCTGGGCTTTCCAGCCCTCGCCCCACGACACCCATGATTGGGACGCCGTGGAAACCCCTGTCCTAGTCGACGGAAACTTCCATGGCCACCCGCGCAAGATGCTCATGCAAGCCTCGCGCAACGGCTACTTCTTCGTGCTCGACCGTACGAACGGAAAGAGCCTTCTAACGGTTCCATTCGGTCCTGTCAACTGGACCTTGGGTGTTGATGCACAAGGCCGGCCGATTCCCAATCCAGCCAAGGAACCAGCCCCCGATGGCCGCCTGATTGCGCCCGACGAGGGCGGCCTCACAAATTTTCGCGCCCCCAGCTTCGACCCCAAAACCGGCCTGTTCATTGTCGACGCCCATCCCAGTTACAGCCTTTACTTCGCCAAGCCGGCTGACGGCAACTATGGTTGGGCGGGCGCAGACTATGGACTATGGGGAAAGGGCGTCATCGAGGCTATCGACTATCAGACCGGCAAGATTCGGTGGAGTCATGATGTGGGTAAATGGGGCTCAGGCGCGGGCATCATGACCACCGATTCGGGGCTCACCATTGTCGGCGACGGCTTCGGCAACCTGCTCGCATTGGACACCGCCAACGGTAAGACGTTGTGGCATGTCGGCACCGGCGCACCCATACAGAGTTCTCCCATCTCCTATCTGCTGGACGGCCGCCAGTACATCGTCACCAGCAGCGGTGGTGTGCTGTTCGCCTGGGCGCTCCCCCAGGGGATGATTGCCGCGAAGCCCGCGGCCAAAACGTCTCATTAAATGAAGAAGGCCTCCCTGAACCGAGAGGCCATCTGGTCTGCAATGTCGTGATTTTGTACCGCTTATCATGGAGCCGACGGTCAGACTTGAACTGACGACCTGCTGATTACGAATCAGCTGCTCTACCAACTGAGCTACGTCGGCGGACTCCTTCAAGATTGTATCGTTGTGTTCGTATCCGGTAAAGCTCACCAGTCATCGGTAGGCTGATGCGTCTATTCCGTAGCTCGTTGCGAGAGGGGACAGTTTCCATGGATCAGACCTTTCAGCTTGCGTTCAGACTTGCCATTGTGTGGTCTGGAGGGTTTCTCATAGCGGTAGCCATTCGGGCTCTGTTGCCCGACCAGGCAGGAATCACGCTCACCGGCCATCAAAACACTCTCTTCATCCCTTTCAGTCGCATCGGCTTCTGGACCTGTATCATCGCGGCGCTCACGGTCACGTTCCTGGTCGTCGGCCGAGCCATGCTCGCCGACATCGGCTGGAGTTCCTTTCGCTAAACACGAGTCAGGAAGTCTGTTGGCGATGGGAGGCTCGGACTTCAAACCCGCACTATACTGCTCATCATGTGGGACAACCCAGCAGAGGAATGGCGAAGGCTCAGGGAGCTCTACAGCGAGAAGAACGACGAGGAACTGCGCGAACTGGCCGCCGATTTCTGCGACCTGACCGAAGTTGCCCAGCAGGTTCTCCGCGACGAGATGAAAATACGCGGATTGGATAAGCCGCAAGCTGCAATCGAGGCCGCAAGCAATCCAGTTCGCCCCGCATCTCTGCAAGGACATCTAGGCGATACCCAATCAAACTCTGCGGCCATGAGTGGGGAATGCGATCTTCCCTGTGAATACACCTGGAAGACGCTGTTATGCGAGTGTGAGGAGCGGGAACAAGCCTGGCAAGTTGCGGAGGTTCTAAGACGAGCCGGGATTGAGAGTTGGATTGAAAGACCGCAATCTCCCTTTGGTTTGAGCGGACGGCGGGTATTGGTCGCCGCCGATCAGCTTGATGAAGCCCTCCAGATCGCTGCGCAAAGGATCCCGCAGGAAATCGTCGATCTATCCAAAATCAAACTGCCAGACTTTGAGCCGCCTGTGTGTCCGAGCTGCGGCGCCGCAGATCCGGTGCTTGAAGATGTCAACCCGGTCAATACATGGCAATGCGAATCTTGCGGAAGGCAATGGACCGAATCCGCTCCGGCAGACCTGACCGAGAATCCGGAGAAGACTGAGGCATGAACCCCTCAGAAACGGAAAGAGCCGCCCGGCAACAGGGCAGCTCCTTCCTCAGGGAGAATAGTTCCAACGGAGGCAAAACCATCAGAACTTTCTGGCTGCATAGTAGGTGCGAGGGGGCGGAGTGTCAAGAATAAATCAGGGACGAAATAAAGTATTTATTTACAACAACTTACACAGAACACAATTTGTGCGCCGAGGTCTTTCTATTCGCCTTGTCTTCGTCTTTATCTCTCTGTATTCCCCCGTTTTTTGGGGGGGTTTTATGGGGTTTTGTTCCAGTTTTCCACAGGTTTAAGGTCGCCATTAACCACCGAGGTGCGGTCTTCATTTATCTGCTCGTTCGGCGTTTCATTTTCCCAGATCAGATTCAGTTGAATAAACTCGATCTCGTAAACCGACGAGACAGGTTTGCCTCTTGCAATGCGGTAGAGCGCACGTCCACCGCCCAGGAAGAAACCCAGAAGAATTGCCGCGCTTGTTCCTATAAGCACCAGGGTGACGATTCCTACCAGCAACTGCCCCGTCTTTGCTACCTCAGACTCACCGGGTTGGGGAACAGAGGTCAGACTGCTCTCGAAGTGCACCATTTCCAGCAGCTTGTGACTCTCGTCGGGAATCGCATCGCCGCTCACCAGGATCACCAGCGGCCCGCTGCGGCGCACCTCCAGAGACGCCTGGTCGGAGTCCGCCAGCGGCTTCGGCCACGGCGGTTGTGCCTGGCCACCAGCCTTGATGTAGCTTCTCACCCGGCCCTCCTGCGCGGCAGCCATCTGCGGGGTCGGGTAGTCAATGATGGTCAGCGTCGCCTGGCCCGAACGCAGCGAATAGTTAGCCGTTACCGTTTCCGCACCGCGGTCGAAGCCGACCAGTTCCGGCGGCAGCGCCCCGCCTGCGCCAGCGTATCCCGCCGGCCCCAGCGCGTAGTGCGTGGTCTGCTGGTCCAGGGATGTCTGCGGCAGGTCTCCCAGAATCGGCGGCGCCATCGCCTTGGTTCCCTGGGGAACAGGGAACCCGCTTGCCAACTCGCGCAGTTCGGCTGCAGATAACGGGCCGATTTGCGAGAACGTTGCGTCCACCACCAAATCGCCCTGCCAGAAGAGCACCCGGTTGTGGTTTGACGTGGCTCCTGCTCCAACATCTTCCTTGGGCCAGCCATTCTGGCGGTAAAACGAGTAGGCGCCGTAGGCTCCGCTGGCGTCGTGAAAGTGCAGCAGTCGCACACTCAACGTTTCAGCCCGGCGCTTGTAGCTGGCCAGTGCGCCATCGGCAAAGTCATACTCCTTCAGCGCCGCGCCATTGGCGTTGTCTGCTTGGGCTGCATCTGCGAATGTCTTCGGCGGCTCTGCGGCTTCCCATCCGGCAAACGCACTCGGCAATGCGGCCTTTGGCTCGGCCTTAGCGGGCGCTGGAGATTTCGCCGGCGCTGCAGCCTGTTTTGCCGATGGCGGAGCTTTCAGCAGGATCGGAACCGACTGGGATGCAGTCTGTGCCTTCGCAAGGGCGCTGTTACCCGCCAGCGTTGCCGCGCACACCACCAATGCAATCCAGCGCATCAAGTATCACTGCTCCAAGTCTAGGGTACTATGCAGAGGTTCGATGCCGCTTCTCGCCAATCCTCCTCCCCCTGCTCAGCCTCCCAAGTCCTTTGACACTGGTAGCGCCGGAAAGGTCTCAGCATCATCCCTCCGGCATTTCCCACGCCGCTCAGCGCAGGAACGGCGATGCTGTGAGCCAATGTGCCGTGATCAGCCAACTTGAGGATCATTCAGGCGCGGAGGGGGCGGGTAGAGTGTGTCTCCCAGGGCCTGATAGCGGCCGCCATAGAACATCAGCGCATACTCCCTTATTGCCGTGCTCACAGGGCCGCCAAGGCAGATGCTCACCAGCACCGCGATGCCGAATGCAACCACCCCGAAAAACACCTGCAGAAGAATGCCGACCATCCATGCCGCGCCCGTTGAACCCGCAAAGGCCGAGTGGATTCCGTACACAATCGCGGCCATTGCGCCGGCCAGCATGAGCCCCGGAATAATCAGCACAATGAACATTGCGATCATCGCAATCGTCGGCAGCGCCACGCGCAGCAGCGTGTAAACGATGAACTGTCTCTTTTCGGCTATGATTTGAGCCCATACCTGGGCCCACGCTTCGCCGGCCGTCGCGTTATCCAGCGCGAAATGGGGCAGCATCCAATCCCGCAAAGCCATGTCGATCACGAATCCAACCAGCACCACCAGAAGGATGATCGGGATCAGCGGCAAAACCAGAGACAGCAACATACCCCAGTCGGGCGAGCCGCCGGGCGGGGTGTCATGGATCAACCGCCAAAACCCAGCCGCGAAGGGAAGTGCAATCAGCACTACCGCCAGCAGAAAGCAGAATCCCACAACCAGGTTCAGCCAGAAGAACCGCGTCGCCTGTGTTTCATAGAGCCGCCAACCCGGGCCAATCTCCTTCGTGTTGTGAATCAGGCAATGGAAAAAGGCAAACCGCAGCCGCGTGACCAGATAAAACACCACAATAGAAACAACGATTGCGAGCAACACAGCTCCCGCAATCACCGCAATCATTTCCGGCGTGAAGTTGAATGGAGAATGGACCATTGATCCATGTCCCGGCGATTCACCGCCATGCGACGAGGATCGGAGATTGCTTCCGAAACCCTCAGTGACTATCGCAACTAGGCCAAGCTTCAGATAAGTTCCCCAGTTGAACGGCCTGAAGAGGAACTCTCTGGTGCGTTGAATGGCGGGCGAAACGGCGTCTGCAGCAGAAATGGCGCGCATAGGCAACCTCTCCGGGGGAGGCAAGATTACCACGGAACTACGCAAACTTTATGTGAGCAGTTCCGCAACCGGATGCGGAATCGCACTCCACCACGCGTCGAACGCCGCCAGCGCCCGCTCACACTGGATGCGGCGATCTCAACAACCCTCGGCCAGTTTCCGGCGCAGTCTCAGATAGAAACTGGAAAACACAAAAACTCCCTGCAGGGCAGTCGCCGCTCCCCCGGTAATCAGTACGGCAAGAAATCGCTGCGGGTTGGGCCACGGCAGCGCAAGCGCCGCGGCTCCTGAAATGATCCAGACAAAAATTGGAAGGTAGGGCCTCGAGTTTTGCGCGCGTCCGGCATACCAGAGAATCACGGCTGCGCACGGGCCCAGGAGGACGACCGCCCAAGCCTCGCTCCATTGCCACCTGAAGAGAAAAGTGCCTAAGAGAGCTAAAACCAGATAGGTCTTGTTTCCCGGATCTGGATTCGGTTTCGGAAAATCCAACTCTGGTATGTTCGGGAGTATGTTCGGGAAAGTCATCCAGAGCCACCATCCCCACGAAGCTAGGAAAGCCCAAACCGCTACTTCGTGCCACTGAGATGGAATCCAACCTGGTCGCTGGTCCCCAAGCATTGCTGCGCCCATGGTCGATGCACCGAATCCGAGCATGAACTGATATGTGGAGGCCTTATACCAACTTCCCCACCATTTCCAATCGCGCCTGGCCGGACCGTCGGTCTCGTGAAGTGAGTCTTCTGGCATCGCTTGCACTCAAGGCAAATTCTAAACGGGACTTGGCAAATCCGGAGCTATCAGAAAGTATTATTTGTCCCGCGTCGCAGTCGTGGACTCGTGGGTCGTCCACCACGCGTCGAACGCCGCCAAAGCCCGTTCGCACTGGATGCGGTGCCGCTCCTTCTTATCGCGAACCTTCTTGCGCGTCTCTTCTTCCAGAGGCTCCAGCAAGTCAAAAGTGATGTTCGCAGGTTGAAAGTCCTTCGCATCGGCGTGAGTGATGTAGTGAACCAGCGAGCCCAGCGCGGAGGAGCGCGGAACGGCCACGGGCTCTCCACCGCGCGCCCAACTCGCCGCATAAATCCCCGCCAGCAACCCCGAAGCAATCGACTCGGTGTATCCCTCCACGCCCGAAATCTGCCCTGCGAACGAAAGCCATGGAGCTTTCTTGAGCCTCAGGCATTCATCCAGCAGGGCGGGGGCGCAGATGTAGGTGTTGCGGTGGATTTGCCCATAGCGAAGGAATCGGGCGTTTTCGAGTCCCGGAATCAGCCGCAGCACGCGCGCCTGCTCGCCAAACTTCAGGTGGTTCTGGAAGCCCACCAGGTTGTAACTGTCGGCGCGCAGATTTTCTTTGCGCAGTTGCACCACGGCCCACGGTCTTTGCCCGGTGCGCGGGTCGCGCAAACCCACCGGCTTCATGGGGCCAAAGCGCAACGTGTCACGGCCTCTCCGCGCCAGCACTTCGATCGGAAGACACCCCTCGAAGTACTCCAGTTTTTCCCACTCCTTGCTCTCAGCCGCTTCAGCAGCCAGCAGCGCATCGAGGAAGCGCTCGTACTCCTCGCAGTTCATTGGGCAATTGATATAGTCCGCGGTTCCCTTGTCCCAGCGCGCTGCAAAGTAAACGCGCTCCATATCAATGGACTCCGCCTCGACAATAGGCGAAATGGAATCGTAGAAAGCCAGGTGCTCCGAACCCGTGATGCGCTGAATCTCCTCAGTCAGCGCGCCGGAGGTCAACGGCCCCGTTGCCACAATCGTCAATCCATCCTCAGGGTCCAGACGCGTTACTTCCTCACGAATCACGCGGATATGTGGCTCGGCGGCAATCGCAGCGGCAATGCGCCGCGAAAACTCTACCCGGTCTACGGCCAGCGCGTGGCCCGCGGGCACCGCAGTTTCGTCCGCAATGCGCAGCAGAGACGAACCCGCCCGCCGCATCTCCTGCTTCAGCAGCCAGGGCGCGGTGTTGGGCGACTCGCTCTTGAGCGAGTTGGAGCACACCAGTTCGCCGAACTCGGTAGTTTGGTGAGCAGGCGTCAGTCTCGGCTGCCCGTCCACCATGGCCCGCATTTCATACAGGTCTACCTGGCATCCCAGCCGCGCAGCGGTCAGTGCTGCCTCCGGGCCGGCCAGCCCGCCGCCAACCACACGAATCTTCAACGCGCTGCCTCCGCCTGCCCCGCCTCAACTCCGGCCAGTTTCCGCAGCGCATCCCCGCTCACCCGCACATTGCGCCACTCATCCAGAAACTCCGCTCCCATTGCGCGATAAAAATCGATGGCTGGCGTGTTCCAGTCCAGCACCTCCCACTGCAGGCGCAGGCATCCCTTCTCCACGGCGAACGCCGCCACTTGTTGCAGCAGCGCCTTGCCAATTCCCAGGCCGCGGAACTCCGGTTGAACGAAAATGTCTTCAAGGTAGAGCCCCGGCCGTCCCTTCCACGTCGAATAGTTGAAAAAGTAGAAGGCAAACCCGGCTGCAGCCCCATCGCACTCGGCTATCAGGCAGAAATAGAAAGGATTAGGCCCAAAACCGTCGCGAAGCAGGTCCGCTTCGGTTGCCGTTACAGCGCCGGGATCGCGCTCATAGAGCGCCAACGCCCGAATAAACGCAAGAATTTGCGGCACATCCGCTGAAGTTGCCGGACGAATCGTGATTGCCATGCTCCCATTGTAGGGTGTGACGCAGACCACAAAGGACCAGGCGACAGGCGCACTACGATGTGAACGAACACTATTTGAAGGGTCCAGTGCTGGACGTTATACGTCAGACGCAATAGGTCTGGTCGTTCGTGTAGCACTGCGAAGGCGCCTTTGAAAACGCCTGAATCATGGCGCCTCTGTTTCGCGGTCTTGTGTTGGACAGCCTGTTGGATTTAACTTGAGTCCTGCTGAGGAAAGCTGTCCGCACCCGATTCAGCGCTATGCCGGGCATCCGTGTATGGATGTTCACTGACGGTAGGACTTTGAAGTTTTGCGATTGTCGCATGTTAACGGGCGCGAGACCGCAATCTCAAATCCAGCGGGAATAAGCTGGTGGCACTCTCAAGATGTGCAGGTAGTAAACGCGATTATGTTGATTGAGCCCGCGAACAAGATGTTTGCGCAGCTCCCAAGGAGAAGAACAATATGAAACGCACCATTTCACTTTGGCTGGGCCTGCTGGCATTCGCTCTCTTGCCCGCGCTGGCGCAGCAACCCACCGCGCCTATGGGCAAGATCCATGGCCGCGTGACGAATCCGACGGGCGCGGCCCAGGCCACCGGCACAGTGAGTCTTTCCACCGACGGCGGGCACACATCGAAGTACACGTTCCAGATCAACGCCCAGGGCGACTACGAGGGCCAGGCGGCTCCCGCCACCTACATGGTCATCTTCCGTCAGGTGGATACCCCGCCCGACAAGATCGTCGACTCTTTCGATAATGTGAAGATCGTCGAAGGTCAGGAAACGGTGCAGGACTTTGACATGTCCCGCAAGGAGTTCGTTGACAAGCTGCCCGAAGAGCAGAAGAAGATGCTCGAAGAGCTCCGCAAACATAACGCCGAGGCCATGAAGGCCAACGAGGTCATCAAAAACCTCAATGCCGACCTCCGCGTTTCTACGCAGGACATTAAAGACGCCGACAATGCGCGCGCCGCTGCCGTCCAGCAGCTAGGCGCTACGGCTTCCAAGACCGATGTTGAAGCCAAGGAAACTGAGATCAAGACCTCCAAGTACAGCGAGGTCGAAACCCTTATGACCAAGGACACGGCCGTCAAGCCCGATGCCGCCATTCTGTGGGCGCAGCTTGGTCAGGCTCAGGTTGGCCTCAAGAAATACGACGACGCCCAGGTCTCCTTTAAGAAGGCGTTGGACGCGGATGCCGCTTCAAAGAAGCCGGTTCCGGCTATCGAGGGAATGGTCAACAGCGGTCTCGGCGAAGTCTTTGCACGCACTGGAAAGGTTCCGGAGGCAAATGCGGCCTACGACGCGGCTGCCAAGGCCAACCCGCCACAGGCCGGCTTCTACCTGAAGAACGAGGCCGTTATCTTCTTCCAGTTGGGCAACACGGATGCACAGATCGCAGCCGCCGAAGAGGCGCTGCAGTCCGATCCGAATCAGGCGCTGCTGTATTACCTCAAGGGTCAGGGCCTGGTTTCAAAGGCCACCATCGACCCCAAGACGCAGAGGATCGTTCTGCCTCCCGGCTGCCAGGAGGCTTATGAGAAGTATCTGGAACTGGCCCCAACCGGCCCCTACGCGGCAGACGTCAAGGGCATTCTCGAACAGGCTGGGCAAAAGGTCGACACCAGCTTCAAGGCCGCCAAGCCCGCTAAGAAGTAAGCAACATCTCCGCAATGACGAAGGGCGCTCCCGAGATCTCGGGCGCGCCCTTTGTTCTTTTGAGAGCTTCAATCCATTCCTTCCGGCCGGTGCGGCCTTCCCATCTACAATCCATTCCATGAGCTGTGCTCTGCCTAGCTACGAGCAAGCCGCGGCGATCGTAGCCGCTCATGCTGCCAAGTGGAACCCTACGCCGCGGTCAATCGAGCGTGTTGAGTTGCGTCACGCCGCCGGCCGCGTGCTGGCTCAACCCCTTTCTGCCGATCGGGACCAGCCGCCATTCCCCCGTTCCACTCGCGATGGATATGCCTGCCGCTCGGCGGAAGCATCTCGTCATACATTTCTGACAGTCGAAAGCTCCACGCATGCCGGCGACGCCCCGGCCGGCCCTCTGTCGCTTGGTGCTGCGTGGGAGATCATGACCGGCGCGCCCGTCCCCACCGGTGCCGACGCGGTAATGATGATCGAGCATGTCGAGGTCGTCGATCGTCGGGTCCGGCTGCTGCCCCCGCGGACTGTCAGCGCCGGCGAAAACATCGTGGCGCGTGGTGCTCAGGCTAAAAAAGGTGACGAGTTACTGCCCGTGGGCACGATCCTTGCACCCGCCCAGATCGCTCTCGCCGCCTCCTGCGGATACGCTTCCATCGACGTATGTGCCCGCCCCCGCGTAGCAATTCTCACTACGGGCGATGAACTTGTGTCGGTTGAAGCTGAGCCCGGTCCCGGCCAGATTCGAAACTCGAATGCTCCCATGCTGGCTGCGCTCATAGCCGCCGCGGGCGGCGACCCCTGGGTACTGCCGACAGCTGCGGATAATGCCAAGTCTCTCGATGCCGCGCTCGGCAAAGCCGCAAAGGCCGATCTCCTGCTCATCTCGGGCGGAGTTTCCGCAGGCAAATTTGATCTGGTCGAACCTGCGTTGGGTCGCATCGGTGCGCGCTTCCACTTCACCGGCGTACGCATCCAGCCCGGCAAGCCGCTGGTCTTCGGTGAGCTGCCCCGAAACGGTGCCTCTCGCTCCTCCACGCCGGGCGCATCTCCGGTCTTGCCGTTCTTCGGGCTTCCCGGCAATCCAATCTCCACGGCGGTCACGTTTCTGCTCTTCGCGGCTCCCGTGCTGGCCGCGCTGGCAGGCAGGTGTGAATCCGGTCCGCGTTTTGCCTTGGCCTATCTGGCCAAGGACACCGACAAACACGGCAAACAAGGTCTCACACGATTCTTGCCCGCGCGGTGCGACTTCAACCCACCCCACGGCCAGCCTCCGCAGGTTGTCGTGGTCCCATGGCACGGCTCCGGTGACCTGACTGCATTTGCCCGCTCCAATTGTTTCCTCGTCGTGCCGGAGGAAGCCAGCCGTCTTGAAGAGGGCGCAATCGTCCGCATCCTGCTATCCTGAGGAACTTCATGCCCAAAACTGCGCAGCCTCGACTCTCGCATTTCGATCAATCCGGCCAGGCTGAAATGGTGAACATTAGCGCCAAACAGCCCTCCTCCCGAACCGCCCGGGCCTCGGCCTTTGTGGAGCTGTCTGCGGAAGTGCTGGATGCTTTGCCCGCGAACCCCAAGGGCAACCCGCTTGAGGTCGCGCGCTTTGCGGGAATCCAGGCAGCCAAACGCACCGCAGATCTGATCCCCATGTGCCATCCGCTTTCGCTCACCCACGTTGATGTCCGCGCGGAGATCGTTGCCGGTGGCGTGCGCATCACCGCTACGGCCGCTACGGTCGGCCCGACGGGTGTTGAGATGGAGGCTCTCACCGCAGCCGCCGTCGCCGCGCTCACCGTCTACGACATGACCAAGGCGCTCGACAAGTCCATCGTGATCCGCGCCATTCAGCTTGAAGCCAAATCCGGTGGCAAAAGCGGCGACTATTCCAGACCCACCGCCAGCGTTTCATCCTGACACGCTCTAACGAGGCATCTGGGTGCCCCATCCTTGTCGCGCTTTTGCGACAAGGGTGGGAAACCACTGATGTCCATCTCGCCTGTAAACAGTCACGCTAGCGAGGCAGCTTTGGCGCCTCTCCGCCCTTCGTCGGCGGAGGTCCGATGTCTTGGTGTTTCTCGGCCGGTGCCACAAACGGTTCCGGGGTGATGTGGCCGCGATGGCAGGTCCCGCAGGTCACCGGGACGCCTGAGTTTTCGACCATTGAAACGTAATTTCCATTAATGTCGTCGACCATCTTGTACATCAGCCGTGCGGTGGACTTCTCCGCCTTCGTGTCATCCGCAAAGTTCAGCTGCGGCCGCCCGTCGGGTGCCCGATTCTTCTTATCCTCTGTGTGGCATGTGTTGCAATGCGTGCCCAGTTCGGTCCTCCACTTTTGCATGATTTCGTGAACCTGTTCTCCGGTCAGATTCTTGGGCAGCACCTTCAGGTTGGTAGGTGCAGGAAAATCGTGCATCGGTGGCGGGCCGCCTGCTGGCCGTTGCGGCGGATTCGGAGCTTGCGCAGGCGCGGCAATTGCGATGGTCAGCACTGCGGACGCGGCTATCAGGTTCGGCAAAGATGGCTTCAAGGGAAAGGATTCCTCGCAGATTGGGATGGTCGATTCTCAGTATGACGGAATTTTACTTGGAACGAACGCGCTGGCCGTTCAAACCCCGTAGCGGTTCCACAACTGCTCTACCCCAGGACCAATACTCTCAAGTGGCGTTTTCCTTAAGAAAAGGCCACCCTGCACGATGCCAGCGAGAGCGCGTGAATTGTGGAACCGCTCTCGGTCCCGAGACGCAGCCGTGTCCAGCCAGGGCAAAGCGTAGCGGCCAGTCCACCGCATGCTTGAGGCCGATGCGCGCTGTCACCATCACCTCGCCAGGCGCGAAGCCGTCGTCGCGCACCTGGAGCGGTGACGCAGCGCTGGCAATGTCCAGGCCGTTGTGACTTATCCGGGTGAGGCTCATCGCCTGGCACAGCCGGCTGGGACCTGAGGTAAGCAGCCGGACCGGCGCGCCGTCGTCCAGCCCGCGGTTCGCAGCCATTCGATCCGCTCCTGCCACCGGCTCCAGGGCTCGCAGCAGCACACAGCCTGCTTGCCCCTCGGTCTCGCAGCTGATATTCATGCAGAAGTATCGCCCATAAATTGCGTACACATACGCGTGGCCCGCGGGCCCAAAGAGCACTAGGTTGCGCGGCGTGGGTCCGCGATGCGAGTGGGCCGCCGGGTCAGGCGGATCGTTGTGCGGGCCGAGGTAGGCCTCCACCTCCACAATCCGCCCGGCCAGCAGACTTGTGCCGACTCGGTGCACTAGCAGCTTGCCCAGCAGCCTCGGCGCCACTATTTCCGGCGGCGCCTCAAAGAAAGCGCGGGGCGACAGGTGCCCTGGAAAACCTCTCATCCCTGCCTTCTTCCGTCTTACTTGTGTGTTTTCTTCCATTCGTTCAGCAGAGCCAGCACTTCTTCCGCGTGGCCTGCGGGCGTAACCTTGGGAAAGATATGCAGCAGTGTCTGGTCCGGGCCGATCACGAAAGTAGTGCGCTCGATACCCCACACTTTCTTCCCATACATGTTCTTTTCCTTCAACACGCCAAACTGATTGCAAACTTTCTCGTCTACATCAGCAAGGAGCGTGTAGGGCAGGTCGAACTTGGCTCGAAACTTGGCCTGATCCTTTGGGGTGTCGCGAGAAATGCCAAGGATTACCGCGCCTGCGGCCTGCAGCTTCTTAAAGGTGTCGCGGAAGCCGCACGCCTCAATAGTGCAGCCGGGAGTGTCGGCCCTGGGGTAAAAGAAGAGTACGACTGGTTTGCCGGCATAATTTGATAAGCTGACGGTCTTTTCCTCGTCGGTTTCGAGCGTAAAGTCAGCGACTTTTTTATTGAGTTCCATGGGGATCTTCCTCTCAGAGCGGATGGAGGGCCGTAGTGGCCGTTAGTTTGCATTATTCCCGAGGTGGGTGTCAGGTGTCATCGAGCAAGGCAACTGTTTTATCCACAGGACTGACCGTCCTCGCGGTCATCGGCCTGTTGGCCGTCTTGCCTGCATCCGCCCAGTACCCGGGCCAGGTGGCCAAATCCACCAAGGACGCTCCCGAACTGCGCGCCGTGGGCGTACTGGAGTGGACCGGTGAAGCGAGCAAGCCCAAGGCCAGCCGTCTTGTCCCGATCACTGTCTTTGATGGCGGGGAGCTCCAGGATGGCGGAATTTATCTCGCGCGCCCAGCGCCCATGGCCCTGGCCAGCGAAGTAGAGTACCAGCTTGAGATGAACGGCAAGGCCATAGGGCTCTTCGACATCAGCGGCGCAGGCCGCGAGCAGGGCTCCTGGGTAGGGTTTGGAACCTGGAAGCCGCTGCCCGCCCCTCGAGTGAAACCTGCCACGACAGATTGGTCCAAGGAGCGGGTCGACGAAGGAAACAGCGACCAGCCTGTCCTTCATCGCAAGGTGCATCCCGGTGACAAGTCGGCTGACGGATCAGACACTGGCACAGCGTCAGGCAATTCCGGCGGGCAGGCTCCAGCCAGCGACCCTGACCGGCCCACTCTGCACAAGAAGACTTCCAGTGATGATTCGGGCACAGCGAATTCCAACCCTGCGTCCGATCCCGACCGGCCTACACTCCACAAAAAGCCATCGAGCGACGACACCAGCAGCTCGAGTGCTGGTTCCGTTCCTGATCCCGACCGCCCTACCCTTAAGCCGGGAAAGTCAAAGCCCGCTGAAGACATTGGAAACGTCCAGTCTCTCCCTGATGTTACGGATCCAGATCGCCCCCGCCTCAAGCGCGGCAAGTCCAGCGGTAATGGCGGCGAATTGCTCCCGGCCATGATGGGCCTGCCTTCCGATATGCACCAGGCCGTTGCCGTATCCGACGCCCGGAACCAGCCAGACCATCCTTGGAGCTATAGCTGGGCCAATCCGGAAGACGAAGCCAAAATGAAGGCCGCCCTGGAAGATATGGCTCGCAATGCCCTGGGACTGAATCCGCCGCCAGCTCCGGCTCCCAAGCGAACGGCGTCTCGACAGAAGGCCAAGCCTGCGCCCCCACCTCCGCCCCCCGCTCCCTTGGTCGACGAGCAGTATCGCGTCTTCGAGCTCGCCTACGGTTCTGGAGCCACTCTGGTGCTCACGGCACACACTGATGACCCCATCGAGCATCAGAAGTTTGTCACCCTGGTGGCTCAGCCCGACCTCTACGGCGACCTGCTGGTTCTGCTCAAGAACGTCACCGATGCCTCCCACCTTGACGTGACCCCGCGCATGCGTCTGGTGGACGCCGTAGATGCCTTGGCCGACAATCGTGGCGAGCTGCTCTTTGAGCTTCGCGGGGCCACTCAGCGCCAGTTTGCTCTGTATCGTGTGCTGCGAGGACAGGCACAAAGGCTATTTATAAGCGGCGGCGGAGAGTTCGGAACGGCGGACGCTCAATAGCACTGTTCGCTAAGCCGCTGTCTCTTTGGCCGTTCATCCCTCTTTGGGTCACGATCCGACGCGCAAGCCCAACTCTGGCCGGGTCAGGGCAAAGCATTTTCTCCCCTCAATGTGAGCAATTCTGCTCGTCTTTTCCAGCAAATTTGCGGGATTATGGAAACAAATGCCGCCCCGGGAAGTGGCTGAAAAATGCCTTCCTATACAATTAATCACACGAGTGGTCATCCAGCCACTCCCCAAGGATCTTCCCCAAACATGGCTTCAGCTATAACTGCGCCTTCCTCTGAGACTACCGGCGAAGCACCAACTAGGTCTCTTGCACAGCCGCTTGAGACGTCTGTGTCCTCGTCGTCCCACGCCATTCCCGCGCGAGAACTGGTCCGCATGGGCCGCGCCGCCACCGTGAGCGAAGGTGTCAATTGGCTCACTCTTTCGGTCATCGTCCTCTTTCACGCCGGCGCACTTGCCGCATTTTTCTTTTTCAGTTGGCAGCGCCTCGCTGTGTTGGCCGTATTCCATGTTCTCGCCATTAACGTTGGGATAGGCATGTGCTACCACCGCCTGCTCACCCATCGCGGCTATCAAACTCCCAAGTGGGTGGAATACGTGATGAGCATCTTCGCCTCCATGTCGCTCGAGGGAGGGCCAATCTTCTGGGTCTCCACTCACCGCGTGCATCACCAGCTCAGCGACCAGGAGGGCGACCCCCATTCTCCCCGCGAGGGCGCCTGGTGGGCGCACACTGGCTGGATTCTGTTTGGTCAGGCGCTCCACGCACAGACTGCGATTCTGGCTCGCTATTCCCCTGACCTGAGCCGCGACCGCTTCCATGTCTGGCTCAGCAAGTACCACTGGGTACCCATCACCGCGAGCGGAGTTCTGCTCTTCGCCGGTGGGTGGATCTGGGGCGGGCTGGTGAACGGCATTGCCCTGGTGCTCTGGGGGGTGGTTCTGCGCGTGACGCTCGGCTTGCATGCCACTTGGCTCGTCAACTCCGCGACCCATCTATGGGGCAGCCGCCGGTTTGAGACGCGCGATGACTCCCGCAACAACTGGTGGGTGGCCCTGCTCAGTGGCGGCGAGGGCTGGCACAACAACCACCACGCGCATCCCGTTTCTGCGCGCCACGGCCTCAGGTGGTATGAGATTGATCCCAACTTCTATGGCATTTGGCTGCTTTCCAAGCTCGGTCTGGCCCGCAAAATCCGCATAGCCAAATTCGACCCGGCCAATCCCAAACCCGCCGGCCTCTAGTGCATTTTCAATTTCAATTAGAAATTTGGGTGCCCCAGGTCCGGATTCTTGGGCCTGGGATACCTCAAGCACTCAAGTCCAAATCGCCCTGGACGAACGTCCAATTGTCCCAAAGAGCTGGAAAAGCGGCCCCCGCAGTTCGGGTCGGCCGCTTTTCTCATTCTGTTCAAAATTAGAAATCGATAGGAACTGGGCCTACTTGCGCTGGGTGCCCCATCCTTGAATTGTTTTGTGATTCAAGGGTGGGAAACCACAGATGCCCATCCCGGCTATAAGCCTGAACCTACTTGCGCAATCTCGCCCGGAGCCACAGCGTCCCAAACACCGGCAGAGCCACGGCCAGCGCCACCACTCCAGCCGGGAATCCCGCATACCGGTAGCTATACGCGTAATTCACCATGTGGCCACCAATCAGGTTCCATGCCAGCAGAGAGAAGATCGCGATCGTTGTCACCCCGAAAAACGTGAAGAATGCCGTGGCGAAGCTAAGCAGCAGGCTGGTGAACAATCCAAAGCCTTCCAGCGGAAAGCCAAGCACCGTTCCCGAGCCGGACCGTTGGGTTTGTGAAGGATGCATGATCTTCCCGGCCTCTCTCGTCTAGAATACAGTTCTATGGCTGGAGGCGCACAAATCGAACTTTGGCATGCCGAGAAGGTTGCCACACTGGTGTCTGTCGCCCCGGCGCCCAACGGCATTCGCTATGCTGCTTGGGGTGAAACTCGCATCTCCGAGGCAGACCTGGAGCACCTCGTCGGCGCAGTCCCCGCCACCATGTCTGAGGCGCTCACCAACCGCGCCTACTACTTTGTGCCTCTGGCCATCACAGACACTGGCGATACCATGATCGCCCCCGCCTACTCCGTCGATCTGGGCGACCGTGCCGTCTGCCACCGTAACGCCGTCTTCGGCTCAATGGAAGCTGTCTTCCTCTCCACCCGCCTGGTTGAGGACCGCTTTGGGCTGGCCTTCGAATTCTTTATCAACGTCGCCCACAACTTTGTTGAAGCGGCAGGCGTCCCCGATAGCTTTTCCTCTCTCGTCTGGTCGCAGGCCGAGGCCCAGGTGCGTGGCGAAACCAGTCAGGATGCCTGGGAAAACCGTCGCCGCGCTCAGGACACTCGCAGCGGACAGAAGACCATCGATGAACGCTCCCGCAACGCCTTTTTCGAGTCCTCGTTCTCCGACGCTCTGGCCGTTTACATGCTGTCGATGTCCGTGGACTTTGACTACCACGACCTGCGCGAGCGCGAATATCCGCTGCTGGCGGCGCCGGCCCTTGCTGAGCGCCTGCGCCACGTTGCAGCCCTCTTCCCCGCCAACCCCGGCTATGAGTTTCAAGTCCTTTACCGCCGCAAGGGCTGAGGACATCGCCATTACGCCTTGCGGCGGACCGCGCGGAATCTTGCTCCGCCGTGTTTATCTCGTGCAGGACGATCATCAAAACTTCAACTTCTTATTCCGCCTGCACCAGTCCCGCAACAACTGCGGCAATTTTATCGAGTATCTCGTTCCAGCCCTCCAATTGCCCGCTATTCTTTGCACTCTCCATGGGTTCATTTCCAATGAAGGTGAGTTTCGTCTGGCCGTTTCCGAGATCCTCAAAGATGGTCACGTCGTACGCGCCGTCTATGGCCTCATGTTCTATCCCTAATTGCGCAGGATCAACCTTGTTTCCCTTCGAGTCCGAAAAGTACATTGAGGAAACGATCTTCTCGTGCAGAACAATCTCGTGGTATTCAACCGCATTCCAGAACTCCTGCCCATCCGGCGCCTTCATGCAGTAGAGAGATTTTCCTCCAACGCGAAAATCCATCTCGCAAACCGGCGCAGTAAAGCCCTTCGGCCCCCACCACTGCATCACATATTTCGGGTCTGTCCACGCCTTCCAAACCAACTCGCGTGGGGCATCAAAAACTCTTGTAACGACCATCCGCTCAATTTCGCTAACCGTGTTTTCTGTCATCTCTGACCTCCTCTTTCTTCATTTGATTTACAACTACATCCAGTTTGTCGAAGCTCTCTTCCCAGAATCGGCGATAGCTAATCGCCCAGTCGCTGACTGTCTTTATCGCCTCCGGCCTAAGCGTGCACACACTCTCTCGTCCACGCTTCGTCTTGATCACAATCCGCGCCCGCACCAGGTAGGCAATATGTTTTGAAATCATCTGCTGCGACAGTGCAAACCGTTCCGTCAGTACATGCACCGACGCAGGTCCGTGCGAGAGTCGCTCGATCATCGTCCGCCGCGTCGGATCAGATAAAGCCGCAAATGCAGTACCCAGTCTATCCACAACCATATGGTAGTGGATTATCTGTCAGTGTCAAGTGTGAATTTTGCGATTTCTGATCTCTGTTCCTTGGTGCCTGCGCAAATTTAAACTTTCCCATGAGCCGTCACTCACCGAAGCTGAGAACGAGTTTCGGTCTAGCCACCACCAAATAGGAAGTAGCTCCAAAAACGGGTTACTTCCGGCTTGGCGACCACACGACCCGAACTCGCAAGACGGTACCGAATAGAAGTTGGAGACGTGCCTCGGTCTCTGCCTTCAACCGAGAATTTCAGAATCCACCCCGCCTTGGCATACGATTTCTCCCGATTCATGAGCCACCCGCATGTAGCATTGATGGCGATGAACTACCCGCCATCATGGTAGGAGATGCCTTTATGCGGCAAATTTTGTCCGTTTTTGTTGCTCTTGCGCTTACGGTTCCGGTTGCTGCCCAACAGCCAATCATTTTCGATCTATCTAACGTTGTTATGGGAGCACAGAAGATTCCGACCCTCTGGCTCTTTGCTGAGGGAAGGTGGTCGGATGCTGGCGAGCATGTCGGACCGGGCTCTACTCAGATTCAATGCTACAAATACTTTGGGTTCTGCGATGTTGCTAATGCATTCGAGACCTTTGGCGTAGCCGGAGTGAACCTTACTTCCTTTGATATTCTCCGCTGGGACAGTAAAGAGATCATCGCGGTGGACAGTTCTCCAATTTGCATTGTGAACACTCTGCGAGTCGATATCACTTCAAAGAGAGTTACTCTAAGTTCCTCCGATAAAGGAGTGAAGACGGACTTGTGTAACGGGTCAGACAAACTCACAACAGCCGTCTTATGGGGACTAGATGATGTAACCAAGGACGCAGTTAACCGGGCAAAATCCAAGCAACAGAACCATTGAGGCGATCCCTCGCGTTTGGGTGTTCATCCCCAGATTGCGCCGCAGCGGGAGCAGAGCTTCGATATTGGCTTGGGCCTCTAATAAGTCAGCAAGCCGCCGTCCCTTGCGGCCCCTGCACCCCGCACGCGCTTTGTTGGCCGAGCAACCAGCGGGGGGTAGAGCGACCGGCTTAGAAGGCAGGTGTTCTTAAATGGCCTGACTCCTCAATGTATCTCAAGCTCGTTTTCCTCATACCTCTTAACCCGACCGCAATTTGGGGATGGGCACTCCAACATTAAATATCGCCCCCCACCTGGGATAGGCGTCGTGGGTGTCGGGCCGCTTGCAAAGATATTTCTTTGTCGGCATGACTTGCATAAAACGTTGGTTCCTGTTCCGTAATTCACAATTTCTTCAGCCATCACAAGCTCCGTTCCTTGTTGCGTCTTCACTTCATGAAGAATAAGTCGGACGGAAGGCAGCGGCAAGCGTGCGGCAATAACACTGGGCCGGGGGGACCGCGAACCCCAACCGGTCCGCTCTCCGGTTTCTGACGTAATGGGCCTATCACCGTCTATCCGGAAGTTACCAGTCAAGTACTACACAGACCCCAATTCGACTTACCGTCACATCTAACTAGGTCGATCGGCAACAGACGTTAAACTTGTCACAATTGGACGGCTTCGCTAGTGGGGATGCCGCTGCGAATCCCTCTGCTAAGTTGCGCGTTTAGTACTCGACAAACTTCCCGAATCCGGCAGCAACGTGCATCTCTGTGACGGGGATGTAATACGGGGCAGCCACGGAAGGCGAACGGTGCCCCATTAGCCGGGCCAGAGTGAAACAATCCATGCTGGGCTGAGCAGCACCAACCTCCTGCTCTGCGGGCTTTTCAGCCAAATCTGTCTTGGTCACTCAGGCCGCGACATGAACCCCTTCAATTCGCCGCCCTTGCCTTTGCCGAGAATTAGACCCCTCAAGCGCACAATCTAGGTATGGCAGCCATTGGACAATCGAGCCGGTTCAACCTATCAGGCATCCGACCGGTCTGTACCCCAGCGACCCCCACCCCCCTCCCCCTCGAAATGGCCGATTTCCGGGGATGCTTTTGCCTCGGTAGAATAGATAAGTTATCCGTAATCAACAATATGGCAGATATACCTGTTAGCGACCCAGTTGCCTTAATGGTAAACAGAAACCCCTGGAAAACGGCACTTTTCGTCACTTTTGAGGGTATTTTTGGCGAGTTCGACAAGAAAGCGGGGCGTTTTTGAGCAGGCTACGGCGGAACCAGAGCTGGCGCTTCCCAGAGGCGCGCCGGTCGAGTCGATGCGACCGTCAGAATCCAGGGGTCCCCGGCGACAGGTCTTCGTCGCGGGGGTGGAGTTGTCAGGAACTCTTGTACGCTATGCGTCCTTCGCTGATAGTCCAACGGACTTTTCCCTGCATCGTCCAGCCGTCGAAAGGCGTATTGCGCGCCTTGGACAAGGTGTCCACGGCACGGTAGGTCCATTCGGCCTTGGGGTCGAAGATCACCACGTCGGCAAAGCTGCCCACGGCCAGCGTGCCCCGCCCTTTCAGATTCAACAGCGCCGCAGGCTGTGCGCTCAGCAGGCTCAAGACGCGGCCCAGTGGCAGCTTCCACTCCCTGTGCAGCCAGCGCAGGCACAACCCCAGCGCGGTTTCTAGGCCGATGATGCCGTTGGGCGCATTCTCAAACTCGACTTCCTTTTCATGCGTAGCGTGTGGCGCATGATCGGTGGCAATGGCGTCCACCACGCCGTCGAGAATGGCCTCGATCATGGCGTCGCGGTCGGCGGCCGAGCGCAGCGGCGGATTCATCTTGGCCTGCGTGTTGTACATGCCCACGTGCTCGTCGGTCAGCAGGAAGTGGTGCGGCGCTACCTCGCAGGTCACGCGCAGCCCGCTGCGGCGAGCCTGGCGCACAGCGGCAATCGCCGCGGCCGTCGAAGTGTGGGCCACGTGCAAATGAGCCCGCGCATCACGTAGCTCGGTCACCAGGCGGATGTCGCGCTCCACCAGGCCGCTCTCGGCTTCCGGCGGCATGCCGCGCAGGCCCAGCTTGAACGACACCGGGCCCAGGTTCATGCTGGCGCCCTGGGTCAGGCGCGTGTCTTCCGCATGCTGGATCACGCTTAAGCCCACCCGTGCCGCCGCGGCCAGCGTCTCGCGCATCACCCCATCCTTCAGAATGGGGTGGCCATCGTCGGTTACCGCAACGGCTCCTGCGGATTTGAGTGCAGCAAAATCGTTTAGCGCGTCGCCCTTTGACCCGCGTGTAGCCGCGGCGATGGGAAACACGCGAACGGCTGCTCCACGTTCCGGCGCCTGCATCCAGCGGGTGATTTCGGGCGAGTCGTTCACCGGGTTGGTGTTGGGCATGGCGGCGACAGCGGTAAATCCGCCCGCGGCTGCGGCTGCTGTGCCCGTGGCGATGGTCTCCTTGTAGCCCTGCCCCGGCTCGCGCAGGTGGACGTGCATATCAATCAGCCCCGGCGCCACCGTCAGCCCCGTAGCGTCCAGCGTGACTGCTTCGTCTGCGCTGGACCCGTTCTGCAGCTTCAGCTTCCCCGGCGAAGCAATCTCCGCCACCCGTCCGTCTTTGAGCAGGATGTCCTTGGGGCCGTCTACGCCCGCCGCCGGATCAATCAGGTGGCCTCCACGGATCAGTAGAGTCGTCATGCGCCGCCCCCCTTCCTATCTGTCGCGAGGGCTCGTTCCACCACCGCCATGCGGATGGCCACCCCATTACGCACTTGTTCCAGAATCGCCGATTGCGCGCCATCGGCCACCCCGGCCGTCAACTCAAGCCCTCGGATAATCGGCCCTGGGTGCAACACCAGCGCCGAGGGTGCTTGAGCTGCCAGCCGCTGGCCGGTGAGTTGGTAATTGGCCTTGTACTGTTCGAGATCCAACTGCATGCCGGCCAGTCGCTCCGCTTGGATGCGGAGCATCATCACCACTTGCGACTCGCGAAGGGCAGCCTCCAGGCTGCGCTCTACGGCAATCCCCGGCCCCGCGTTGGCGGCCAATTCCGGCAAGAGTTCCTTGGGTCCGCAAAGTACCACCCGTGCCCCCAGCCGCGGAAGCAGCAGCATATTCGACCGCGCCACCCGGCTATGCAGAATATCGCCGACGATGCTTACAGTCACTCCGGCCATTGTTTCGTTAGTCACAGTCTCGATGCCTGGCCGCAGATGCTCCAAGATTGTGCGCAGGTCAAGCAGAGCCTGCGTGGGGTGCTCGTGCATGCCGTCGCCCGCATTCAATACCGGCAGGTGGGTTGCCTCTTCCAGCAGCCATGCTGCTCCTGAAGAGTTGTGGCGCAGGATAATCGCCTCGGCCCCCAGCGCCCGCAGGGTAAGGCCGGTATCCTTGAGCGTCTCGCCCTTTTCAATGCTCGACGAAAGGCTGGAAACCAGCGTGGTGTCTGCGCCCAGACTCTTTGCGGCAAGTTCAAAACTGGTGCGCGTACGCGTCGACGACTCGTAGAAGAGCAGTGCCACGCGACGTTTTAACAGAATGCGGTCGCGGACCAGCGGATCCATATTCTCAAGGTCCGTTGCGCGGGTGAGAATGTAACTTAAGGCCTCCAGCGTCAAGTCTTGAACCGAAAGCAGCGAGCCCGGATTGTAAGGGAATGGCGATGGAGCAACTGGCGGTAGATGAAGCTGGCGACGAACGGGTGTTGCGCTTGCGTTCATACAATCCCACACCGGAGTCACGGGCCCCGGTCCGGTTCACAGTGATTACCAGGGCTCTCGGAGTCCTGGGGTACGACGCGCGGGGATGCGCGCCGGTTGAGAGACTTATTCCACCCGCTCGACCAGCAGAACCTGCTCGTCGTTATCGACTTCGTTGAACTTGACTTCAATAATTTCGCGGCTGCTCGTGGGCACTTGCCGGCCAACATAGGTGGCTTCGATGGGCAGCTCGCGGTGGCCGCGATCAATCAGCACGGCCAGTTGTACGCGTCGCGGCCGACCATGGTCAAATAGCGCGTCCAGAGCCGCGCGAACTGTGCGCCCGGTATAAAGCACGTCGTCGCAGAGCACAACGTCGCGGCCATCGACGTCGAATCCGATTGCCCCTTCCTTCACCACCGGGCGAATACCGGTCGTGGAAAGATCGTCGCGATAAAACTGAATGTCGAGTACGCCGGTATCCACTGGGCGCTTTTCTATGCCGGAAATCAGCTTGCCCAGCCGCTCCGCAAGCGGAATGCCCCGGCGTTTAATACCAATAAGCGCCAGGTCCTCGCTGCCGTTGCTCTTTTCCACAATCTGGTGGGCCAGGCGCACTAATGTGCGTTCAATCTCCGATGCGGACATCAGCCTTCCCTTGATGCGCAGGCTAGGCGTGTTGTGCTCTTCGCTCATGGGCTCTTTCTCGCAGCTTATCTCTCGCAGGATGATACGAGGGTTGGCGGTTCGGGGCAACTGTGGAGAAGTGGAACAAAATCCAGAATCTAGTGTGCCGACTCGATTGGGTGCTTGCTGGAGCCTGCGTCATCTGCTTCTACTGGGCTGCCTCAATAGGGCGAACAGACCCTAAACCTCTGGTCGTCGGTTTCTCACCATCAGGCGCGCGCCCAACGCCCCGCCACCGGCGGCAAAGAACAAAAGGAACAGACAATTGCTGGCAAATCCGAAGACCTCAATCCCAGCGTGACCCCACGGTGACAGCATCCATGCCTTTTGAGCCTCTGCTTCTGCGGCGTCCGACACGCCCATCTGGGATGCCAATTGTTGTGTCATCTGCTGGCTCTGGTCCACCCGGATCTTCCATTCCGCGTCAATCTGGCTTGTCTGGTGAAGAACAAAACGATCCACAAACAACGCGCCGCCACTGATACCGAATGCCAGCCAGCCAGCGAGCAACCCTGTCACCAGCCCAATGCGGGCGCCAGCGCCAATCGTGATCCACGCCGGCCGCTGAGTGCGTAGATAAAGCGCCACAGCCCACGCCGCCGCTGCTGCCATCCAGAACAATCCCAGAATCCCCACCGGCGAAAGCGCGCTCGACAGCAGCCCCGCGGGAACCGCCAGCATCAGGGCCGCACGCATGGCTGGCTTCCAGTCCACCATGCTTGCATCCCTTGTCGCCTCTGGCCAACGCTCTGGTTGGTCCTGCCCTGCCGCGTCGTTCGCCGTGTAGACCAATTGTGGCAGTCCGCAAGCCGGGCAGTAGCAGTTCTCGGCCAGAATGGCCTGGTGGCAGCGATTGCAAGTGATTTCCATACCTGACTAGAGCCTACCCCATTTTCGCGCCTACCGCGGTGTCACAATTGCCGTACGTCGAAACCGCTACTGCAGAGTGGGATTCTCGAGGGCAATTTCTCACGCCTTCAGGGCTCTCTACGGTTTCTTTCCGCGCGTTCTTTGGCTTCGGCGCCGGGAAGTCTAAAGGCCCAAAGCAGTGGTCCATGCGTCCGGTCCTGGCAAAAGCGGCACCGCACGGGATATTGCAGAGCGACTAATCGAATAAAGTCCGACCGCCTGAACTGAGAGACGCGAAAGTCTGACGATCCGCGGTTCTCGCAGGTTATTGACATCTCACGCTCCAAGGCCGACAGGCCAAGGGGGTTACTTTGCACTTTAGCTGGCACCCGTGGCTCGCTAATCTGCTTCCGCGTCCGGCGAATGAAGGGATGTGGCCGGGGCAAGCCGCGCTGCCACAATAGCTTCGGCGGTCTCCACAACCTCGTCCAGGGTCATGCGGCTCGAGTCAATCAGGACCGCGTCGGGAGCCGCTTTCAGCGGCGAGTCAGTGCGGTTCCGGTCCCGTTCGTCGCGAGCGCGCAACTCGCCGATTACCTCTTCCGGTTGCACTTCAGGCTTAGGGCCAAGCTGATCGAATCTCCTCATGCCCCTCACTTCGGGAGCGGCATCCAGAAAGATCTTTACGTCTGCGTCTGGAAACACCACAGTGCCGATGTCGCGCCCTTCCATGACCACCCCGCCATAGGCGCCCATCTCCTTTTGCAGACGCACCATCCAGGCGCGAATTGCTGGAAACACGCTCACTCGTGACGCGGCGTCGGTCACAGTCTGGTTACGGATCAAGCCGGTCACGTCTTCACCGTCGAGCAGGACCCGGTTTTCCTCGGTGCCCGGCGCAAGGTTTATTGATGTTTCCGCAGCCAGCGCTTCCAGGCCTGCGACTTCGGTCAAGGAGATTTCCGTGCGCAGCGCCTTAAGCGCAAAGGCACGATACATGGCGCCCGTCTCAAGATTCAGTAGCCCGAAATGCCGCGCAAGACGCCGAGCGACGGTGCTCTTACCCGCGCCGGCCGGACCATCGATGGCGATAACGATCTTCCGGGGAGGGTGATACCCAGGACTTGCTTCCAGGCTCATCCGCGCTTTTTCGTCCCCTGCTTGGCTCGGTTGGTATAGCCGAAGCGTTTACCGTTTCCGCCCGCGGCACCGGCTGTTAATGCCGGCTCGCGGCTGCCGGATTTCGGCCGGGTGCTGGAACGGGAATCCTTGCGGACAAGACCCGAATTGCGCCCGTTCGTGCCAGGCCTAGCCGCGGATTTCAAGCTCCCGGCATGACCATTGCGCTTGCCCAACGCCGGTGCGGAGGGTTTCGCCGTATGCGGCGCAGTAGAGCCATTGGCTGGCCTGCCGCTGTTCGACCGGGCGCCTTTGCTGCTGGAGTCAGCCTTACCACGGGCACCTTCGTGCTTCCCATTTGAACTCTTGGCCACGCCCTGACCCCAGCGCACGCCAGAGGCAGCACGAGAACCGTTCTGCGAACGCCCTGCCGAAGGCCGTGCTTCCCCTGCACGACGTGCCGGGCGACTATCTGCAGTGGATTGCCCCGGCTTGCGATCACGGGAACGCCCCATTGTCCGGCCGAAGTGGGGCCGCGCCACGCCGGGCTTGGCACTGGCAGAGGGCTTGCGTACAGGGGTCCGGGAAACGTGCGACTCGACAGGCTTGAGTGGTTCGGCCGGGGACGACGACGTCGCCTCAGGCTGTACTGGTTGAACTTCAGGAGCCTCTTCTTCGTGGTCAAAGTCGCGCGAAAAGTAGCCGGATGAGAGCATGGATGAACTAGCGTAGATGGTCGGCGCGGGGGTGAACTCCGGCAATGTGCCTGCAACATAGAAGTGCGGCGCGTGGCCCATTGAGATCGTGTGGACCTGTCGGGTGGCAACCAGGCCGCGAAGCACCTCGCGCACCTTGCTGCGTGCTGTCAGGGAAGCGAGGAACATTTCCACATCTTCCATGCTGGCCGCGATCACAGCCTGAAGATAGATTGAGGCCAGCACGGAAATAGCTGTGACTTGCGATGTGGAAGCACCTTCCGCAATGGCTTTTTGGAAACGATGGCGCAATAGCTGCCACTTGGCAGCTTGGCCGGGAGCTGAAATCACAGGGATGATGCGCAGTTGCTGCCAAAGCTCGGTAATGGCACGCAGAACAGCCGATTCGCTCACTTCGCGGCCCAGTGCCTGTCTCAGCTGCGAAATGGTGGCGTCGCCCGCTTCTAGTTGCTTGTACGCCTGAACCGCCAATTGCGAAACCTGCCGCGATCCGGTCAGTTGGGGACTACGCCGCCAGTCGCGGTCGCCCCGGAGCGCATACACGTAAGGAAGAACCCAGCTCGCTACAATGTAATCCGGCTGTTCGCCCGGCTGACCCAGCAGATTCAGTCTGACCACCACGTCATCCAGTTCAAGGCGCACCAGCAAATCTTCAGCCAGTGCTGTCTGTCGTGGATCGGGAGCAGCATCTCGAAGGCCTACAACGGCTTCCACAAATGACGGTGCGACGGAGGACGAATACTGCCTCCTCGGCAGGAAGAGACATAGGCCAGTCTCCTCAATCCACGTCCGGGCTTCCTCCAAAGTAAGGGCCCCATTCCCATTCTGGCGCATCCTTTCGGCGCGCGCTGCTTCCAATTGCTCCGATGTCAAAGAAAAACCTCACTTCCAGGTTGGCGTTAACGCCGGGCAGCCCCTTCTCCTGAGAGTGGAGCTGCCACCCCCACCTATTCTAAATGCGAATTAAATTCGATGGAAGGCCCGCTGGATATCCTTCCAAGAATACAGCAAAGCTATTGGACGTCCGTGCGGGCAACTTGTTGGGTGCTCAGTCCTTGCAAGTTCTGACAATAGCCATTCCATTCGAATCGGATCAAGAGGGGTATTTACCTTGATGGCGGAGTGGCAGGCAATCGAAGCCGCTATCCGTGTACGCAAGGCTGTAAGGTCCTCATTTTGTTTGGGTTCATCTGAGTCACCGCTAGATTGTTCGATCACCTCGGTCAGCATCCGCTCCAGAGCCGCCCCTTCCAAGCCTACTGGAGCCGCTTTCACCGCAAGTGTCTGAGGACCAAAGGGTTCAACCTCAAATCCGTTCCGCTCAAGCTCTTCGGCGATATGCGCAAAAACTACCATTTGCCATGGCTTCAATTCCACCAGAAGGGGCATCAGCAGTCGCTGCCGCTGCGCCCGTTCCACCTGGCGATCCCGCAGAATCTTCTCAAATAGCACCCGTTCATGCGCCACATGCTGATCGATGATCCAAAGGCCGTCTTCGCCGGTGGCCAGAATGAATGACTCTCGCAACTGGCCCAGCGGCCGAAGCGAACCCAAGTGGTTCAAGTTGGTGTTAGCCTGCTCCACCTCGACCAAGGCTGCGTTCGCAGTCGTGTTTTGGATGTAAGCTACTGCATCGGAATTATTTGGCGAACATTCTCCAAGCTGCTCCATACTGGCAGGCTTGAACAGTGCCGCTGCAGCCTCGGCCCACATGCGCTGGTCGAGGCCTTGGGTACTATCTGAATAGAAAGAAAGCCTGCCGGGGACAGGGGTGCGGAGGCGCGGAGTCAATTCGAACGGTGCGGCCTCTGCCGCGGCTATCTGTACATCGGTTGGCTCGGAACCCTGTCGCGGCGCACCGTCTAGTGAGCCCGGCAGGGGTGATGCCGCTGGGGGCATCAGCGAAGGGCTGGCGGCAGGCGAGGAGTCAAGCGCGGCAAGAAAGCTGGCCGCTGGCCGGGCTCTTATCAGCGCTGTCCGCAGGCTGTCGCGGACAAAGTCGTGAACCAGGGATTGCTGCCGAAAGCGCACTTCGGTCTTGGCCGGGTGCACATTGACGTCCACTTCTTCGGGAGCCATCTCCAAAAACAGCAGAACCACCGGGAAGCTGGTGGGAGGAATCACGTTGCGATAGGCCTCAGTAATCGCATGGAGCAGCAGTCGATCACGGATAAGGCGTTTATTTACAAATATATAGACAGAATTTCGGTTGAGCTTCTGCAGTTCCGGCTTGGAATAGAAGCCGGTCAGCCGCAAAGTACCCGGGTGGGGTGGGGGCTGGTCTGGGTCCTGTTTCCAAGGCGGGGGCACCGGCAGCCCTCCGTGGGTCAGCGGAGTCTCCGCGGCCAGGGGTAGCAACTGCGCCAGGGTGTCTTTGCCAAAGATCTGGTAAATCCTTTCCGCCGTCCGCGTTACTGGCGGGGCGGAGAGAATGGTGTGGGTGGCGGATTGTAGCTCAAAGTGCATCTCCGGGTGGACCAGCGCATAGTGGGTGACCAAGGCCGTCACGTGAGCCAGTTCCGTGCTTTCGGCGCGCAGGAACTTGCGGCGGGCCGGGGTGTTGAAGAAGATGTCGGCAACAGAGATGGTGGTGCCGCGGGGCAGGGCGGCATCGTCCACGTGGAGCATCTTGCCGCCGGCAATCTCGATCCGGGTTCCGGCGGCATCCTCGCCGGTTGCTGTCTCAAGGGTGACGCGGGCCACGGACGCAATAGAGGGCAGCGCCTCGCCGCGAAACCCCAGTGTGGCGATGGAGAGCAAGTCATCTACGGTGCGCAGCTTGCTGGTGGCGTGGCGCTCGAAAGCCAGCAGAGCATCGTCGCGGTTCATGCCCTGGCCGTCGTCGGCCACGCGCATCAAGCGCCGCCCACCTGCCTCGACCTCGACCCGAATGCGGGTTGCGCCGGCGTCCAGGGCATTCTCCACCAGCTCCTTGACCACCGAAGCGGGCCGGTCGACTACTTCACCCGCGGCGATCTGGTTGGCGACCTGGTCAGGAAGAATGCGGATGCGGCCCATAAGGCTTAAGGGTAACGCAAAAGACAGTAGCCAGCGGTCAGTTGTCAGCTATCGGTTTCCGCGGCCGGGAATTTGGGAGAGATTCGGAAATAGGCTTGTCGTTTCTGAGGGGAAAACCCGTCCGCGTTCGCCGCTACGAGAGTCGAAATTGCCCGAAAACAGCCCCAAATGGCCGTTTTGGAGCGTAAAAGGAGGGTCTTCCAGTTACCGATGAGTATCTATGTAGATATTACAAACAATTGATTATATGGATCTTACAAAACAGAAAGGGTCGGAATCACACCCCTGTAAGGGGGGAGGGGGGGTAGGGGTCTCCGTGGA
>CAYNGB010000006.1:129943-131580 GCA_964396795.1 uncultured Occallatibacter sp. | reverse complement strand
AACCGCTCATTCCCTCATTTCGATTGTGCGACCTCGGCGGGTTATTTTCTGCAAATGGGGTTTGGAGCGGTCGGTGAGGGATTTGGCATCCTCACTTTATAGTTGGGTCAAGAGTGGGGCACACTGGCCGTACCGGATGCATTGACTACAAGGCTGGCCGTTTGGCCACAGCCCGACCGCTGCCACCCCCGGTCCCATAGCCAGAGCACTGGAGTCATGAGACGCCCAGCAAAACGAAGCTCTGAGGGCAGATTCACCGAGCAACGGCGGCTCGTCTGAAGTAACGGAACATACGAGGCCCCCGTCGTCGAGGAGGCTCAACTTTCCAAGCTCGGTAATCTTCGTGCGCAGCATACTTTCCTCAGTCCCAGATGTTCGCCCGTCGCATCGCTTGATCTGCGCAAGATTGTATCGTAGCCAAATCCGGCACCGCTTTGCCTAATCATCCCCATTCAGTTTGTTCAGTGGCAAACTCCGCGGCGCATTCTGGATGGCAGAGCCGCATGTGCCGTGTCTTACCCTCGGCCGAGACATAGACTAGATCGTCGTGCTGCCGAGTTTCCTCCCACGCGAGCTCCTTGAGGGCCGCTTTCAGTTGCATCTGCCTGCTCATAACTTTGCTGGGTTTCAGGAAAATCAGGCCGTAAAAGAAGGTGCCATTCTTGCCCTTACGACGGGCGTGGTCACGGTAGTAATCAACAAAATCCTTATTCACCGTGATGATGAGGCAGCCCCGCTTAATTGCTTTGTCGATGACCTTTGTGTCTTCCTTGCCAGCTACTCCAAAGTCTCTTGCAACATAGACGTGGGCCTTTTCCGGGAAGCAGTTCTTCAGGTCATCTTCGCTGCAACACTCGTCGAGGAAAACGCGCTTTTTCGCCATTGCTTGGTATCTTCGCATGTCCCCAGAGTTGGCTGCTATGTCAGCAACCCTGTAAATACGAAGATCTCAAGCAGTTCCCAATGCATTTCCCCGATTGCACCCAACAGCAGGTTCCTATAAATTGAAATCGAACCAACGGCGAAGCCTTTGGAGATGGGCCTTTAGCTAACGGCCATACGTGTGGAATTCTGTAAACAACTTGAGGCAGAGTGGAGCGAACCTCCCGATCTGTTTACATATCTAAGAATTGAACACAAGAATATGCATCTTAACACTCGCATTTGCTAGGTCATAGGAGGACGTTGACATTGTATTTAGTCGGCACAACCGTTCTAGACGCGTAACTACGACCGAGGCGGCTTCAATCTCACCTGTTGATTTGAGGGCAAGCTACTGATTTACCCTGGCTCGTGTATATCAAGATTAGATAGGTCCCGCAAAATGCCGATGTCGCCAGCGATTTCCTGGATTATGCATTATCGTCGAGGCACTCGCTGAGCCATCCGAGGGGGAGATAACGTACGGATCCTGAGTTCCGGGGAGGATGACCGGTTATTTGGAAATTGCTATTTAAGAATCGTTCCAATAGTTCACGGGCCAACAGGCTTTTGAGATCCGAACAGATTCCATCACCGAGCCCGTTCCGGGGCTAAAGCCCGCGCTTATTTTGGCGATCTTATGCGGGGGTTGAAACCCCCGCCTCCCTCCGGAATGCATTTTCCTGCAGCCTGTGAAGCCTGAGTTTTATGCGTCT
>CAYNGB010000006.1:0-129843 GCA_964396795.1 uncultured Occallatibacter sp. | reverse complement strand
CCCTGATACAAGGCGTCCTTGTTTTGTCTTGAGACTGAGTTTTTCCGCAGCCTGTAAAGCCCGCGCTTATTTTGGCGATCTTATGCGGGGGTTGAAACCCCCGCCTCCCTCCGGAATACGCTTTTCCGCAGGCTGTGAAACCTCCACCTCCCTCCGGAATGCATTTTCCTGCAGCCTGTGAAGCCTGAGTTTTATGCGTCTTTTGCAGTGCGGCTGGACAGGCAGTGGAGAATGGGAGCACATCTTCCGAAAGACTTCCCTCAGGGGCTAAAGCCCACGTTGATTTGGCTGCATTTGCGGCACGAGTAAACTCGTGCCCTGATACAAGGCGTCCTTGTTTTGTCTTGAGACTGAGTTTTTCCGCAGCCTGTAAAGCCCGCGCTTATTTTGGCGATCTTATGCGGGGGTTGAAACCCCCGCCTCCCTCCGGAATACGCTTTTCCGCAGGCTGTGAAACCTCCACCTCCCTCCGGAATGCATTTTCCTGCAGCCTGTGAAGCCTGAGTTTTATGCGTCTTTTGCAGTGCGGCTGGACAGGCAGTGGAGAATGGGAGCACATCTTCCGAAAGACTTCCCTCAGGGGCTAAAGCCCACGTTGATTTGGCTGCATTTGCGGCACGAGTAAACTCGTGCCCTGATACAAGGCGTCCTTGTTTTGTCTTGAGACTGAGTTTTTCCGCAGCCTGTAAAGCCCGCGCTTATTTTGGCGATCTTATGCGGGGGTTGAAACCCCCGCCTCCCTCCGGAATGCATTTTCCTGCAGCCTGTGAAGCCTGAGTTTTATGCGTCTTTTGCAGTGCGGCTGGACAGGCAGTGGAGAATGGGAGCACATCTTCCGAAAGACTTCCCTCAGGGGCTAAAGCCCACGTTGATTTGGCTGCATTTGCGGCACGAGTAAACTCGTGCCCTGATACAAGGCGTCCTTGTTTTGTCTTGAGACTGAGTTTTTCCGCAGCCTGTAAAGCCCGCGCTTATTTTGGCGATCTTATGCGGGGGTTGAAACCCCCGCCTCCCTCCGGAATGCATTTTCCTGCAGCCTGTGAAGCCTGAGTTTTATGCGTCTTTTGCAGTGCGGCTGGACAGGCAGTGGAGAATGGGAGCACATCTTCCGAAAGACTTCCCTCAGGGGCTAAAGCCCACGTTGATTTGGCTGCATTTGCGGCACGAGTAAACTCGTGCCCTGATACAAGGCGTCCTTGTTTTGTCTTGAGACTGAGTTTTTCCGCAGCCTGTGAAAACCCCCGCCTCCCTCCGGAAAGGAGCTCTAGATTGATTTGCGCCAGCTTGGGTCGTCCATGGGCTTGATCTGCACCGAGACGGAACCGTCGGGGTTGAGCGGCTGCTCGCATGCCCAGGCGATGGACTTGAATACATCCGGCCGCAGTTCGATCTCGGCAAGGAGGTTGATTGTTCCTGCATATCCCTGAGGCAAGAGAAAAGAACCCATTCGAAGAGCGCCGCCGTAGGGGTGACCGGGATCGAAAGAGCCGCGCAGTTTGAGCCTGCCGTCGGGACTCTTCGCGGTGAGCCAAAGTACGCCGGGAACGCCGGCAACGCCCCGATTCGATATGGCCACGATGAGTTCCGAGGTTCCCTGGCGCTTGCGCTGCCACACCCAGGAGGGCCTGAGGCGATAGCCCATGGCGGCGCGGAGGCGCTCGAAGCCGCGCGGGTATCGCTGGTTGTAACTGGCCAGATGCGCCGCCTCAGTCCAAAGCGACCAGTAGTTCGCTTTGAGATCGAGGACATGCAACATATAGTTCTCGAGCTCGTTCACTCCCGCGGCATCCACACGCAGCTTGGAGACGTCGTAGGAGCGGAAGTATCCGTCTTCAAGTACCGCCGCAAGCCAGGGAGGACGATTGGCCAACTCTTCGATTTGAATTGGCTCTTCGACAATGATGCTGTCAGAGCGAACCCAGGCTCCGCCGCGCACCGCAATCTCAAGCGCTTCGCGGTTGCCGGTGTTGCTGATGTCGGGCTGCGTGTTCATGGCGAGCGGAGTCTTTTTCCATGTCTCCAACTGCATGTGCACCATCTGGTTGAGCGTGCGCTGCGCCGTTTCGAAGACAGGGAATGGGCTGGGATATCCGCAAAAGTGGCCTTCGCCCCAGAATCCTACGTGCATGACATCGACGAACTCGATGAGCGGATCGCCATCGAAACGTTCGGCGAGGAGGCGGTTCAATTCGGCCAAGGCTCTTTGATATTCGGGATGGTCGTAACGCGGCTCAATCCAGTTCCCTTTCGCACCGCCAGCGAGCGAGCCGTCGGCGTCTCCGAACTTGCCCATGGGCCCGATGGAGACGAGAGGGACGCGCGAACGCAAGAACTCCGGCAATGCGAGCTGGCCCGGCTGAAAGACCGAATTGGAGCTCTGCACGCGAAAGGCGACTCGCAGGCCATGACGCCGGGCGGCCGCGAGAGTCAGATCCCATACAGGATCGAGATCGAGACGGCCCGGCTGCTTTTGCACGTTGCGCCAGTCGCAACGGATATAGAGCACATCGACAAAAGGAAGACTGGCAAGCTTCTCCACGTGATCTTCCAGCGTTTGATGCCCCTCGCGTACGGCGATGGACGGACCGCCCTCTTCCCATGTATAGCCAAGCAGCCCCAAGCCCGGGTTGCGCAACGGCTTCTCAGACGGCGTGGTGTAGAAGATCGTCTGCCAGCCGGCATCCTGATCGATGTCGAACGGGCCCTGGTTCAGGCGTTCGTGGGTGGGAAAATGCGATTCAAAATTGTAGCCCTGCCATAGGTGCCTGGGGTTATCGGCAAGCGCATGGATGCGGGACGATGAAAGAGCCGCCAGGGCCGCACTCTTGAGTATGTCTCGACGGTTCATGGCTCAATCCTTATCGTGCTCGACCAGTGGCCGAATTGGAGGACTTTCCCACCCTTGCGGCACGACAATCAGCGGTGAGAGACCTAGGCCAAAGTTCCGCAAGCTGCAGCGTAGACTTTCAGGACGGTTTGGATGTGATGGCGAACGATGGTGGCCGCAGAATTCTTGAGCCGGCCGCAGCGGATTGCCTCGTATTCCAGCGGCAAGTACTGACTGAGGAGCGCGAGAGGCAAAGGACCGCTGAGATTATGGAGCAACCGGTCGACCTGCTGCTGAACCTGTGGCTGCGGCCAATAATAACGGCAGCGGTCGCTGAGGCTGTAGGCACGGGCAAACTTCTGCTGCTCGGGACTTCCACGATAATAGCGATCCCAATTTGCCGGGTTGCGCAGCATCTCGGTCTCCAATGCCTCTCTGACTCGTGACGCGGCGCCTTTAGATTCGGGCAGCTCACGCTCAATGAGACTAAGCGCGAAGACTGCTTCACGGAAGGCGAAGGTCAGCCATGGACCAACCTTCAGAATCGCAAAGTGATCGCGGACCATCCGCGCGAGACTTGGGGGCGTTTGGTAGTCGGTGGAATGAGCTTCATATACCAGTTCCGGGGTGGCGGGCAATCCGGCGACAAGGTGCCTGGCTATGTTGTGGTCATACTCAAAAACGGAGCTATCACCGAACTCCACACCCGGCTGCACGACTATGCCAATTACGTTCTCCCACGCAGACTCGAGGTTGCGCGCCTTGAACGCCTTGGAGAATGTGTCAAGGGACGATAGCAGGTTCTCCAATTGGGTTGGTGCGGGAGGTTCACCTTCGGCTACTTCTCCTCCCGGTACAGGAACCTCGGTACCAATTACATAAAGCGGCCGAGGCGAACCGGGCGGCAAGGAGGCAAAGGTCTTTTCCGCCACCTGGCAGAGCATGGCCGTGCGCTCGGCCACCACATCTTCGGAGAGCGGTGTGGGATCGCCACCGCAGGCCTGGCTGGCATCAAGATGAATCTTCTGGTATCCGGCAAGCACGGATTGAGCAGCGAGTTCACATGCGTTGGCCATGGCTTTTGCGGCCGGCTCAGATCGCCAGCTATAGGGCCCCAAGTGGTCCGCTCCGAGCAGGACTCGCGCGGATGGCAGACCCGCCGCCTCTGCCTTGGCGCGTATGTCCGCGGCAAACTGAGCAGGTGTGCAGCCAGTGTAGCCACCAAACTGGTTTACCTGGTTCGACGTGGACTCCACGTGCAATACCGTTCCGTCAGCCAAGGTCTGGTGAATTGCGGCATCCAGCACGGCCGGATGGGCTGAGCAGACGGCATATGTTCCAACCGCCTCGAACCGCCGGTTTCGCTTGACGATGTCGCGCAGGAATTCACTTGGCTGAGAAGGTATGGGGGCTTGCGAGATGGAAGAATCTGCCTTCATATGACCTCATTATATATTCGTTTTATTTCATATTTGGTTGACAAGAGCAACAAAAAGAAGAGACTTGTAGAATGAACCGTGTGCGAAGATTCGCCTGTAGGGAGGTTATTCGTGGCTCGCTTTGACGTAACCATTGCAGGCGAACTGAATCTGGACTTGATCTTGTACGGTCTGCCGGAGGCATTGCCGCCTGAGCGCGAATTGTTGGCCAGCGAGATGATGCTGACGCTGGGCAGTTCGTCGGCCATTGTGGCCCATAACCTGGCATCCCTGGGCTGCAAGGTGGGGTTCAGCTCCTGTATAGGACCGGACGACTTCGGGGAGATTGCGTTAGGGCGGTTGCGTGCCGCCGGGGTCGAAGTCTCGACTGTGCGCAAATTAGGCGGGACGAAGACCGGTCTTACAGTTATTCTCCCGCGAGAGAAGTGGCGGAATATTCTGACCTATCTGGGCGCGATTTCTGCGCTGAAGCCCGAGCATCTGGACATGGAGTACCTGGCGTCGTCGCGGCATTTTCACCTGTCGTCGTATTACCTTCAGCGTGAATTGCAGGCGCATATTCCAAGGCTTTTTAGAGAACTGAAATCGGCAGGGCTCACCATCTCAATGGACACCAACGACGACCCGGATGGAACCTGGGAGTCAGGGCTGAGCGAAGCGCTGCCGCTGGTGGATGTGCTGCTGCCGAATCAACGCGAGGCAATGAAGATCGCCGGCCGCGACAACCTGGAATCGGCGCTTACTCGCCTGACGGAGTTGGTTCCATTGGTGGTGGTCAAAATGGGCGCGCAGGGTGCTTTGGCATGCCGCGGCAAGGCGCGCCTGCACAGCCCGGCCGTGAAATTGGACGAAGTGATCGACCCTGTAGGAGCCGGCGACAGCTTTGATGCGGGTTTCCTGAGCGAGTTTGTGCGCGGGAGCGACCTTGAGACATGCCTGCAGAAAGGCAACCTGGCAGGCGCCCTCTCTACTACGCGGCCGGGAGGCACGGAAGCGTTTCGCGACATCGCATATCGCGAAAATTTCCTGCGCAACCACGGGCAGGCACTGGCTTCACCAGATTCGCGCGTGAAGACATAGGCAACAGCTCTGGAGTTCCCAATTCGCAAGGGGGCTATCCGCAATTGGCATCAAAGCGTATTCGGCTTGACTGCTTACAGCGGAGATGGGTATCTGCGGCCAGAATTCTGTTCAAACTCACATCGAAAATACTTTGATTGCCGCTGCGACATTTACAGCGGATGGTGGCTTCTGGCTATTGCGCGGTCTTTGCGATGGGTTGTGGAACAGAATCGGCAGCGGTCGCGGGCTGAGCCGGGGTGTTATAGAGATAGACGTGGCGCAGACTTTTCATTGAATCCAGCGGAGCCACAGCAGCGGCCGTCACCTTGGTTCCACTCAAATTCAGGTAGGTTAATTGCGACAGGGGAGCAAGCTTCATAAGCCCGTCGCCGGTAACCGCCGTCTCCTCAAGATGGAGCGCGCGCAAATGGGTAAATTTGCTCAGCGTATCGAAGCTGGCATTCGTCACTGCGGTTCGCCCCAGTTCTGCTTCGACGATGAAGGGTGCAAACTTCAGGAATTGCGCAAGCTGCGTGTCGCCAAAGCTCGCCGCGACATCTACTGTAGTCAGAATCAATCCATCCGAAGGCTTGCTCGACACGGGCAGCAGCTTCGCACCCTGGCCACTCTCCATCCGCAGAATCTCGGGCATCATGCTGCTATAGTCGCCAACCGGCTGCAGCGGCGCTTCCTTCGCATTCTCCTGGATGAATATACCCTTCAGCGTGGTCGCGGTGGGCGAAGCTCCCTGCTGAACCCATGCCTTGAGCAACGTAATTTCCTCGGGCTTCAAAGGCGGCCTGCCCTCCGCAGGCATGAATTGCTTGTGATCCGGAGGAAGCGTTACGCGCACCAACAGCGGGCTTTGTTCGGGATGACCGGGAACAATGACAGGACCGTCTTTGCCGCCCCTCATCAGCAACTCATAGGAGTCCATCCGAAGGCCGCCCTTCACTTTGCCCTCGCCATGACACGCCACACAATTCGCATCGAGGATGGAGTTGATGTGTCTGGCATAAAACGTGTCGGCACCCGGCGTATTTGCATGCAGGTTCCCAAGTGTCCAACGCTTCATCGACACCGGCATGTATCTGGTCAGATAGTCGTTCCCGTGCGTCAACGAGCCACCTTGGTGCGCCGTCCATAGGAGCACGAGCAGCATTCCAGCCAGAGTCGCCGGATAGAAACGGGTCTCGTTCCCCAAGAGCCATGACGGCCGTGCGAGCAGGCACAACAGCACACTGATCGACAGAGTAATGCCACCCCACATGTGATGCGTCACGCCCGCACCTGTATCCCCACTGCCGTAGGCCAGGAGAAAACCAAGCGTTAATGCACCCATGCAACTGATAAACGCAAGCGCGAGCACAAACTCCGCGGCTTCACGCAGAGCCGGCCGAAAGGCCCCGACAATCTCCAACAGCGGAACGAGCACGAGCAAGCCGATGGGAATATGCACGATGAGCGGATGGAATCTGCCCAGGAATTGCTGCCAATCCGCATGCGGAGTACCATCAAGCCTGACGAGGAAAGGCAACAGCAGCAGCGAACCGCTCATGACCACCGAGGCCGCCCATTGGACTCGCGTCAGGCGACTTGCCGGTAGCAACTTGTCAACACTTGCAGACACGTCTTCGAGAAGTTTCACGCGAGCAATCCGGGAACCACGCTCGCAGGAACCGGCCCCGTCAACTTCTGATCCAGTCCCTGGAACTTGTACGTCAGCTTGTTATGGTCGATACCGAGGCAATGGAGAATGGTCGCGTTGAAGTCACGAACTGTGACGGGATCTTTGACTACGTTGTAGCTGTAGTCATCCGTTTCGCCGTAGGTGATTCCCGTTCGCACTCCACCGCCTGTCATCCAAGTTGTGTAACAGCGTGGATGGTGGTCGCGACCATAATTATCCTTAGTCAACCCACCCTGGCTGTACACGGTGCGACCGAACTCCCCGGCCCAGACGACCAGCGTGTCGTCCAACAGCCCGCGCTGCTTGAGATCGGTGACCAGCGCATAACATCCGCGGTCCGTCTCCTGGCAGATGACAGGCAAGATGCCGGTCACGTTGTCGTGCATATCCCATCCGCGCTTGTAGACCTGCGTGAAGCGGACACCGCGCTCGGCCATGCGGCGAGCCATGAGGCAGTTGTAGGCAAACGTGCCCGGCTCCTTTGCTTCAGGGCCATAGAGATCCCAAGTGGATTGCGGCTCCTTGCTTAGATCGGCAAGCTCCGGCACCGAAGTCTGCATGCGGTACGCCATTTCGTACTGGGCAATGCGCGCATGGGTCTCAGGATCGCCCAGCTCTTCAAACGTCTGGCGGTTGATCTCGTTCACCGCATTCAGCATGTTGCGGCGCACCTCGCGGTCAACTCCGCCGGGATCGGTGAGATAGAGTACCGGATCGCCGGCCGAGCGCAACCCCACACCGGCATACTCCGAGGAGAGAAAGCCGCTGCTCCAGAGCCGCGAAGAAACCGGCTGGTTGTTTTCCTTCGTATTCAACTTGCTCTGCAGCACCATAAACGTAGGCAGATTGTCGTTCATGCTGCCCAGCCCGTACGCGAGCCACGAGCCCAGGCAGGGCTTGCCGGCGTTCATGTTGCCGGTATTCATGAGCATAATGGCCGGCTCGTGATTGATGGCTTCAGTGTTGGTGGATTTAATGATCGCGAGGTCATCAACCATGCGCGCGGTATAGGGCAGCAGGTCGCTGATCCAAGTGCCTGTTTGGCCATAGCGCTTGAACGCCCAGTGCGAAGGCGCAACGGGAAACCGCGCCTGCCCTGCCGTCATGCCCGTCAACTGCTGCGCGCCGCGCACGGAGTCGGGAATGTCCTTGTCATAGAGCGCGGCAAGATTCGGCTTGTAATCGAGGAGGTCGACCTGCGATGGGCCACCCGACATGAAAAGGTAGATGGCGCGCTTGGCTTTCGGAGCAAAGTGCGGCAGCTTCAACTGTTCGCCTGCTTGCATGCCGGGCAGACCGTTGGCAGGGGCGTGGGCATCTCCGCGGAGAGCGCGATCGCCGAACAGACTGGCCATCGCTGCCCATCCCAACACCTTTCCCGTACGGCCCAGGAAGTGGCGGCGTGTTTGCAAAGCGGCCCACTCCCTTTTCAATTCTGGCGGGACCGCCAGATCCATCACGTCAAGACATTGTTCGGTGTCGGTACAAAGAGGATGTTGTTTCATTTTGCAGTCCTCAATTATTTCGTGATCGTCTCATCCAGGTTCAACATTTCGCTAGCCACCATGGTCCATGCCGCCAGTTCGGGCGCCGGTATCGACGGATCGCTCTTCTTTTCGCCCGCGCCGATCAGATCATGAGCCGCCTTCGGGTCCGCTGCATAATGCTTCGTCATCTGCTCAAGCGATCCTTCGAGCACTGCATCCATGCGCGGCGGTGGATCATGCGCCAGGAGTATCCGGCTCATCAGATGGATGCGCTGCTCCGGCTTGTTTCCGCCCTCTTTGATCACCCGTTCTGCCAGGGCACGCGCAGCCTCAACCCACTGCACGTCGTTCATGGTCACGAGGGCCTGCAGCGGCGTATCGGTACGCTGACGACGCGTGCACGCCACATCGCGCATGGGTGCATCGAACGCGTCCATATCCGGCATCATCGCCATGCGCTTCCAGTAGGTGTACATACTTCGCCGGTAGAGCGCGTCGGCATGCTGCTGCTCGTACACCAATGTGTCGCTTCCTCCAATGCCTACCTGTTCCCACACGTTGGCGGGCTGATAGGGCTTGACGCTCGGTCCGCCAATCTTGTTTACCAGCAATCCGCCCGACTGCAGCGCCACATCACGAAGCATCTCCGCATCCATGCGGAATCGCGGACCATGCGCCAGGAGCAAGTTCTTCGGGTCTCTGACAAGTTGCTCGGGCGTTGACTTTGCACTCTGCCGATATGCCGCGGACATGACCATCAATTTGTACATATGCTTGATGTTCCATCCGCTCTCACGGAACTCGATAGCCAACCAATCAAGCAGTTCGGGATGAGAAGGCCGCTGCCCCATAATCCCGAAGTCTTCAGTTGTCTCGACCAACCCGGTTCCGAACAGTTCGTACCACATTCGATTTACAGTGACCCGTGCAGTGAGCGGATTCTCTGGGCTGACCGTCCATTTGGCCAAGGCCAACCGGTTGCGGGGCTCACCTGACGGCAACGGCGGCAGGTAGTGCGGAGTATTCGCCTCGACCCTCTCTGTGCGTGCCGTGTACAAGCCACGTGTCAGCACATTCGCATACGCGATCGAAGGTCTCTCCCAGGCAACCATGGACAGGTCGCCGCCCTCGGAGAGCTTGCCGAGTTGCGCATTCAGTTGGTCGATGTCCCTTTGGATCGCTATTGCGGACTTGTCGACATTGTTGAAGTAGAAGTCGCTCACCGCGTGCCATTGATCAGGATTCCACTGGCCTTCGGGCGTACTTATCACTTCCGCGACATAGTCTTCATACGGGAGGCGCCGCGCTTCGTCGGCGGTAAGCGCCCGCGCATACAGGCGAATGTCCTGATAACGCGTGTCGCGCACGGGGGCTGCGTCAGGATATCTGTACCCGAGTTGCATGGGAGCCTGAGCCCTTATCGTCGCCTGGCTAAGTGAATCGACGACTATGTGGGTAGCGACCGACGCTCCATTCACATAGATCCTGATTCCCGATGCTTTGCCCGACCCGTCGTAGGTAAAGAACACGTGCTTCCAGTGGCCGTCCAAGGGCAGAGGAGCATCAGTTGAAACCTTGATTGCAACCTGCGGTGTAGGATCTTTAGCCATTGCGGGTAACGGCTTTTTTGGCGCTTCTGGCTTGGCATCTGCCTTCTTAGGCTCGGGCTTCTTCTTTGGCTTATTGGGCGCGAGGTCCTTGGCCGTCAAGTCAACGGGGGTTGGATAATGGAACGCCTCTTTCACGGGAGCCGGTTTATTCGTCGTTGAGCCTATATCCGAAGGGTTCGCTGTCGGCGCTTCGTTTACAAGATCGACGCTGACTTGCCCCTTTTCGACGGAGAGGTCCCAGCCCCTGTTGTGCTGCGTGGTATCCATCTTCGAAATCAGGGCGCCCGAGCTATCCCTCACGGTAAAGTTGGGCGCGGACCGCAGCATGAACCACCCACCGGACGAAAAAGCCTGGTTCCATTCGTAGTCGCCGGTGCGGCCCAGAATCACCCGCGTGCTGGTGTCCATGCGAAAATCGGGCCACAGCCAAGTGGTCTCGCCCCATTGCGGCTTCGCTTTGCCGAGCGGGAAGCTCGCCGGTTGAGGATTCGGTGCGCTGTTCTTGATTACCTCGCCACCGCCTTCATCCAAGCGCAGACGGAGTACGAGGCGGTCGATTGAAACGGGCTGTGCGGGGCTCTGGCGCGACTGAATCCAGCGCTCGACCAAGGCTCGATCCTGAAGGCGCAAGGTATTCAGCCGATCGGCTAACTCAGATCGCTTTGCGAGTACATGGTTGTAGGCTTCAATGTTTTGCGGCTTGGGAATTCGAGTAACGGGCGCCCAAACAGGCCTGTCGTCATTGAACGGCTTCTCATCGATGTTGTTGAAGAAGGCGCTCAGAGAGTAGAAGTCCTTCTGCGTTGTGGGATCGTACTTGTGATCGTGGCAGACAGCACAACCGACGGTGAGTCCCATGAAGGTGGCGCCGTAGGCCTCCGTGCGCTCCCGGGCAATATTGACGCGCAGCTCCTCGGGGATGGTGCCGCCTTCGTTGCTGCTGACACCGAGACGCACATAGGCGCTCGCGATGAGAGGATCAAGAGTTTTGGCTGGCAAGAGATCGCCGGCTATCTGCTCCATTGCAAATTGATCGAAGGGCTTGTTGCCGTTGAAAGCCCGAATGAGATAGTCACGATAAGGCCAGATATCGCGACTGTTGTCGTAGTGAAGCCCATACGTATCGGAGTAGCGCGCGTAGTCCATCCAATACCGCGCCCGCTGTTCGCCAAAGCTCGGGCGTGCGAGCAGCCTATCGACCAAGTGCTCATAGGCCTGCGGCGATGTGTCCTTTTCAAACGCGCTAACCTCGGCAGGTGTGGGCAGCAAGCCAGTCAGATCCAAGGTCACCCGGCGAATCAAGGTCTCCTTGTCCGCCTCTGGACTGGGATGCATGCCTTCTTTCTTGAGCCGCGCCAGAATGAACGCATCGATCGGTGTCTTAACCCAGGGATCACTCTGGGCAGCAACCGGGAGCGACGGCCGCATGGGTTTTTCAAAGGCCCAGTGCGGCCTGTAGACCGCGCCTTCCTTTACCCACTCCCTCAAGACCGCAATCTCCTCAGGCTTCATCGGCTTGGCTTCTCCCTGGGGCGACTGTGGCATCAGATGGTGAGAGTCTTTGGAGTCGATCCGCTTGATCAGTTCGCTCTGTTCCGGATGGCCTGGGACAATGGCATCGGGATGGCCCAGCCGCTTTTTAAGCGCCGACTCCTCCAGATCGAGCCTCAATCCGGCCTTGCGCATCTCCGGGTCGGGCCCATGGCAACTGAAGCAGTGGCTTGCAAGGATCGGCTGCACATCCTGATTGAAATCGAGGTGTTGCGCAGTTACCAGGCGCGGTTGCCGGTCGTGACAGCCCGCCGTCCCGAGCAAACCTCCCGCAAGGAGCAGCATGGAGGCAAGGGGAGATCGCATGTATCGAGGGATGCCGTGAGGAACCGCCGAGTTGGACCCGATTTTCTCCACCTAGAGCTGCTTCTCCTCTCTACTACGCCATCAATCACCCTTTTGGCGTAGCTAAAGTCAGTTCTACCCGCCCGATTTTCGAGCTCTTATTGCGGTTCAATTGTCCTGAACAACCGGCCCTAAACGGATTGGGAAGCTGGGCCGATCCTGATTTCTTCTGCGCGTAAGGATTTCACCCAACGATGACAGTTGTCCAGAGGGTTACGCTGTGCTGTTCCGACGAAAGGCGAGGCTATGCTCAGGATCGAAAGGGATTGCGACACTACGCTGGGGATCGTCGACAGCCCTAAAGTGGCTCAGTATAATTTGGCGAGATGTCGCATTTGCGACGAGCGATCGCTCCGCGAGCCGGATTTTGAGAACTCCGCCAAGGCCGGGGGAAGTCAACTTTGACAGATTCAGGAGATAAGTTTGAAACGGGGACTTAACAAGGAAGCTTCCCATCGTGGCCTGTACGTATTGACGCTCTTGCTGATGAGCTTCGGCGTGGTCGCAGTGTCGATGCTCAGCCTGGTTTCAGTTTCGGCGGGCCAGGCCCCCGCCAGTGAAGACCAACAGGCACGTCCTGAATTTCCGGCCGGCGAAGGAAGAGACACCGTGCTGCGGCTTTGCTCCAAGTGCCACTCACCCACGATTGTGCTGGCCTATGGTCAGAAACGGGAGGGCTGGGAGAACACCATTACCAAGATGGTAGGCCTGGGCGCCAAGGGGTCTGACGAAGACTTCACTGACGTGGCGGACTATCTGACGGCCAACTTTCCGCCGTCGACAATCCCGAAGGTCTTTGTAAACAAAGCTACGGACCAACAGATTGCCACAATCCTCGAAATAAGCATTGACGAGTCAAAGGCGATCATTGCTTACCGAGACAAGGTCGGTGGATTCAAGTCGATTGAGGACATGAAGAAGGTCCCTAATGTCGATACGAAGAAGATCGACGCGAAGAGGGATAATCTTGTCTTCTAGTTTCCTGTCGTTCAAATCTCAGGCCAAGTAAGTGATTCCGGTATAACATCCGCGATCTGACTGGAGATCCAGTACTCGGCTTCCAGACGCCCTCTTGATGGAATCCACTTATAAGTGGGGGTTTGAAAGAGCCGATTGCGCTCTACCATCGCTCGCCGGGTTTCGGGAAAGGGCGATACACCAAACTCCATCCCGCGCGTCACCGTCCGGCCGCACCATGGGGAACTCTGGCGACTGCAATTCTCTTCCCAGATACCGAGCCATGGGAAGTCGGCGCGTTTCCAGACGTAGCCGAATGCGAGCCGGAATTGCGATGCAAAGGCCACGAAATATGCGTGATCGCGCTGCGGATCGGTAAGGTGCGCCGTGTATCCGCTGGCCGGAGAAGTCTCGTGCATGTGGCGGAGGTCCGCGAACCCGCCTTCAGGACGGGGGGCCATCGGCCAAATGAACTCCTTCCCCAGGCTCAGATAGTCATGGGAGCCCGCAGCGGCATCCGCGACGATCGAACGCGTCAAGGACGCACGGAATTCGGTGGTTGCGGGATCGAGGAAGGGAGGACTTAGCGTGACGTGCTGCGTCCAGGCAAGGGGACGATCGATCGAAGCAAGATTCTTGACGGCCTCCTGAACTCTTATATGTTGCGAGCGAAGTTGTATCGATCGTGTGAGCTTGAGTTGAGCCATCGGGAGCGTCAACTCGAGCATGAGTCCACCCGGGAGCTCGGTAATCTCATATCGATCGACGGAAGCCTCCCCATGTACCGAGAGGCCAGCCGCGGACTCCTCATTTGAGGGTACTCCGAAGATGTCGAGACACAGATTATGGCCCATGATGCCGGACAGAAGCCTGGCTTCGGCGTTCGCTCCGTAGTATTCGTAGTGTTCGCGCGCGAACGCTGACGGTTCCATGGTTGTCCACGGGGGGACCCACAGCGGACTGATACCGGCACGTTTGTCAAAGACTTCAGCAATGTGACCGCCCTCTTTGAGGACAGTTACGCGAAGAACGTCGTTCTCAAGCCGGGCCGCTTGACGACCCTTGAAGATAACTGGAATCACGATCACTACCTATGAAGTCACGTACGGTTGAGTTAGTGAAGAGTCACACTACAGTTTGGAAGAACTGGTCTCTGATGGAAAGGGAGACCACCTACGGGAGCTTTTTCAACCAGATGTTACGGTGCGAGATTTTGACGTCGCCGGGTCCCTCTATTTCGAAAGCGATCACCCCTTTTGCCTGGCTGAATGCCGGGTCGGTATCAACAAGGACAGACATGATATGTCCATTGATGATGTGGATGAGCGTGTTTCCATCCGCAATAATCTCCACTTGATTCCATTCACCAGGCTTAATGAAGGATTTCAGCTCGTCGGAAGTGCCGAGCTTGGCAAGCAGAGTTGGCTTCTTGCCCGCTTCAGTGGCCACAACCTGGCCGCGCCATGCGATGATTCCGCGCGGAGATTCCTGTTCGTAAAGTTGCCCCGTATATTTGTTGTTAAAGTCGAAATCCGCCTGATATCCAGAGAGGTTCCACTGAGCATGGCTCTTTGAGATGGCCTGCTCCTGCTCCCTCCGGCTCCGTTGTTCAGGAGTCAGATCTGCGGGCAGCGGCGGAAGTTTAAGCGGAACCCGGATGCTGCGATACTGGACACCGCCGTTTGCGCCGCTCCCCTCAAGCTTCATCTCCAGCTTCAGCTCGAAGTTTGAAGGCTCTCCACCGCGCCAGATGATGTTCGTCGTGCCGGAAGGATGCGCGGCGCTCGATTGGCCCACAATCGCGCCATCCTCAACATGCCAGACATCAGAGGCCCCATCCCAATCGTTCAGAGTCTTGCCATCGAATATCTGAGTCCAGCCTTCGTGATCGTCGAAATTAATTGGCTCCGGCTGGACAAAATGGAAGGCTTGAGGACGATGGGGCGCTGGGGTTGGTTGTTGAGCGCCGGCCGGTGTTACACCGGCACAGGTAACAAACGCCGCCAAAAACACAGCCAGAGCCAAGTGGGCTCCGCCGGTAATTCGGCTCAGTGTGCGAGACGCAAATGTCATTTCCGCTCCTTGGCGTGCCGATGAAAATCGTCAGGCAACGGGTATTTTTTCCCAACTTTTTGTCTTTGCAGATTTCAGGACCGCATCGGTTACATACTCTGTAGCCAACCCGTCCCTGAATGTTGGGGCTGCCGCGTGGTTTTCGCCCAGGGCACAGACGAAATCGGCAACCTGATGAATGAAAGTGTGCTCATATCCTATTTGGAGTCCGGGAACCCACCAGTTCTTCATATACGGGTGCTCACTGTCGGTGATATGGATACTCTTCCATCCACGCAGCTGACCCTCGTCGCGGTAGTCAAAGAACTCAAGGCGGTGCAGATCATGGAGGTCCCACGAGGCGGATGCCCGCTCGCCGTTGATTTCAAGCGTGAACAGCGCTTTGTGGCCGCGCGCGTAGCGGGTCGCCTCGAAAAGCGCCATGGAGCCGTTTGCGAATCGGCATAGAAACGCGCTGGCATCATCTATCTTGACCGGCTCTATCTGGCCTGTCAGATTATGTTTCCGCTCCTTGATGAACGTCTCTGTCATCGCGGAGACTTCAGTAATAGGCCCGTTGAGCCAGAGCGCCATATCAATGTTGTGGGCAAGCAAGTCACCTGTAACTCCGCTTCCAGCGACGTTGCTGTCTAATCGCCACAGACCTTCGCCGCCCTGGGGCAAGTCCTGCGAGATGGTCCAATCCTGCAGGAACTGGGAACGATAGTGAAAGATTCGTCCGAAACGACCTTCATCAAGCAGTTTCTTCAGGAGAACCACGGCGGGAACACGCCGATAGTTGTACCAAACCATGTTCGGCACGTGGGCCGACTCGACCGCATCGACCATGGAACTGGCCTCTTTTGCGGTTCGCCCAAGAGGCTTTTCGCACATAACCATTTTGCCGGCACGCGCGGCAGCAACCGCAATTTCAGCATGAGTATTGTTAGGGCTGGCGATGTCGATAAGGTCAATATCGTTACGCGCAACCAGTGCTCGCCAGTCAGTCTCTACGGATTGGTAGCCCCAGTTTTCGGCAAAGCTTCTGGCACGATCCGCATTGCGCGCACAGACGGCTTTAAGTACGGGGCGGTAGGGTAGATCAAAGAAGCGGGGGGCCTGAAGGTACGCATTCGAGTGCGTGCGCCCCATAAAACCATAGCCTACGAGTCCAACATTCAGCTCTTTTTTGTTCGACACAATGACCGTCTCCGTACCTTAGAGCGAAACCAGAGTTACTCTGGCCTGTTGAATTTTGAACCGGGTCAGCCGCTCCCGCCACCCCTGCGACAAAGACCTGTCGCAAGGGACCCCGATCCTGATGGTCGCGTCGACTTGAGTCTTGCGACTCCGGGATAGATCGACCCTGGTTCCGCTTTAGTCCCACCCATGCGCGTCGCGCACCTTGATCATCGCCGCGAGAATCTCAACCCAGATTTCAGGTGAGGTCATCATTGCGTTTGGAAACATGCAGCCGTCCCAGCAAATATGTTCAAAAGCACGCGTCGGGGCACCCGTCTCGTCGCGCATCCAGAGTCCGGCGACTTTGACGATATCCATCTTCCCGTTCGGATCGTTCGGCGGACAATGGCGTCCAGTCTTGTCGTGCGAGCCAGAGCCTTTTACGGTCCCGTCGTTCTGAGCGACATGGAAGTCGATTGTCCAAGGCCTCAATGCGTTGGCGACCTGGCGCAGTGCGTCGGCCAGGATGCTGGGATCAGACCAATCAAAACCTTCGGGCAACAATCGGCTCTCGGGCGAATTGTAGCCAAGCGTGTAGAGCATGGTGTGCGCCATGTCAGCCTGGAAACCAAGGGTTTTGGGACGGTCCACCAGCTCCAGAAGCTCCACCATATGCTTCCAGCCGTGCATGCCTCCCCAACAGATCTCGCCCTCGGCAGCGAGCCTTTCGCCGTACCCCTCAGCGATGGAACAAGCTTCGCGAAAAGTATCCGCAATACGCCTCGTGCCTTCGATCGGGTTTTCAGCCCACGATGCGGGACCTACAGCAGAATCAATACGCACCACGCCGTATCTGCGGATGCCCAGGTGGCGAAGTTTCTGGCCGATTGCGCACGCTTTGCGAACCTGAGTGAGAAAACGACCGCGCTCTTCCGCTGACCCCATGGCCGAGCCGCCACCGACGGGAGGCCAAACGGGTGCGACCAGGGAACCAACGACGAGATTGTGCGCAGCGATCTTATCGGCAAGCCGCTTAAGATCGTCCTCGGTGGAATCGATGTCAGTGTGGGGCAGCGACAAGAAGAGGTCGACGCCGTCGAATCTGACCCCATCCACTTGAGCCGCTGCGGTCAGATTGAGCATTGTATCGAGATCGATTGCTGGTTCCGAGTCTGTTCCCTTGCCAACGATGCCAGGCCACATCGCGTTATGAAGGGCGGGCAATTTGTGCTTGGAGGTACTAATAGCAATTCTCCTTCCCAGGACCCTGACCGTTTGATTTCGTGCTATCCCACCCTTGCGAACAAATACGGCGCAAGGATGGGACACAGATATCGGTACGACATCATGACGTGAGAGACCTAGCGGTTTTTTCGAAGCGGCTCTGCGTCCGGATTTCCGGGGCCGAAGTGCTTCAACATTACCAGCGGATCTGTTGTGCTCGGGTTCTGGATGTGCACGCCTTCGTTGGCCGCAGAGGCGGTAACGAAAAGCTCATCCTGAGTAAGCTCGCCAAATCGAATCATGGACGGAGTGGAAACTGGAGCCTTGCCGAAGGTACCGTACCCCTGGGTAAGAATCAGGCCGTACGCAGCCGCATCCTTGATGGTTACGCTGCGATTCGGCAGGACTGTGAGCTCTTTGGCCGAGTAGTAAGCGTTCCCATAAGTGATCCACATCTCACGGTAGCCCGCATCCGCCATTTCTTTGATCGGGCGAACGGGCACTGGATGTCTCTTATTACTCTTGGCGAACTCTGGATTTACGTTGGCATCCCAATCGATCATGCTGATCAGAAAATCGAGATCATGATGGTACTCGGGTAGCACATCCTTGGTAAGTAGACTCCAATCAACGATACGTCCCTCCACCTCAGACTGGAACATTGCGAAAACATCGCTGTTGACCTGAGGCTCATAGGTCACCAACGATCCAGGAGCATGGAGAACGCCAGGATCTACCTGCCATCCGCTGCCGGGCTCGAGACGGTAGGCGCGTGAGTGGAACAGAATGCCATTGTCGCCCTTGTTCCACCGCTCAAGGCAGCGATGGATATCTTCCTTTGTGGTCCCGGGTTCAAGACCCATGTAGGTGTGGGGAAAGTTATTGGTGAGCAGGTTGTATTGCGGAGGGAAATAGTACGCTTCCGGCTTGCCCTTTTGTCCTACCAGCTTGGCAAACTTGTCGGTCTGATGCAGGTGATGCGGAATTGGTCCCATGTTATCGAAGAACTTACAAAGCAGGTTCCACCCACCTTCGCGCTCCATCACATCGGCGCCCAGCAGAATATCCCCGGCGCAAGCGACCGCATCCTTTAACAGAAATCTTGTTCCCGCAGCGGGATGAACGTAGCTGAGACCCTCGTCTGGGGTGGTCAAGGGACCGTTGGAGGCTTTGGTAGTAGAGGAGAACCACCGCTCGTTGATTCCGCCCCGCTCAGCGCCAAACGAGTAGAGGTCATCCGGGTGAAGTCTTAATCTTTGCCCGGGAATCATGAAAGAGCGAGGCACCCATGTCGGTTCTAACCTCAGCACTCCATCCGATGCGTTGACCGCTTCTTGTACATGCGCGCGATTCAGCATTTCTTCCTCTCCTGATAGATCACTCTGATTTTTGCAAGAACATTGATCTCAGCCGGCATATGCCGACCCATCGAAAGCCCAAACGGCAGATTCACACTCTCGCACATTTCGCCTATCACCTGCTTCAAAAATGCGACAGGTCGATCGGCCGCCTACCTAACCCCCACGTTTCGTTGCACGAACGCAGCGCCACAAGTCAACCAACGGAATTATAAGGCCCTTCGGGCATGGGATACACCAAAAGCAAAAGACCTAAGCTAACAATTCTTAGTGTTCCAGTGCGATCCCGAAGGAATAAAGGACATTGTTGTGGTCGGTGAAGAATGCATGACCATCCCCGACGGAAACGCCGGAAAGTTGGGTAAAAGTTGGAATCTGATTCTGGCTGGAGTATAACTCTGCACCAGTTGCAGCATTGAGGACGAAAAGCGTTGCGTGCGTCCTGGCATCTCCGCCGGAGAGCGCAATCACCACGCCGTTCGCGATCCGCGGAGGGGCTGGATTTACCATGTCTCGGGAAATCCAGACAGGCCTGAGCACGAGTTGTCCATTCGATTCTTCGATTCTGAATGCCGCAACGCCTCCATGCGGGGCCGGGCCATTCGACTTGATAGCGCTGTCATCCAGTGAGATTCCCGCCGAGATCGATGCGAAAACCCATGGAGTTCCGTCCTTGTCCTGCCAGGTTGCAAAGCCGTCCCAAGCATGTTTTTCACCCGGTTTCGAGATCGCGGGCGTCTCAAAGAGAGGCGTGTGGTGATCGGTGCCGCCAAGGGATGCAGCGTCAAGAAGGACAAGGCTTCCGTCGCTGCCGGGAGCTACAAGCAACTGCTTCTCCTTGTATTTGAAAGTTACCGGAGAAACACCCTGATAACTCGCCATTTCACCATTTGGCGTATACCAGTCCTGCACTTTCATATCTTTTGATACTGCGACGACGCTACCGGGGTGGACTTCGGCGTTTGAGCCGTGGGTTCCGGCTCCGGTGACGATAAGGGATGTGCCATCGGGAGCAACTACGGGCCCGGTAATCGCCAGTGGGGGCGCGTCAGGCGTGGTGTAGCTTGCGACAGGGTAGCCAGGCGAAGCCAGGTCGATTGCCCAGAGGCCGTTTGGCACGCCCTCGCAACCACGGCCCGTGGCAGCGTAAATAGTGTGGTTAACGAAGTTCAGGCCGGAGGGGCTTCCATTGGCCGCAGGCAGAAATCTCACGGGAGGCGCAAAGTCGGCACCGGTGTTAATTACCTGTTCGTGGAGCATGCCGTCCGCAGTCAAGACGTACATGCCCTTCAATCCGAAGTATCCACCGCCCGGCGCAACCCCAAGCCGGCGTTCATTGGACTGAGTCGGAGGTGGTTCCGGTGGTCGCGGAGTACCCGGAGCAAGGCGACGGCGAGCATTGAAATTAATCACGAGCGGCGGTTCCATCAGCAGACTCAAGCTGGAAGCGCTGCAACCAGACACGGTTGCAGGGACAGGTGTGTTGAATTGCTTCTTCCAGATCAGGGTTCCAAGCTCAGAATCTACCGCATACACCGTGTCCGACGAACTCCAATAGACAATGTCCTTAAAGCCCTGCGCATTGATCAGGCGGCTCGCGAGTAGCGGTTCGCTAAAGGACGGGCCGGTCTTCGACGGTTGGCCGAGTTTGATCTTCCAGAGAAACTTGACATTGGCGGCTACGCTGTCTGGCGAAAGCTCTGACTCGGCCTTCTGCCAGCCGCTCTGGCCGGGGTCAGCGCCGGGCATGTTCCAGTCGCCCTTTTCGTTCGATTGAGCGGCGATGCAAGTGGACCAGAGAAGAATACCCGCACAGCATAGCCCAATGAACGATCGAATGAGTGCGTTCTTCACTTTACGTCCCTCACTGGACAACTGCTCAGCAAACCCTAATGAACCCATCCGACCTTCCTCAACAAGAATTGAGGCAGCTGTCTGCCGTGTGCCCGCCTTCAAGACCACCATTGCGTCTTATCGCGTGGCCTACTTGAGACCGAAGCAATAGACTGTCCCATCAAACGTTCCGAAGATGACCCTGTCCCCGGCCACGGAAAGCCCTGCCTGGTGAAGAAACGATGTTATCTGTTCGCCGCTCGAATAGAGTTCCTTTCCTGTAATTGCGTCGAGAGCAAAAAGCTTTGCAGGAACGGAGCGCTGAATTCGATCCTTCGAGTCAAACAGGCCGCCCACTTCATCATTGGCCTGACCTGTAAATTCTCCACCTGCCAGGACAAAAACCACACCATTCATAATCACTGGAGGCTCGGCGGTTATCATGTCGCGCGATAGCCAGGCAGGATCTAGTAGCGTCTTGCCATCTTTCTCCTTGAGCTTGAACGCAACGATTCCACCGTGTGGAGTAGGACCATAGGTTTTTGGAAACTTCACCGCCGCGTCACCGCCGGTTGGACCAAGCACCCAGCGCGTACCGTCCTTTTCCTCCCAGCTGGCAAGACTTCCCCATGTGCCCTCAGTTTGAAAATTTACGTTCTTGTTGGAGATAAGATCGCTGCGGAAGAGTGGTGTCATGTGCCCGGTTCCGCCGAGCGACTTGCTGTCGAGTACAAAGTACCGACCCTCTTTACCGGAAGCGACGATAAGATCACGCCCCTTATAAGGGAATACGACGGGCGTGACATTCATATCCAAGTCTCTTCTGGTCAGCCATTCGTGATTCGTCGGCGTGTAGTAGTCCTTCAGGGTCAATTGGTCATTTGCAAAGGTGAATGCCTCGACACTGGTGGAAAGCTTTCCGGCCGAAGCGTCATAGGGGCCATCACCGGACTCAAAGTAGACAGTGCCATCAGAGCCCACGGCAGCGCCAGCTACACCCCACAGGCCGGCCTGCGGAGGATTGGATACCGTAACTTTTCTGTTTTCAAGATTGACTGCATAAAGTGCGTTGGGCACACCTCCGCAGCCTTGACCGGTAATGGTATAGACCACATTGTCTACCAGGTTCAGTCCATAAGGCTTGCCGTAAGGCCTCGGAAGAACCCTAATTGCCGGATCAGCCTCTCCACCGGTCGCCAGGTCCATGATGTGCATATAACCATCGCTGGCCAGCACGTATAAGTGCCTGACAGGTGCATCGCTCGGTGAAACCACCGGTGTAGCGCTTAGCGCGTTGGTGCAAATGAATCCGCTGCCCTCGCCGGGCTCCTGCGGCTTGTCTGACTCCCATTTCAGTTTCTTCTGCCAGACAAGTGTTCCCTTATCCACATCGATTGCGTAGACGTCGTTTGCGGCGCCCGCCAGAATGGCGAGTGTCCGGGCATCCCCGGCGATGTTGACTCCGGCCACGATCAAGGGCTCGCGAAACGACAGCATCCCCATCGGCTTACTGGCAACGTTGACCTTCCACAGCAGCCGCAGGCTCGCGACGTTTCTGGGCGTTATGTTTGATTTGCTTCGCTGCCAGGCGTCTCGCGCCGGATCTCCGCTACTCGTCAGCCACTCCGAGCCAGACTGGCCGCACACCGGTATTGCCCACATCAATGTGCAACCTAGAAGGCAAACTGACGGCAAGACTCTCAGGCAGCGCATCGTGGTCAAACTCCCATTCAATGACATTGAACCGACACCCTCTGGTGGACGACTTGACCTATCTGAAAGTTGCGGTTTTGGATACTGCTGATCTGGCCATCGCGCATGATAGCGATGCTCTCCTGATAGTGCAATTCCCCGCGGCCGAGATAGATCGGTTCCGTTTGGGAGTGCTTCCATTCCAGACAGAGAGAACTGAAAGATTATGGTTGTGCCACTGAGGCCTACGAAAAATCCGGTGGAGAGGCAGGGGATACCGAAAATTCCTGAACATCGGGGGCGATTATGGCAAAAATCACATTTCGAACGGAATACTAGCGGTCACGCTCGACATCTGTCAACGGAATCGCACTTCGGGTTCACGCGGAGAAACTGGATGGGCCTGCCGCAATCGACAGGAAATGAGGCTCGATCAGCCCGATTCGCAGACCGCCCGATGCCGGCCAGCAGCCCGGCAAGTACGACCGCCAGTGTAGGGCGAACCGCTTGAGTCCGCGAACAGATTCTGCGCGGTTTGGCATGGAATGAAAGAGGCGCCGAGCAGGTTGACAGGGGTCTGCGAGCCTCCTTACAATCCTTCAAATCGAGGGGCTTAGCGTTTCTTGACCCAAGCCTGAAGTAAATTCCCCAATGGCTCTTCCCCGGCCAGTTATCACGAATCCACGTCCGTTGGAACATCTTAGTCTGGGAGTTTCGGTTCTGGGGCAGAAACTGAGCGGGGAATGCCCGAAGAATCGGTAAGAGGCGTCGCAGAGTTCTTCCATTGCGAGGACGAACAGGCTTTTTGAGATGGATGGTTTGGGCAACTTCAAGGAATTCAGACGAGCAAAACTCGAGACATTCGATTCGCAGAGCCATCGCCTACAGCTCACGAGACTTGTAGTGCACTGCCGGAACGCCCTGGTGGGGGGAGCGCTGGTGGTTCCATTGGCGCTTATCTGTGGATGCAACGCTACTGCAAGTGCGAGGCCAGTCGGAATCAGTGTAGCGATAAGCGTTCCAGTGGGATTGCCGCCGGTTCCCATCCCGGCGGACAATCCTCCAACCCTTGACTCAATTGCGCTAGGGCGAGAACTGTTTTATGACACGAGGCTTTCAAAAGACGGCTCCTTATCTTGCGCCTCATGTCATCACCCTGATTCCAGGTTTGCGGATACGCGAGAACGATCGACAGGAGTAGGCGGGGCGAGAGGGTTGCGACACGCACCCACGCTGGTGAACGCTGCATACTCACCGCTATTGTTCTGGGATGGCCGTGCCCGGACCCTCGAAGCTCAGGTGGGTAACCCGATTGCAGATCCGCTCGAGATGAATCAGGCACACCGGGCCGTAGCGGCGAAGCTTCAAGGCGACACTGAATACAGAGCGATGTTCCGAAGTGCATTTGGCACTGACAAGATCACCATCGAGAGGATAGAAAACGCTCTTGCAAGCTTCGAACGGACGATTCTTAGCGGCAACTCGGCGTTTGATAGGTATGAGTATCAGGGCCACAAAGACGCTCTCTCGCCGGCACAAATTCGGGGACTTGCTCTTTTTAGAGATCCCCTGAAAGGCAACTGCGCGGCGTGTCACACCATCGGACCCCATTACGCACTCTTCACAGACGGCGAGTTTCACAATACCGGAGAAGGAGTGGGGGACGACGAACAACTCGCAGACTTGGGCCGATTTCAAGTGACCAAGATAGACGCTGACATGGGTGCGTTCAAGACCCCAACCCTTCGCAATGTCGCAGTGAATGGACCTTACATGCACGACGGTAAACTGAAAACGCTGAAGGATGTGGTGGATTTTTATGCGGGCGGAGGAAACTCCAATCCCCACCTGGACAAGAGAATCTCGAGAGTGGCGCTTTCTGGCAGAGACCGGAGCGACCTTGTTGAGTTTCTGAAGTCGCTCACAGGCGTGATCCCGTCGAGTGTAGGCCCACCGGGAGGGGATTAATCGATATGCAACTTCCCCGCCTCTTCTATTCCTGCTGTTTACTCTCTTCGGCTGCAATGGTCATTGGCTGTTCAAGCAGCGCAAAGAAAGCGTCCCCGTCTGATGATCATGCTGAGCAAAGCGTTGCTCCTGTGTTTCATGTAGATCCGCTCACGGCCGGATCAATCTCGGGCACTATCCGCTACACCGGTCAGAGGCCGTCGCGAAAGATGATCGACATGAGTGGGGACCCGGCCTGTGTCGAAGCGCACCATGGAAAAGCGCTGGATGAGTCCCTGGTTGTAAGCCCCAAGGGCTCGCTGGCCAATGCATTTGTTTACGTAAAAGACGGGTTGGAGAGCAAGAGATTTGAGACACCGACAACGCCGGTCACGATTGAGCAGAGCGGGTGCTGGTTCAGGCCGCGGGTTCTTGGCATTCAGACAAATCAAGTCCTGGAGGTAACGAATTCCGATCCGGTGACCCATAACATTCACCCGATGGCCCAGATCAACCGGGAGTGGAACCATAGTCAAGGAGCCGGGGATCCGCCACTGGCTCGGAGATTCACCAAGGCTGAGGTCATGATTCCTGTGAAATGCAACATCCATAGCTGGATGCACGCTTATATCGGCGTCGTGAGCAATCCTTATTTCGCAGTATCGAAAGAAGACGGGACTTACGCTATCGGCAACTTACCCCCCGGCGAATACACCGTTGCGGTCTGGCAGGAGAGGCTCGGCACACAGGAGCGGCAGGTAACTGTCACACCTCATTCAAATACTGAAACAGATATTACGTTTAAGGGGCAATGATTTATGAGCAAGCCGCAAGTGAGGCTGCTGGTGACCGGCATCTGCTGGGCGTTGATCGGCTGCACGCCAGCAAAACAACCGGTCGGAAGCACGGTGGAGGTGGCCATGGGGCCGTCGGGACCTCGGATTTATGTGACCAACGAGGTGTCGGGAGACCTGACCGTAATCGACGCCGGCACGCGCAAAGTTATTGCCACCGTCCCGCTCGGCAAGCGTCCGCGCGGGATTCATGCCAGTCCGGATGAAAAGACCCTGTATGTCGCACTGAGCGGCTCGCCGATTGCCGGACCCGATGTGGACGAGAGTACCCTGCCGCCGCCCGACAAAAGTGCCGACGGAATTGGGGTCTTCGACGTGGCTCAGAACAAGCTGCTGAGAATCATTCAAGGCGGATCTGATCCGGAAAACTTTGATCTAAGCAAAGACGGCAAACAGTTATTCATCTCGAATGAAGATATTTCGGCCGTGAGTATTGTGGACATAGCTTCGGGAAAGGTGCTGAAAACAGTGAAGGTGGGTGGACAGCCGGAAGGGGTCAGGACAAGTCCGGACGGGAAGTTGGTCTTTATCACATCAGAAGAAGATGGCACGCTTGCTGTCCTTGACTGCGCAACGGACAATATTGCTTCCACCTTTAAGGTCGGGCATCGTCCTCGCTCGGTTGCTTTCATGCCCGACGGAAAGCATGCCTATGTGAACGCCGAGAATGATGGATCGGTTGTTCTGGTGGATGTGCTCCGGCGCAAGATGCTTAAGACAATTGCGCTTGGCAAGCCCGGCGTGATCAAGCCGATGGCTGTTCTGTTGTCACCGGATGCGACCAAATTGTATGTGAGCACGGGCCGTGGGCATCAGGTGTTCACCGTAAGCACCGCTACCAATACTGTCGTCGGCTCGGTGACAGTAGGCCAACGGCCCTGGGGTATCGCCCTTTCACCAGATGGGAGGATGCTCTACTCGGCAAACGGGCCGTCGAATGACGTATCCGTGGTGGATCTTGCAACCAATACTGTGTCGGCTTCGATTCGAGTGGGAACTGGACCGTGGGGTGTGGTTGCATTAGGACGCTAATCGCGCGTAATCAAACCTCGGACTGCATATGATCCGAGGGGTTGTCAGGTGCTTGACCCGTAGAAACAGAAGGTCCGAAAGATGGTGTTCCCCTGCACCTTTGGAGGACAAGAGTGTTGGTGCCGAAATCTCTAAACGGAACGAGCCCTTGAGAGGGCTACTTCACACGTGAGGTCGAACAATGAGAAGGATGCTGGGAAGTCGACGTGTCAGGAGCTGGGCGATTGTGCCACTCGCTATTGCTGCATGGATCATTGGCGCGATTGTTCACGCGGGCCGATTCGTCCAGGCAGATCAGACGGCACAGCCTGCTTTGCAGAGCATCAAGTTGGGCGCGGCGCGTCCAGGCTCACTCTACGCGCTTACCCTGGGCGTGAAGAATCCTGCGCAACTCCAAGGCAATGACGCCATCCGAGTCACCGTAAACGACGCACAAGGAGAAGTTGCGTCCAAATGGCTGCACTCCGCAGACCTCGACTTCTACCTGACCCTCAAGCCGCGTGCCGCAGGACCGCTCACAGTGAGCCTATCCTCGCCGCCGGGAGTTCGAGCCCCGGAGATCAGCTCAACATTAAGCAAGATTCTGCAGCCGACTACGTTGACGGGAGACCTCACCGGCGCCAAGCGTGGCGTTATCGCCGCGGCGCCGAACGGCTCGTGGCAAAGCGCTCAGCCATTCGAGCTAGGGCAGACCATCTTCGGCAGCGACGACGAGAGGCCCTACGCTCCATCGAAGAGCGAGGACGGCTATGCGGCGATGCTTAAGGGATTTCAATGGTTCCGGTTCACCTTCCGCGAAAAACAGCCTCGGTTGGTGTACTTCGTATTGAATGTGACCGATCGCGATGTCCCGCTGGATGTGGACATTTTCCAGATGGGCAAAGACGAGGCCGGCCAACCGGATGTGGTGCCCTTCACGGCGGGAGAATTTGTTTATCAAGTTGAGGCAACTCAAAATTATCCGGGGCTCTACAAATTCCGCACGCGCATTCTCCAGCCAGGTGAGGAGTACTACGTTCGAGTGGCCGCCAATCACCCGGCTTATCAATTGCACACTTATGAATACTCTGTGCCGCCTTCAAAAGACCCGCACGAGGCGGTGCGCGCGGGCATGGATTTCCTGATCAATATGGGCGACACGTGGCTCTCGAATACGCCGCGCCGGGGTGCAATCGCCTTACGCACCACCATGCAGCACTCTGAGACTCAGCTTTGCATTGCATGCCATCCGTCACAGTTCACCACGCGAGGCTATTTGAAGGCCGTGCAGAATGGCTATGCCCCGACACAGCGCTCGTCGTTGGAGTTCCTGACAGACCGCATTTATAACAACACAAGACCTCTATACGGAGAGCCCGGCGCCAATTGGGTGCGTGTGATTTATACGGCTCGCACCGAAGCTAGCCGGCTACCCCTTATTACTCATGCTTTCGAACAGAATGTGACGCACGATGCGCCACGAAAGAACTTCGCCGTACCCTACGCGAAGTTCCTGAAGATCCACTACAAAGGTTTGACCGTTATGCCTGGAGACGAGGCGGACGGCTGCGAGCCCGAAGTGAGCCCATTCGAGATCGCTCAGCAAAGCTGGCAGACATTCAACATGGTTTACAACCAGACGCACCAGGCAGATTGGCTGACCGAGCGCGACCATGTGGAACAGTTGGCGCTGCCTGACGAGCCGAAGAATGTTATCGATTTGAGCTGGAAGATCATGTTCTTGTCGGAGATAAACCGCGAAAAGTATTCAGCACAAATCGATGGCCTTATTGACAAGCTTTACGAGTACGAGACACCGGAAGGCGGATGGCCGTATCCCTTCGACAAACAGGCCAAGACGGCAGACTTCATTTCTTACAATGCAGTTCTTGCTTTGGCCGAGGCGGGCCATCGACCAGAGACCGACGAGCATCTTGCGCGTGCCGTTAAGGCGATGCTGGCTGCGCAGCGGCCGGAAGGCAGTTGGGAGGGCGATCCCGTTTACCAGGGCTTCAATACACCGTTCCGGGCGACTCAGTTTGCGGTGATGGCTCTCTCCACTCTCTACCCGGGAAACACCAAGGCCAAAAATTGGGATGCCGCGTATCCAGCGCCGGTGACAACCCTCGCCAGAAACGATTTGCCGTTGCTTCTTGAACAGCTCGATCAGTTCTGGGATCTCGCGCCGGAACCTGTTTTGCGTCAGATTCGCGAGGTGCTCACCACGAGCGACCAACCGCTTGCACGTGAAGCTGCAGCTCGCGCCCTCGGCCACATGGCCGACCCAGGCGCATTGCAGGCTTTGATCAAGGGGCTTGGCGACCCGACCAAGATGGTGCAAACCACGTCGGCCTATGCCGTTCGCATGGTGCTTTCGCGGCGTCAGGAGGCTGCGCCAGAGGGACGAAAAATGTTGGCCGCCGCGCTGGGATCGCCCGACGCGCGTACTCGATGGGGTGCGGCTCGGGTCTTTAATCAGCATTTCAGAGATTTGACAGGCGATGCAGATTTGCTGGCGGCGCTGGAGCGAGATCTAGATGACCCAGTCCCCTTTGTTCGCTTTGAAGCTGCGTCTGGGTTGTGGCGCTGGTACTACTGGCAGGTGGACCAACCGGAAGTGCGTCGTGGCACGCTCGAAGCGCTCGCCACTCGCCTCAATACGGAAACGGACGCGATGGTTCGGCGTGGGTTACAGGAGAGTGTCTACGATCTGCTGGATGAAAACACCGGATACCTGTCGGCCTGGGTGCGAGCAAGTTCCAAAGATGAAGACAAAGACCGCATCAACGCTGGCTATGAGGCAGTAGCGCGCGACCAGGCGCAGGTGCTGGCCAAAGTGTTGCGCGAGGGAACACCGCTGGGCCGTCAGGGTATCCTGAATGCCCTGTGGGATTTCCATATTCGCCACTACGCGTTGCCGGAGCTCAAGGCGGACACGGTCTCGATTGGCCTGCCTGCAGTTCTTACCAAGTATGTAACCGGCGTGCCCGATCTGCATCGGCCCGATTATGAATACCCGCCGTACCGGGAAACCGTCGATTTCAAGTATGACGTCAACAATGGCTTCTTCCAGACACGTATCGGCAACGACAGCGATCTGATTCACTTCTTCAAAAGCTCGGGACCGGAGTTGGAAGACGCGCTGCTCGCCTGCCTCGAAGGCGCCGATGATTCCACGAAAATTGAAGTGCTGAAAGCGGGCAGCACTCTGAGTGAGTCCGGCGACGCGCGGTTCACACTGGCGGCTCTGAACCTATCAGAGGATTCCAACCCCGCAGTGCGGCAGACCGTCCGCTATGTCTACGAGGGCGGTCAGCGCGGAATCCTGAACCTAAGTACATCGAGCGCACCCGACTCACACCTGGTGAGCAAAGTAGTCGAGATCCTCAAGCAGGGAAATCCGGATAGCCAGGCCGTGGTGCTGCCCTTGCTTGCAGCGCTGCCAGAAGGTTCTCTCTGGGAGCAGCAGACGGATGTTCAGGATGCGTTGCGGTCAATGCTGGAACAACGGCCGCGGCCGGCAAATTATGCCCAGGTGCTGGACGCCGCCTCTTCGTTTCCCAGCCTGATGCATGAGCCGAAGCTCCAGGAACAGGTGCTGGCCGGGCTGCATTCCTTCACCCCCGCAGTGCAACGCGCCGCAGTGCAGGTCGTCTTAGAACACTTCCTTAGCGATCCGCAAACTGAGTCCGCGGTGAAGACTGCGTTCGCGAACCTGAACGATTCAGGGCTGAGTATCTTCCTTGAGGAAGTGGACAACCCTGTATTTCTGAAGCGGCGTTTGGGCGTATCAGGAGGCGCGGTCTCACAGGATCAGGACTACCTGAACCGCAACGCTGCCGCGCGGAAGATTAAGGAGCCTTTGGAGTATCCGCCGGTGGTCGATACCGTGCTGGCGAGCCTGCTCAGCCCTGATGCCAATGTGAGTGCAGCGGCGCTGGATACGTTGCGCAAAGTTAAAGGCATCGAACAACGGCCGGATTTTCGCACTGCCATGGATAAGCTGAAGGATTCCGGCAATCCGCGGCTTAAACTCATCGCCACCAGCGTGCTGCAAGGAAAGAAACTGGGCGAAGCGTTGCAGGACGTTCAACCCGGCTCGGTGCTTGACTTCCGCTATTTTGCCACCAGGATTGAGCCCATCCTGGCAGCGCCTGGACCTGACGGGAAGGCATGCGTCTTCTGCCACGCAAGTCATGTGATCTTCAAGCTGCAACCGCCCAATGCTCAAGGTGTCTTCTCTGACCAGGACAGCGAAGAAAACTACAAATATGCGATGCGGGTGGTGGATATCACAAACCCCAATCAAAGCCTGATATTGATCAAGCCCACCCGCCCGACAGACAGCGCGGGCAACGTTGGCGATTACCTCGCCACGCATAACGGCGGCCAGCGCTGGCATGGAAATGAATCCAGCGAACAATATAGAACGATTCTGGAATGGATCAGAGGAGGCCGTGTGGAGAGCGCGTCGCTGTCAAAATGAGGACCCAAGGCTCGCTGCTATCAGGCAATTGACCCAAGCATGAGGATCAGCAACCGATCGAACGTCTTCCAGACTGGAGAAGAGCCCTATGAGCATTCAGCAGAAAGTGGCGCTTTATAGGAACCTTTTGAATCGCCGGCAATTCTGCGCAACCACAGGTATCGCAGCAATGGCGGGCTTTTTTTCCGCCGAAGCGCATGCAAGTAATGATGCATTGGGAAGTTCTTCAGGAGGTTTACAAATGCAGACAGGCAACGGTGAATGGACTTATCGAGTTGTCCCTAACTGGGGCCAGTTGCCACAGGGGAAGACGTTCGGCGGAACTCATGGCGCTATCGCCATTGATAATGCTGGGCATGTTTACGTCAGTACACAAAGCGAAACTGGCGTGCTGGTGTATGACCGAGACGGAGCACTCTTGCGATCGATTGCCACTGACTACCCTGAAATTCACTCGATGGTTCACGCGGAAGAGTCCGGCACGGAGTATCTGTATGCCACTGTGCAAAAGGGAACTCCGCATGAAAACTGGCTCTTTCTGAAAATGAAGACTGACGGCACCGTTGTTCAGAAGATCGTGGCTCCGGGCGAAGCGGGATTTGGCAAGCCGAATGAATGGCGACTGACCGCCGCCGTGCCCGGACCTGACGGATCAATCTACATTGCCAACGGTTATGGGGACTCTCGCATATTCAGGTTCGATAAGGACGGTAATTATAAGGCGAGCTTCGCCGGGAAGGGAAACGCAAATGGACAATGCGATTGTTGCCATGGAATGACTGTGGATACACGCTACGATCAGCCACTCATCCTGGTGTGCGACAGGGAGAACCGCAGGCTGAGCCACTACGACTTCGATGGCAAATTCGTAAGCAACGTCACTCTTCATCTTCGCCGTCCTTGCCAGGTGAGTTTTCATGGCGACTATGCGGTTGTCTCAGAATTGGAAGGGCGTGTCACTGTCCTCGATAAAGACAACACGCCGGTTGCTTTCCTTGGCGACAATCCGCATAAAGACCAATGGGCAAACTACTCCCTTCTTCCCGGCGATATAGCGCCGGAGTGGTTCAGCGCGGCCCATGGGTGTTACATCGATAAGGACGCCAACATTTACATTTCGGACTGGAATAAGTCTGGACGCATCTCAAAGCTGACCAGGGAGGCCGTCTAACAAGACGGGGCAGAGCCACGCCCACGATTCACTCGCTACGTCGCGTAGTTCCCCCGGGCGCGTGAATTGGTGGACAAGGCACATGTTAATGCACTGATGTATCATTCTCGGAGCGCTGAACAAAGGCGTTTGCATTGGATTTGAGAGATTCATCAGAGCGATCATGACCACTTCCGGCTCCACGCAATTCGCCACACCAGCTAATTCATCAGAGAAGCATGGATACAACCTTTTTCTTTTGCTCGTCGCCGGCCTGGGCGGATTACTGTACGGAATTGACGTAGGCATCATTGGCGGAGCACTGCCCTACCTTGAAGCGACTTCACATCTGACCGCTGCACAGCTTTCTGTCATCGTAGCGGCAGTTCTGCTGGGCAGCGTTATCTCGACCTTGTTCGCGGGCATCCTGGCTGATTGGATGGGGCGGCGCCCCCTGATGGTCCTCAGCGGGCTAACTTTCATCGTGAGTATTCCGGTGATCGCGCTTTCGCATGGCTATACCCCACTGTTTTTTGGCCGTCTTCTGCAGGGCATAAGTGGTGGCCTTATCGGAATGGTGGTTCCGCTCTATCTTGCCGAGTGCCTCTCGGCATCCAGCCGTGGCAAGGGGACAGGGGTCTTCCAGTGGCTGCTCACGCTGGGAATTGTGGTAGCGGCGCTGGTGGGCATCTACTTCAGCTATCGCGTGGAAGCAGTGGCCCGGGCCGGCGATGCCGCTGCGCTCTTCGCTTTTAAGGATCAAGCCTGGCGACGCATTTTTTGGGTCTCACTGCCTCCCGGCGTTCTGTTCGTTCTGGGCAGCCTGTTGGTGACTGAATCTCCGCGATGGCTCTTCAGAAAGGGCAAAGAGGAGTTGGCCTTAGCGGCGCTGCTGCGCTCGCGTACCGCAGAACAGGCCGCGATTGAGTTAAACGAGATGAAGGAGACACTGCACGCCGCCGCAGAGCGCAGTGCCGCCAACCATGAGATACGCGACGCGCTCCTGCGCCGGAAGTATGTGATTCCATTCCTGCTGGCGTGTCTGATTCTCTTCTGCAATACGGCGACAGGGGTCAATTCAATCATCGGGTACAACACCGGCATTCTTCTCCAGAGCGGTCTGTCTGATCTGCATGCGCACTGGGGATATGTCATCCTGACCGGAACGAATTTCCTGATGACCATCGTAGGAATGCTGTTGGTCGACCGCAGTGGCCGCCGATTTCTATTGATCCTCGGAACAGCCGGCATGATCGCTTCGCTGGTCAGCGTCGGCGTGCTGTTTTTCAGGACCGAGAAGCAGAGCGTGGATTGCCGCAGCTTGCTTCAGGCCAGTGTCGGCGCCAGTCAGGAGATGACGGTGCATTTCGACCCGGCAGAGGCGGCCAGGCTCCTGTCTGCTCAAGTCGGCGCGGACAACCAGATCAAGAGCGACCACGCCTCGCTCGCGATCATTTATTCCTACGGAGACTTTACGGCGGCCACTAGCTATGTGCGCTCCGACGAAGCCGCGGCAGCGCCTATTCAAATCACGCGCGCAAGCTGTGTACCAACCAACAAGGTGGAGGCATTCTTCAAGAATCCGTTTGCCAACCTAGATGCTGCTCAGACCGCGCCGCTGAAGATCAACAAAGCGCTGATCGGGCAGGTTCCAGATTCGGGCCACGGCTGGCGGGTCGCGTTTGGGTTATACGCATTCATGGCGTTCTATGCCATGGGTCCCGGTGTGTGTGTTTGGCTTGCCCTGTCGGAACTGATGCCCACGCGGATCCGGTCGAATGGAATGAGCATCGCCCTGGTCATCAATCAGTTGGTCTCCACTACTCTGGCGGGGATTTTCTTGCCCTTTGTCAGCAAGTATGGCTATTCGTCGATGTTCTTCCTTTTCGCCTGCTTCACAATGGTCTACTTCCTCACCGCAGCATTCCTGCTGCCAGAGACGAAGGGCAAGACCCTGGAAGAGATCGAAGCACATTTTGCAAGGCAAGGTGCGAACTAGAGTAGAGAACAACTGCCGAGAAACAATACTATCTGCTTTCGGAGGTAATCGATGCGACGGATTTCTTTTGCGCTCGTGTTCCTATTGATGTGTGGCGCGGAGTTACACGGAAAACCTGTCGCGCTCTTCTACATGACCGATAGCCCGGACTCGATCCGTTCGTTCCTGGCTCATTCCAGTAAGGTCGACCTGTTGGTGCCCACGTGGTACTCCGTGGATGAGAATGGATTGGTAACTGGTGCGCCCAACCCGACCGTCCTCGAGATTGCTCATCGCAGTGGGCTGCCCGTAATGCCGATTCTGGCGCTCGTTGGCAAGAAGAAATTTCACGACCTCTCCTCCAGTTCGGACGCTCAGCAGCGGATGAACGATGCCATGATCCGCGAGGCTAAGGCGCACGGTTATACAGGCTTTCAGTTCGACTTTGAGAATCTGAATTACACCGACCGAGACGGACTCACGGATGTGGTGCGGCGTTCGGCTGAGGATCTGCATAAGGCAGGCCTGCAGCTAACCATCGCTACCGTACCGAACGCGCCCGGTTATCCCGGTCAGGGTGGATTTGCAAAGTGGATTTATACCGATTGGCGCGGCGCATATGACCTGGCCGCGTTGGCTAAGTCTGTTGATCTGATTTGCCTGATGACTTATGACCAGCACACACGTTGGACAATGCCCGGCCCAGTGGCCGGATGGACGTGGACTCTAGAGAACCTTGACTACGCGCTCCAGTCAGTCCCGAAAGAAAAGCTTTCGCTAGGCATCCCGCTCTACGGTTATCACTGGTACACAGGAGCACCCACGGTGGACAAGAATACCGGTGAAGAGAAGTCAAACCTCTCCGCCGACTACATCAGCACACCGGATGCAGAGCAACTGGCCACGGCTTACGGTGGCAAGCGGGAGTGGGACGCCGGCGACCACAGTGCTTTCTTCTATTTCTACCGTGACCAAATGCGAGAATGGGTCTTCTATACCGATTTGCGCACTTTTCGCGACCGCTATCAACTGGTAGCCGACCACGGCCTAGAGGGATTCTGTTCATGGGTTCTGGGCTCGGAGGACCCGGCAATATGGACGATTCTCCCCGACCGTCAATAGCCTCGGCCACTAAGTGCAAGTAGGTACGGGAGCGATTTGCGCTATTTTTTATCGCCTCGTACAACTGATGCGGGAGAAAGACTCACGGTGCACCTTTCGAATCGACTGCAGCTCATCTTCCGCGATTCGAATTTGCCTAGACGGCGAGAACGCTCATGCCGATCGAAGCAAAGGCTCTCGCTGCATCTTCAGAGATGCCGTCATCGGTAATCAGCAGATCAATCTCCTGAGGCGGGCAAATCACCGCGGGACTCACCAGGCCCATCTTGCTCGAATCCGCTACCACGACCACCTGTCGCGCCTGACGGGCCATGGCGCGAAACACCGCCGCCTCATCAGGTTGAATGATTGTGGCGCCATGACTCGCATCGACGCCTGTTGCGCTCAAGAAGAGGCGATCCATCACTACCACGGTCAGGGACTCGATGGCCGCGGGGCCAACCAGTGAAAATGCACCGGCCCAACGCAGGTTCCCGCCGGTAAGCGTGGTCTGCAAACGAGCACTGGAGCTGAGCTCCATTCCGATGTTCACCGCATTGGTGATGATGTGAATGTTCTTCCGGTGCAGCAGTTGACGGGCTACAAGGGTGGTAGTGGTGCCAGCGGCAAATCCAATGGTTTCGTCCTCCTGCACCAGGGCAGCCGCCGCACGGGCAATGCGCTGCTTTTCTGCCGCGAACCGGTCCTCGCGAACCTGAAATGACGCGTCGAAGCGGAAGGGCTCATAAACGGCGCCACCGTCTCTGGCCAGCATGGCACCACCATGCGTCCGATGCACCAACCCATTTTCTTCAAGGCGGATAAGGTCGCGGCGAATGCTGGCCGGCGAAGTCGCCAGCGCGGATGTCAAATCGTCCACTGAGGCCCTGCCGTGATGCAATAACAGCCGCACGATTTCTTTAGCGCGTTTGTCGGTCTTTAATGACATAGCCCTGGACAGCTCCACGCAGCACGCAGTTTCAATTTTCTTGAACTTCCGCTATTGTACGGAAACTTCAGGCGAGTCTTCCAGCGGAATTGCCTGCAGCCTGGATTTGAAGGCCCTTACATCCTCCTCCATGACTAGAAAGCGCGCACACTTGTCGGGAAGAGAGCCACAATCCGGACCGCCGTTATAGGCTGTGCTCTTTACCTTCTTGCTGAGGGAGGTGTGCACGTCGCGGATGCCGGTACGAAGAGCGAGGTTCTTGACATTTGAGGTGCGTATGCCGCCGCCCGCCATTATGCGAATGCGGCCGTCAGCCGCCTCACGCAAGCGTGCTATCTGCTCCATGCCCCTTAAAGCATCAGCTTTTCCGCCAGAAGTGAGAAGACGATCCGCTCCACAGGCAATCACCTCTTCCAGCGCGAGATCCAGGTCTTTACAGACATCGAAAGCGCGATGGAAAGTTACCTGGAGTGGGCGCGACATCTCAATCAAGCTGCGGGTGCGCTCACGATCTACAGTGGCGTCCTCATTCAGAATGCCAAGCACGACACCGTCAATTCCCCGCTTCTTGGCCTCCAGGATATCTTTCTGCATTACTTCGAATTCATGGCCGGTGTAGACAAAATCGCCGCCCCGTGGACGAATGATGACAAACACATCAATACCCACCGCAGCTCGAACGGCGCTTATCAGGCCTGCACTGGGCGTAATTCCGCCTTCGCTGAGCGCGCTGCACAACTCGATGCGCTCGGCGCCCCCTCTGGCGGCAGCCATCGCCGACTCCACCGAATCGACACAAATCTCAAGGTCCATGATGACTGAGCCCATTTCCCCAAAGCCGGATCTCTAGCTGAAATCATACAGTCTGCTAAAACGTCCGGGAACGCGAAAGGCCTTACGAGTCCGGCTGCCGCGATCGTATGCGGCAGCCGGTTCGCTAAAAGGTGTACTTTGCGGAAAACTGCAGATGGCGCTCAGTGGACCGAGTGCCTTGACGGGAAACGTTACCGAAGTTGGTATCGCCGTAACCGGTGTCCGGATTTCCATAGCTGACGATATTGAAAGCATTGAAGGCGTCGAAACGGAATCCTACCGATTGTGATTCTGTAATGTGGAAGTCCTTGAACGCCGATAGATCCGCGTTAAAGAAACCCGGGCCGTGCACTGCGCCATTGCTCTCGGTACCGAAGAAGGTTCCGCCGGTGGTGTTCGCCGCCGGCACACCGAAGGCGCAGGTGCCATTGTCGTGATCGGGATTGGCAGCATTTGAATCGGCACAAGCAGTTACCGAGGCCGAGGGATCTGTGCCGAACCAGTTTTCGTTGCTGCGATGAACAATCTTCAACCTGCGATATTGGTTGACCCGCGAGTTGCCATAACTACTGGAGTTGTTGCCGGGGCCTGTAATGGTTTCAGGGAAGCCCGAATAAGAGACTACGGCGGTAGAGAGCTTCCAACCGCCGATCGCTTCATCGATTACACGATTGGCGTTGGGAAGATACTCTTTTCCTCGTCCAACAGGCAAGGCATAGACCGCCGTACCGGAGAAGTTATTACGCACGTCGTACCCGGCCGAACCATAGTCGCCACCGCTGTTGTAGTAGTTCTGGAAGGCGCCGCTGAAGCCGTTGACCTGCAATCCATAGTTGCCCAGGCTGTTGGTCATGGCTCGACCGTAGGTGTAGTTGACGGTGAATTCCAGACCATGATTGAGGCGCTGACGAAGAACCGCCTGAAGCGCGTTGTAGTTCATCATGGCGCGCGACTCGGTGATCAGCAGCCCGCCGTTACCACCGACGCCCAAAGCGGAGTCGATGCCAGCCACACCAAGGTACTGGCTGTTGTAGAAGGGGGCCGAGGTCTGATCGCCATTGACGGTGTACTGATTGACGTTGCCGTAATCCTCAATGTGCTGGCCCTGCTCGCCGATGTAGCCCGCTTGTAACGATGCGGTGCGGGTCAGTGCATATTCCACCGTCAGGTTCCAATTCTGCACATAGGCAGGTTGGATATTCTGCGGATACGCGGTATAGCCGAAGTTGGAACTGCTGTATTGAATGGAGGTGTCGGGGTTGGTAAAGCCTTCCTCGGCGGTGTTGGGCGTGGACACGGCGCCGGGCTTGGGGCTGCTTACCGTGAAACCGGCAGCCTGCAGGAAAGGCGCAATGGCTGTCAGGCGCTGATTGAAGGAGTTGCCTTCAAAAAAGCTGGTAGCACCGTAGCCCGAACGAACCACAAGCCGGTCGTTTACCTGATAGGCAAACCCGATATGCGGCATCCACTGCCGGAAGTTGGGCTGGTAGCAGGCCAGGTTATCGCACAGCCTGGCCCCTGGGAGAGCGCCCACAGGAAGACGGCCAGCATACATGATCTGCCCGGTCGTGAGATCGACGTTTCCAGTCCGGTCATGCTCTTCGACCCATGGTTCGTCGAACTCATAGCGCAAACCGAAGATCAAGGTCAGGTTGGGGCGGATCTTAAAGTCATCCTGCGCAAAGCCCGCCCAACGCCATTGCCGCTGTCCAACGTTGACGCTGGCCAGAGTTACTCCTCCCGACGACACGCGGTCCAGCACAAAGTCCGCAGGACCGTAACCACTGGAGCCGGTGCCATTTGATGTGAATGCGCCGGAGTAGTTCAGCGAACCCAGGTAGCCGTCGTTGTTGCCGGTGGGATAGTTGTTTTGATAGCGGCGAGCTTCGATGCCCATGCTCAGATAGTGCAGGCCGCGCTGCCAGGTCAGGTTGTCGATGTAGCTGTAGGTGTTGTCGATGACGCCGCCATTGTAAGCCGAAGTGCCCAGGCTGCTGAGGTTGTTATTGAGATTCTGGTTGGTAAAGCCGTTGTACTTCTGGTTGGGGAAGTTTATCCCGACCTTGGCATTTCCCGAGCTTCCGAAAGCTCCAGTTGGGTCCTGAGGGAAGCCGGTGTCCCAATCCGTTCGCGTAAAGCCGATACGCCCGGAGTTGACCAGTGACGACGAGAAGGTGTGGACCCAGTTCGAGCCCACAATCCAGGTGGGGAACAGGTTGATTCCTGGGAAGGAGATGGCCAGCACCGGGGTTGAACCGTCGTACGCGTGAGAGATCGAATAGAATCCCGTGATCTTGTCAGCGACTCGGGGGTCGTATTCGATTTTTACGTCACCCTGGTCGTTGGCATGGTAACTGCGCGATGGGGCCGCGTAGTTGTTCTGCGCGATTCCATCGGTGGGTGTCGAATTGGGCAGCGGGTAGTATTTTGGGTTTGCGAAAAGGAAGGTGGCCACCGGATTGGTGACGGGGACTCCCTGGTTGTTGTCATAGGGCGCGAAGTTGTTGAGCGGGTCGTAGAGTTGAATTGGAGTAGAGCCCGCGAGCAGGGCCGAAAAGTCGCCCCCGCGCATGGCTTCAGTCATCACGCTCGCCGTCCCTGATCCGCCCTGGTGTTGACGCGATCCCAGATAATCGCCGAAGAAGAACAGCTTGTTATGCAGGATAGGTCCGCCTACGGCGCCACCGAATTGAGCAAAAGAGTATGGGCTGATCGGAAGGGGATCGCGTTGGCCCTGGGCATTCAGATGCTGTCCATTCAAGTAAGTGTTAGCGTCAAACCTGTAGTCCTGCGCGTAGCCGTATGCTGAGCCGTGGAACTGATTGGTCCCGCTCTTGAGCACGCTCACCACGCCGGCGCCATTCACATTACCGTAGTCGGCCGGGGAATTTGCGGTAATCACCTGGACCTCTTGCAGCGCCTCCGGTGCCGGACTGTATGAAATCAGGTTGTTATAGGTTTCGTTCATGTCGATGCCGTCCAGTGTGTAGTTGTTCGCCTGGGCGCGGTTGCCATTCATGTTGGGCGTATCAGTGTAATAGGTGCTGCGTTCAAAGCTCGTGGTGCCAGATGTTCCCGCTGTATCCACTGCACCGGGGACATATAGGGTAAGGGCCGAAAAATCGAGGCCGTTCAAGGGGAGATTCTGGATGGTATTCGCGGTAAACGTGCTGTCGATAGTGGGGTCGTTCGTATTGAGGATAGGCGCCGCGGCTGAGACACTCACGGTCGTCGAAGAACCTCCCACGGCAAGACTCACGTTGAAGGTTGCGGTCTGCAACACTTCCAATACGAATGGCGGCAGAGTCTCAGTATTGAACCCGCTAGCCTGCACACTGACCTGGTAATGGCCAATCGGAAGGAATTGAAGGCGGTAGAGGCCCGCCTCATTGGTTGTTGTGGGCGTATCCACACCCGTATCAAGACTATGCGCTGTTACGGTTGCGCCCGGAAGAACCGCACCACTGGGGTCAGTGACCACTCCCGTGATTGAACCGGTAACTGTCTGCGCAAGCGCCATTGGAATGCACGCGAGCAAAGCCAGCGTACAGCCGAAGAAGATCCGGACGAGATTCGTTTTCATGGGGTCCTCGCTAATTTCGCTGCAGATGTTTGGAAAGCTTCTGGAATGGGAAAGCAAGGGGGCGGCACCATGGGAAGCGGATGGTGACAATGCGGAGCAGCGCCCAGAAGAAATCTGCGGATAGCTTCCATTCCCTAGCCTCAAGTCAAAAGTGCAAGTACTGCGCACGGAATACCTGGCAATCCAGGCCGTGTCTTTTATTTGGAATAACTTTACATATTTTTCGTCACAATGTCCATATAAATGAAGAATTCTTGCATTCCATCTTGCAAATCAGGTCTATGGGTAGTCCTGCATACTCCGGACTTAGCCTGGTAAAGAACGTTGGGCTGTAGTTGAAATGGCATTTACGCGTCTCGGGGTTGTCTGCGTCACGGACATGGGAGAAACATTCTAAGCCATTGAAATATAAATATTTAATGCTGGGTAATTTCGCAGTTACCCGATGAAAGCCGAGCCACTACGATTGGGTGAGGATGGAAAATGAGTTGTCCGGTGGCGATGTCGCATCAGGCCATCTTCAGGAAGCCCAATCAATCAAAACTGGACTCTTTCTGCAGTTGACCTCGCTCAGAGCCACTCAGCTAGTCGCTATAGGTGAAACTGTGGAAGCGAATCGCCAAGTGCTCGGCTTGCCGGGCCACGTTTGCTTTGACCCTGATGCAAGAGGAAATCGCGCCGGTACGATACACTTCAAGCGGTGAAGGGGTGCCGTCTTTGCGAGTTCGCGGTCTGGTTTTGGGGGTTCTGGCAGTTTTTACTTCTTTTCCCGGCGCTGGAAGGGCGCAGCAAACGCCACCACCACAGGCCCAAAAGGGCGGAATGGGCGGCATCGCCTCGGGTGTAGCAGCGGCCGCGGTGTACGACGAGCAGAGACGGCCCATCACCGCCGGTGGATTCGTCGAAAAGGGGACGGTGGTGTTTGAGGACATCACCAAACAGGCTGGACTTTCGGGGTGGCGCCACAAGATGGGTACGCCGGAGAAGAATTTCATCGTCGAAACCAACGGCTCCGGCGTAGGCTTGATCGACTACGACAACGACGGATGGCTGGACATCTATTTGGTGAACGGTTCAACCTTCAACGCCTTGGACGGGAAGGAGGAGCCGCCGCATGCTGCGCTGTTCCACAACAATCACGACGGGACCTTTACCGACGTCGCTGCCCAGGCTGGAGTAACCAATGACCGCTGGGGCTACGGCGTCAGCGTTGCCGACTACGACAACGACGGTTGGCCCGACATTTATGTGGGCAACTACGGCAAGAACCGGCTCTATCACAACAACCATGACGGAACCTTTACCGACGTAGCCGAAAAGGCGGGGGTAACATTGGGCAATTGGTCGCCCGGCTCGGCCTGGGGAGATTACGACGGCGACGGGCTGTTGGACCTATATGTCACAGGATATGTACATTTTGACCGCAACAACCTGCCCATCGCCGGCACCAAAGCCGTAGACTATGCCTCATGTCTTTATCGTGGAGTAGGAGTCAACTGCGGGCCACGCGGTCTCCCCGGCGAAGCGGACCACCTCTTCCACAACAACGGTAATGGGACCTTTACCGATGTGACCGTCAAGGCCGGTGTTGAGGATAAGGACAAATACTACGGATTCAGCACCATCTTTGTGTCTCTTGCCGGTAACGGCAAGCCGGACCTGGTGGTGGGTAACGACTCGGAGCCGAACTTTCTCTATATCAATAAAGGCGATGGCACCTTCGACGACCAGAGCTACATTTCAGGATTCGCGCTGAACAAGGACGGGCGCGAGATTGCTTCAATGGGCATTGCCGTGGGTGACTACGAGAACAATGGGTTGGTGGACCTTTTTGTAGACGACTTCGGCGACGACTACAAGGTGCTCTATCACAACGACGGCGACAACAGCTTTACCGATGTGAGCTACAAGGCGGGGGTTGCACAAACCACTATTCCCTTTGTCGGATGGGGCGATGGCTTTATCGATTACGATAACGACGGCTGGCTGGACCTGCTTACGGTCAACGGCCACGTTTATCCGGAAGTCGACCAGCACGATTGGGGAACTACATTCGCCGAACGGCCGCTTCTGTTCCACAATGTGCCCGACGGGACGGGCAAGGGGAGGCGGTTCGAATACGTTCCGCCGGTAAAGGACTCGGGACTCGCTGTCGTGATTCCGGCACGGGGAGCGGCCTTTGGCGACCTGTTCAACGACGGCAAGATTGACGTGATCATCAATCCCATCGACGGACCACCAGTGCTCCTGCGAAACGTCAATCCCGACCATCATCACTGGGTGGAGATGCAACTGGTAGGCGGCCCCAAGAGCCCCCGGGATGCTACGTGCGCGACGGTTTACCTGAAGGCCAACGGCATGCGCATGCGCCAGGATGTGCTGGCCAGCGGCAGCTATATTTCGGCCAACGACCGGCGCCCGCATTTCGGCCTTGGCGACGCCACTGACGCCGGCACTGCGGAGATTCATTGGCCTTCAGGAGTCAAAGAGACGGTAAAGTTGCCTGCGGTAGATCGCATCTACACCATTACAGAAGGCAAAGGCATCACCGGTGCACTTTGCGGAGGCAAGCCTTGCGCGGATGCAAACGCCCCAGCCAACATCGCACCAAAGCCCACTTCACATTAAGCCACGGGCCAGCGGAAGACCGTCGGCCGCGCGCCTGGAACCAATGTGGAAGCTAGACTCTGCACACATTTGACTGCTGCCTGAATCTGCCTTAGCACCCTCACGATCAATAGATCCGAGGCCAGGCACTACCGCTTGAGAGAGCTTATGGTTGCCTTCGTCGCTCCGGTGGAAACTCCTCCGTCTACCAGAAGTATCTGGCCAGTAATGTAGCGGCTGGACTCGGAGGCGAGAAAGACAACGGCTCCATCCAAGTCGTCAGGCTGGCCAGGCCGCTTCATCGGAATACGATCACAGATATATTCAACCCATGCCGCATTCTCATAAAGAACCTGGTTTTGCTTAGTCTTGAACCAGCCCGGTGCAAGGCAATTGACCGTGACGCCCTGACTTCCCCAGTCATCGGCAAGACTCATCGTGAGCTGCCGTATTCCGCCGCGGCTGGCCCCGTAGGGTGCAAGCCCTGCGAATCCTGCAACGCTGGTGACTGAACCAATATTGATGATGCGTCCGTAACCGCGCTGAATCATGCCTCGTGCAACCGCTTGGGCAACGAAGAATGAACCACGCAGGTTTGTGTCCAGAACCGTGTTCCAATCGTCCCAGGTAACTTCAAGTGCGGGCTTGCGAACGTTGCAGCCCGCGTTGTTAACGAGGATATCGATCTTGCCGAAATGCGCCTCGACCGCTTGGACCGCGCGCTCAATGCTGGCGTGATCGCGCACATCGAGTTCAACGGAAAAGGTGCGCCGTCCCAGAGACTCGATCTCACCGGCAAACGCGGAGAGGGTGTTCTTGTCCCGGCTGGTGATTGCAAGATCGGCGCCGGCACGGGCAAGTGCGCGGGCGAAATATTGTCCCAAACCGCGGCTTGTGCCGGTTACGAGTGCTACTTTACCCGATAAGTCAAAAAGCGAGTCATTCATTACTTGTGTCCTCAGGATTCTAAAACAACTTTCAGTAGGCCTGGCTCCCGCTCATATAAACGATGGAACCATGAAGGTCCATCTTCAAGCGGGGCCACGGCAGAGAGCAACGGCTCCACGCGAATCGCTCCGCGTGATATCAACTCGATGCATGCGGGATATTCCCCAGACGATGCGCAGGATCCTTGCAGACGAATCTGACGTGTCACCGCCGATTGCAGACCAAGTTCAATGGTTGGGGCGACATTGCCAATGAGCGTTACGGCAGCGCCTTTTCTGACGCTGTCTAAAGCCAGTTTGACGGCGATGCTCGTACCCACGCACTCTAGTGCGACGTCTGCTCCGCGCCCCGCTGTCAATTCGATGACCCGGGGGATAACATCGGCACTGCGGGTGTTGAAAGTCTTAGTAGCACCGAGGCTTCGCGCGAGTTCCAGCCTGCTGTCGTCAATATCGAAGACGAAGACTCTGCCGGCGCCCGCAAGACGCACCGCCTGCAAGGCAAGCAGGCCAATCATCCCCGCGCCCACCACAACTGCTGTATCGTTCAACGCAACCGGTGTCAACGAAACGCCGTGCACGGCAACGGATACCGCTTCAATCAGCGCCGCGTGCGGAAACGACAAGCTCTCCGGCAAAGGATAGGCGATCCGCGCTGGAACTGTAACAAACTCTGCGAACGCGCCCATTCGTCGAAAGAGCGGCGTTGAAACACCAATTACCTCACGATCGTCGCAGAGGTTGGCCTGGCCCCGCTGGCAGTAGAAACACTTGCCGCAAAACACGGTCGAGTCAAATGTCACTCGATCGCCGGCGCGAAACTTCGTCACTGCCTTGCCCACGGATTCAACAACACCCGCAGCCTCGTGCCCCATGACAACAGGAGGGAGCCGCCGGCCTGTGCTGCCATCGTAACCATGCACATCACTTCCGCAAATGCCGCAGGCGCGGATACGTATCAGCAACTCGTCCTCGGCGGGTTGCGGAGTAGGCATATCCACGATGTCGAGTTGCTTATATGCAGAGAGGACAAGCGCCTTCATAAAGTCTCCATTTAGCTCAAGCCAATTTTCGCTTTGTCCGAGCTAAATGGTTGAGCACATCACACCCAATTTACGCGGCAGATCAACGCCGCTTCGCAAATGATTATGATACGACATCGGCGGGCACTGGCCGTCCTAATGTCGGCTCAATCTTGCCTAAGAGAAATATGTATGCGGCGATTCCAACTGCAAGATAAATTGCAGCCGCGCCAAAGGCCCAGGCAAAAGAATGCCTCGCCGCCATATACCCCGTGAAAATCGGCGCTGCGATTCCAGAGAGCTGGCTGGAAAAGTTCATAATGCCGCCCACTCTGCCCACGTTGTGACGGCTGGCAATGAGCGAAGGTATTGACCATCCAACCGGAGCTGCGGCTGACAGTCCCCCAATAGAAACAGTGATCCATATCAGGGCTTGCATCGCATTCTGCGCATGGGCTGCACCCAAAATACCAAGTCCGCAAGCCGTGCCTCCAACGAGGATGATCTTGCGCACCAGGCTTGCGCTGCAACCGATGCGGATCAGCGAATCCACCAGCCAGCCGCCCACCAGGAGATCTGTGAATGCCGCAACAAGCCATGGCATGCTTGTGTAAAGAAACGAATGGAGCAGATCAATGTGCCACGCAAGAGAGAGGTAGCTCGGCAACCACGTGAGCAAAAGATAAAAGACATAGTTATACGAACCGAATCCGATCGCTAGCCCAATCACTTTGCGTTGTTTCAAAAGATAGCTAAGCGATGCCGGTTCTTGCGATATCTGCACTTTCGAAGCTGGAGTGTCGACTTCTCCTGCGATGTATCGCCGCTCTGCATTGCTCAATTCCGATACTTCTTCGGGATCGCGATATATCTTCCAGAAGAGAAAGAAATATACGAGACTGATAACTCCAGTAGCGGCAAAGCTCCATCGCCAGCCCAGCTCAAGAAGCACCATCCCAATGAGAGGGACGCCGACGGCCGGAGCGAATTTGGCAGCTGCGTCGAAAATGGATGTAGCGAGACCGCGTTCCCTGGGCGGAAACCAGTAGCCGATGGCCTTTGCATTTGAAGGAAAGGTGGGCGCCTCGCCTACTCCAAGCAGAAACCTGGCCGCAAACAAACTTGGAATTCCTGGAGAAATGGCAGCCGCGAAGGAAGCCAAACTCCATAAGAACGTACTTATTCGCCCGACGCGCCGGACGCCGCATCTGTCCAACAAAACGCCGACTGGCAACTGGCATACAGCATAAGTCCAGTTGTAGGCGCCAGAGAGATAGCCAAATGTAATGCTTGAGATTCCGAAGGAAGTATACAGAGAAGCTTGCGAGACGGAGAGGTTGACCCGATCAAAGTAGTTGACCAGAACACCGAGTCCAAGCAGCAAGGCGATTCCCCAACTGCGTCGCGGGAGCCTTTGTGGCGGGTTGAGTTCCGAGCCTCTCAACGGTCTCCTCGATGGGCCTCTTTGAAAATGAACCAGTTCTGCGAATATAATTCATCGGGCTTTGGTTTGACGCGCGGAGCAGCGCGCTTCGAGTTCAAATTGATTGAACTCAAGAAGGGGACAACGATTGATTAGGCGAGACTTCATCAAAGTAGCGGGCGCGACACTGGCTGCGGCTGCTTTACCAGATACTCCCTCACTTGCAGGTCAGCAGGTTGTGGAAGGCAGGGTTATCCTGCCCATGAATCGCAATTGGCGGTATCGTCCAGCTCAAGTAGCTGGCGCCGAGTCTCCGGCCGCCTATGACGATTCCGCATTTGAGCGCGTCGTCGTTCCACACACTAACATTCAATTGCCATGGCACAGTTTCGACGATAAGGACTATGAATTTATTTCGACTTATCGGCGGCGCTTCAAGTTTCCGCGCGGCGCCGTAGGAAAGCGCGTGTTTGTGGACTTTGAAGGGGTAATGACTGCTTCGACCGTTTGGATCAATGGCGTCCGATTGGGTGAATATAAGGGTGGGTTTACGCCATTTTCTTTTGAGTTGACGCAATACCTGCACCAGGATGTCGAAAACGTCCTGGTCGTGCAGGTTGATTCCACCGAGCGCGCCGATATTCCGCCGTTTGGAAACGAAATCGATTACATGACTTTCGGTGGGATCTATAGAGAAGTTGGACTACGCATTGTCCCTCCCACATTTATCGATAATATCTTCGCGCACGCCAAAGATGTGCTCAGCGACAATCCATCCTTGGAGGTAAACTGCTTTCTCGCAGGCGACATAGTCAAGGATGGCAGCTATTCTGTCGAGGCTGAGCTTCGCGATGGCGACCAAGTCGTGGCCAGGGAAGTCCACACGGTTGGGCACGCGCCTTCTGCTCAGGCGACTGCACCTGGGAACCCTTCAACTCCGCTTGATCCTTATAATGATGCGCCTGTTTACACCACCATGGAAACTACAAGAGATCCGGCACGTTGCACAGTTTCACTCACTCGACTCGGAAGCCTGCAACTTTGGGACATTGAGCAGCCGCATCTCTACACAGTTCATGTGAGGCTTATCCGCGCCGGGCGCGTGATTGATGAAGACACTCGACGCGTGGGCTTCCGTGAGGCAGTCTTCACCGATCACGGCTTTTCGCTGAATGGCAAGATCATCAAGTTGCGCGGTCTGGATCGTCATCAAACTTTTCCATTTGTCGGGCAAGCAATGCCGGCGCGCGTGCAGCGGCAGGATGCCAATATCCTACGGAAGGGCCTTCATTGCAATATCGTTCGCACTTCGCATTACCCGCAGTCGCGGCATTTCCTCGATCGCTGCGACGAGATTGGCCTGCTCGTTCTGGAAGAGATTCCCGGCTGGCAGCATATTGGCAACGAAAGCTGGAAAGAAGTGGCAATCGACAATGTTGGACGGATGATTCGCCGCGACTGGAACCACCCCTCCATCATTCTATGGGGAGTGCGTATCAATGAATCAAAAGACGATCATGACTTTTACAGTCGGACTAACTCGCTGGCGCATCTGCTCGACGATTCCCGACAAACTGGCGGAATTCGCTATTTTCAGGAATCGGAGTTTCTAGAAGACGTATTCACAATGAATGATTTTGGGTTTCCATTGAAGGCGCCAAATCATTCCCGCTATTTGAACACGGAGTTTGTCGGCCACACCTTTCCCACCAAGACGACGGACGATGACGAGCGGCAGCGTGAACACACCTTGCGCCACGCCCGCATCCATAACCAGCTTGCTTCCAATCCTCAATACGCTGGCGGTATTGGCTGGTGCGCCTTTGACTACAACACACACGCAAACTTCGGCGCCGGCGACCGTATCTGCTACCACGGAGTTACGGACATCTTCCGTGAGCCAAAGCCAGCCGCGGGCTTCTATAAGTCGCAATGCGACCCTGCAGAAGAGATAGTGCTTGAACCCTCCTTTCATTGGGCGCGCGGGGATGAGTCTGTTGGCTTCACCAAGGCGGTAATCTGCTCGAACTGCGATCATCTCAAACTCTACGCTCGCCCTGACAGCATCGAAGGCAATCCATGGGCACCGCTTGCAGAGGTGGAGCCGGATCGCACGGAGTTTAGCAATCTGAAGTATCCGCCCTTCATCGTCGATATGAGCAAGATCCGTGCCGGGTGGGGCGATTTGCGAATCGATGGCTATCTCGATGGGAAGTTGGTTATCTCCAAGTCACTTTCAGGAAGGGGCGTCGATAGCAAGTTTGTTGTCCTGGCTGACGATCAGGTGCTGATGGCGGATGGAGCCGATACAACACGCGTTGTTGTGCGGGTCACAGATGAGTTTGGCGCCGTGAGGAACTATGCAAATGACCCTGTGGTATTTGCCTTGGAAGGCCCTGCAAAGCTGATCGGCGAGAGCCCGATTTCGCTCGTCGGCGGGACATGCGCTATTTGGATTCGCGCTGGAGAGGTACCGGGCTCCGTGCGGCTGACAGCAAAGCACCCTCGCCTGGGATCGCAGTCTGTGGACTTTACGCTGACTGCTGTGCCCGACGAAGAAATTTAGTTCTGCGTGCCGTCTGGGTTGTTTCGCTTGATGCGGTGCTTTTGAGAGCCCGAAGAGTCGGCTGCACCGCACCCGCCCGCCAGGCGGGAACGATGAGCATGCTCTGCGGCGCAGACCGGGCAGGAATATCCTGGGACTGAGAGACACTTTACAGGTTTGGTTGCCGCATTCTGCCATGACGACGACTGAGCAAGAGGGATAAGGATGCGTGCGTTAGTTTATAGCTCACCGCGGCAAGTGGTACTCGAGGATTGTCCGCGACCACTTCCCGCGGTAGGCGAGAGCGAAATTGCAGTCGATGCCGCAGGAATCTGCGGTTCGGATATCTCAGGCTTCTTAGGGTGCAGCCGCAGCCGAATTCCGCCTATGGTGCTGGGGCATGAACTGGTGGGCCGCAGGCCGGATGGACGGCGCGTGGTGGCCAATCCTCTTATTTGTTGCGGTCGTTGCATGGCGTGTCTCAGCGGGCGGCAGAACCTATGCTCCAACTGGCGCCTGTTGGGCCTGGGCCAGACTCCTGGCTGCTTTGCTGAGTTCGTAGCTGTTCCCGACGGTGAGATCTACGAGATCCCTGACAATCTCAGCGACACGCGAGCGTTGACTGTTGAGCCGCTTGCCAATATCGTCCATCTCTTCCGGATTGCTGCTCCGCTGCCCTTCTTCCGTTTGGGAATTGTGGGTTGTGGCGCTATGGGTTCGCTTGCGCTGCTGATGGCCATACGCCTTGGGGTCCGCGAGATTCTAGTGCAAGACTTGAAGGATATGCGCGTGGAAATGGCGCGCAAGATGGGTGCAACACTGGCTGTCAACGTTTCCTCCGATGACGGCCGCGCTGCCGCGCGCCAGTTTGCAGGCGACGGCTTGGATCTGGTACTCGACGCTTCGAACGACGGCGTTGCGAGGCAAACTGCCCTGGATCTTTGCCGCCCTGGAGGCCTGGTCGTGTTGCTCGGAATGAGTCAAGAGCCCAGCGAAGTCGACTTTGCTGCCAGCATTCGCAAGGAGCAACGCATAGTCATGTCGTTTGCCTATACGCCGCTGGACTTCGAGCGTTCACTGACGCTGCTCAAGGAGGGCGATATCGATCTGACTCAGTGGACCGCCGAAATGCCTCTAGACCAAGGCCAGCAAGCTTTCGAGCGTATGACCTCTGCGCCCGAAGAAACGCTCAAAATGGTTCTGCGTGTGAGTTGAAGCTGGGCTAGCTCTATCTATAGTAATGATATCCTCATGCGTTTTCTCGCCTTCACATTGTTGTTTCGCGAACTCAGTATCGCCAACTGGAGTCATCTAACCGCTTAAAAACGCGTCAACGTGCTCGACCATCTGCTCAGCAAGGCGCGCAGCCGGCATTCGTTCCGCCTGCTGCGCGCCTTGCTGGGTGTGACCTATTCCCTGTAATTCGTTTCCTGCGAATCAAAATTATCCTTACGAGGCAGACCGTTTATGGATAGATGCCGCGGATCTGAACGGCCTCTGCCACGCGCCCAACGCCGAGCATATTGGCGGCGATGCGCATCGGAACCTTATGCTCATCGCGAATCTTCAACACATCCCGGAATGCTGTTTTCATCACGCGTTCAAGGCGGTTGTAAACATCCTGCGCATCCCAGAACAAATGCTGCTCATCCTGCACCCACTCAAAGTACGAGACCGTTACTCCACCAGCGTTGCAGAGAATATCCGGAATTATGAATACACCTTTGCTTTCCAGAATCCTGTCTGCCGCAGGTGTGAGAGGGCCGTTCGCCGCTTCGGCAATGATTCTTGCGCGCACCGTTGTGGCATTCTCAGCGTGAATGGTATTCTCCAGCGCTGCAGGAACCAGGATTTCGCACTCCAACGCCAACTGTTCAGCAGGGCTGATGGACTCGCTTTCCGGGAATCCATACACATGTCCCGTAAGGGCCTTCATATGCATTACCTCCGGAATGTTCAGACCATTCCGGTTGTAAATGCAGCCCGTCGAGTCACTCACAGAGACGACTTTGGCTCCGGCCTCATGCAGCAACTGTGCCGCAACCGAACCGGCGTTTCCGAACCCTTGCACTGCCACGGTGGCGTCCTTCAGCGGCCTGCGCAAATGCTCACATGCGCACTCGATGGTGTTGAATACACCGCGCCCAGTCGCTTCGTTGCGTCCCAGCGATCCTCCAAGGCTGATGGGTTTTCCGGTTACCACGCCAGGGATTGGATACCCCTTGGTCATGCTGTAGGTATCCATGATCCACGCCATGGTTTGCGGATTCGTATAAACATCTGGTGCGGGAATGTCCTGGTCCGGCCCAATCAAAGGGAGGATCGCACTTGTGTAGCGTCGCGTCATCCGCTCCAGCTCGCCTTGAGACATGTGCTTCGGGTCGCAGGTCACTCCGCCCTTGGCGCCGCCAAAAGGAATATTCACCACCGCACACTTCCATGTCATCCACGTGGCCAAGGCTTTCACCTCATCCAGCGTGACCTGCGGGTGGTAACGGATGCCACCCTTTGCGGGGCCGCGCACCATGCTGTGTTGCACGCGATAAGCCTCAAAGCGGTGAATATGCCCGTCGTCCATGCGCACCGGCACGGTGACAGTCAGAACGCGCTCGGGATACTTGATCATCACCCGAATGTCGTTATTGAGTCCCAGCGCATCCGCTGCCGTATCGAAGTTCTCGAGGGCCACGTCATACGCGTTATCTGCTCTTGTTGTCGTGAGCATCGTTTTTCCTCCTTGGCCGAAGCGGCCTACCAAGCGCTTTCGACTGGACTAACTACTCAACCAGCATCCATTCCAACCAGTGAATTCAGTTCCTGGTCATGCTTCATTCGCGATTGGTAAACTGGCGTCAGCCAGTTAAAGTAAGTTCCCAAACGTCCTCGGGTCGCATCGAAATACAGCAGTTGTATTCCACGCGTAACCGAGCCTATCGCTCCATCTCGTTCCAATGTGCTCGAATCCCCTGAAATACACCAGTCCCATAATCCAGTGCATGCGTGGGGATCCCTACGCGCGCCTCGCGCGGCGGCACATACTGCCCGCGAAAATACACAACCAGGCTAGGATCCGCATCAGCATTCATGACCTACCTCTTGACACGAAATTCGATACAGTTCTCGCCCCTTCGCCAGCGCTCGCTTATCCAGTTCAAGCCACTTTGGGGTTTTCACCAACCGGCGCAACGCAGCATCAACACTGGCTTGAGGCAGAGTTTCCGTGATCTCCAGCAGCGCGCCCAACATTACCATATTGGCAACTCGCGAATCACCCAACTCATCTGCCACACGCGTGAATGGAAGCGCCAGTATGTGCACATCATCACGCTCGTACTCCGAGGGAAATGTATCGCCGTTGTAGATCACCCATCCACCGGGACGCACGCTTGCATCGAATTTCTTGAGCGACGGCTCATTCATTGCCACCAACACGTTGGGCACTGTCACCAATGGCGAATCGATCGGCTGTCGCGCTAACCGCACGTGGCAGTTTGAAGTACCCGACCGCATCTCGGGTCCGTATGACGGCAGCCACGACACCTCCAACCCAGCGTCCAGCCCGGCCTCAGCCAACACTTCACCCAGCAGCAGGACCCCTTGGCCGCCGAAGCCCGCCACTCTCACATGAAGATCCACGTCTTCGGCAATAATCGGATTTGCCAATGGCTCTTCCGGTACATCCTGGTAATCAACGCCGAGAATCCGCGGAAGTTCATTGAGCGCGGGCGCCGGTTCGGGCTTTGGCCACGGATGCGCTTCTTTGGTGCGATCTTTGAACACTCCCAGGGGATAGGTCTTCTCCATTACGTCCTTTACCCAGCGCTGTGCTTCCACCGGGGCCATCTTCCAAATGGTTGGGCACGGCGATAACACCTCAATCAGCGAAAATCCCAACCCTTTCACCTGGTTCTCTACGGCGCGCCGCATGGCCCGAGTGGCTTGCACGATCTGCTTGTTATCTCCAAGCCCGACGCGCTCGATGTAGACAGGGGCCTCAAGTGTAGCCAGCAATTCGCAAACGTGCAGCGGGTAACCTTCATTGGCTGGATTGCGTCCGCCCGGAGTGGTCGTGCTCTTCTGGCCAATGAGCGTTGTCGGCGCAACCTGCCCTCCGGTCATGCTGTAGATAGCGTTGTTGACGAAGATTACAGTGATGTTCTCGCCGCGATTCGCGGCGTGCAGGATCTCTGCCGACCCAATGGCAGACAAATCTCCATCGCCTTGGTACCCGATAACAATGCTTTCCGGCAGACTGCGCTTCATGGCCGTGGCCACAGCGGGAGCCCGTCCATGTGCCGCTTGTACATTGCCCACATCAAAGTAGTAGTACGCAAACACCGAGCAACCCACCGGGCTGATCAGAATTGTGCGGTCCTGAATGCCTAATTCATCGATGGCCCGCGCCAGCATCTTGTGCACATTGCCATGCCCGCACCCTGGGCAGAAGTGCGTCTGGTGCTGCAACTCCTCTTTGCGCTCATACCTCTCGTAGAACGCCTTTGGCTTGGCATGAACCACAGAGTAGTCTGAAATCAATTCGCTAGACATGGGCTATCCGCTCCTCTTCCCTTTCCACTTTCGACAGGGTTTGCCGTGCCAACTGCCGCACAAATGCGAGCACCTGATCGTGCGACGGAACATTTCCGCCCGCGCGACTCAGAAACTCCACAGGCCGAACCCCGTTCAGCGCCAGCCGCACATCCTCCAGTAGCTGACCATTGCTCATCTCAACCACCACGAAAACCCGGGCGCGCTTTGCCAATCGCTGGAAATGAAGCTTTGGGAAGGGATAAAGAGTGATGGGCCGCAGTACACCCACATTGATGCCCTCGGCACGGGCCTCAGCGGTCACAGCCTTTAATATCCGGCCGACAATTCCATAGCCGACCAGTAGAATCTCCGCCCCATCCGCGTACCATTCTTCAGCGCGAGCCTCATCGCGTTCCGCTCTCTGATACTTGGCCTCCAACTTCTGAACATGTGCCTCCAGATCGTCGTTATCCATATGCAGAGACGTAATCAGATTGCCCCGCGAAGCGGCCGTGCCCGCCACAGCCCAATCCGGCAGACACGGTTCGACAGCGGTCTGCGGGAACTCCACCGGCTCCATCATTTGCCCGACGAACCCGTCAGCGAGCACAACTACCGGGTTTCTGTAACGGTCTGCCAACTCAAAGGCCAACGCAGTCAGGTCCGCCATCTCTTGCGCGGAATGTGGCGCCAGCACAATGGTCCGGTAGTTGCCATTTCCGCCACCCTTTACGACCTGGTGGTAGTCGCTTTGCTCGGATCCAATGTTTCCCAGGCCGGGTCCGCCGCGCATGATGTCCGCAATTACGCAGGGCAATTCAGCGCCCGCCATATAGCTGATGCCTTCCTGCATGAGGCTTATTCCAGGTCCACTCGAGGCCGTCATGCAGCGCACTCCGGCGGATGCCGCACCGTAGAGCATATTGATGGCTGCCACTTCGCTTTCTGCCTGCAGAAAAACTCCCCCCGTCTGCGGCATGTAGAGCGCGGCAGCCTCAGTGATCTCGCTGGCAGGCGTTATGGGATACCCATAGAAGGCGCGGCAGCCTGACAGAATGGCACTCTTTACAATCGCTTCATTACCTTTCATCAGTTGCTTGCGCATGGATTCGCTCCCTCAATGGCTGCATCGAGTCCCCGTCCAGCTACCGCTGGATGAATCACGGCTCGCAGCACTGTAATCGCGCCCGGCTCCGGACAGACCATGAAGCATATTCCGCATCCGGTGCAGCCTGCACCCGCGTAGGTGGCCGTACGATAACCGTAGTGATTCAGCCGCTCGCTCAAGGCGATCACTCTGGGCGGACAGGCTTCGACGCACAGCCCACACCCCTTGCATTCTTCTGTATCTACGCGCAGTAAACCGCGGTCCTGCTTTTTTGCTTCGATCATTCCACGCTCCTCCCCGGCTGGCTGCGTCCTCTCAGGCGTAGACTGCCGGAGCTATCTTGCGCTCCAGATAGTGCGAGCGCACCGCAAAATCTTCCAACTCATTTCTAAACTTAGGATCGGCAATGGCGATCAATGCCTCGGCGCGTTCGCGCAGCGTCTTGCCGTGCAGGTACGCAATCCCGTGTTCGGTCACCACATAATGCACGTCGGCCCGTGAGGTCACCACTCCTGCGCCCGGCTCCAGCATCGGCACTATCCGCGACACAGCACCGCTCATGGCTGTCGATGGCAGTGCAATGATGGGGATACCGCCGTGCGCGCGTGATGCTCCGCGAATGAAGTCTAGTTGCCCGCCAAATCCGCTATAGGGTTTCGTTCCCAATGAATCCGCGCAAACCTGTCCCGTAAGGTCAATCTGCAGAGCTGAGTTGATGGCCACCATTCTGTCGTTTTGCGCTACCACAAACGGATCGTTCGTATAAGAAATCGATCGAAACTCGAAGCTCGCATTCTCATGAATGAAATCAAACAGACGCCGTGATCCCAGCACGAAGGACGCCACGGCCTTGCCCCTGTGCAAGGATTTCCGTTGTCCATTGATCACACCGGATTCGATGAGGTCAATAACTCCATCAGGGCACATCTCTGTGTGAACCCCAAGGTCGTGCTTGTCTCCAAGGCACATCAGCACGGCTTGCGAAATTCCGCCAATGCCCGTTTGCAAAGTTGCGCCATCCGGAATCAGCGAGGCCACATTTCGCGCTACTTGCAAGTGCAGTTCAGTGGGAGGCTCCGTGCAGACTTCCAACAGAGGATGCGATGATTCGACCACGGAGGAGATTTTGCTCACGTGGATAAATGTGTCTCCGTGCGTACGCGGGACCTGATCGTTTACCTCAGCAATCACCACTCTTGCGCAACGAACTGCCGTCAATGTGCAGTCGACCGTGGTCCCCAAACTCACGAATCCGTGTGCGTCCGGCGGAGAAACCTGCATCAACACTACATCCAAGGGCATCGCGCCACTCAAAAACAGGCCCTCAATCTCGCTCAGAAATATCGGTGTGTAATCGGCGCGACCTGCGGCCACCGCTTCACGCACATTCGATCCCAGGAACAGTCCGCGATGACGAAAGCGCCCTTCGTACTCCGGCTTGGTATAGTCCGCGCTTCCCAGCGTCATCATGTGAACGATCTCGACGCCGTGAACCTTGGGAGCCCGTGCCACCAGTGCATCTACCAGCTTCGAAGGCGTGCCGCACCCCGACTGGATCCATACGCGCGAACCAGAGCACACCGCCTCCAGAGCGTCTGCGGCGCTCATACATTTGGCTCGATATTCATCGCCCCAACTCAATTTCGATTGCCTCTCAAAACGTGCCCGTAGGCCCGGCGCAGTTCAGTTCCCCCGCATTCTTGTCCGGTAACAGCCAACTTCTTAGCTCTACCCTTGTCCTCTCCGATGCCGAATCAGGCTCCTGGCCTATTGATGTATTCCCCCAAAAGCCCGCGTTATGTTGCGCTTTGCTGGAGGTCTATGCAGTGATGCGCATCACCTTCAGAGCACACCTATATCTTGCAGATTTATAAGGCTTTGTAGCAGAGAGAGCGCAGCTTCCTTTTGGCGTGGGCCTGCTGGATTTCGACAAGACAGGGATCTCCCTTCAGCCTTGAAGCTAGACCATTCAGCCCGCGATCAATGGCGGAGCTAATTGCAGAAATCTAAGTTTCGAGGGGGCAAGGCCTTAGTCGCTGGGCGTTTCTCCTTCGCAGTTCGCCGCGTCAGCCCCTCATATTGCATGGTTTATCAATCTGCTGCGCGGGATCGCAGGCGCTACACGAATCAAGACGCGGACGCCTGTATTGTCACCGGACCAAGCAATCCTGATTCGAGCAAGAGGTCGTCGGGATGGAACGGGTTCCCGGTGATCCATGTCAGCCGCTTCTCCGGAGGCAGTTTGCTATCGCCAATCAGACGGTTGGTCCATAAGTTGGCTACCACAACCTCAAGCGTGTTACCCCGCTGTTTGAGCACGCCCTTCGGAATTTGCAGACGCCAGGGTTCACACCAAGCCACCCCCAGGTCCCGGTTGTTGATCTTGATTGAAGCGATGTTGGCGACTTTTCCCAACGCGACAAAGTAGCTCAATTGAGGGCCCAGCGGTTCGCAGTCGAACGTCGTCCTGTAGGTTGCCTTGCCCGAGTAATACCGGATTCCCGCCTCAGGCCGCTTGCTCCAATCTTCGAGCCGTGAGAATACAACTCGCTCCGGGCCGCCCCACTTGGGGTCAAAAGAGACCTCCCAGGGCTCATCCAACTCAACAGTTGTCTCGATTTTGGGAAAGTTTACGGCGCGTGGAGAGACTGTGCGAGCGGCAGGTTTGCGAAATACAACAAAGCCGCTCTCGAACGCCTCGAGTCGCATGGGAATTTCGGTTCGTCCCCCGTGTTCAGTGAACTCTGGAAGGTCGCGGCGTTCTCCGGTAATCCCGTCCCACCACTCCGGCTGACGGCCGGTTACGCGGAATGTGCAGGTTGCGCTCTGGGTGCGGGATTCACCGTTGGCCACAAAGTAGAAATCTTCTTCTCCCTCGCGACGATGGATATAGCGCAGAACCGCGTCCGTTTCGAAGTCGGGCTTGACGCCCATCCGCGACAGAGTTTCTACGGTGGAAGCATAGCTGGGATAAATGTCAGCCTGTTCGATTGCTGTATCGTCCAGCTTCCAGGGCTCCATGCCGAACGGTCCCAACTCGTCGACGGTTGACTGGGACCCGGATTCTGTAGCAGAACAAGTCCACTGCCGATCTGTGCTGATCGCGGTTTCGCTTCCATCGCGATGGTGAACAACCAGGGAGGCAATCAACTTGGGCTGAGCCGACTTGTCGATGACACGTGTGGAGGTCAGAGCGGTTTGGCTTAGCGCCTGCACGCTGTTTTCGACAAAAGCCGTCAGCACATTCGCGCCAGGACGGAGCAAGGCGGCGACATCGACACGATGGGCGCGTTGCACAACGTCTCCGGTGAGGACGAAGCGTCCATTCAGAAACAACTTGCAATTCTTGTCCGCGGTGACGACCACGACCGCGGTGCGCACACCACCAGGTTCGACGATGGAGAACTCGCGCTTGAAATAGAGGCTTCCGCTGGCTGGGGCCGATCCTGTTTCGACCGGCGCAGCGCCGATCCACTTCGCTTTCTCGAGAGGATTTGTAGCCTTGGCGTGCGCTGCTTCAGAATCGTAGATCACGCGGCCCAAGCCGACGCGGCGCTCCGGCAGCATCTCGCCATTGGGCCAGAGCCGGGCGGCAAGTTCGCGTACCTGACGGTCGCAGTCAGGAAAGTTGGACAAACTGGGTGATTTATCGGGCGGTGCGCCCAGAACAGTTGCGCCCGCCTCGACCAATTTCACCACTTTCTCAAGGGTACGCGGCGTGATGGTCTGAAACTGCGGGAGCACCAGTATCCGGTAAGACATGCCATCGGGAAAGACAATGCGCCGGTCTTTAACTGAAGCTCGTGTAATCAATGTCTCCGGAGCGCATCCGTCGAAGTTGTAGCCACGACGATCGGGGAACTCGCCGGCACGAAACGCGGAACGCGGGGGAAAGAATACGCAAGGCGAGCCTTCCGGAGAGAGATACAGAATGTCGGCTACAAAAAGCCCGCGGCGCAGCATGTTCGAGCAACGAGTGACATAAGTATGATAGGCGGACGCGAAATCCCACCAAGTTTGGGTGCGGTCCCAGTGCACGCCGAAGCCGCCATCCGGCCCCATGGTCATTCCCGGGAAGCGATCAAGCCAAGGTTGCGCCTGAAAGCGGTGAATCACAAACTTGTTAATGCCCTGGCAGAAGGCCCAGTCCCCTTGCGCCTTCATTGACGCGGGGTGCTGGCGCCCTCTCTCTTCCATCTCCGCTGTAAACGCCTCTGCGCCGATGACCTTGTGCCCTTGCGTGTGGCCAACCGAAGTGGCTTCAGGAAGGCTGAAGTCCGTGGGCGGATAATACTCGGTTCTGGTCCAGAATTCTGCCATGGGAATATCGGCAGTGGCCCCGAGTTCCAGGTCGGCGGCGGGATTCAGGTCATACGGCTCGAGCGAGAGCACAAGTCCATATTGCCGGCCGCGCTCGCGCAAACGCAGCGCCTGCTTTTCGCAGACCAGTTCCTGTGCGGTCTTGCGAATGTCCCAGAGAAAGCGCTCAGAAGCTTCAGGGGTGTCAACCACCAAGCCCGCGAAGGTGGGGAGCATTGTCACCGGGTCATAGCCACGGCGGCTCTTGAACTCCTGTTGAAAATGCGGGGACCAGTTTTGCGAACTCATCTCCCAACTGTCGAAATGCAGGCCCACAAGCCCGCGGCCGGGATGCTGGGGCGCGCCGGTCTTCTTCAACAAGGAGACGATATAGGCATCGAAGTGCGCATCCATTGCACCCGCGTCGAACTTGTCAGACTCGAGCCCGAGTCCGGGTTTGGGAGAAGGGCGCGTGGTTTGGCCGGTCAATGTGCGGCCAAATCGCAGGATTGTCCAACTTCCCTGAGGCACATTCCAGTTCAAAGTACCATCCGGCAAGAGTTTGCCGGTGAGGTTAAATACCTTTTGTGAGGCCACGCAGCGTTCCGCAGGAACTGCTTCGTAACTGTCTTCACTGGGCAGGAATGGCCGTACCCACGAGCGCTTGGTGTAAGGGCCGGGTATCTGGGAAGAATAGGAACCGCGGGTATAGAGCGCCTTTTCGTCGATATCGCGAATGGAAGCGCCTCCGGCCGGAGTGGGGAACGCGAGCACGTACTCGTCGCGATAAAACTCCTTGAACGTCTTCAACAGGTCTGGAGAGAGCGTGTCTTCGCCAAAAAACGGCGTGTGGGGCGGTGGCTGCGGCAGGCGGGCACTGAACGCGGCTGGCCCTTGCACAACGGTTTTGCTAGCCACGAGGTGCTGCATCGATTGATCCGGACTGACCCATGGGCCACCCGTACCACACCAGCCGGGTCCGGCCGCAAGCGCCAACTGGAGGCCAAGACGGTCGGCATGCGAGAAAGCAAGACCGACAAGTTCCTGCCAGGGTTCGCTCATGAATTCGACGGGGCCCGGCTCGATTCCGATTCCCGCCTCCAGGAAGATTCCTCCTCCCAAGCCCGCTTTTTTCATCGCTTCGAGATCAGCCGCCATTCCTTCCCGGGTTAGATGGCCGTCCATGAAATACCAGTAAACCCACGGGCGTGCATCATCAGGGGGCTGAATAAACTCCAGGATGGCTCGATCCTGATCGTTTGCTTCCAGGCTGAGTAGCTTTTGCGGCATGCCCATGGCGGCTACGCCAATGGCCGCCGATTTCAAGACTTCGCGTCTGCTGATCTTGCCGCTCACGATTTCCTCGCTTTCAAATTCCATCCGATTCTGGAGTACGACCGCCGATTAAGAAATGGCAGAACGACCGAATTCTATTTCTTGCTTGTTAGTGAAACCTAGCCCGAGTCATCGCATGAATTCTATGCGATTCAGTGTTCCCGCGAGTAGCGGACCATTGCCCTCAAATTCTCATAGGGGCTGGCAGGCGGCACCTCACACCCGCAATTCACAATGAAATACTTGCCGCACACCGCATGACAGCGTGCAACCGCCTCGTAAACCTGCATCGGCGTGCCTTCCAACATGTCGGTTATTGTAGAAATGTTGCCGCTTATGACGCGGTCACCAAGCTGCGATTTCATCTTTGCCAGGTCGGACGGAAAGTCAATTTCGTAGATGTCGACTGGCAGCTCACTCATCGCTGTCCCAAGCAGTGTCGTCTTTCCACACATATGTGATCGAGTCAACACTTCGGGATGATTTTCTTTGATGTGTCGGTAAACCCTCATCTGCTCGCCGTGGACGAACTGTTTATATAAGACCGGACCTTGCATACTGGCCGCGGCGTCGCTCATCCCGATGGTGTCTGCCCCTGCGGCGATCTGGGCGTCGGCGTACAAAATGGCAACGTCGGCGCAAAAGTGCAGCAGGTCATGGGCGAACTCTGGGTCATCGAAAAAATCGGTCATAATGCGATTGATGCCCCGGAGTTCCGCCGCCAACGCCAGCGGGCCTTCTACCCAACCGACAATTGAAACCTCATGTCCGGCCTCGCGGCGCATCATTTCGATGGCTCGAATGCGATCGTACATCCGTCCTGCAGGATCCAGGCTTGGAAGGCGAAACTCGTTCAAACGAGCCTTGTCGGCCAATGCCGCCCGAGACTCCTGGATTGCCGGGCCCTGGTTCTCAAACCACTCGATGCTTCCGTCTCCGGCAATGTCGATCACTTCACGCGCAGGGTCCGAGCATGTCAGCAAGACGTCGATGTCGAAGTCCCGCCAAACCCGGAGTTGCGCCTCGGCCATTTTCCTGCCATCCCGTGTGTAATCGATATACGGCATATGCGAGTGGCTGGCCGCGAATTGCATCAGCATTGGTTGACAGGCAAGATGATCGACCGACTTACCAAGCACTGTATTACACACCCGCTGCAATGAATTCACAGGCGTCTCCTCTTAAATCCAGAATGTCAATTCTACGTCTCTGGTCCGACGCCTGCTCTTCCCCTTATGCGATCGCAAGCCATCTCCAGGTTGTCCCTTAATGTTCCCGGTTAAAGGGCCGCCGCATATCGCCGCCGGACCACGGCACCCTCATGCGCCTATACTGCGTCAGATGTGAGAATTTCATTCAGGAGGCAAGACTGTGCGCAGGCATCTATTCGCGGTTCTCATTATTGCAAGTTTCGCGTGGGTATCTCAGGCGCAGACTGCGCAGAATCCCAAAGACTACACGGCGCACGTGGTGGGTTATGCGCACATGGACATGGCCTGGCTGTGGCGGTGGGAAGAGTCCATCCACGACATCATGTACAACACATTCACCAATCAACTCAAGTTGATGGATGAAAACCCTAATTTCACGTTCGCGCAGGATCAGGCAGTAGTTCTTGACTCCATGGAGCACTATTATCCAGACGTTTTCAAGGGTCTAGTGCGGCAGGCGAAGATTGGCGGATTCGTTCCCGCCACTTCAAGCTGGGTGCAGATGGACGAAAACGTCAGTGACGGCGAATCCATGGTGCGGCAATTCCTCTACGGACAGAAATTCAGCAAGGAGAAATTCGGCCACTACGTCCGCTTCGCTTGGCAGCCGGACGTCTTCGGCCATCCGGTGACGATGCCGCAAATTGCAAGCAAAGCCGGTATCGAGCTCTATCTGTTTGACCGCCCTCACGATCCCTCCCGCCCCCGGATCATCTGGTGGCAGGGCCTGGACGGAAGCCGAGTGTTGGGCTATTCGACTCCCAGCGAGTATGCCGGGACTTTGAATCATGAGCGCGTTACCGTACCGGCTATGCAGAGCGCAGATCTGTCAGGTGTGAAAGATATGCTGATCCTCTACGGCGCGGGCGATCACGGCGGTGGACCGAACCCTCAAGACGTCGCCGCCATTGCCACAATGAATGCCTCACCCAGCGAATTGCGAGTGAAACCCACCAACGTCTCGGATTACATCGACACATTGCTGGCCGAAAAGAAGGATTTTCCCATCTACGAAAAGGAACTGAACCCGGTCTTTCCTGGCTGCTACACGACGCAGGTGGAAATGAAGCGCCACAACCGGCAGGCGGAACAGCTGCTGCTGAACGCCGAGAAGATGTCTGAGATCTCCACATTCTTCCACTATCGCGACTACTCACCGACCCGCGATTTCAGCGAGGCCTGGAAGCTGGTTTTGCTCAACCAGGCGCACGATCTGGCTGCCGGCTCCGGCATAGGTCCGATCTACGCCGACGCTGCGCGCCAATACCAGGAAGTCTTTGAGCGGGGCAAGCGAGCTCTTGACTTCTCGTTGGAAACTCTTGGCCTTCAACTCGAAACCCGCGGGGACGGGGTGCCTCTGGTGGTCTACAATCCGCAATCGTGGGATCGCACGGACCTCGTCGTCGCGGAGGTTTCCGCTTCCTCGCTGCCGGCGCGAATGATTGCGGTTCATGATGGAGAGACGACTCCGGTGCAAATCCTGACAGCGCCTGCAAGGACGGGTATCCGTGAGACAGCGACCGTGGCATTTGTTGCGAAAGACGTTCCGCAGATGGGCTTAAAGCTATACCGGCTTATCGCCGATCACGGCACCCCCCAGACTGACACACCGAGGAGTTCCGAAAGCAAATCGGCTCTGTTGAGGACTGGCTCCACGCCCCGGCCGTTTCTGGAAAATGTGTTCTTCCGGGTCGAAATTGATCCGAAGACCGGGAACATTGCGAGCCTCTACGACAAGGTGAACCAGCGCGAAACCTTTCATGGAGAAGGCAATTCCCTGACTGCCTGGGAAGATACAGCGGAGCGGGCCAAAATAACTTCAAAAGAGTATGCGGGACCGGCCTGGGATATCGGACTGACCGGGAAGAAGTGGGAGGTCGATAAGGCCGAAAGTGTGAAATTGATTGAACAAGGGCCAGTGCGCGCCACAATTCGTGTCGTGAGGCGATTCCGCGACTCCCAGTTTACGCAGGATATTAGTTTGGTTACGGGCGTTCCGCGGGTTGATGTCTCGATGACAGTTGCATGGTTCGAGCGCGCAACCCTGCTGAAAGCAGGTTTTCCCGTAGCGCTTCAATCCGGGAAGGTCAGTGCGGAGATTCCCTACGGCGCAATCGAGCGCAACCAGGACGGCGAAGAGGCTGTGATGGGGAAATGGGTCGACATCTCGAACGGAGACGGCGGCGTGGCCATCCTCAACAATGGCCGCAATGGCTATGATGCCAAGGACAATGCCATCCACCTTTCCGTGATACGCGGCCCATGGGCACCTGACCCCCGCGCAGACGAGGGCGATCATACGTTTGGATATTCAATCTACCCGCATCGCGGAGGATGGCGCGAAGGAAAAGTGGTGTATCAGGCCCTGGCGTTCAACTCCCCACTACTGGCAATGCAGGAGCCCCAACACGCCAGCCCTCAAGAGCAGTGGGCGGGCAAAGACGGCGGCCTGCCAGCGTCCTACTCCTTCATAAAGACCAACAGCGACCACGTGGTTCTGTACGCCTTCAAACAGATGGAGGGCTTTTACGACACGGATGCCATCGCACGCTTTGTTGAGACTGAAGGTCGCGATGGAGATGTGGCCCTTGAGTTCCCGCGCCCGGTGCGCGCAACGGAAACAAGCTTGCTGGAAGACGTCAAGGTGGGCGATATTGGCGAGGGAAAGACCATCCAATTCCACATGAAGCCATGGGAGATCAAGACGTTGCGCCTAGGCCCGGTGCAGTAGACCGGACTCTCCGGTACCTGCGGGTCGGCGGGACCTCGCCGAGTCAGACGAGGCCCCGCCAAGACAAACGGATTCGAACATCCGAGTTTGGGCTTAGGTCTGTTTCTGGCTGCTCTCAGTTCCCTGTCGTCTTAGTTTTGGGGGTGACAGACGCGTTCTTCGTGCATTTCGCCTTGCTCTTTAGGCGCCCGGCCTTTTACTTTTGACCTCGGAAGTTGAAGGAGTAGTGATTGAGCAATATTCCTGGAAAAAGCCTGTCAAGCCGGAGAACTGCCCCAACCCCAGCGCTTGCCGGAACTCCTAACCTAGCTGCGAAAAGCACCGGCACCATCCCGCGTGCCGTGAAGCATGGCCGCATCCGGCAGTCGCTGACATTCTGGTGTTTGAACTCGGCACCGTGGAATTGGGATATTGAGCGCATCTGCGTAACAGCGGCTGGCTTGGGTTGCCAGAGCGTAGAACTCGTTCCTACTGAGTTATGGCCAGTGCTGCGCGAACATCACATTACTTCCGCCCTCGCCTCAAACGGAATGCCCGACCCGATGTTTCATAAGGGTTTGAACAGCATAAGTAATCACGAAGAAGTAATTACTCGGACTAAGCATGCTATTGATCAAGCCGCTGATTTTGGCATTCCCAGCGTGATTGCATTCACCGGGTATAAGTGGCGTGACCCAGAGGACCCGATGAGTGGTGAAATCTCGCTCACAGAAGGAGCAGCCAACTCGGTACGCGGTCTCTTGGAACTAGGCAGATATGCTGCAGGAAAGAATGTCACCATTTGCCTGGAGCAGCTTAATACCCGGGATCATTCCGATCCCATGAAAGGTCATCCTGGCTATCAAGGCGACAACCTGGACTATTGCGCGGACATTGTCAGGCAGGTCAACTCGCCCAATGTAAAGCTTCTCTTCGATATCTATCACGTGGAGATTATGAACGGCGACGTAATTCGGCGTCTGCGACAATACCACGATTTGATTGGCCATGTACATGCAGCAGGTAATCCTGGCAGAGGAGAACTGGATGATCACCAGGAGATTAATTACCCAGCCATAATGCGCACGTTACTGGAACTCGGCTATAAAGGCTACGTCGGACACGAGTTCATGCCCACTCGCGAGCCCTTGGAAGGGCTTGCACAAGCTGTATCCCTTTGCGACGTGGCGTAGAGATATTCCAAATGAAAATCTCCATGTCTGGCGTATTCGCGGCCCTGATTACACCTATTGATGATCTTAGCCAACCAGATCTAGCCGCTCTTGACCGTTTAATTGACCTAGTGATTGGCCGCGGGGTAGACGGGGTGTTAATTGGGGGAGCCATAGGCGAATATCCGCACTTTGATTTTGGTACGCGCGCCTCGCGCGCGCGTCAAGCAGTAAACCGTATTGCCGGACGGGCCGCGCGTAATTACATGCGTCAAGACATCTTCAATCTCGTCCGCACTCAGGCTAGCGAAGTGTTCGGCAGACGTCGAAGGCACGCCAATGCGAGGTCGAGTATGTTCGCGTGCAACTGCGAAACTGTGCAAGGACTCCAGACCTGAGATTGGATCACGTTTGGAAGAGCACACCTTTGGATCAAGGTTTATAGGATCATCTGGAGAATAGGGATGAAGGTTATTGGAGTAATACCTGCGCGTTACCAATCTACTCGTCTGCCCGCCAAACCGCTCGCAGATATTCACGGGAGACCTCTGATTCAGCATGTTTATGAGATCGCGCAGAAGACTACAAGTCTGGACAGCGTGGTGGTAGCGACCGACGACCAGCGCATTGCCGATGCGGTCAATGCCTTCGGAGGCAGGGTGGTGATGACGAGCCCGGATCATGCATCTGGTACAGATCGTGTTGCCGAAGTTGCTGCCCGATCGGACGCTGGAATCGTGGTTAACATTCAGGGAGATGAGCCGCTACTCGATCCGAGAATGATCGACGAATGTGTTCAGGCCCTGAAATGCGCATTGCGAGACGGAAGCGACGTAGGTCTCTCCACACTGATCAAGAAAGTCGGCGAGGAGGCCTACGATGATCCGAACGTGGTTAAGGTAGTGTCGGATGCCCGTGGCCGAGCGCTCTATTTTTCCCGCTCCCTTGTTCCCTATCCACGTCGACGCACGGATGACTTTGAAGTATTCGAACACATAGGTCTATATGCCTATACGCAAGAATGCCTTACTATGCTTTCCAAGTTACCGCCGTCCCGCCTTGAGAAGATTGAGGGCCTGGAGCAGTTACGTGCCCTTGAAAACGGCATATCCATCCAGACCGTGGTGACTATGTGCGAAGGTGAGCTGGTCTCAGTGGATACTCAAGAGGACCTGGATCGAGTTCGTCATATCCTGGCAGACGGAGCCAAGTGATGAGGCCATCTTCTGTAATCGTGGCTCGATTCCGGGAATCGATGTGTGCATCTGCGCTGTGCCACCTGGAGAAAGCCATTTCGAGCATCGTGGAGGCCAAGCAGCGCGGTGGGCGCGTAGTGGTCGTCACCGGTAGCGGCCCGAATCTTCATGAGGGCGTGACCACACAGATCGCAGAGCTAATTCATCACGGTCTAGTCGACGGTGTCATCACCAGTTCTGCGGTAATTGCTCACGAGATGGCGGGAACACTCGATCGTGTGAAGCGCGTCTATGTAAACCATGAAGCGAATTTCCCGCTGACGGCCGCTGCACTTCCGCGAGGCGGAGCCTTCGAGATTACTTGCTTATCTTTGACGCGGCGTACCGAAATGGAGAAAGAGTTCCCGAAAGGCTGGGATTTCTATGATCGCCTGACAGCACTGCCAGGCAGCCAGGTGATCAAGGCCGCGGGAAATATGGCATGGCCAATGGGGCTCCGCACGGAGAGGCTGGCCCCTGAAATTCGAAAAGCGGCTAGCCAGTATGGAGTACCTTTTGAACTCTTCGCCGGTTTAGGCGCCAGTCCCATGACCATGATCGGCGCCGGTGCTCTAAAAGGGGTTCCCGTCCTCGTCTCCATCCCTCAACTCGTGGGCGGCGGCGCGGTTGGCATTGCGGTCGCAGATTCCATTTCAATCGCTCGCCGCTCCGGGTTGATCGCCGAAATGCTTGCTGGCGCAGACGTGATCGTCGAGTCCGCTGTTGCGCTTACTCAGGAGATTCATGACGGTCCTTTTGAGACCTATACAGGGCACGGTATATGGGCTAGTTGGGATCAAATGAAGACCTATAGTCTGGCCGACAAGGTACTCATCCGGATCGACCTCGATCCCAATCTGGAGCTCGCTTGGGAAAAGGAACGACAGGACGCCAAAGTGCAGGAGGCCATCAATCGTGGATTGCCAAAGACAAAGTGCACCGGCATTCCCTTCCGCATGGAGATGTCGGGATTCTCTCGGCTGGAAGGCAGCATCCCGATTACAGCGGATATAGGTGTTGTCTGGCCAGTTCTAGTGTGCGCTCTGGAAGAACGTCTCGGAGTTCGCCTGAACTTTGTTTCCGCTTCGCAGGAATCTGACGAGGGGAAACGGATGCGCGATTGGATTGCCGATGAAATCTCCTACCTTGATCGCGCTGCAATGTATGCCGCAGCGCAGAGAATGTTGACACCCGTTCCTGGACTGCTTGACAATCCCAAAACGACCTAATCGACACACCGGTCCCCATGAGCTCTTTTGAGAAGCATTACAAATGGTACGTGGTCGGGATGCTGTGGTGGATAGCGTTCTTCAATTACGCCGACCGCCAGGCAATCTTCTCCTTGTTCCCTTTGCTGGCGGCGGAGTTTCATCTGGGCAATGTGCAGTTGGGGCTGCTGGGATCATCATTTGCATGGGTGTACGGAATCTCGGCTCCCGTAGCGGGTCACATCGTTGATCGCGTGAGACGAAAGGCCGCAATTCTAAGCGGCCTTCGCATCTGGAGTCTCATCTGCATGGCGACGGCGGTGTCGCGTACATTCGGCCACCTCTTGATGTTCCGCGCCGCCGAGGGTTTAGGCGAGACTGTGTACTTTCCCGCGTCGATGTCACTGATCAGCGATTACCATGGCAAGAAGACGCGCTCCCGAGCCATGGGCACGCACCAGACCAGCGTCTACGTCGGCACTATTGCCGGGGGATTCTTCGCCGGGCTTATTGGTCAGCATTATGGCTGGCGCTCGTCGTTTGTGGTATTTGGAGGTTGTGGAATTCTCCTCAGCTTCATCCTGAGTAGACTCTTGATCGAGCCCCCTCGTGGCGCTGCAGACCGTGCTGATCTAGGCGCAGCAGCCCCTGCAGTTGCTGTTCCGCATCACGCTTCAATCCCGGAATCCCTAAAGATCATCGCCGGCACGCCAACGCTCCTCCTGTGCATGGGTGCCTTTATGTGTGAGAACTTCACTACGATGGTTCTCTTCACTTGGATGCCGATGCTCCTCTACAACAAGTTTCATCTAAGTCTCGCCATGGCAGGTTTGACCGCGACCCTGTACGTGCAATCCACCAGTATGTTGGGTTCGCCAATCGGCGGTTGGATGGCGGACATACTTCGTATGAGACTGCCCGGCGGACGGATCCTGGTTCAGGCGATCGGTATCTTTCTCGAGGCACCATTCGTGATATTGTGCGCCCTTACACACTCGATGAGTTTGCTCATCGTTGGCCTTCTTCTCTGGGGTATATTCAAGGGCTGGTACGAAGCTAACATTTTCGCTTCTGTTTTCGACGTAGTGCGGCCAGAAGCGCGCGGTGCTACAACTGGTGTGATGAATCTGATGGGTTGGCTTGTGGGAGGCGGATCGGCGCCACTCATTGTTGGCTTTCTGGCCAGTGATATTGGTCTCGACAAGGCTGTTGCTGTCACTTCGTCTGCCTATGTGGGCGCAAGTATCCTACTTTCGGTAGCGGCGTTCGTATTCAGTCGGCGTGATACTGATCGCATGCAGTTGATGATTAAGTCTGAAGACACTCCTGTATGGATCTGACTCATGGGGGAGAGATGATTCGATTTCTTGTGGTCATCCTGCTTACGGCGTTGCTCGGAAATCTTGATCTGTTTGCGCAAGACGGCTCGATGGTTGGTAAACCAATGGGCACCATTGAGTTGACCTCGCCAGAGGGTTCGCGTGTCTCAATGAATAACTACATGGAGCACCGCGCGACAGTGGTCCTCTTTTTGTCGTCTCGCGACAAAGGTACAGAAGCTACAGCCGAACAGATCGTGGCATTAGATAACAGAATCACTGACCGCGGGATATTGCTCATCGCGGTCTTCTCTGGCGACGAAATCACCGGCGATGAAGTTCGTCGCTACTGCCAGTTCCACGGCTTCAACTTTCCCGCCTATCTGGATCCCGGAGGAAAAGTTGGGGGGAGGCTGGGCGCGCAAGTTACTCCGTCAGCTTTCCTGCTCGATCATACGGGAAAGCTTGTGTTCTCCGGCTCAATCGACGCGTTGTCCGCGGCGGTGGCTGCATTGGATAATGGCGCAGCTCTCCCACGCTCCGCAGACACTGTGACAGGGACCCCCATAGGAACGCCTCTTCCTAAGCGAGCCATCACAGATCCGTACGGCGGAATCGAATTTTCTTCTGAGCTCATCTTCAGCAAAATAGACGGCTATCCAGTGCATCATTGCTCGTCGATTACACTGGCTCCAAATGGCGACCTGCTTGTTTCCTGGTATGGAGGCAGCTACGAGTCATCCGAAGATCAGGTGCTCTTTCTATCTCGTTTGACTAGGGGAACTCACGTTTGGTCAAAGCCCGAGATTCTCGTGCACAGCCCTGGAAGGCCGCCGGGGAATGCAGTCCTCTTCACCACAGCAGACAAGCGAGTATGGCTAGTCTGGGGCCGTATGGAAGGCACGCAGCCCATGCTTCGTGGTACCGGTTGGGATGCATGCAGCCTATTCTTCCGAACTTCCGCAGATAGCGGAACTACATGGACAGAAGACAGGCCCTTCTTCCACGATACGCTTGGCTGGCTGCCCCGTAACTTGACGATCACACTGACTGACGGAACGCTGATCTTGCCTTTGAGTGACGAACGCAATGGAAATGGAGTTGACCTTTCATTCTTCTTGGCAACCAAAGACAATGGCGCCACCTGGTTCCGCAGCGGAATTATGCGCGGGGGAGAACAGCCCACAATTGTTCAGCGCGCTGACAGCTCACTTCTCGCTTATCTCCGCGTTCGTCCATATATCATTGCAGCGGAGTCACGCGACGGTGGAGCTACCTGGAGCACTCCAGCGGCCACAAAGTTGAGGAACCCGAATGCAGGAATCTCGATGTGTCGTCTCAAGAATGGCCATCTACTTCTCGTCTTCAATGATCAAGACGATTCCCGCTCGCCGCTGCACATCGCGCGCTCCACAGATGAAGGTCGCACTTGGAGCGAACCACTTGTAATCGAAACTAACCCGGGCGAATACTCTTACCCTTCCATCTTCCAGGCACCGGATGGCAAGATCCACCTCATTTACACATTCCGCAGATATTCCATCAAGCATGTCGAAATGAATGAAGATTGGCTCACGCAACTGGAACGGCCCGACTAACTGAGAGTCATTGTCTTGTTTTGCCTTGTTCTGACAGGACCTCGTGGCCGCCGAACGATTGCTTTGTATTCGAAATGATCACCTACCTGCTGTGACAACGGCACTGCTTATTTGTCGCTGGTTATGGCGATGATCTTATGAGCCGTTTCTTTCGGACAGACTTGGTCGACGAATTACATCCTCATTGCCTCACCTGCAGATGGTGCTTTCTAAATGCCGTGTGAGATGGTGAGTCGGAGGGGGATCGGATAGCCGGAGCTTGCCTCAGAATTGTGCGCGTCGACGTTCCTTTGGCCAGCACATTAGCAGTTGTTGCCTCGCATCGGCCCTAACCTGGGCAAATATAATTCTTAGAGTTCTTCCACTCGTTACTTTCTTCCCTATTCATTTGGGTATGCAATTGATTCTGACTGCCACGATACAACCGCGGTAAATATAAGATTTCGCGTTGCTTGAGAGTGACCTGCCCCTAATTCAACTCATCCTTACCAGTCTAACTTCTAAGCCAATCCATCGTTAGCCCCGAAGGGTGAGCCGCCGCCCTCTCTCTGCATCGCCGATGGAGGTCGTTCCCAGGGATTAACGAACTGGATGCGGCGCCGTTGAGGGGAATGTGTCTTGGGTGGGAAACTAGCTGCATGGGCGCCGTAAAGCTGCAGGCCAAGGCGCGCCAGAGAAACTGACTGGGAAGGAAGAAAATTGGCAGGCGTGAGTTGATTGCCCTGACAATTTCGTTGATCCTTTTCTGAAAGCACAAGGCGGTTGGGGTCGATGAGCGGGTCTTTTCGCTTTCAGATGCGCGCCCAGACTGCGCTACACTCTGCTTAAAGCCTACGCTGAGACTCCAATGACCAGAGAAGTCGTTCCTTTACTGTCACGGGAAGATGAAGAGCTTGCTACCAAGCGAGATGAACCTGCTCGGCAGGAGGCACAGCTTGTTGAGGCAGAGCTTTCTCTTGCGAGCCTCAAAGCCGAATTGGCCGCGTTTAGGGGTCTTTATCTTCGCCGCGTGGGAGTTCTCTACGCGGAACTCGATGAGTGGAAGGCGCGGCTAGCTGAATGCAGAGCCGAACGGGCTGCAACTCCCGAGCTAAAGTCCAAGGCAGTCGAAGCGCGGGCGCAGGCTGAAGAGTCGTATTCTGAAGCGTATAGTGAAGCGGCAGAAACTCCGCCGTTTACTCCATCAGAAGAACTGAGAAGGCTGTATACGGAGGCCGCGGCACGAGTTCATCAAGGTTCCGGCGCAGATGAACTCGACCGGATACGGCGTGAGCTCCTGATGGTCGAAATTAACGCAGCTTATACGGCATGTGACGAAGATTGGCTGCAACGCATTCTTGCCGGTTTCAAGACTGACTCAATGACCGTGCAGCGCGATGGGAACAGTACAGATCTTATTACTCTCCAGTCTAAGTTGAGCCAATATCAGGTCCGTCGTGCAACGATCAAGTACGAGATGGCCTCTCTAAAAACAAGCGAAATCGCCTTGCTTCGGCAGGATGCGCAACTTTCCCAACAAGACGCACAAGACCTCTTGTCAGAAATCGCAGTCGTAGTCCGCGGGCAAATTGCACGTGCGAAAGAAGAATACGATGATCAAGCTCCGAGGGTCTCGCCCGACCTGAAATCGCAACTCATCAAGGACCGGCCCAATCCTGCGTCTCCAGATTCGCAATCGCTTTGCATTGCCAAGGTAAAGCTCAATGGCAAATGGGGATACCTAAGTGCAGATGGAAGATTCAATGTGAGCCCCCGTTTCGGCTGTTTAGGCGAGTTTAGCTGTGAACGAGCATCGTTTTCATATTCCCTCAACTATGACGAGGGCAAATGGGGCTACCTGAACTTGGATGGAGAGGAAATTATACCTGAACAGTTTGGCCCAGCCCCGACCATTCCCAATGGTCTAGTTCACTGGGGCTTTGTTGATGGACTTGCACTCGTCTTGTTCGAGGGCCGGTTTGGCTATATTGCTACGGATGGAACCTTCGCTGTTAAGCCCGTATATGAAGATGCCCGCCCGTTCTTCAAGGGGGCAGCCCCCGTCAAGCTAGATGGTAAATTCTTCTTCATTGACAAATCGGGCAGGTATATCGGAAACGCTTGCGAATACATTGATCATTGGCAAACATTTCGCTCAAAAGAGGAAGTAGTGCCGGCGCAACTGGAGAAAAAGTGGGGATTCATCAATTATCAAGGCGATTTTATAATTGATCCGATCTACGACCGCATAGAAGCGACAGAGTGCAGCAACATTTGGTCTGCATTTTTAGAAAAGAAGATAGACCTTTTCGATAACCACGGACAGATTGCTTCGCACCTACTTCGTGATCAATACTGGGGAGATGTTATCTGCTACGATCCAGAGGAAAAGCTGATCGAGATTGAACAATGCTATTCGACCTCCGACGAATCACCAGCCCGCCTTATCCTTGACGAAAATGGAAATCGCATCGTATGTGAAGGTGATTGCAGGAAGATTGGGGTCTTTCGCGACGGAGCCTGTCCTGTTTTTGAGAAAGAAGATAGCTACTATATCAACAGGCGTGGAGAGAGGATAACTGATGCCTCGCTTCAAGCGATCGGCGATTTTCGCTTTGGCAAAGGAATAGTGCGTCGAGAGGCTCTTTACGGCTACATCGACAACAAGGGAAATCTCCTGACTCCAGTGCACTTCAAATATGCGCATGGATTCTTGGATCAATATGCACAAGCACTCACTTTGGACGGCGAATGGATTTGGATCGACGGCAGTGGAAATGTAGTTGCAACGCCGCTGTTCAGGGAAAATGGGAAGTGCGGCCTAGGACTTGAGGCCTGGCCTTTCCAGCGGCCTGAACAGAGCTGGAGTACCTCTCGAGAGTTTAAGGAGGGATTCTGTCGAGTCGAATTAGATGGAAAGTTCGGTTTCGTGGACACGCGATGCCGAATAGTGGTCGAGCCAAGATACGACGAGGTGAGGGATTTCGGTGGTGGCGTTGCTGCTGTAAAGGACACAAGTGGTAAGTGGGGATATGTGAACAAAGCTGGAAATGTTATTACTGCGCCGAGATTTGATGAGGTCAGAGATTTCACCGACGAGTTGGCAGCTGTCAAGGATGATCGTGGCAAATGGGGCTATATAAATAGGACTGGAGAGATAACTGTTGAGCCAAAGTTTGACGCTGTTGGGTATTTTTCTAATGGCCTCGCGGCCGTAAAGGTTGTAAGTGGAAAGTGGGGCTATATGAACACAGTTGGCGAGATCGTGATATCGCCTCAATATGACTATGCGGGATATTTCCGTCCGATCAAGAGATAAAGTATATAACAAGCCTTCGATGCAGAATCGGATTGATACGGCGTCAAGGCACTCATTCCAATTGAGAGACAGGAAACTTGGGATAGTCAATCCTGTCTCAAAATGAACTGTGAGAAAGCAGACAAGTTCTTGCTCATAGAATCGAGGCACGTTACCTCAGGGTGTTACTAAGATAAGCGTCAGCCGCTCAAGCCTGAAGGGAGCTAATCAGAGGATGGGTCGGATCAGTCACGGAGTGATACTTGGAAATGATTGCGCACTCGGCGAACCGGCGTTACACTCACTTCAACTTTGTTTTCTTCTACCATGAGCCTAGAAGTAATTCGCAGACCATCGCCGAGTGAAGATGAACTTGTCGCCAAGCGAGAAGAGTTGGTGCGCCAGAAGGCTCAGCTTGTCGAGCAGGAGTTCATTCTTGCCAGTTTCAAAGCAGAGTTAGCTGCGTTCAATGGCCGCTACCTTCGCTGCGTCGGAGTGCTTTACGCCGAGCTAGATGAATGGCATGCGCGAATAGCCGAATGCACGGCGGACCAGGCTGGAACTCCTGAGGCACACGCCTTAGCAGCAGAAGCGCGAACCTTGGCCGAAGCCTCCTATTCCGAGGCGCATTGCGAGGCGAACCGGGCTCGACCCTTCACCCCATCCGAAGAGGTGAAATGGCTCTATCGAGAGGCCGTCCGCTGTGTTCACCCTGATATCGCCACCGATGCGCCGGACCGAATACGACGTGAGCGCCTGCTTGCGGAAGTCAATGGAGCGTTCTCAGCATGCGACGAAACCGCGCTTAAGGGTATTCTTGCCATCTGCAGCAGCAATCCGGAAGTTGCACCGCACTATGGAGCCGGTGCGGACTTGATTCGCGTGCAGCTTCAGCTAAGTCAGGTCCGAAGCCGAACTACCGCGATCAAACAGGAGTTAGCATATCTAAGGGCCAGCGAAATTGCCCGACTAAAGCAAGATGCGGAGTCCGCACAAAGTGAGTCTCGGGACCTGCTGGAAGAAATGGGAGTAACCGTCCGGAACCAAATAGAAAGAACCAAGAAAAACTTTGAAGATCTCGCACATAAAGTTAGGCCGGATAAGTCGAGCTTAATCATGCGGGGTAGAAGAGATGCAGTAGGACTTGCAGCTCGAGCATCTTCACCTGAGGCGATTTTAACTTCACAATCGCTTTGCGGTCTTATCGACCGAACGATTTTTGTCATTGATGGAGACGAGAACAGATGCAGAGGCGGCTATGCCCTGCTTCATCTAAAGCAGGATTCCGTAGTCATGGTAGCCACAGACGGCTCTCGATATTCCATCGCAGAGAGGACGAGCGAGGTCATTGAATACAAGGGGGGAGAGAAGAGGCTCCTAATCCCATGCACCATCCTTCGCGAGCTGAAGCAAGTGTCGGTCACTGGGGTCGAGACGGTCGCACTGGTGGAGGAAGAGGAATCGTTTGGCCTCCGCATTGGGGATCGAATCTTCGCCTGGGATAAGCCGGCCCAGCAGACCGCTGATTATGAGGCGGCAATTCCATCCGACTCCGAGTGCTTTGTGGTAGTGCGCGCGGGCGAGCTGTCAGGAGCTATTCAACGTGCCGTCCAATCCGCCTACAACAAGGGACGCTGGATTCGAATTCAACTAAAGCAGAATGAGCTGAGGATTTGCTCTGCCGATACATGTTTCGGGGAGGGCGAAGAGACCTTAAACGTCGATTATTCAGGTAAGGAAGTCTCTATAGGGTTTGACTCCATCTATCTTCTTGAATTTCTCAGCGCCCTCGACAACGAGATCGAAGTACGTTTTGAACTTAGGGACACTAACTCTGCCTGTCAAATGCGCGTCGAAGGCAATGACAACGGTTACCAGTGGCGCTATGTAGTGATGCCAGCTAGAGTCAATCTCGACTACGGGGAACTCCCTACGGAATTCTCAATTTCTATTCCAACCGATACTCTCAGAAATTTGATAGACGACCTGGATCTTGACGATTTATTTGGCCCGAACAAGTCGTGGGCACTTCAGTTTAGACCCGATGCACTCGCTGTAGTATCACGTGACGGCTATCGGCTCCTCGTCGCAGAAGTCACTACCAATCAATTGACGGGCATAAACGAAGCGACACGCATCATGGTCCCGCGCGATGTCATGCGTGCGCTGCAACTGCTTCTTTCTGGTTTTGATGGGGAAACAGTAGAACTTGCTCAGAGCAAGGATGGATTTAGATTTCGGATTGGCCTTCGCTATTTAGGCTGGCTCAAGTATACGGAGTCGTCTCCTGACAGGTTAGTTGAGTTGCCCCCAACCGCTGATTCGATTGCATTATCGGCCAACGTGGTCAACAAGCTCATTGAAGGCACCGCTTTTGCTATCGGGGAGCGCTGGGATGCCCAATTTGCTCTTCTTCTGCTCCAGCCGAACTTAGTCTCTCTAGTAACTACGGATGGGTATCGGCTTTCATCCATGGAGAAGACCAATGAGCGCATTGTTGGCATCTTTGACCAACAGAGCATCGTCATCCCGCGGGATATCCTGCTCGAGCTCGGTCGGATTCTCAAGACCGCAAATATTAAGGAATTGGAACTTGCTGAAAGTGCTGAAGCCTGCAGCTTTCGTTTAGGAGATATCGCGTTGAATTGGGCAAAGCCTACGAACAAGTTTCCTAACTACGAAGAAGTGACGGAACGACGTCGCACCAAGTATCTATATGTTGAAGCCAGTGACCTGAGGGCCGCAATCCGCCGCCTGCACCAACAGTGCGGCTGGCGCGAAATGCCATTATTACTTAAGCTGAGGAACGGTGAGCTTGGGGTCAGCTGGGATAATCCCGCGGCCAACGGGGATGAGGAGATTGTTCCTGCCTGCTACTCCGGTGGGGCGCTCACGGCGGGCTTTCAGGCCAACCTTATACTTGAGTTTCTCAATGTCGTTGCCGACCAAGTTAAGGTACGAATTGAGTTCGAAGATGCCCAATCGTCATGGGAGCTGTCCCCTGCGGGTTTGCCCGCCGATTATCGCTGGCGCTATTTTGTAACACCAAGAAGATTGTGCAAGATCAACAATCGGACAAATTCTGAGGAGTAGATCGTAAAAAATGATGCGGCCATCTTATCAGTTAGGCAGAATAGATGGATGCAGATTTTGGTTATCGAGGTACAAGTCTGCAAATCAATGGCGCTAGACGCGGAGCTGCGTTACCCGGTACGGCTGGCTGCATGATGCTGTCGTCAGACGGCGTCATGCGAGCCGGAGGACCTACGCACTATCAACCGTCTCCGTTCAGGAATTGGCGGAGCAGGACTGAAACAACTGATTCGCTGGTCGAGCACCGCGCCAGCAATACACTTTATCTTTCCCTCTACGACACTCTGTACTAGAGGCGGGCTCCCTATAGCCCTGAGATTCAACAGTAGCTCGTGCCTGTGGGCAGGAGACGCATCGAGAATCCCATCAACGGTGGGTTCCCCTCCGTTAGCACATATCGCCACCTTCAACCAACCTGCAGGTGATCGATCGATGAGCTTTAAATGCACAATCGATACTCCCGCCTCGGTCAGTGCCTTGTCTAGGTCATCCAGAAACGGACCGGCAACCGCTGCTGGTGCCGCGGGAGACGCCAACTCGACGGTAAAGCTGACATTGAGCCATGCCAGAGCAGCTTCCGCGTGTGCGTATCTTTCGTAGTCAATCTCCAGCGTCCTGGTTCCTGCCTCCAGGGATCCCGCCAGTACCTCGTCTAGCCACTCGTGAATGCCGACACCCGTCTTCGCGCTGATGAGCCGAGCGTCGATGCCCGGAATACCCGCGGTACACGGATTACGATCGGCCTTGCTTATGCAGACTAAATCTGCTTCCTCCAGTTGCTTCCGCATTAGAAAGGCCAAGTTAGGATTGGCTTCTGCAGCAATCAGAAGGTTAATTCGGGCCGGATCCAGGAGTACGGTGAGTGGCGCCACCCGGCAGAGTTCAAACTCATCCTGCAATGGGCGTATCACAGTAGCCGCGATATCTGCGCAACTTCCCGTCGGCTCGGCAAAGATCACCTCCGGAGCATAGGCCCGAAGTCCTTCCATCACGGATAGAAGCGTGGAAAATCTGCAGCAGAAGCATCCCCCGGTCACCTCGCGTGAGGCAACCCCACGCAGCTGTACATGGCTCGTGTCTACCAGATCCTCGCCCTGATCATTGAGTACCACAGCGCTGCGCACACCAGCCTTTTCAAGGATGTTCACCGCGGCTAGAATGAGGCTGGTTTTTCCCGCGCCCAATAGGCCGCCAACTACAACTACCCACGGTCTCCACTGCGAGACACCGGCGTTCAAGCATGCACCTCGATCTGCAGTTCGTTCGTGGCAGAAAGAGTAAGCGGCTCCTTAAGAGTCACCACGGATCGTTCTCCGCGTCTCTCCAACTGGCAGGGTTGAATGACCGAGCCGAACAGAACTGAAGCCTTCTGACCGAGCGCGCTAATTTCACAAGTGCGACATAGCAGCGTCCCCGCAAGAACGTTGAGAGTGAATCTCGTGCTCGATACACCCTTCCGGTAGGTAAATGTTCCCCAACCCGTTCCTGTTGCCCAAAAGCACTTGAAGTGTTCCTGTGGAATTCGTGGCACTGCGATCACAGAGGCTGATGCGCCATCGTATGTGAAACCACTCAATGCAACCAGAGGCGACCACGACGACATTGCGCGGGCATAGTGGTGTCCACACTCGGGTTCATCCCACGGGTTTCGCTTTTCTCCATCATATCGCGAGCGGATATTTCCTACGCACTCCAGACCCTCCTCCACCATGCCCCAATTCATCATCAGAGCAGCTACCAAATATTCCTGACCGGTCCAGGCCTCTGCGTAATAGGGAAAGGGAATATGCGGACGCTTGGCCCTTCCATAGTCGCAGACCATTACCGCCGCTTCATCGTTGAGCACATAGGTACGCTCAACATTTTCGTGGTCCACCAGCGTGGGCTTGTAGTTGTACTTGTAAATGGAACGAAGCGTCTTGCGAATGTTCTCAGGAGAGACGAGAGGGCCCAAATTGCCAACATCCGCCAGATATTGACCGATTAGCTGATCTGCCAGGCATCCACCACCCACTTGGTACTCGGGAGCTTCAGTGTTCTCAGAGCCCATATCGCCGCGCAGGTTCGGCGCAATCTCGTCTTTGCGGAAGCCTCGGATCTTCTGGACATAATACTCACCGTTGAACAGATTCCCGTCGATCCATTGCCGCCCCTTCTCAAAGAGCCGCCGATACTCGCCTGCAGATGAACTCTCACCGACCGCCGCGGCCATCTCTTCGCCGGCACGTAATGCTCCCAGGTAGTAGATTCCACACAGCGGATTCGGACCGTAGAATTCGACGTCGTATGTATTGTGCTGCACGCCCTCAAATACGCCATCGCGGTTCCCGTCCCATCCGCCCGGCACCCAGGCAAATTCAAGCGCCTTCTTCAGTCGCGGCCATAGATTCCGTAGCCACTTATCATCTCCAGAGAGCTTCCAGTCGAGCCAGGCATGGATAATCTGACCCATCTGGCCATCTGCGGCGGCGAATCCCGAGCGCGCCTTGCCCGCAGGCAGCAGCTGACGGAAGTGCATAGCACCAGCCTCATCCATCGAGTAGCCAAACGCGCTCTTGCGCAACGACTTCGCAAATGAGGGGAACAAAAAGGGTGTTACAGTTTCGTAGTTCCACACGTGTAAGCAGTTACCAAAGCAGCAGCCTTCGGTATCATTGCTGCCCTCAAATCCATGGAACTCTCCATCCGCAGTGCGGAAGCAGGTCGTCGTCGCCAGGGTCGAAAGATTGGCGCTGGCCGCCTCCTTTACCGCCGCAGGCAACGAGCTGTCGCCGAATGCAATTACGAACGCCTTGGTCCGCGCTTCCAGACTTCTAAGATTTTTTGCTGTGTACGCGGCAGCCTCCCAGGCATCCCGAAACCGAGTTGCATAGTAATTGCCGATTACTGTCTTCTCTTCGCCCGGGGGCGCATCCCAGCCGCACCATTCCGGCGTACGATTGGGGAAGTGCCATCCAAGCAAGAAGCGGAAGCTGGCCGACTGACCCGGAGGGATTGTCTTGTGCAGGCACAAAACTCCCACGTTATTATAGGGCTCCGGCTGCGTGCCCATGGCCCCTGCTATTGAGAATTGGTCCCAGAAGAGAAGCGGTGAATTCCACCATCGGCCTTGGGGCCACCCGAGCCAGTGAGAGATTGCGGCGCCGGGTTCGGCAGTCGCGGCGAGCACGAAACTGCCCGCCATCGGATCCTCTGCAGGCAAGCCGGTATTGGTCATATATAGACCAGCCAATTCCTCGCTGGAGCGAAACTCATTCAACCGTGTGTCGCTTGCATGGTTCGAGCCATTTGCCCGCTGATCGCTGCCCCGCACCGTATTTTCGATGGAGAATGCGATCCCGACCTCGGCGGGCACCACTCTTGGATTCGTAACGCGATAATCAAGAATTGCAACTGGCAGGCCCGAATCATCCGCATCGTGCGGGATAAACGGCGAAAACGCATTGAGTTCCACTCTTACAGGCAGGGAGTCATCCTGGAATTTTATGTGGGCTAGTGGATATTGCCCGGTAAAGACCGCAGATTCCAGTCTGCTTAGACCAGGAGCATCGTCTGAACCGAGTCCGCTCGATCCGTCATACGGGGGAAGAATGCGTGACTCGAGGACACGCGCTACCGCTTTCCCGGCACCCGCTCGCGCCCATATCGATGGAAAAGCATAGGACGGACGAAAATCCTTGTTGGGTCGATTGAAGATCTCCCAGTCTCGAAGCTGTCCACGCCCTCCCAACCCGATGCTGCCAGCGGCTACCCCACCCAAGGGAAAGGAAATCATTCGCAGTTGGCGCCCTTGAAATTGCCTCGGATAATTGACTTCCTTGTGAGGTGCATCCAGTTGCTCATTTTCGGGTCCAATCTGAAGCGCAGCAGGCGTTGACCAATGGCCGGTTTGCGCCGCGACGCCAATGGCGCCTGCGGCCTGCTTTAGGAAGTTGCGCCTATCCTGCTTGTACTTTTCCCCCATATCATCCCCTTGCCTGAACCCTTGGGCCCCTCTAGTCCTCCGCTTTACTCGCGCCACATGCAACTGCCATGATCTCCGGTATCAGTATTCGCGGCTGGGGTTGCGTGTCCATGCACGCCATTTTATCCTTTTGCATTAACTGTGCGACTGCGCCACATCAACTGTAGTGGTTTTATCCACGGGCCGGCCGTCTGAGTCAGATTCGGATGCATTCGCTTCGGGCTGGCGTACACTTTCGTTGGACTCATTAAACATAGATTCCTTGCGATTGGAAGGATCGCCCGCAATCAATAAGAGCCGACAAAACACGGTCTCCGCTGACTTTCTTGAAACGCTTCGACGCGATGGTGTGTTACGGCATTCAGGCGCGATGCTTACACCACTGACGGACGGCGTATCCAGCGAGATTTTTCGTGTCGACGACGGCGAAGACTCATTCGTTGTCAAACGGGCGCTTCCCAAACTCAGAGTTAGGGACGACTGGGCGGCTGATATTGGCCGCAATCACTTTGAGCAAATGTACATTCAGTATGTGGGCCGACTGTTGCCCCAGGCCGTGCCGTCTCTTCGTCCCGGCGCGTTGGACCGTGGTTACTTCGTAATGGAACTCCTTGGACCGGAGTTCGTCAATTGGAAACAGATGTTACTGCGCAGTGAGGCCTGCATCGACCATGCAACTAAAGCCGCTTCAGTGCTCGGCCACATTCACGTTCACTCTGCCGCAGATGCTGAGTTAGCGCGTCAGTTTGACTCCACTGCCAACTTCATTCAACTCCGTATTGATCCCTACCTGCTCACTACCGGCAGTAGGAACCCGGACCTTCGCCATTCATTTGAAGCTGAGGCGCAACGCCTCGCGACCACGCGGCAATGTCTGGTTCACGGGGATTTCAGCCCCAAAAACATCATGATCTCGACTGCGCGCCTGGTGTTGCTCGATTGCGAAGTCGCTTGGTATGGCGATCCTGCCTTCGACCTTGCATTCTTGTTCACCCATCTCCTGCTTAAAGGGCTTTACCACGCTCCGCGTCGAATCGGATTTGACGAAATGTGTCACGCCTTCTGGCAACGTTACATCGAAGTGGCCGGCGAGACGATCGATCCTCAGGCCCTGGAGCCACGCGTCGCGAGGCTCCTCTTGATGCTTCTATTGGCAAGGATAGATGGCAAATCGCCGGTTGAGTACCTCACAAACCCACAGAAGACCAGCTGGGTTCGCCAGTTTGCCCGGACAGGGATCTTGTCAGAATGCTCCAGATTGACAGATGTTCTGCAACCTTGGTTCAGCGCCGTCAATGCATGGAAAGCACAGTAATGAAGATCAAGTCTATTTGCGCATATCAGGTCTACGACTCTCGCGGCAACCCGACCGTCGAAGCGGAAATCGAGCTTGAGAGTGGCGAACGCGGGCGTGGGATGGTGCCTTCAGGCGCGTCAACGGGTCAATTCGAAGCCCTGGAGTTGCGCGATGGCGACCCGAGCAGATTCCGCGGAAGATCGGTCTTTCAGGCAATCGCCAACATCCAGCGCGAGATAGCCCCGGTATTGACTGGCTGGGATATTTGCGACCAATCGGGTCTGGACCGGCATTTGATCGAACTCGACGGAACCCCTACAAAATCGCGACTGGGTGCAAATGCAATTCTCGCCGTGTCCATGGCGGCTGCTACCGCCGCGGCCGCCTGGCTCCGGCAGCCGCTGTATGGAACTTTGGGTCATTCCCGTGGAACGCTCCTGCCTCTGCCTGAGATTCAGATCGTTGGAGGCGGAGCCCACGCACATTGGCGCACTGACGTGCAGGATTTTCTGCTCATCGCAACCGGTGCGAAGTCGTTTCGGGAGGCAATAGAAATTACCTTTAACGTCCACCGCGCCGCCGGAGACCTGATGGAAAAGCGCGGCACGCTATACGGGGTTGCTGACGAAGGTGGCTATTGGCCCGAGTTTTCAACCAATGAAGCTGTATTGCAGTTTATGACCGACGCTATCGTCTCAGCCGGCTACACCCCTGGCGACGACGCAGCAATCTCGTTGGACATTGCGGCTAGCGACTTGTACGATCCCGGCACAAAGCTCTATACGTTTCGACTGGAAAAGCAGAGCTTTACCGCGGCACAGTTCGTCGATCTTCTGATTGCCTGGTGCGACCGGTATCCGATCGTTTCGATTGAAGATCCTATGGCGGATAGCGACTGGGAAGGTTGGTGTACAGCTGCGGCTGCACTGCGTCATCGAGTCCAGTTGATCGGCGACGACTTGTTCACAACAAATTTGGAGCGGATCCGCACCGGTATTCAGCGGAATGTCGCCAACGCCGTACTCATCAAGCTTAACCAGATTGGCACAGTTACTGAAACGCTGGCTGCAATCGAGCTGACGCAACAGGCCGGTTGGAACCCGGTTATCTCCGCGCGTTCAGGCGAAACAGAGGATGGATTCATCTCGCACCTGGCCGTCGCAACAAACGCCGGTCAGCTTAAAGTGGGATCATTTGTGCGCGGCGAGCGAATGGCCAAGTGGAATGAAGTTCTGCGTATTGAGCGCGACCTTGGCTCGAATGCGCGCTTTATCGGCAGATCGATACTTGATGGTGTCGCTAGAGAATGACGATGGGAAGCAACAGAGATTCGGGCGATGTCGATCGCCTCACCAGCCGGACCAGAGCGCGCATAGCGCTGACGTGGGCACGATTCCGGAATCGTAATTCCACCGGTTTTTCGGGCCATCCAAACCGCGGGCTGGGCGGCACCAGATCAAGGAAGGATTGAAGTGATAACGTCCACACCATCCGTGCTGATTCCGATTGAACGCGACACTAATTTCAACCGCGCCTACGTCTTGGCAATCGCACTCACCGCCGCGCTGGGTGGACTGATGTTTGGTTATGACTGGGTCGTCATCGGTGGCGCTGAGATCTTCTACGAAAAATACCTTCACCTGAGCAGCGCGCTTCAAATCGGCTGGGCCATGAGCAGCGCTCTAATCGGCGCTTTGTCGGGAGCAAGTTGCGCTGGCGGATTAAGCGACAAGTTTGGCCGCAAGCCATTGTTGCTTGCCTCTGGGCTACTCTTCGTTCTCACCTCCATTGGAACAGGGCTCGCGCCGAACTTTGTCTTTTTTGTCATTAACAGGCTGCTCGGCGGCGTCGCGATCGGCATCGCTTCCAGCTTATCGCCACTTTATATTGCTGAGATTGCGCCGGCCAGCATGAGGGGCCGACTCGTCTCCCTCAATCAGCTCACCATCGCCTTCGGTATCATGACGGCCCAGATTGTGAACTGGACCATCGCGCGGCCTATGGCGCCTGGTACAACCGTCGCACAGATCCCGCTTGACTCTTGGAATGTCCAGGTTGCGTGGCGTTGGATGTTTGGGGTTACAGCTCTGCCCGCCATCATCTTCTTCGGCGCCATGCTCCTCGTGCCCGAGAGTCCGCGCTGGATGGCAAAGAAGGGACGATCCGCCAAGTCTCTGAAGGTCCTTACTAAAATCGGCGGAGCTGCCTACGCGGAAGCCTCTCTCAAAGAGATCGAGGCTACGCTGACCAATGAACCAGGTAAGGTCGATTTCCGTGGACTCTGGACACCTAAGATGCTAAAGATTCTGCTTCTGGGCGTGGTGCTCGCGGTGTTTCAGCAGTGGTGCGGAATCAATGTGATCTTTCAATATGGGTCGCGTATCTTCGCCGATGCCGGTTATGCCGTGTCGGGTATCCTGTTCAGCATTTGCGTCACTGGTGTGGTGGGAGTGGTTATGACCTTCGTCGCCATCGGTACTGTAGACCGTTGGGGACGGCGTGCACTGATGCTGAGTGGCGCGGCAGGGTTGACAGTAATCTATCTTGCGACCGGTTGGGCCTATTACGCACATGCAACCGGGTTGCTTCCTGTCGTTCTTGTCGTTGCTGCGATCGCTTGTTACTGCTATTCGTTGGCGCCGATCACGTGGGTCATTCTTTCTGAAATCTTTCCAAATCGCATTCGCGGAGCGGCGATGTCTGTGTCAGTCGCGGCACTCTGGCTGGGTAATTTTCTACTCTCACAAACGTTTCCGCTAATGTATGCAAAGCTCGGCCTGGCACGCTGTTTCTGGGTCTATGCAGCCATCTGCTTATGTGGGTTCCTCTTCATCTTCTTCAGACTTCCCGAAACCAGAGGGAAGACACTGGAGCGGATCGAACTTGAACTCGTGGATTGATTGCGCCAGGCGATGTGAAGACCCGAGCACTTGATCACGTGGTGAAGTGCGTGTGCTTTCATGCCATCCCTCAACCGCCTCGCGTAGCATAGAAGTGTGAGCGTAGGCGTGGACACTCTCAATTGCGGTGTTTAGGGACGCCGATAGCAATGTGTTGGCCGCGCGCTACGTCAATTGAGCCAAAGGAAATCGATGAAAGACGCTATTGAAACTTTGCGGACTCGTCGCAGCATCCGCACTTATACTGCAGGACCAATTGAGCACCAGACAATCGAGGAGATCGTCGATTGCGCCCACCTCGCTCCGACGGCAATGAACGATCAACCGTGGGATTTCATCGTCCTCACTGCCAAGGCTGATTTGCAGAAGATTCCGGCCATGTTAGGCCACGCGGAATTTATCGCCAACGCAGCCTTTGCCGTACTGGTGTTGGCCCGAAAAACCGACTGCGCGATTGAGGACTGTTCGGCAGCAACGGAGAACCTGCTGATCGCCGCGGCCGCACACGGCATTGGCTCCTGTTGGGTGGCCGGTTCAAAGCAGCCTTACGGTCCCGCAGTAGTCGAGGCTTTCGGCGCACCTGAAGACAGACAGCTTATCTCCATCGTCTCCTTTGGCTATCCGGCCGAAAACCCGCAAATCGAAAAGCGGGCACTCAAGGACGTTCTGCACTGGAGCCGGTTTTAGGACGAATTGACGAATCTGGACCCTGCTAAAGATGAAAGGCGCAGAGGGATATCGATTCTCGCACGTCCACTTCTTATCGTCCGTTGAGGCAATCCAGAGGATTTGCTCGAAGTCCCTCTCTCTCGACCCACGCCACGCGGCGCGGGCTCAATCTTAAATTCGATCGTAAGTTGTTGAATTCGATTGGCTGCGGAGACCTGAACTTGAACCGGCGAATCCGATTCTGACTCTTATCTTGACCCGCAGGCAATCTGCGCAACGGGCGGGTAATAGTGTTGTTCATGATTGCAAGATGACTTTGTGAATCCACCATTGCTATTGGCTCATCAAAGCTGGACACGCATACGTGTTTTCGCGGCGCGAACGATCCCTCGCAGAGAACATTTCACGCTTGAATGGAGAATGAGTATGACTGTGCGGCATTTACAGAAGGCCGGGACGATCCGTCCCTACATCGTGACGCTCACTTCCTTTGTTGGGTCATTAACCTTGGTCACTGGACTGCTCGCAGGGTGCGGTAAGGGTGTCAGTGCTTCATCTTCCGCTGCTCAGCCACCGATGAAAGTGACAGTCGTGAAGGCCGAGCAAAACGATGTGACAGTGACGGGCGAGTGGGTCGGCACGCTCGACGGCTATGTCAACGCGCAAATCCAACCCCAAGCGAGCGGCTACTTGATCCGTCAGAATTATCGCGAAGGTTCGCAGGTTCAAAAGGATGAGGTCTTGTTCGAGATTGATCCTCGTCCATTTGAGGCGGCGCTTCAGCAAGCACAGGGACAATTGGGACAAGCGCAAGCGCAACTGTCTCTCGCGCAGATCAATGTGAATCGCGACACCCCTTTGGCTGAGGCTCACGCGATTGCCAGGAGCCAGCTTGACAACGAACTCCAGCAAAGGGCTCAAGCAGAGGCCTCTGTAAGGTCTGCCGAAGCTGCTGTAGCGACTGCCGACCTCAATCTCGGCTTTACCAAGGTTCGATCGTTAATATCCGGCGTCGCGGGTCAGGCCACAACCCAGGTTGGGAATCTTGTAAGCACGCAGTCCGTATTGACTTCGGTCTCGCAGCTCGATCCTATCAAGGTTTACTTTTCCATAAGCGATAGCGAATACCTCGGACTGACAAAGCGGGCAGGCGCAGACGGCAGTGACCTGCTTCATGGGGCCTCTAAGATTCCGCTCACACTGACGCTTTCAAATGGTGAAGTGTATCCGTACAGGGGCCATGTTGTTTTCGTGGATCGGCAACTGAACTCTCAGACTGGGGCAATTCGCATCGCTGCTTCTTTCCCAAATCCAGGCAATGTCCTTCGCCCAGGCCAATTCGGCAGGGTAAAGGCAGAAACCGAGCTTCGCCACAATGCAGTTCTTGTCCCCCAGGTAGCCGTCACTGAGCTTCAGGGTCAGCAGCAGGTCTATACCGTCGGCGCCAACAATATCGTTCATCTAAACAACGTGACATTGGGCCCCCAATATGGCAATAGCTGGGTCGTTGAAAGCGGCCTCCGCAGCGGATCTCTCGTCATTATCGACAACCTTCAGAAGCTTCGCGAAGGCGCGCCGATCAATCCGCAACACGCGGAGTTTCACGCCGACGCCTCGCAGGCCCCACAGCCGGTGAGGTAATCCATGTCGAAATTCTTTATCCGGCGGCCCATCGTCGCCATTGTCATTGCCATCCTTACTGTGGTCATTGGCGTCGTCGCAATGCTCACGCTGCCCATCTCGCAGTATCCAAATATCGTTCCGCCTGAAATCCTTGTCACAGCCACATACCCTGGCGCCGACGCCAAGACCGTCAGCCAGGCGGTCTCGACGCCGGTCGAGCAGCAGATGAATGGCGTCGACAACATGATCTACATGAACTCCGTCAGCGCCAACAACGGTGTAGTTCAACTCTTCGTAGATTTCGACGTCAAGACCGATCCCAATATCGATCAGGTTCTCGCCCAGTTGCGCGTTGACCAGGCCCAATCCCAGCTTCCCGCCCAGGTAACGACCGCCGGCCTCACAGTGCAGAAGGCGCTTACCTCGCCCCTTATGCTCGTCGCCATTAACTCGCCAGGCGGCAAGTTGAGTCAGGATTTCCTCACCAACTACGCCATCATTAACCTTCAGGATCAGATTGCTCGCGTTAAGGGTGTCTCTCGCGTACAAGTCTTCGGTGGACAGTATGCGCTTCGAGTCTGGGTCCAGCCCGACAAATTAGCCAAGCTCGGCGTCACGGCGCCCGAGGTTATCTCCGCCATCCAGACCCAGAATAATGTCAATCCTGCCGGACAGATAGGTGGCGAGCCAATCCCCAGGGGCCAGGAGTTTACTTACACAGTCCGCACGCAGGGACGCCTTGTTAAACCCGAGGAATTCGGGAACATCATCCTCCGCGCCAATCCCGACGGTTCTATCCTGCACCTCAGCGACGTTGCCCGCATTGAGCTCGGAGACCAGGCATATGGGGTCTCGGCGCGCTACAACCAGGCACCGTCCGGCGTCATGGCAATTTATCAGCTCCCTGGCTCCAATGCCGTGGAGACCGCTTCTGCTGTCAACCAGCGCATGAAGGAGCTTTCCGCTACATTCCCGTCAAGCATCGCCTACAGCGTCCCGCTCGATACTACCAAAGCCGTTACGGCCGGGATCCACGAGATTCTGGTCACACTTTTTGAAGCGCTCGGCCTTGTGGTAGTAGTCGTCTTCATTTTCCTCCAGGGCTGGCGCGCCACCATGATTCCTCTGCTAGCCGTTCCTGTTTCGCTGATTGGAACCTTCATCATTTTTCCCGCGCTCGGTTTTTCCATCAACACACTCTCTCTGTTCGGCCTTGTGCTTGCCATTGGCCTGGTCGTCGACGATGCCATCATCGTCGTTGAGGCAGTCGAGCACCACATCGAAGAGGGTATGGACCCCAGGTCCGCCACCGAGAAAGCGATGCAGGAGGTCGGCGGCCCTGTGGTGGCGATCGCGCTCATTCTGGCTGCCGTCTTCATCCCAACGGCAGCCATTCCCGGCATCACTGGACGTATGTACCAGCAGTTTGCCGTCACGATCGCGATCTCCGTCCTGATTTCAGCATTCAACGCGCTCACACTGTCCCCGGCTCTCGCCTCGCTTCTTCTCAAGCCTAGACAGGAAGGCCAAAAGAGGGGTCTGCTGGGCAGAGGATTCGATCTCTTTAACAAGTTCTTCCGGCGCAATACAGACGCATTCGTTCACACCTCGCGCATTCTCATTCACAAATCCGCTTTCGCGATGCTCGGACTCGTCCTGGTCGCCGCGGCGGCGGTCTACTCGGGCAGTAGCCTGCCCGGCGGGTTCATCCCCACCGAAGACCAGGGCTACATGTTTCTCGCTTTGCAGCTTCCAGACGGCGCCTCGGCGCAGCGCACCGATGCCGCTCAGCAGAAGATAAGCGATGCCTTACTCAAGACACCCGGAATCGAAGGTGTTATCGCCGTTACCAACTTCTCGCTCCTCACCCAGGTGCAGAGCACAAACGCCGGATTCTTCTTCGTAAATCTAAAGCCCTGGGCTATGCGAAAGACCAAAGACCAACAGCTCGAATACATTCAGAGCAGTGTGCAGCGACAGCTCGCCGGGAATCCGGACGGCATCGCCTTTGCCTTCCCACCTCCCTCTATTCCGGGCATAGGGACCTCCGGCGGGGTGACCATGATCCTCGAGGACCGCTCCGGTTCGGACGATCCTGCTACGCTGACGACGAGCGTATTCGGCTTTCTTGGCGCGCTCTCCAAGCGCCCTGAGATCGCAGCCGCCATCCCGTCCTATCAGCCAGACGTCCCCCAGCTCTATGCCGACGTAGATAAGGAGAAAGCTCTCCAGCAGCAGGTCGATCTCTCTACTATCTACACCACCATGCAAACCTTCATGGGCGGCTACCTCGTCAATTATTTCAATCGATTCGGCCGCCAGTGGCAGACCTACGTTGAGGCTGAAGGCACATCTCGCACGAATATAGAAAACATCAACCAGTTTTACGTACGCAGCGCCAACGGCAGCCAGGTTCCCCTCGGCTCGCTCGTGAAGGTGAGTCGAATCACCGGGCCGGAGTTCATCTATCGGTTCAACGAATACAATGCGGCGCAGATAAACATCACTGGGGCACCCGGGTATAGTTCCGGCCAGGTACGAAAGGCGCTTGAAGAAGTCTTTCAGCAGACGATGCCGCCGACCGCCGGCTTCGACTATTCCGGCATGTCGTTCCAGGAACAGCAAGCTGAAAAGGGCATCCCGTCCTGGGCTGTATTCGGCCTGTCACTGGTTTGCGTCTTCTTGATCCTCGCGGCTCTGTATGAGAGCTGGACCCTGCCGTTCAGCGTTCTGCTTAGCACCCCTGTCGCCATCCTCGGCGCTTATCTTGCATTGCACGCCCGGATGTTTGAGAACGATATCTTCGCCACCATCGGTTTGGTCATGCTCATCGGACTCTCGGCCAAGAATGCAATCCTCATTGTCGAGTTTGCCAAATTGAACTATGAGGGCGGTCAGAGTATCTGTGACGCCGCATTAAATGCCGCGCGCCTGCGCTTCCGTCCCATTGTGATGACTGCTCTGGCATTCATCTTCGGGTGTCTGCCCCTTGCCACCGCTAGCGGTTCGGGGGCCGCCTCCCGCCGGATCCTGGGCACCGTTGTCATCGGCGGTATGACACTTTCGACCGCACTTGGTCTCGTCTTTATTCCCGTCACCTTTGCGGTAGTCGAGTATCTTTCGCACCGCTTCGTGAAGGGCGGTAGAGGTACCACGATGGATTCAATTTGTGGCCCTGCAGTTCCATCCGGCGAGTCGACTGGACCAATTGTGGCTCACGCCCGCACTGAGAGAGGTCAGGCATAATGAGTCCTTCCATGCTTGCACGTTTGAGCCTTTTCACGGGTGCAATCCTCCTTCTCGCTGGATGCAATGTCGGCCCTAAATATGTCCGGCCGAACTACACTGCTCCCCCGGCCTTTCGCGGCGCGGATGATGCAGCAGTCTCAAGTAACGCCGGACAATCTCTTGGTGATGAAGAATGGGCTGCCGTCTATCGCGAACCAGAACTTCAGGCGCTGATCCGCAAGGCTCTCGCCAACAACTACGATTTGCGCATTGCGGCACAGCGCATCCTTGAACAAGAGGCGCAGGTCAAGATCACCCGTTCACAGCAGCTCCCAACCTTCACAGTTGGAGGCACTGGCATCGGCGCAACCCTGCCCTCCTCTCTGGGCACTCAAATAGCCAGCCCTTTGGTCGACGGATCTCTCAATTTATCTGCTGCGTGGACGCCGGACTTCTGGGGTCTCTACCGCAAGCAGACTGAAGCAGCCCACGCCCAGTTACTGGCGCAGGTTTGGGCGCAGCGCGCAGTTCGTCTCACGCTTGTGCAGCAGGTGTCCACCGCGTATCTGCAAATCCGTGCGCTCGATTCTCAACTTGAAATTACGAAGCAAACCATCAAGGTTCGGCAGGACTCCGTCGCCCTCACCAAGACATTGGAAAGCGGAGGCTCGGTGCCACTCTCCGACGTCCGCCAGGCGGAACAACTGCTTTATGCGGCGACCTCGGAGGTGCCTCAGCTTGAAGAACAGATTCAGCAACAAGAGAACGCAATCACGCTCCTGCTTGGAGAGAATCCCGGACCCATCACCCACCAAGACCCGAACGCGCTCGCGCCTCCACCGCAGGATCTTCCCACAGGCCTACCCTCGCAGCTTCTTGAGCGGCGGCCCGATATACAGCAGGCCGAAGCTACTCTCATCGCTGCCAACGCGCAGATTGGCGTTGCACGCGCGCAGTTCTTCCCCAACCTTTCGATCAGCGCTTCGGGCGGCGTAGGTGGAGACAGCCTATCGAGCATCTTCGATCCAGCCGGAAAGACAATCTATGGTATCGGCTCGTTGACTCAGCCTCTTTTTGAAGGTGGTAAGCTTCGCGGGCAACTCCAGCTCTCGCGAGAAACTCAAAGAGAGATGGTCCTCAGTTATCAGAAGACGATCAACGGCGCATTCCGTGATGTCTCAAACGCTCTGATCGCTCTGAACAAGCAGCGGGCTTATCGTGAGCAGCAGGAGAAGCTTGTTGAGGCCGCAAAGGACGCGACGCGCCTTGCTCGACTCCGATATCAAGGCGGCTCTACCGGATATCTTGAAGTGCTGACCACTGATTCAAACCTGTTCGCAGCCCAGCTAAGCCTGGTCAATGCGCAGCAGGGCGAAGCTTTGACCCTCGTCCAACTCTACAGCGCATTGGGTGGCGGCTGGCAGTCTTGATCGGCGCCAGGATTTTCGTGACCTCTGTCTGCACGTCGGCTTATGGCTAACTTCAAAGTCAGCTAAAATCTCCGACGTTGGCGTAATACGAGGTCTAGACAATTCCCCATTTGACTTAGCGCTGTTCATTTCTAGCCCTCAAATTCCAATCGAGGCGACCTTTCGCTTTGCTGCCCACATTTCATTCCGCTCCCGGCTTCGCCGCGGCGCTCTCCACAAGCGCTGCAGTACGCGTGGAGTGCGCTATATCTACGGTAGAGGTGAATACATATTGGCCGGAGCCGACTTCATAAACCACTGCGCCCGGCACGCTCTCCACAAAGTGAACACCCTGCACTGTCTCTGGAACCGCGTCACCTTCACGCACATCATCGCGACTCTTACTCGGCACGTAGACGGTCGCCGTCGTATTCGGCGGAATGGTCACGCGCAGTGTGAGGTGGTCGCCGACACGGCTCCAATCCGTTGCAATTCGGCCGTACGGTGAATCGTGCGACGCGCGCACAAAGTCAAGCTCTCCGACGATCTGTGGCTGCACAAGAATGTGCTTGAATCCAGGCTGCTTCACATCCGTGCGGATGCCGGCTAGGTCCTCATACATCCACGTGGAAAGATCTCCCAGTAGCATCAGGTGGTTTCCGGAATTCATCGACGGACCCGCAACGTTTCCGTTCCATAGCTCCCATATCGTGGTCGCATTCTGGCTCAGCATGTAGCCCCAACTTGGATATGTGGTTTGTTTTGCGAGTTGATATGCCACATCAATGTGGCCATTGTTCGTCAGCGTTTGCATCAGCCATTGTTGGCCCACGATTCCCACGCCCACATGTCCGTGCGTGTGGTGCTCGATGCTGTCTATCAGGTTGGCTACAACCGCTTCGCGACGACCCTCCGGCGCCATGTCGAAAGCAAGCGCGAGCACACTTGATGTCTGCGACCCGTTATCATACAGATTCGTCCGCGCATTGAAGTACTTCGCGTTGAAGGCCGTCCTTACCTTCTCGGCCAATGCGTCGTACTCCTGCTGGTCCTGTGCCTGCTCATTGATCGCTGCAAAGTGAGACATCAGCCGCAAGAGGTAGTAAAAGTACGTTGTGCCCAATATCTCCGGGGATGTCGCGGCTGTCGGATCGTTGTCCTGCAGCATGTCCAGAGTGAGGGGCGGCACACACCAGTCACCGTACGTGTCCACGGGCAGAAGGTCGCCCTTCATGAGCGTGCGCATGTGCGCTACCCAACGCTTCATCGCCGGGTAGTGAGCGTGGATGGGTTCATCATCGCCATATTGCTCGTACAACATTTCAGTCACGATGAAAAAGGTGGCGGGCCACACTACATTCTCGTTATAGAAGGGCCAGTATGCAGGTGCGACGTCACTAAGCCGACCGTCATTGTCTTGCGAGTCGTCAATGTCGTTCATCCACTTCGCATAGAACTGCTCTACGTTGAAGAGAAACGTCTCGCCCGCACTTTCGGCAGAGCGATCACCCAGCCAGCCCTGTCGCTCGTCGCGTTGCGGACAGTCCGTCGGTATGCTGCGATAGTTCCCGCGGTCACCCCATAGCATGTTCCGATAAATGGCGTTTATCGTCTTATTCGACGTCACAAAGTCAGCGTGCTCATCCAGCGCATCGCTTACTACGCGCCCGGTAATTGCAGCCAGGGTCGGGACACCCGGATATCCGCGGACCTCGACGTACCGGTAGCCATGCTCTGTGAACCGAGGCTCATACACCTCCGGACCACCGCCCCTCAGCGTGTACACGTCCGTCTGCCGCGCCGAACGCAGATTGTCAGTATAAAGTTGCTCGCCAGGTCGCAGGCTCTCAGCATAGCGAAGCGTCACCTTGGTGCCTGCGGGCCCCGCAACCTGAAGGCGCGACCAGCCCACCATCGTCTGGCCCATGTCGAACAGATATACCCCCGGCTGCGACTCAATCATCTTCACCGGCTTCAATTCGCGCGTAACGCGCACAGGTTCATTCATTTGCGAATGGACTACTCCGGGGGGCGCGTCAATCGTCTGTGCCGCAATCCATTTACGATCATTGAAGCCCTCTGTCGCCCATCCAGGTTGCTCCATGCGCGCGTCATATTCTTCACCGTCGTAATCGTTGTTGGCGCGAATCGGTCCGTCTGTCGTGGCTTTCCAGGTTTCATTCGTGGACACGGTCTCATGCCCGCTTGTCGACTCCACCTCCAGTTGCAGTCGCGCTTCGGGATAATTGAATGATCTAGTTCTCACCGGCGTATTTAGCCGCGGCGAAAAAAAGCGTCCGTTCCCCAGCAAGATGCCCATCGCGTTTAAGCCTGCACGTAGATACTTCGTCACGTCGTAAGTCACATACAGCACCCGCTTGTCGTAGTCCGTCAGCCCCGGCGCAAGCACGTCGTTGCCAATCTTGCTTCCGTTTATGTACAGCTCAAAGTATCCAAGCCCGCTGATGTACACCTTCGCCTGGCGCGGCACCGCGGCCAACCGAAACTCCTTGCGCAGCATCCGCGCTGCCAGGCGAGTACGTTCGCTTCCTGTCACCGGCAGCGGCACATCAGCAATTGCCTTCACTCCCTGCCACTGCGCATCGTTAAACTCTGGAAGCTCCCAGCCCTTCTCTTCCTTATCTGCCACCTTCCACTGATCATTACTCTGGACGTGATCGATCTTCCCATCTTCCCGGTCTAACGTGATACCCGCGATCACCGCCGGAGAGAATGCCTCGGAATTCACCTGAATAGCCAGGCTGTTCCAACCGATGTGGAGAATTCCTGTCACGTCCTGCGAGGCGTAGCCATTGGGGAACCGGCCGAATGGCGAGTTGATCTTCTGGCCGTTCACATACACCGTAATCTCACCGGAACCGGCCGCTGCAAGCAGCCCATAGCTAACCGGATCCTTCGGAGAGATCTCAAATCGGCACCGGAACCACAGCGTCTTTTGCCCGGCTCGTCCGCTCGCAACCCACCGCGCACCGTGCAGTTCCTCCGACTCGCCATCGCCGCCGAGGACGCCAATCCACTTTCCCTTCCATTCACTCGCTTTCAAGAGACCCATTGACCAAGTCGCAGTACTACTCCATGCAGACGGCTTATCGTCCTGATCCCAGGCCTTCACTTTCCACCAGGCGCTCTGCTGAGAAACTAGCGGCTTGCCCCCATAGTGCAACTGCGTCGACTGTGACGAGGTGACCTTTCCCGTGTCCCACAAATCGCCCTTATCTTTATCAAGCAGCGCGAGTGAACTCGCCACCAGGACACGATAAGAAGTCTGTTTCAGGTTCCTTGCCTTCGGCCTCGTCGGCAGCAGAATCCAGCTCAGACGGGGCGTCGTCGCGTCGATCCCTAGCGGACTGGCAAGGTTTTCGCACCGCAGATGGGTGACCTGGACCGTGCTGCCTGTCTCCGCTCCTGTGCTGAACCCGGGCAGAGCGCTAAATGTAGCAGCAATAACCAAAATGAATACACAACAACTCCGTAGCGTTCTGACGATTTCCATAGCATTGGCAATCTACCAACGCTACTCACACATGGTCAACTCGCGCTTTCTCTTGAGTACTGGTTTCGCAAATTGAATTCTCGAATTTTCTGGATGAATACCGTGCTTTGGCCGAATGAGAGAGATTCGACGAAGATCAGGCGGGTCAGCCACTGCGACGGCCCCTGCAGACGGGACTGTGCTTACAGAAGATCCAGCTTCAGCCGCTAATGCAGCGAAAGGTACTCCGGGACAAAACACCCGCCACGAGTCACCCTACAGGCTCGACAGCATAGAACGGGCCGATCCCCTATGGTACAAAATGCGTCTCGGTGCGTGGTTGGTTCACAGCTAACACGCGCGAGGAGCCGTCGGTGCTGTTCAGGACATTGAAATGTGCTGATCGATGAACGCTTGCGGAAGCTACGGTTGAACCTGGCCAAGCTTTTTGAGATCTTGCAGGCGTGCAGCATCCTGGATCTCGCGTACTTTAGCCATTTGGTCATTGGCTTCTCGGCTGCGTCCGAGTTTTTGAAGAACTCTCGCCATCCAATAATGAGCCGATACGTCCTGATCCATTGCGGGAAAACTCGCCTGTAATTCTCTTAGGGCATCTGTGTAGCGCCCTCGGTCGGCCAAGAGACGGCCAAGCGCGTAATGCCCGTCGCTGAATTCTCGATTCTCCTGCAGTGCGCGTTGGTACCACTCAAGCGCAACATCAGGTTGACTGGATCGTTCGGCGATGTCGCCCAGGTAACGCATGGCCATATAAGAGTGCGGGTCAATGGCCAATTCCTTTTCAAACGATGCCTTGGCCTTCGGTAAATCCTGCCATTTTAATTCAAGAACTCCAAGCTGCAGATGCAATCCCGGCTCATTTGGTCGGCTGGCAATCGCTGAAGCAATTTCACTTTGAGCTGCCTCATCCTGACCGGCACGATCCAGCGCCTCACCCACCAGTTCATGTCTCAGCGGTGAATCGGGAAAGTTCTTGCATAGCAGTTTATATGCTCGCTCCGCACCTTCTGGATTGTTTGCTTTACGAGATGCGATGGTAAGCATGTAATACACTTCTCCCGTTTGGAAACCATCGCTTTCCGCATTCCGAATTTCTTTTTCTGCCGCTTGCCACTGCTCGTGCACAAAAGCGCAAACTCCCTCTAGATACTCGGCGCGAGCCTTGTATTTGACCGACATAGTGGACCGTTCCAGATGTAGCTTCGCCGCTTCGCACTTGTCAGATCGCATCAATGCAATTCCAGCGTTGAACTGGTAGTCATCATTCCTTGGTTGGAAGCGCAAAGCCTCTAGAAATGCGCCTGACGCCTTTGCATACTCGCTCTTTGCAAACCATGCGGTTCCCAGATTGTTCCACGCGGGCGCAAAGGACGGTGAGACCTTAAGGACTTTCTTATAGTCGGATATTGCGAGATCGTAATCTTGTCTGCTGAGGGCCTCGTCCGCCGCGTGTGAATACACAGCCGTCTGACCATTCAGAGAATCAGGCGCAAGGAAAGCCCCGAACATGCCAAGCAGCAAAACGAGCCACGCTGGCTCAGATTGAACTCTGTGCTTTGTTATGCCGACAGCGCGAGCCAACTTGCGCCGACATGTTCGTTGCAATTTCAGAAGTCCTGCCAGAAACCGTTGAACTGGAACTCTCCGCATCACGTCCATAAGGGCACTAACTCCAGATGGGACACAACTGCCCCAGGATCGTAGACCCTGGGGCAGTTGCCTTCCTGAAAATCTAACTCAGAAAGTGATTCTTCCCACCATTTCGAGAATACGCTGGTCCCCAGGAGAATTCACCAGCCCAGGATTCTTGTCATTCTGGCCAATGCCTGTATTTGCATTCTGGAAGTCTGGATGGTTCGCTATGTTGAAGGCCTCGGCCCTGAACTGGAAGTTAACCCGGTCCGTAAAGGCATAGGTCTTGTAGATGGCAGTGTTGAATGCCACATCCTTCGGTCCACGCAAAGAGCCATTGGATGCATTGCCGAAGAACCCGTACCCGGGAACCGCAAATGCGTCCACGTTGAAAATTTGATTCCGGTTGCCGCTCTTATGGATTGTGCCAACCTGGTTCGGCCTGCTCGTCAGTCCCGAGTTCGGGGCCGACAATGTAGGTGTCAGAGCAAAGCCGCTCTGCGCAATGGCAATCCCTGAAACCGACCAACCACCGATCACGCCTTGCAGAATCCGGTTTGTTCCGTGGTTGAAGAGAGGCAATGCGTAGATCACATTGCCTGTGAACATATGCGTACGATCGAAGTTAAGTACACCACGTTCGCACTTGATGCAGTAGCTGTTTTGTGTTGAGCTGACTTCCGTCCGGAAGTCCTGCCCGCTGTTGGTAGAGTCACCCATAGACTTGCTATAGGTGTAATTGAGGGTTGTTTGTACAACCTTCTTCTGATATTTGAACTGCGACTGCAGCGAGTTGTAGCTCGAGTTGCCGGTATAGAGCACATTGCTAAGGCCTTCCCATCCCTGATACGGCCTGAGATAGTCCGACGAAAGTGTGGCGAGCGAATTGAGGCATGGGTCATAGTCGTAAGTTGCAGAGGGTGATTGTCCGGGAGCCAGGCAGTCGCTTGCGTACGGAGAGGAAGTCGGCAACACTTGGTTGGAATCCACTCCCTCGTGAAGATACCGCCCCACGGAACCAGCGTACCCAATCTGGAAGATCCCATCCCGTACAAGTTCGCGCTCCAGGATCAAGCTGAAGTTTTGGAATTGTGACGGCCGGAAATTGGTGTTCACCATAGTCAGGCCTTGCGGTCTGGGTGCGCTCACCGCCAGTGCGCCGGCGGCCGGTGTTTCTATGGTGCCGGAGGTGAAGTTAACGCTCGTGACGCCTGGGGGGTTGGAACCGAAGGCGTTAACGATTTGGAAGGGGATGCGTGTGTAACCTACGCCATAACCGGCATGAACGGAGGTGCGGCCGTCACCCGTGAGAGCATATGCAAACCCTACGCGAGGGGCGATATGGATTCTGGTTGAGTTGTAGAAGCCGCGAGGTACTCCAGGGGTGCTGGTATAAACCAACCCATTCTGAAGATTTGCTGCGGTTCCCTTCGAGGTAATTGGTGTGCCGCTTGCGTCGGTCTGGAAGCTGCCATCCGGCAACACCACAGGCGCCTGAAAAGGATTAAAAGCTGAAAATTCGAAGTTGGATGTGTCATGGCCCGGGCCAGTAAGCCAATCAGGCGAGTAGTAGAAGAACCGAAGTCCCGCGTTCAGTACCAGGCGGTTGGTTGCCTTCCAGTCGTCCTGGACATAGAACTCGGTGGAGCGATAGTGCGCCGAGTAGTGGGGTTTTTCCGCAGGCTGGTTGAAGCCATGATGGAGCCCTAGCAGAAAGTCTGCAGCTCCGCTTCCGGTGTAGTTTCCGTCGAAGGTAAGGCTTCCCCACGGCGTGTTGGTCGTAATCTGGTTTTTGATTCCGAAGACATAGAAGGCGCCCGCCTGCAGGGTGTGCTTTCCGCGGACAACGGTAATGTCGTCGTTGATGATGCCTTCACCGTCGCTGGCATTTACAGGTAGAACGCCAATGCCGATCGAGTCATAGCTCGAGACACCAATGTTCGGTATCTGATTTGTGGTATTCGCATCCGGATAATAGAGAGCGATATTGACGTCGGCCGGATACGGTGCGTTGCTGGCGTGGAGCCTCGGCTTGTCGAAAGTCTCGGCTGCCGATACAGAGTTGACGATTGTCGGTGTCAGTGAAGAGGTTAGACGCACCATGGCATTCAGGCCGCTGGTGAAAATCGATGTAGTGATCGTAGGCACCTGGCCACCGCCCCAGGTCGATGCCGGGGAGAAGGCGTCGGTCTGTTCATACATCAACCGTCCGGTCAAACTCTCGTTGGGGCTGAAGTTGTGATCGATGCGATAATCATGGTCAATCTGTGAAAAGGTATCGTTCTCGCTGTTGATGTAGTTGAAGTCCTGACCGGACGCATTCTCAGTGGGTTGATATGTCTTCAAAATCGCTAAGGCATCCGCGTCGAGACAATCAGGGTTCAGCGTATATAGAGAGGAAATGCAGTTTGTCTTGCCTTGCGCTGCCAACAACTGTTGCCCTGTAGGCGTCATAGTGAGAGCACCATTAGGGTTGTCTTGCGTAACTGCAGGCATGCCGCGGCTTCCCGTGAGGTCGCCGGTCCGCATGAGTGTTGTAATTACGTTCGTGGTCCTTGAGTCACCAATAGTTTTGGACCACCATTCGTCGGAAGCAAAGAAGAAAGTCTGCCTCTTGCGATCCCAGTTGTAAAGTTTTGGAATCTGGAGCGGGCCTCCAAGACTGTAGCCGTAGATGTTCTGGCGCAATTTTGTCTTTGCGCCCTCGCTATAGTAGCTACTCGCATCCATTGCGTCGTTGCGGAAATAGTTCCAAGCGGTTCCATGATAGGAACTGGTTCCCGATTTTGTATCCACAAGCACGACGCTCGAAGATGCGGTTCCATAGCGTGCGCTGTAGTTCGACTTCAACACCGAGAACTCAGATATCACATCCATGGATGGCGTGATATTGATGTTGTTGTAGTTGCCCGTGTTCATGTTGTAGACGCCATCGATCTCATACGTTGTATTGTCGATGCCGCTGCCGCCAATGGCCAATGATGTGTTTGAGGTTAATCCGCCGCCGCTGTACGCGTTATTTCCGTTTGTGTTGTTGACGCCCGGAACTAGGGTTGCCAACGACTCAAAATTTCGGCCGTTGACCAGCAGTGTTGAGATTTCCTGTGAGTCGACCGTTGCCGAGTTGTCAGATGTTTCTGTTTTGACTTCTAGAGGATTGGCTTCGACAGTCACGGATGTACTAATGCTTCCGACCGTCATTTGAGTGGACACGTCCCGGCGTTGGCCTGGGTTCACAATAACGTGCTGGGTTGTCACCAATTTGAAGCCGTCGCGTTGAACTGTAACCGTATATTCGCTGCTTGGAAGCGCTTCAAAATCATAGAATCCGGAGCCGTTGGTCTCGTGGGACCTGACGACGCTGGTTCTCTCATCGGTAAGGGTCACTTTTACATCTGGCAGCACAGCACCCATATTGTCACTGATAGTTCCAAATATGGCTCCTGTATCTGCGCTTTGGGCAAACGATCTGGGGGTTAGGCTCAATATGAGCGGGATAAGTAATAACGGGATGATTACTGATTTCAAAATTGACTTCATGGCCTCGGAAATTCCTCCCTTTCGGCACTTTTAACAACGTCGTTTTTTCTCCCCTAAGGCAAATCGTCACATCCATAATGAATGCGCGCTTAGCGGGGTTGTTCTCAACAGCGAAGCAAGGATGTGCTCAATTTCTCTATTGCAACTATTTCTATGGTATCGATTCCACATCCCAAGGAAGTCTAGGGAATGTGGCTCGGATTGTCAACAGACGCCCGTGCCGCGGCTCAGATTATTGGGCCAGCGTGCACTTATCTGTACTGTATCGACATGAAACTAAATGCTTTATTGAGTCAACTGCGGGCGCGAGATAGAAAGCGCTTTAGGATAGCTACACGTCCGCTCATGGATGAATCTGCGGTTCCCAATGGGTTGAACAGAATGACACTTTATATCCGGAGAGGAAATCTAACTCGAAGATTTCCATCTCATTCCAGACGGGCTACCGCCGATGTGATGTATGGGCCCGGGGTACCGCGCTCGTCCACCCGTCAGCGCTCTTCCATCGAGCGGAGCACCCTGCCGCTATCCCTCTGCGCTGCCTGTTGCAAACGCTCCGCTTTGGCCTCAGCCTGCGGGCATCCGCAGGAACGCCTTCGAATGAGACGTGTCGCAAGCTTAACCTGTTGAGGCCGTACTGAACCGGTAGGCCAACTGAATCTATGCACACTGAGAAGTTGTTCAAAGAGTAGCTCAGCGGCGATACGTCCAATTTCTTCTATGGGTTGTTGAACTACCGTGATGGATGGGCGAACTGTGGCGGCAAGCTCAAAGTCATCATAGCCCAATAAGGCAACACAATCCGGCACAGGGATATTGAGCTGTTCCAGCGCTTCGAACGCGTATATAGTCGTGCTGTTCTTGAGCGTAAAGATTGCATCGGGTGGATCGGCTCTTGCGAGCAGGCTTTCGACGGCGTACTTGGCTGACTTATAGTCTTTGATTGAAGTGTCGAGGATACATGCGAGACCGGCGGATTCGACCGCCTTGCGGTACCCGCGAATCCGCTCTCGAATCGAGTAAAGCGTCGTCTCCCCAGTCAGACAAACTATGCGCCTATAGTGGTGATCGATGAGATGCCGCGTAGCGGAATAGGCTCCGTTAAAGTTATCGGCCACAACAGAAGGAACGGGCAAACCGGTTAACGGCCGGTCTATAGCTACAACCGGAATCGCAGCCCGGCGGAGTATGTCACTTAACTGTTGGCTTTGCGAATTAGCTGGTGCAATGATCAGGCCATCCACACGATGGCGGATCAGCACATTCAGGTCGTCGACCTCGGCATGGGGATCGTTCTGTGTCGTGGCCACAATTAGCAGTGAATCATTGGCGCGTGCAACGCTCTGCACGACCTCTGCACAGCTTGAAAAAAATGGATCCGCGATACTCGGAACGATTAGACCGATGGTCCCGCTACGGTCGCCTTTAAGGCAGCGTGCTGCCTGGCTCGGCATATAACCCAAAGTCTCAATAACGTCTAGCACTCGTGCCAGTGTCTTTGGATCGACGCGATGGCCTCCGTTGATCACACGAGAGACCGTAGTGGTACCGACACCAGCTCTTTTGGCAACTTCGCTGAGACTCGGATGTTTGCTCTTCTTCATCATCTTTCAACCGCGCCAACTAAGACTTTGGATGTAGTGAGGAGTCTATTCTAAGTAGAGTCTCGTCCACAACAATAGAAACAAATGGCTGAGGCCCTGATTGCAAAAACACTACCATGGACGAAGTGCATTTGCGCGACAAATCATACGCCGTTGACCGATGCCCGTAAGCTGCACATAGCATCCTGAATAACAAAAACAGGCCGCACTCGGACGTAGCGAACAAAACTCAACCAGCCATGTCTATCTCCTCTTTCTCACAAAGCCTTTGCCGGAGAAGTTTACGAATCATCCTCTCCTTGGCCTGCCCTAAGTTCTCAACTTTCCGCCCTCTTAGTTTTCGAACTTTGGACCAGGACCGGGGTATTACGACTGTGAAACCGCTGAAACTCAAACGTCACCGCACAATAAGATCTGCGACAGAGAGGATGCGAACCGGTCCCAAAAGTCCGGAGACAAGGAGAGGATCATTCTTGGTCCAGAGTCTCCAGGCTGCAAATGCCACGTGACCCGTAGGGCTCGGCTGGTTGTTCGCGAGCCACGACGGCCATTCACTGATAACTTCGCTGTCCATAAACCCGGGTTTCCACTTGCAGTCCGGCGGAAGTAAGTCATCTCCGATGAGACGGTTCGGCCACAGGTTGACGACACGGACTTCCAACTCGTTTTCGCCGGAATGCAGCGCATCAGTGATTTCCACCCGGAATGGAGGCTTCCAGAGAATGCCAAGTTCCTTCCCATTGAGATTTACTTCCGCGATCACGTGTACGGCGCCGAGGTCAAGATAGAGCTTTCGTTGATCAGTGGGTGCCTGCGCGTTGAAGCGGCAACGGTAGGCCGCGGTCCCCGAGAAATACTTCACGCCTGGATCTGCATGCTCGGTCCATGAAATAAGGCGCTCGAGCGTCACCTGCCCCGGAGCTTTCGATCCCTTGGGGAAATGGAGATCCCAGGGGCCTTCGATCCCTATAGGCTTTGCCAGCGTTGGAACAGTGATCTGAAGTATGCGTCCGGATGCAGTCTTCATCTCGTAAGTTCCCGGTTCAGCGACCTCAACTGAATAGCTCGTGTCGCTGTTCTGCGTAATGCTCAATCGGTCAAGCAAATTTCCGGGCTCAGTCTCTATTGCGGGCGTTGCCGGGATTCCGGAGATCTCGATATTGTTCCGACGAACTGAAACGATTCGGTCCGTCGATGGCTTGGCGCTTCCGCGGAAGACTACAAACACAGAGCCAAACGGATCCAACAGAAGTGGAACCCGGACGCTCTTCAAATCGATTGACGAAGAGCCGGCCCCGGCCTCCTCGTATGTAGCCACCTGCTCAACCTTGCCGGAATCAGGCCACCATAGCTCCGGTCGCTTTCCGCCGGCCCTGAAAGTGCACACAAGCTTCATGGCTTCCGGGCAGTTGCTCGCCACAAAGTAAAAGTCATCGTCTTCGCTTCGCCTATGAATGTAGCGAATCTGCTCCCCTACTCTGATCGAGCTTTGGTCGGGCCATCCCTGACAATCAAAGTCCGGCGACACGTTCATCTCATTCAGTACTTCTGCGATGGGCCGTCCCCAAATCACTCGCCCCTTGCCCAGGCAGTTTTCCGTAATGCTGATGCCGTCACACTCACCCCAAAGTTCAGCGGTCAGTTGAGCTATCTGTCGATCGCATTTCGGATAGTCAATCAGGCTGGGAGATAAGGAAGGCGGAGCGCCAACCACGGTGGCGCCGTCACGGACGAGATCCCGAATCTTTGCAAGAAGCGCAGGCGTCATCGTTTTGCTCTGGGGAAGAACCAGGATGCGATAACTCATCCCGCTGGGAAGAACAAGCCGTCCGTCTTCGACTGTCATGGAGTCGCGCACCACCTGCTGCGCGACAGCGTCGAAGTCGTAACCATTCGGCACAGTCGGGTTAAGATCCGCACGGTCAGGGAACGAACTCGGCGCGTTCTCCGTGCCCAGGTAGGCGACATCGGCAACAAAGCGACCGGTCTGGAGAATATATTGGCATCGGCTGAGGTACATCAGCCACCCTCGCGATTGCTCCCACCAGGTGTTCGTGCGCTCCATGTTGATGCCCCAGGGGCCCATCGTCATGCCTGGGGCGCGATTAAGCCATGGCTGCATGGAATAGCGGTGGAAGACGAAATGATTCACTCCCAGGGTGAACGCGTGATCGCCGAGCGCCTTCAGTTGGAACGGATGGTTCTGCCACTTGGCATTCGGCGTAACCGCGGTAAACGCTTCAGCCCCGCATATCTGCCTGCCATAGACGTGAGCGGATGAAGCCATTTCCTTGTTCGAGAGCTGCGGAGTATCGCCAGTCCAGAATTCGCTCATCGGGCGATCAGCTTCGCCCGCATACGCCAGTTCGTCAAGGGGCCCTCCGCCGTACGCTTCAATGGATAGTTGAAGCCCATGCTCGTTGCTGATCTTCCGCATGTGCCGGGCATGGTTCTCGAGCAGCAGGTCGGCGATGACGCGTCTCAGGTCCCACAAAAAGCGCTCTGAGACCTCTTGGGTCTCGACCGCGCGGCCGGTGAGCACCGGCAGATAAGCCAGGATGTCGTAGCCGGTTAAGCTTCGAAACATCTGCTCAAAGCCGGGTGTCCAGTTCTGTGATCCAGTTTCCCAACTATCAATGTGGGTTAAGGTCATCGCCTTCCCGCCGACACTGGCCTGATCGGCCATCAGTTTTTCCATCATCCCCGCGAAATTGGCCTCGACCGCCTTCTTGCTGAGTTTGTCGCAATCCAGACCCAGTCCTTCCTTGGGTGCGGGATGGTTCACTACACCCGTCGTGGTGTAGCCGAAGCGGAGTACCGTCCAATCGCCCTCTGGAACTCCCCAATCCAGATGTCCCGTGGCATTCATCTTTCCACTGATATCCACGATCTTGTCGCGCGGAATGAGCATCTCCGGCGTCATCGCTGCCTCGCCCGACATCGCGTCCTGCCGAACATAGAGGGCCTTCCCCGGAATGTCTTCGATACGGACGTCAGGATGCAGTTCGATCTCGGCGATTGGGACTCCCTTTGGAACTGAGGTGGGGTCAAACGAAAAAGTATCTGGGACCGCAGCGCTGATGCGAAAATGCCGGGAGGTCGTCTTCGGGAAATTGGCGGAGGAACTTGGCCAGTGGAAGCTTAGTTCCTTCACAGCCCTATATTCGTGGCCATCGTCAGAAACTTCGAGTGTTGCGTTCAAGCTGTCGGCAAAGAATCCGCCTGTGGGCGGGGCAAGCGTCAGCGATTGAGCCGTGAACGGCTCGCGGAAGTCGATGTTCAAATACTGCCTGGAGCCTTTCGCAGGAAGAGGAATGAGAACCGTAGCGGCGATCGAGCCATCCATCAGATTGGCAGCATCAGTAAGCTTGGTCCGATCCAGGCCGTAAGTTATCTCCGGGGAGGAATCAGCCATGCGAGCCGTGGCCGCGGCCGGCGTCGGAAAGGCCAATACAGCAATATCGTGATAGTAGTCCAAGTTGGTAAGCGGCTGGGGAAGCGGTGCCGAAAAGCGCGCGCCTCCCTTCACGTGGATCTCCGTCCAAACAACCATTTGCATTGACAACTCGGGCGTAATCCACGGGCCCGCACTGGCACACCAGCCCGCGCAGTCGTTCATGTCGATGGTCATGCCCAGGCGGGTCGCCTCGCTGATCGCGAACTTGATCATCTCTCGCCATTCGGGACTCATAAACCGCACCGGTCCCGGCGGACAATTCTGGTCCACCTCCATGTAGAGCACACCGCGAATGCCCACCCGATGCATTGCCTCCAGGTCGGCAGTGATGCCCTCCTTCGTGATGTTTCCGTCGGAGACAAACCAGTAAACCCACGGCTGCGCCGCAGGCGGAGGATTCAGAAATCCACTCTTCACCTCGGCAAGCGTCGGAGCCATTTGAATCGGAAACCATCGCGTGGCAGCTTGCGCAATCTGCGCCTTGTCACTCAACCACGTTGCCGCCGCACCAGAAGCCAATGTCTGCAGAAATGTTCTTCGTTCCATTTCGTCTCCTAAGCCCTGAGGCTCGAGCAAAACGCACAAATCGGCCACTTCCCGCCCGGTTGTTGGGTCAGGTAGGTCTCCGTGCCCGATGGAAAGTTACTGCGGACAGTACCGCCTGACCCGAACAAGTAGCAATCGGGAATATCATGTGGATAGAAATGTTCCATTTTTTAGATTACTTTCACCGTTAACTATTTATTTTTCATAAATATGAAACCTAAGGAAGATCCAACACTTTTCAGAAATGGTAAATATGTTTCGTAAAATGGAACCAATATTATGAAATCTCTCTTTCGTGCCTGCCAGATCCTCAAGGTCTTCCACGATGAGTCCGAATGCCTCCGGCTTGCCGATGTAGTGGCACGCGCCGGCCTGCACAAGACCACCGCTTTTCGCATTCTCAATACTCTCGTGGCCTGCGATATGATCGCCCGCGTCGGAGAGAGCAAATACAAATTAGGCATCCGTCCGCTGGGTAAAAAACGGCATCGAGTCGGCTATGCAATGCAAAGTGACGAATTCGCCTTTTGCCGGGCTGTCAACGAGAGTCTCCAACGAAGCGCCGCAGCCTCTGACATTGATCTTGTTGTCCTCGACAACCAGGACCGTCCCAATGTCGCGCTCCACAACGCTGACATCTTTATCCGCGAGCGAATGGACCTTGTCATCGAGTCGCAAACTGAGGCACGAATCGCCAGTCAGATCTCTGCTCGTTTCCGCACCGCGTCAATACCCGTCATTGCGCTCGAAATCCCCCACCCACAAACGGTCTTCTACGGAGCAAACAACAGCCAGGCCGGCCTGATCGCCGGGCGCCACCTCGCGCGCTGGGCAGAGTCAAAATGGCAGGGCAACGTCGATGAATTGCTGCTGCTGGAACTCCCAAAGGCCGGTCAGGTTCCAAACGCTCGCATCCTCGGCAGTCTACTTGGCGTCATTGAGCGCTTGGTATGGCTTTCAGGGCGGCACATCAAGGCCCTGCGTACCAGTGGCCACTACGAAAACTCGTTGGAACTTACACGGGAGCATTTGCGGCACAGTCGGTCCGAGAGAATTCTTGTCGCGGCGATTAACGACCCATGCGCCCTCGGCGCGCTGCAAGCATTCCGTGATGCCGGTCGTGAAGAACACTGCGCCATCGTGGGTCACAACGCCTCCTCCGAGGTCCACGCCGAATTGGCCAACCCAAACTCGCGCCTGATCGGCTCCGTGGGCTACTTCCCTGAGCGATACGGGGAGGGCGTCATTCCGCTCGTGCTCGATATGGTCGCGGGCCGGCCGGTCCCGCCTGCTACATTTGTCCGGCACGAGATGGTAACGGCCTTCAACCTGCGCTCTTTCTATCCGCAACCAGCGGCAAGTTAATGACCCTGTCATGGCACGGGATTCTGTCTCGCAGGTTGAGACATATCCATAAGAACCCCTGAGTTACCTCACCACGGATACCTTCGGTGCAAATGATCGATCAACCTGAAAGGCCCCAGTGAAGAAGCTCTTGTGGCTACACTTAAATATTTAAATTTATTAGACTTAATATCAGTCAACCATCAACATCTCCGAGATTTTCCACGCAAATCTTGTCGGTTTTTCGGGCTTCGTGACCGCTGTCACTGTTGGCAAATCTCCCTCGCATTAAACTCGCTATATGGTTATCGATATAAATTTATCGGATCTGACGGAACCGAAATGGCCAAAGACTCCGTCCATTCCACAACCTAGCCTGGCTCGCCTGCCCCAATACCACCATTATCTTGTTGATCTTGAGGCCCGAGGGATCACCCGGATTTCATGCAGCCAGATCGGCGGGGACCTGGGCTGCATCCCGGTTCAAGTCCGCAAGGATTTGCAGTACACAGGGATCATCGGCAAGCCCAAGACTGGATACTCCGTCACTGAACTCATCCGAGCCATCGAGACATTTCTCGGTTGGAACAATATTAATGAGGCCTTCCTCGTAGGGGCGGGGAATCTGGGCACTGCCCTTCTCGGCCACGAACGGTTCTCGAAGTTCGGCCTGCGGATTGTGGCTGCCTTCGACATCGACCCCGAAAAGATCGGCCTTTGGGTCCACGAGAAGGCGATATTGTCTCTCGATCAGCTCAGCGATCTAGCCCAGCGGATGAGTGTCCATCTGGGAATCATCACCACTCCTGCTGAAGCGGCGCAGGCAGTGGCGGACGAAATGGTGAAGGGTGGCATCCAGGCCATCTGGAATTTTGCTCCGGTAAAGCTCAGAGTTCCTGAAAACATCATTGTGCACAACGAAGACCTTTACTCTACGCTGGCCTCGCTCTCCTGGAAGTTGGCAAGACGATTCAATGTGCCAATTCAAGAAAAGGAGGCTGTTTAGATGGCATCGGCGCCTATTGCTGTCGATCGCGCGGGCAAGTTCGAGAAGGTGTGCGGCATCCTCGACCGGTTTGCACGCCGTCCTGCGGGGTTGATTCCAATTCTGCAAGCGATTCAACACGAATATCAATACCTGCCTGAAGAAGTGCTCACCTATGTGGCGACCTCGCTGGATGTTCCTCCGGCGCGCGTATTTGGGGTAGCTACGTTCTACGCGCACTTTGCCCTCGAGCCAAAGGGAAAACACGTCATCCGGATCTGTGACGGAACGGCGTGCCACGTCAAGCAGTCCCTTCCGGTTCTGAACGCGCTGCGCCAGAAGCTCGGCACCACTGAAAAGAGCAAGACCACTGCCGACATGATGTTCACGGTGGAGACAGTTGCCTGCCTGGGCGCGTGCGGATTGGCCCCGGTGATTGTCATTGATGAGCAAGTGCATGGGCAGATCACTCCGGAGCACGCTGTAGCGCTGGTCGATGACATCCAGGCACAGGAGGCGTCGCTTCAAACCGCTCCAGCGGTTGCCGCTGAGCAGCCCTTAGCAGAGGAGTGCAATGACTAACGTGGAACCTCTCACGCTCGTATCTCCAAATGGAAATGGAAGCTCCATGCTTACCCAGGTGCGCCGGGTGGTCATCTGTGCCGGAACCGGGTGCATGGCCAACGGCGCCATGAAAGTCTTCGAGCAGTTCAAGCGCGAGATGGCAGGCGCTGGACTGCATGTGCTTCTTGAACTGCGTCCTGAAGCCGCCAGCGACGAGGTGCGGCTGTCCAAGAGTGGATGCCAGGGATTCTGCCAGATGGGACCGCTGGTCTCAGTGTTGCCGGACGGAATTCTCTACACAAAAGTCCGCAGTGAAGACGTGGCGGAGATTGTGCACGAGACTCTTGTCGCGGGCCAGGCGGTGGAGCGGCTCCTATATAAGGACCCGTCGACGCGAAAGAGTTGCCGCGGGATCACTGACAATCCTTTCTACTCCCGCCAGAATCGCCTGGTTTTGAAAGAATGCGGATACCTCGATCCTGAGGATATTCACGAATACATCCTTCATGGTGGCTACCGGGCGGCGAGGAAGGCCTTCGTCGAAATGGCGCCCCAGGAGATCTGCAAGCTGATTTTGGATTCCGGCTTGCGTGGCCGTGGCGGCGGTGGTTTTCCAACCGGGCGGAAGTGGGACGCGGCGAGGGTACAGAATTCGGCCAAGAAATACGTCATCTGCAACGGCGACGAGGGCGACCCCGGCGCTTTCATGAATCGCTCCGTAATGGAGGGCAACCCGCATAGTGTCATCGAAGGTCTTTTGATCGCGGCTCGTGCGATTGGGGCCAACGAAGCGCTTGTCTATGTGCGCGCTGAGTATCCGCTGGCCGTTGAACGCATGCGCCGTGCCGTCAAGGATGCGGAGCGTGAGGGCATCCTGGGAAATGACGTTTTCGGCACAGGCCTTTCAATGAAGTGCGATGTGATGGAAGGCGCCGGGGCATTCGTGTGCGGCGAAGAAACAGCCATGATCGCATCGATTGAGGGCCGCCGCGGCATGCCAACGCCCAAACCGCCGTTCCCTGCACAAAGCGGCCTGTGGGGCAAGCCGACGATCATCAACAATGTTGAGACGTTGGCTCACGTTTCCCGCATTCTCAACGTAGGCCCTGAGGTCTTCCGCAGCATCGGCACCAAAGACTCTCCAGGCACCAAGACTTTCGCTCTCACCGGGCATGTGGCCAACACAGGCCTGGTCGAAGTTCCCTTCGGTACGCCGCTGCGCGAAATCGTCCTCAACATCGGTGGCGGAGTTACCGACGACGCGGGAAAGATATGGAAGACCGGCTTCAAAGCGGTGCAGATCGGCGGACCCTCTGGTGGATGCTTGACCGAGGAGCATCTCGAACTGCCGCTCGCCTACGAGTCACTGCGGTCCGTGGGCGCGATGGTCGGCTCGGGCGGCCTGGTAGTCATGAACCAGGGCACCTGCATGGTGAGCATTGCGCGCTTCTTCATGGAATTCACGCAACGCGAGTCCTGCGGCAAGTGCGTGCTGTGCAGGGAAGGTACAAAGCAACTGCTAGCCCTGTTGGACGACGTGATTGAAGGACGCGCTGACGCCGGCACCCTTGAGCTGCTTGAGAAGCTTGCCCACGCGGTGCAGGCCGGATCATTGTGCGGGCTGGGAAAGACAGCGCCCAATCCGGTGCTCTCAACTTTGCGTTACTTCCGCAAAGAGTACGAAGAGCACATCTTTGAGAAGCGTTGCCGCACCGGCCGGTGCAAGGCGCTGTTGAGCCCTGAGATCAATCCGGCCAAGTGCAAGGGCTGCGGAATGTGCCTTAAAACGTGCCCAACACAAGCCATTACCGGAGAAAAGAAGCAGCCGCACCACATCGATCCGGAGCTGTGCATCAAGTGCGGCGCATGCGCAAAAGCCTGCAAATTACACGCGATCGAGGGGATATAGCCTGATGAATCAGAGCATTCAGCCAACTTTGACCATCGATGGAAAAACGGTAGCGATCGAAGGGGAGCGTAACCTGCTCGAACTCGTTCGCAAAGCCAACATCGATTTGCCCACGTTCTGCTATCACTCCGAACTCAGCGTGTATGGCGCCTGCCGTCTGTGCCTGGTGCAGGTAGAGGGACGCGGAATCATGGGAGCATGCTCCACGCCGCCGGAGCCGGGATTAAAGATCCAAACTTCGACCCCGCAGATCAGGGAAATTCGCCGCATAGCAGTTGAACTGCTGCTGGCCAATCACGATCAGAGCTGCCCCACATGCCCGCGAAGCGCGAACTGTCAGTTGCAGATCCTGGCGCAGCGCCTGGGCGTCAAGAAGGTGCGCTTCAAATCAGTGCTTCAACCTGCCCCGCTTGACGAGTCTTCGCCGTCGCTGGTTCGTGACCCGAACAAGTGCGTGCTCTGCGGCGACTGCGTGCGCATGTGCTGGGAGATTCAGGGCATCGGTGCGATCGACTTCACGCATCGCGGCCACGAGGTCAGCGTGCAGCCGGCCTTCGGCAAGCAGCTTGGCGACGTTGAATGCGTCAACTGCGGCCAATGCGCAAGCGTCTGCCCCACGGGCGCTTTGACCATCAAGTCTGAGGTAGATCAGGTTTGGGACTTGCTTGCCGATCCGACTAAGACAGTGATTGTGCAGATTGCGCCGGCCGTTCGTGTTGGACTTGGTGAGTGCTTCGGTCTCAAGCCTGGCGAGATCACTACCGGACGAATCGTTGCGGCTCTCAAGCACCTCGGCTTCGACCAGATCTACGACACATCGTTCGCTGCCGATCTCACTGTGATCGAAGAGGGCACGGAGTTCCTCGAGCGCAAGAAAGCGGGCGGACATCTGCCGATGTTCACTTCGTGCTGTCCTGGTTGGGTAAAGTACGCGGAACAGTATTTCCCGGAATTGCTGCCAAATCTCTCTACATGCCGCTCGCCGCAGGCGATGTTCGGTTCGCTCGTCAAGGCCATGCTCCCCGACCAGCTCAAGGTCGAACGCAAGGACCTCAAGGTTATTGCCATCATGCCGTGCACGGCCAAGAAGTTCGAAGCCCAGCGCCCGGAGATGGCCGTGAATGGCGATCCCGACGTGGATCATGTGCTGACCACACAGGAACTGGCTCATATGATCCAGTCCGCCGGCATCATCTTTGACTCGTTGCAGCCTGAATCGTTCGACATGCCTTTTGGCTTCTACACCGGCGCCGGAGTCATCTTCGGAAACTCGGGCGGAGTGATGGAAGCCGTCCTACGCTACGCCGCGGAAAAGGTCACCGGAAAGAAGCTCGACCAAGTTGAATTCCAGCAGGTACGCGGCGATTCGGGTCTTCGCGAGGCCACCATTATGGTCGACGGTTCTGAACTCAAGTTGGCCGTCGTCCACGGATTGCGGAACGCTCGAGTCGTCGCGGAACAGGTGAGGGCGGGCAAGAGTCACTACGACCTGATTGAAGTAATGGCGTGCCCGGGCGGGTGCGTAGGTGGCGCCGGACAGCCGGTGAGCACTTCGCGCGATTCGCGAGCGCTGCGGACTAAAGGCTTGTATCACGCGGACAAGATGCTACAGCTGCATAAGTCCCAGGACAACGTGTTCATCACCGAGTGCTATGCAAAGTTTCTGGGAGAGATTGGCGGAGAGAAAGCACACCACCTTCTGCACACCACCTACCAGAGCCGCCGCCGGATCTCGGATGAATCTCTTCCGTTGATGCAATCGCAAGCCGAAGACAAGCTCAAAATCAGCGTGTGCCTGGGAACCAACTGTTTCCTCAAGGGCTCGCAGGATGTGCTGAACGGTGTTCTGCGACATGCGGAACAAAGTGGGCTTGAAGGCCGCTTGGATGTGCGGGCAGGATTCTGTTTCGAGAAATGCGAGAGCGGTCCGACCGTAATGATCGGTGGCGAGCACGTTCACCACTGCACTGCCGCAAAGGCAATTGAAGTATTGAACAGCAAAATAGAGAGCGACAACCCAGGCCACGCAGTCGATGAAAACCCAGGGTGCACGGGCAGCGACTGATAGGCAAGACAGGAGAACATCTTGATTACGCAGGAACGAGCAGATTTCATCAACGAACAGAAGATCGAAGGCATTCTATCGGCACAAATGCGCCCGGAGTCGGCGCGAGTGAAGGAGTTGCTGGCCAAAGCTCGCGAGATGCGCGGGCTTTCCATCGACGAAGTTGCTTGTCTTTCACTCGTCGACCAACCGGAGATGCTTGCTGAAATCTGCTCGACCGCAAAACAGATCAAGGAAGAAATCTACGGATCGCGTCTGGTGCTGTTCGCACCTCTCTACATCTCTAACCGCTGCTCGAACGAGTGCACCTACTGCGCTTTCCGCGCGTCCAACACGGGACTGACGCGCCGTACGCTCACGCAGGAGGAGATTGCGGAAGAGACTCGCATCCTGATCCGTCAGGGTCACAAGCGGATTCTGATGGTTTCCGGAGAAGCCTTGCCACAGCAGGGCTTTCAATACATTCTCGACTCCATCGCGACCATTTACGCCACCAAGGTCGGCCCCGGCGAGATCCGCCGCGTCAATGTGAACCTGGCCCCGCAGTCAGTTGAGCGCTTTCGGCAACTCAAAGATGCCGGCATCGGCACTTTCCAACTCTTCCAGGAAACTTATCATCGGCCTACCTATGCGGCCGTTCACTTGAAAGGCTCCAAGCGCGACTATGATTGGCGCACCACATCCTTTGACAGGGCCATGGAAGCGGGCATTGATGATGTAGGCATCGGCGTCTTGTTTGGCCTATACGACTGGCGCTTTGAAATCCTCGCCATGATGCAGCATATTCATCACCTGGAGCAGAAGTTTGGTGTTGGGCCGCATACCATCAGCTTTCCTCGCATGGAGCCGGCAGTGGGCTCAGATATCGCTTCTCGCCCTCCGCATCCAGTCAGCGACGCCGACTTTCTCAAGATGATCGCGATCATGCGTCTGGCTGTGCCCTACACGGGAATGATCATGTCCACCCGCGAAGGAGCGACAGTGCGCCGTGAAACCCTTGAAGTTGGCATCTCGCAAATATCAGCCGGCAGTCGCACTGATCCAGGCGGCTATAAAGATGGCGAAGGCGATCCAAACGGCAGCCAGTTCCAACTGGGCGACCATCGTTCTGTCGATGAGGTCGTCCGTGATGTCGTCTCGCTCGGCTTTGTGCCATCGTTCTGTACCGCTTGTTACCGCACCGGCCGCACCGGACAGGACTTCATGGATCTTGCCAAGCCGGGAGAGATCAAATATCACTGCCATCCCAACGCGCTTTCCACTTTTCAGGAGTACCTCTGCGACTACGCCGGCCCTGCCACAAGATCGGCGGGCGAAAGTCTCATCTCGATTGAACTGCAACACATGGACGGCCAACAAACTGCTTGCGCCCTGCCGATGTTGAATAAGGTCCGCGGCGGCGAACGCGATGTTTTCATCTAGAAGCGAAAGAGGAGAAGATCATCATGATACGGGCAACTTCGAAAGGGTTTCGGCTTCATATCGGTTTCTTCGGACGCCGCAACGTCGGCAAATCAAGCCTGCTGAATGCCATTACCCAGCAGAAGGTCTCCATCGTGTCTGAGGTTGCGGGCACCACCACTGATCCGGTCGAGAAGCCAATGGAGCTTCTGCCCATCGGACCGGTGCTCTTTGTGGACACCGCCGGAGTGGATGATGTCGGGGCACTCGGTGCGCAGCGCATTGAGAAGACGCGTCAGGTGATCGCGCGTTCTGATGTCGGTGTCCTGGTTACCGAGTGTGGCGTGTGGACCGAGTTCGAGGAAAAGCTCCTGGCTGAACTCCGCTCCCACGGAATTCCCGTAGTAGTTGCACTAAATAAGGTGGACTTGCGCCGCCCTGAGATTGATCACCTGATTCGCTTCGAGCAGCAGGGTCTCCACTATGCCAAACTCGTCGCAACTACAGGCGAAGGGGTGGATGAACTTCGCGCGAAGCTCTGGGAAATCGCACCGGCGGAGTCTGTCGAGCCGCAGGTGGTTCTCCGCGATCTGGTTGGGCCTGATGAAACAGCAGTCCTGGTGATGCCGATTGACAAGGAAGCACCCAAGGGCCGCATCAAGCAGTTGCAGGCCCAGTCCATTCGCGATCTTCTTGACGGCGAATCTTCCTGCGTCGTGGTAAAAGACGCCGGACTGCAGAAGGCGCTGGACAACCTGAAGACTCCTCCCCGGATAGTTGTCACTGACGCGCAGGTATTCGAGCAGGTTGCGCGCATCACTCCGGATTCCATTCCACTCACCGCGTTCTCCATCCTTTTGTCACGGCTGAAGGGCGATCTTGTTGCGCAGACCAGGGCAGCCGTCGCCGTAGATATGCTGCGACCGGGCGACCGCGTGTTGGTGGCCGAATCTTGCACGCACCACCCCGTCGAAGAAGATATCGGGCGCGTGAAGATCCCGCGCTGGCTTCAGAAATACGTAGGGGGCGAGCTGCATTTCACCACGGTCAAAGGACGCGACTTCCCTCAAGATCTCTCGCCCTACAAGCTTGTGATCCACTGCGGGGCGTGTATGTGGAATCGTCGCGAGATGCTGAATCGGATTCGCGAGTGCCAACGTCAACTTGTCCCAATTACGAACTACGGCCTCGTCATCGCTTATTCGTTAGGCATTCTTGAGCGTGCCTTGGAGCCCTTCCCGGAGGCACTGTCTGCCTATAAGGAAGAACGGCAAAAGCATTTGGAAACTCAACTTGCAAACAGCTTGTCTCACTGTGATGAAACCATCATGAGCATGGTCGACTAAGCGTGACTGAAGTCACCAAACTCGATCTCCTCGAATGGCTCTGCGAAAGCCGCCCTGCCCGCCTCCAGGAGTTGTATGAACGGGCCGACACTGTCCGCAAGGAGCACGTCGGCGACGCCGTGCACCTTCGCGGGCTGATCGAGATTTCAAGTCACTGCGCGCGGCAATGCATGTATTGCGGACTGCGCCATGCCAATCGCGACCTGCCCCGCTATCGCATGACGAGAGAAGAGATTCTCAACTGTGCCCTCCAGGCTGAAAGGCTCGGATATGGCACAGTCGTGATGCAGGCCGGTGAAGACGATATGCTCACTGCGAAGTGGGTCGAGGAGATCATTTGGTGGATCAAACGCGAAACTCGACTCGCGGTGACGCTCAGTCTGGGTGAGCGCAACAGAGACGAATTCGAGATCTGGCGATTAGCAGGCGCCGACCGCTACCTGCTCCGCTTTGAGACCTCGGACGAAAATCTGTTTCGGACTATTCACCCCCATCGCTATTCCGACGCACCAGGCCGCTTAGCCCTGCTCCGTCAGTTGAAGAGCCTTGGCTATGAGGCGGGAGGCGGTGTCATGGTCGGCATTCCAGGCCAATCGTTCGAGAGCCTCGCGCAAGACATCCTGACGTTTCGTGCCCTGAATCTCGACATGATCGGCATCGGCCCCTATATTGCGCACGCCGCCACGCCCCTTGGATCCGGCACGCTGCGTCCGGCGATCAGCCCATCCGCACAAGCGCCAAGCAGTGAAGAGATGGTCTACAAGATGATTGCCCTCACGCGCATTGTCTGCCCCGATGCAAACATTCCCAGCACCACGGCCCTGGCCACAATCAACAAGGTCGACGGGCGCAAGCTAGGCTTAAAAGTCGGCGCAAACGTTGTCATGCCAAATCTGACGCCGTCGAAGTACCGTCGGCTTTATGAGATTTATCCGGCGAAGGCCTGCATTGATGAGAGCGCCACCGATTGCAATCAATGCCTGCGCGGACAGATTCACTCCCTCGGCCGTTTTGCGGGACATGGCCCAGGCGGAAGAGGAATCATCGAAACTCCCGTAGGCATCATGCCTGATGCCGGCTCGAACTTGGTGCAGTTGCAGGCATAGAGAGGTGAGTCATGAACCCGGATGAAGGCCCAGTAGAGATTGTGATCTGCCTCGGGAGTTCCTGCTTCGCGCGAGGAAACTCAGAGAATCTTGCCATGATCAACGCGCATGTGCAGCGCCACGGATTGAAAGCCTCAATTCGCATGACAGGTAAGCTCTGCCAGGACGAGTGCATGCAGGGTCCCAACCTCAGCATCGGTGGAAAGACTTACCACGGTGTCACGGCGGCAAAGTTGCGGGAGCTTCTTGACCAGTTAGGAAAGTCGTCGCGGGGGCAGCATGGAGCGGATTAATTTCATTAAAACCAGGAAACACGAATGCCAGGATTGCAATAAGTGCATCCGCGGATGCCCGGTGAAAGCGGTTCGAGTTCAGGACAACTGTGCTCAGGTCGTGCCGGAACTCTGCATCCTGTGCGGCAATTGCACGCTGACTTGTCCCAGCAGTGCGAAGCAGGTGTGCGACGATTTGCCTGCTGCCAAGGCCCTTTTGAACTGCAGACGCACAGTGATCGCTTCCCTCGCTCCTTCGTTTGCGGCGCAGTATCCCGGCGTGCGGCCGGGGCAGTTGGTTCATGCCTTTAAGAAGTTAGGCTTCTTTGCCGTATCTGAAACCGCGTTGGGCGCTCAGCAGGTCTCGGCCAGCGTCCTCTCGTTGATGTCTAGCGAGCCGAATAAGGTATGGATCTCTTCGGCATGCCCGGCAGTCGTGGATTTCATCCGGAAATATCATCCGGAATGCCTACCCAATGTTTGCGATGTCCTCTCCCCATTGCTCGCCCATTGCAAAATGCTGCGCGCGCACTATGGCGACGACATTGCGATCGTGTCGATTGGGCCCTGCATTGCAGAGAAAAAGGAGGCTGAAGAGCATCCCGAACTTCTCGACGTGGTGCTCACGTTTGAAGATCTGAACTGTTGGCTTCTCGAAAAGAACATTAATCTCGCTGAGACTTCGGACTCGCCTGAAGATCGCTTTGAGCCGGAGGAGGCGCAAGAAGGAGCGCTGTTCCCCATTGAAGGCGGCATGGCCCCAGGCCTCACCGGCAGCCACGATATCAATAGCCTCAAGTTTATGTCGATCTCTGGCATGCCCGATGTTGAGCAGGCTTTGAAGGATATTTCCAGTTGGAAGCCCGAGCACAACATCTTTTTTGAGATGAGCGCTTGCCCCGGCTCCTGCATCAACGGGCCGAAGGCCGCGCGTAACACTTCAATCGCGCGCCGCCGCTACGACATAGTTCATTACGCAAAGCCAGCCGGCGAATTTCCGCGCAAGCCCTCGTTGCCCATTACCTGCAGCTATGATGTATCTCCGGTCGCGCGCAACGGGTACAGTGATCTGCAATTGCGCGAGGCATTGCGCACGGTGGGAAAGTACTCCGCCGACGACGAGCTCAACTGTGGTGCATGCGGATACGACTCATGCCGCGATTTTGCTCGCGCCCTCATCCTCCGCAATGCCGAGCGTATGATGTGCGCCACATATACGCGCAAGCTGGCGCAAAAGAAAGCCAATGCGCTTCTCCAAAAAATGCCGTCAGCCGTTGTCATCGTCGATGACGACCTGAAAATCATCGAGTGCAACTCAAATTTTGTTCACTTATTCTCAGCCGATGACGTGCAGCCCAAGAATCTCGAAGGCAGTGCTCTAAGCGCTGTGATGCCGTTCTCCTATTTGTTCCATCGGGTGCTCGACTCGAGCGAGGACATCGTTGGCCACGACATTCGCTATCAGCGAAGCATCCTGAACACGAGCATCTTCACCATTGAACCTCATTGCGTAATGTGCGGAATCTTTCGCGACATCACCGAGCCCATTTTCCAGAAGGAGCAGATCATTGACCGCGCCCGGGAGGTCATCCAGAAGAACCTCAAAACGGTACAACAGATTGCCTACCTTCTCGGGGAGAACGCTGCCGATTCTGAAATCATTCTGAATTCAATCGTGCGTTCGTTCAGCCCCAAGGAAGTTGACGACATCGGCACCGGAGGACAGCATTGACCGGCGCAGAGAGCTTTATCGAGGTCGACTCGTGCCAGCGAGCCAAGAGCGGCCAGTTAATTTCCGGCGACGTCTTTCTCTCTCAGACGGTCAAGCAGGAAGGCCGCATTGTTACTGTGCTTTCCGATGGCCTTGGTAGTGGCGTAAAAGCCAGCGTCCTCGCGAGCATGACGGCGACCATGGCATTGAAGTTCGCCGCCAGCGCAATGGATATTCGCAGATCGGCCGAAATCATCATGGACACTCTGCCCATATGCAGCGTGCGCAAGATCAGCTATTCGACCTTCACCGTCGTCGACATGGCCAGCACCGGCGAAACCCGAATCATCGAACACGGCAACCCGCCCTTCTTGCTCATCCGTCCCAAGGGCGAGTTGAGTGTTCAAAAGACGATGGTGCGTCCTGAACGCTGGCACGACCGCGTCATTAGCTATTCAAACTTCAATGTTCAGCGCGAAGACCGCATCATCTTTTTTTCCGATGGCATCACGCAGGCGGGCATGGGAGAGTTCCGCACCCCCCTCGGATGGGGATTGGAGAATGTAGAGAAATTCATACGCGAAAAGATCGACCGGTATCCCTATATTTCCGCCCGCGAGTTGTCGCGCCTTCTGGTCGCAAGAGCTGAAGAAGTCGACGGTCTCAGCGCAAAGGATGACATCACATGTGGCGTAGTTTACTTCCGCAGCCCCCGCCAACTGCTTGTAATCACCGGGGCTCCTTTTAATCGCGCTCACGACCACGATCTCGCTATGATGGCGGAATGCACTCCTGGACGCAAAGTCATTTGCGGAGGGACGACGGCCAACATCATCTCACGGCTCCTCAATCGCACCATTCAGATTGATATGCGGCAGCAACTCCATTCAAAAGTCCCACCATCTGCCAGGATGGAAGGATTCGACCTGGTAACGGAAGGTACCCTCACATTGGGTGAGGTACTTCGCCTGCTTGAGGAGGGTTTCGCTCCTGAGGAGATGGAGTCGAATCCGGCTGTGCGGCTGGCAGGAATGCTGCTCGACAGCGATATTGTGAAGTTCGCTGTCGGCACCAGGATCAATGAGGCGCATCAGGATCCTAACATTCCCGTCGAGCTCGACCTTCGCCGCAATATCGTCAAGCGAATTGCGCAGTTGCTTGAGAGCAAGTACATGAAACGAGTCCTCATCCAGTACCTCTGAGCAAAGAAGTAGCCCGCCAAGGGGAACAGGAATAGCCCCCTGTTCACACCAAGGCCCAGCCGCGTCTTCGGGCAACTCTGGTAAAACGTTACATATGGCGAAGATACCGGCAAGACATCATCAGAGTTCTCTCACGCGACGAGAAGTAATAACTGGCGCCCTCAAGACGGTCCTGGTGTCCAGCGTCCTGCCTTCTTTGCCGGCGGAGACACTCACTCAAGTCTCACCATGGCGCGCTATCAACATCATGAATTTCATTCGTGCAGAAGAGCCGAGGGAAGTTACTGATTTGATCCAGCCGGTGCGACAACAGATGGCGCTGATTAAGACTCATAAATTCCCCGCCACCTGGTTGCTGCAGTACGATGCGCTTGTCGAAGGACCGTTTGTTGAATTTCTCAAGGCTGAGATGCCTCTGGATCATGAGACCGGAATCTGGTTCGAGATGAATCGGCGAATCTGCAACGACGCAGGCGTCGCTTGGCGTGGCAACCCGCAATGGGAGTGGGATTACCATGTGCCCGTTGCATATGCCATCGGTTACACGCCCGATGAGCGCCGCAAGCTCGCTGACACTGCCATGGCCACCTTCAAACGCATCTTCGGTCGCGATGCCAAGACAGTGGCTGCGTGGAACCTGGATGCGATTACCGCTGCACATCTCTCCGATCACTATGGAATCGATGCCTTTGGAAACTGTCGCGATCAGTTAGCCACGGACGGCTTCACGATTTGGGGAGCTCCGATCGCAGCCTACTATCCCTGCCGCCAGAATGCGTGGAGTCCGGCGCAGAATGCGAAGAATCAGATCTCCACTCCGATCTTCCGCTTGCTGGGACAATATCCGGTCTACTACTACGACAATCAGCCTTCGTACCCCGACACAATGGAGCCAGTCTGGCCATCAGGTCAGTCGGAGATCTTTGTCGACGCATTTTTCAATATGGTGGCCCACGCGCCAACCCAGTCTCTCGCCTATGCGCAACTCGGCCAGGAAAATAGTTTCGGCTGGCCGCAGATGAGCAAGGCATATCCCATGCAGATGGAGAAACTCGCACATTTTCGTAGCGAAGGTAGCCTGGTTGTCGAGACGATGGGTGCCACGGGGCGTCGTTTCAAGAACTCCTTCAAGTCAACGCCAACACAAGCACAGGTGATGCTGAAAGATCCGTTCGGAAAAGACAATCCTCCGCAGCGGACTGTCTGGTATCAAAGCAAATACTTCCGTGCGAATCTGCACTTTCTTGGTGATCAGTTCTATCTCCGCGACTTACACGTCTACGATGACCGATTCCCTCAGCCATATCTGACAGAACCTACGCGACAACATGGTATCGAACAGCGCATGCTCGCGGTCCTTGACGGTTACCACTGGAGCGATGACGAAGTGCATGCTGGTCGCGCCGGAGTGCGAGCCATGGGCCGGTTTGTATCGGTCGGGCAGGATGGCAGAGACACGCCGCTCGCCATGAATGGCTTGCCTACCGTGAGTCAATCCGGTTCAACGCTACGCACCACTGTGCCTCTGTCGGGCGGAGGGGAGTTGATTTTCGTGTTTGGCGAACGCGAGATTGCGTTTACCCTGGCCGGCGCACCGTCGCATTCGCGGCTTGGTCTCACGTTCGAATGGGTTGCAAACCGCAGTGCGCTGCAGGAAGTTACTGCCGAGCGGCTGAGTTATCGCTTCCACGGCTTCGACTATTCCCTGGGCGTAGTGAACGGCGTTGCATCAAAGACAGCCGAAGGAGTCAGGATCAAAGCCGTCAACCAGGGTGCGCTACGGCTGCAAATGACGCAGTGATGAAGAGCAAGTTGCTCTTTGCGCAGCGGTATCGCTCAGTTACGAATGAGGGCCTCGTACAGTTCGTTAAGAACTGTTTGCACTTGCTGCTTGGGCAGCAGCTTCGGACGGAAGTGGCTTTCGAGGTTGACCGCGCTCATGATAGCGCCCAGGATAACCAGCCGGCGCTCCACGGCCGCTCGCGCGGCCTTGTCGAGATTGGCGCCAAACAGCAGCTCGATAAAGTCGCGTCCCGAAGCCTTGGCCATCAGCTCATACATGTGCAACAGCTTCTCTCGCGATTCCGGCCGGCGCAGCGCATATAGCTTGAACTCGAGCATCAACGTACCCCATGTATGATCACCTGCCTGGACCGCGATCCAGCGTCTGAAGATCTCCGGCCTCTTGCTGATCGTCGGCTCGGCTTCGATCACCCGCCGAATGGCGAAGAATCTGGTCAAGACGCGCTGCTCCATGAGGGCGAGGAACAGATCTTCCTTGCTGTCGTAGTGCGCATAGATCGCGCCACGGGTGTAGCCCGCCCGCGCCGCTATCTCTTCAAGTTGTGTTTTCTCAAAGCCTTGCTCTGAAAAGACAGCCTCGGCCGCATCCAGAATCTTCGTCCGCGTCTCCTCGGTGCGAAGCTGGTGTTTGTTCTTACTTATCTCTAGCAAAGGGACCATGCGAGTTTCCTCTTGACGGATTCTATCGCTGATTGCATAATAATACAAACGCGTATGTATTTAATCAGAAAATTCAAATCCCTGCAGAACGCCGCCGCGCCCTTCATCCTCCTTTCTGGACACGGCCTGGCAGGTGCTACCCTCTTCCTCACTTTTGCAGCCTGCACGGTGTGGGCGCAGCAGTCCGGATCAGGCACGCACGCCGTCCAGCTCCCCCTCTTCGCCGGTCAACAAGGCGGAGCCTCAGAGCAGCAGTCTGCCACGCCGGCAATAAACTCGAGCGTGAACACACTCAATACGCAGGTCAGCGTGCAGGGCGCATACTCCTCCAGCGCGCTCGATCCCGGCGCGACGGAAGGCTCCATCACGCTCACGCTCACTGAGGCCGTGCATCGCGGCCTTGAGTTCAACCTGGGGAAGATCGGCGCCGACACGGCGTCGCGCCAGGCCCAGGCGCAGCGGATCTCCGCCCGTAGTTCCCTCCTGCCCAACATCAGCGCGAACCTCTCAGAGAATTCCGCCAAAATAGACCTGGTGGCAGAGGGTTTCAACTCAAGTCTGTTCGGCAGTATCGGCAGCTTCAGTCTTCCGTCCACAACAGCGCCATTCCACTACTACGATCTGCACGGATCGCTGCAGCAGAATGTCATGGACTTTACCGCGATCCACAACTATCGCTCGGCCGGTCAGTCCGCAAATGCGGCCGGCCTGGACGTACTCCAGGCGCGCGAAGAAGTGATCTTGGCGGTCACCGGCTCTTATCTGCAGTTGATGGCGACCGCCGCACTCATTGACGAGCAGCGCGTGGAGGTGCAGTACGCCGAGGCCAGCTATAAGCAGGCCCGCGCGCAGGCCGATGCGGGAAACAAAGCGCCGATTGATGCGAATCGCAGCCTTGTCGAATATCAAACGGAGCAGCAGCGTCTTCGTTCGCAACTTGGCGACATGCAGAAGCAGAAGAATGCGCTGGCACGCCTCATCGGGCTGCACGCGGGTGTGGACATTTCCATTGCTGAAAAGCTACAGGCGCAGCCCGGCGAAAGCGCACCTGTCGAGGAATTTGTGCGCCGCGCATGGACACAGCGGCTCGATTTGAGGGCAGCCGAAGCCCAACTGCGCGCAGCGGAAGAAGCGCGCAAGGCTGCGGGGGCCGAGTATCTTCCGTCGGTCGGCGTCAGCGGGCAATACGGAATCCAGGGCGTCAATCCCAACACGGGCAACGGAGTTTTTCAGGCCAGCGCTTCGCTAAACGTTCCCATCTTCAACGGCGGCCGCACCCGCGCTGACACTGCGCAGGCTGACGCCGTGCTGACGGAACGCCGCGCCGAGCTCTCAAGCCAGCGAGGCACAGTGGAACTCGACGTGCGCAATGCCTGGATTGATCTCACCGTGGCCAACGACCAAGTAACAACAGCCGAGAGCAACCGCAAGCTCGCGCTCTCAATTCTTCAGCAATCTCAAGACCGCTTCGCGGTGGGCGTGGCGGACTCCGTTGAGGTCGTGAACTCACAGGAGGAGCTGGCTTCAGCGGATCACGACTATGTCAGCAGCCTCTTCGCGCAGAACCTGGCCAGGATTTCGCTCGCCCACGCTATGGGAGAAGCTGAGAAAATCCTTCCCGACTTATTCAAAGGGAGTCAGTAAATGAGCATGGATACAGATACAAATACTAAAACGGCGCCACCCGTCACAGGAGTCCCGGCGGATACTGGCCTCTCCGAGCCCGCCGAACCGCGCCGCCTTGTGAATCCCTTCCTGATCGGCGGGGTCGTTCTGGTGCTGCTGGTCGCCGGAGTCGGCTGGTACCTCTACAGCAGTGGTTTCGAAGACACGGATGATGCACAGGTTGACGGCCACCTGAACCCGATCGCGTCGCGCATCGATGGGACCATCAGGGCTGTTCACGTGGACGACAACCAGGATGTCAAGGCCGGGACGCTCCTGGTGGAACTCGACCCGAGCGACGACGAAATCGCGTTCGAGCAGGCGCGCGCGCAGCATGATCAGGCCGTGGCGCAATTAAGCGCTGCGCATCCCAACTTGCCCATGACAGTAATCAGCAATCAGGGCGATCTGTCCACGCGCCAAGCTGAGGTGGCAGGCTCAGAGGCTGAGCTCTCCGCGGCACGGCACGACCTGGACAGCGCGATTGCCAGGTTGAAGGAATCTCAGGCCGTCAACGAACGCGACCAGGCTGACTTTGCGCGCTACCAGAATCTTTTTGACAAGCAGGAGGTAGCACGTGCGGACTACGACCACTACAAGGCCGCCGCTGCGGCGCAGGCGCAGACCGTAGCTTCAAACCAGGCATCAGTTGCTTCTGCGCAAAAGACCGTTGAGCAGCGCATGGCTCAACTGGCTGAACAGCGAAGCAGGCTTGAGCAAACGCAGCGCAGTGCACCGTTGCAAGTCGCCATTCGCGAGGCCGATATCAAAGGCCAGCAGGCCAACGCTGAAGCCACGCAGGCAGCGCTGGAGCAGAGCCGCCTCAACCTTGACTATTGCCGCGTTCAGGCCCCGGTTGGCGGCGTAGTTACGCAGCGCAGTGCTGAGGTAGGCGCGCGCATTGGCAAAGGCCAGCAGCTTTTCATGATCGTCCAGACAGATGACCTGTGGGTCACGGCCAACTTCAAAGAAACGCAGTTGGCTCGCATTCATCCCGGCGAACATGTGCGCATCCATGTCGACGCGCTGCACGAAACATTCGACGGCACAGTGGAGAGCATGCCGGCGGTCACCGGTTCGCGCACCAGCGTTCTCCCTCCTGAGAATGCTACCGGAAATTATGTGAAGGTGATTCAGCGTCTTCCGGTTCGCGTTCGTTTTAATGCCGGCCAGAAGGACATGGACAAGCTGCGTCCGGGAATGTCAGTCGAACCTAAGGTGCGCCTGGATTAACCCATGACTGAGACAAGCGAAATCACCACTGCCGGCTATGCGCCGTCTGCGCGTCCGCCAATCAATCCATGGATCGTGGCCATGACCGTGACGTTGGCCACGTTCATGGAAGTGCTCGACTCCTCGATCGCTAACGTCTCTCTTCCGCACATTGCAGGAACACTTGGTGCCAGCTCGCAAGAAAGCACCTGGGTCATCACAAGCTACCTGGTTTCCAGCGCGGTTGTGCTGCCCATGAGCGGATGGCTCTCCAACGTGATTGGGCGTAAGCGCTTTTACATGGGATGCGTTTCCATCTTCACTATCAGTTCGTTCCTCTGCGCGCTGGCGCCCAGCCTGCCCATGCTCATCTTCTTCCGCATCCTCCAGGGCGCCGGAGGCGGAGGTTTGCAGCCCACCGAGCAGGCCATCCTGGCCGACACATTCTCAGCCAAACAGCGCAGTATGGGCTTCGCCATGTATGGCGTCGCCATCTTGGTTGCGCCAGCCATCGGCCCTACGCTTGGCGGGTGGATTACAGACAACTATAGCTGGCACTGGATCTTCCTCATCAACGTGCCCATCGGCATTCTTTCGCTCTTCCTTACCCAGCGCATTGTGTTCGATCCTGCTTATCTAAGAAACGCGATCAAGTCCAACTTTCGCGTGGACTATATCGGCATCGGTCTCATCGTCATCGGCGTGGGCTTTTTGCAGTACGTGCTCGACAAGGGTGAGGAGAACGACTGGTTCTCGTCCCATGCCATCCTCATCAGCCTGGTTATTTCTATTACCGCGCTCGTAGCGCTGGTCATTCGCGAGCTCACGCACGAGAATCCCATCATGGACTTGCGGCTGCTGAGCAGGCGGAACTTCGCCACGGCTGTCACATTCAGTTTCATTCTCGGCATGGTTTTGAACGGCACCACCATTCTGCTGCCCCAATTTCTGCAAAACGATCTCGGCTACACCGCACAGCAGGCGGGCATGGCGCTTTCGCCCGGTGCTATCGCACTTGCCCTTATGATGCCCATCGCCGGCATTCTGGCCACCAAATTCGACCCGCGGGTCATCATCGCATGCGGTTTCGCTCTCACGTCCTTCGGGCTCTTTCACGTTACCAGCATTCACTACGGCGTCAGCTTCCAAACCATGGTGGGCTATCGAATCGTCCAGGTGATTGGGATTCCGCTGATCTTCATTCCCATCAGTACGCTGAATTACGTTGGAATCCCGCGGAACAAATTCAATCAGGTCTCGGGCATCAGCAACTTTTTGCGCAACTTGGGCGGAGGCATTGGTGTTTCGCTCCTCAACAACTTCATCGCCCGCCAGGACCAGACGCACCGCGTTGCACTCACCGCTCACACCAATCACGCGAACCCGTTTTTCGAGCGGCAGCTTCAGGCCATGACGCAAAACTTCATCGCCATGGGCGCCAGTCCCTCCCAGGCATCGCATCGCGCCTTAGCGCAGCTTTCGGCGCAAGTCAATTTGCAGTCGAATGTGCTCAGCTTTGCCAACTCATTCTGGATTCTTGGGTTTATCATTCTCTTCTTGGTACCATTGCCTTTCCTGATGCGCAGGCCCAGCCCGGAAGAAGCCAAGGCGACGGCGGCAGCGCACTGACCGTTGAGCGAACCTTTAATGAGCAGCCTGGGACCGCTTCAACTTTATCGCATGCAACGTTGATCGGAGGCGGTCACCTGTGGTCCAGTTAAGTCCGAAGTTGATGAAATCCACGGCCTTGATTTTCGAGGCTGAAATCTCCCTCGCCCGGCAAAGCATTTGCGTCGCGTTGAAGGTTGCGCCTGTAGTCTTCGGTGCACTGCTCTTCATGGGGCAGCGCGTAACGCACGCGCAATCGATTCCCTCGGCACAGGACAGGCTCGCCTTGGTCGATCCATTCATTGGGACCGGACCGGACGGCCATACGTTTCCGGGCGCGACTGTGCCCTTCGGAATGGTGCAGCTCTCTCCCGACACACAGATTCGGCCCTTCAAGCAGAGTTACAAGTGGGCATCAGGCTATCGCTATGAGGACACCACAGTCCTCGGATTCTCGCACACCCACTTTTCCGGCAGTGGACACTCCGATCTCGGTGACGTCTTGCTCCAGCCGATTAGCGGCGATGTCCGGCTCGAGCCGGGTGACGTCGAGAAACCTGGGTCGGGATATCGCTCCCGCTTCACTCACCAGCAAGAACGGGCTGAGCCCGGCTATTATGCGGTCGATCTACTCGACTACGGTGTCCATGTCGAGTTGACGGCGAGCGCCCGTGTCGGTGTGCATCGATATACATACCCTGCGGGCAAGCCGGCGCATGTTCTACTCGACCTTCGTTCCTCTATCTACAACTATCCTGGCAAAGTGCTCTGGTCGCGTCTGCGCATTCACGACGACGGGACCGTCACCGGTATGCGCGAAACGCGTGGCTGGGCCCCCGGCCGTCAACTCTACTTTGCAATAAGGTTCTCGCAACCGTTTGAGCAACACAGCCTATATAACCGTGAGCCCGCGCCAGTGGAATATCACGGTTTCAAGACCCCCGGCACCACTCCTGAAGATACGCAGGCTATTGAAGGCCGCGGCATCGTTGCAGTCTTCGGATTCAAGCTCCAGCCGCAGCCGCTCGTCGTCAAGGTGGCGCTCTCGCCCGTCAGTGAGGACAACGCCATCGCGAACATGGATGCCGAAGTGCCCGCGTTCGACTTCGACGCGGTACATGCTGCAGCCAGGGTCGCTTGGACGAAGGAACTCCAACGGGTGGACATCGCAGCGCCACCGGACGTGCAGAAGGGCCTCTACACGGCGCTGTATCACGCGATGATGTCGCCGAACCTGACCATGGATGTCGACGGCAGCTATCGCGGCCCTGACAATCAGGTGCACCACGCAGCCGGCTTTCAATTCGTTTCGAACCTGAGCCTGTGGGATACATTTCGCGCCGAGCAGCCGCTGATGACCATTCTTGAGCCGGAGGCACGCACCAGCGATCTGGTGAACTCCATGCTTGCTTCCCGCCGCGAGAGCCCGTTTGGAATTCTGCCCATCTGGCAGGAACAGGGAATCGAAACCTGGTGCATGATCGGCTATCACGCTGTACCGGAAATCGTGGACGCCTACATGAAGGGCATTCGCGGATTCGATGCCGAGGGAGCGCTTCGTGCCGTCGTCGCCAGCGCCACATATGCGCCGTATGGAAGCCTGGAAGAATACATGCGGTTCGGCTATGTCCCTGTCGACCACGATGATGAAGCAGCCTCGAAGACGGTCGAGTATGCCTTCGACGACTGGACTATTTCACGAATGGCCAAAGCGATGAATCATGCTGAGTTGGCTGACGCTTTCAACAAGCGAGCGGCAAACTGGCGCAACAACTTCAATGCTAAAGATGGCTTTGTAGAGCCCCGTCTGGCGAACGGCGATTACCGCACTCCGTTTGATCCTGCCCGCGCTGGAGCCGGGAGCGGCTTCACCGAGGGCAATTCATGGCAATACTCCTGGTTTCAACCGCAGGATGAACAAGGGCTCATCGATCTGCTTGGGGGCAGCCAGCAACTCATCGGCAAGCTCGACGCGATGTTCGATTCCAAGGTAGACCCGCACCAATATGCCGATGTCGAGGACATTAGCGGCATGATCGGGCAATACATCCACGGCAATGAGCCGAGTCATCACCTCGCCTACCTGTACGACTATGCAGGGGCTCCCGTTCGCACACAGGAGCGGCTTCGCCAGATCGTCGAGTCACAGTATCGTACGGCGCCCGACGGTCTTGTGGGCAACGACGATCTTGGACAGATGTCTGCCTGGCTTATCTTCACATCGCTGGGGTTCTACCCCGTCGCGCCAGGGTCGAACGAATATGTAATTGGCCGTCCCTTTGTAGACCAGGCCACTCTGCACCTTCCCAACGGAAACACGTTCAGGATCGTTGCAGAACATTTGAGTTCGTCGAATGCATACATCAAGTCGGTCACACTGAGCGGAAAGCCACTTGGGCGCCTATTCATCCGGCACAACGAATTGATGGACGGAGGCGAGCTACGCTTTGTGATGAGCACCAAAGCTGAAGCGAACTGGTCGATGCAGAAACTCGAACTCCCGTACTCCATGACCTCTGCACATTGACCACCTTGAATTGCCCCGGCCCCCAGGTCTGGACTTTCAGAATCTGGGGGCCTCAACCCTCATTCTTCCACTCTTTAACTTCCCCCAGCTAAGGGAAAACTCCGCCCCTCACCACCTGTCCCAACCAGCTTTTGCAGAATATAACCCACCCCTGTCGCACAATCGAAATGAGGGAACGAGCGCTCAGGCATCCGACCGGTCTATACCTGACTGAACGGCCGGGCAGTTAACCGACATTTTAGACCGGGCACATCTCCGACACT